>CAZADG010000150.1:0-1513 GCA_964483865.1 uncultured Mycobacterium sp. | reverse complement strand
TGATGCTCCTATTGCTGTCAAGGCATCAAGCGGCGGTTAGCCATTGTCGGTAGTTGTCGACGAGGGTGTCGTCTCGTTGGAGCCCGCGTTCGAGTCGGGAGATGACGATCGGCCAGACACCGAAATGCTGGGCCACCGCTGTCAGGGTGATGTTCTTGTGCTGGCGGGCCGGGCGTAGGTCGCTGTAGTCGTCAACAGCGCAGGGTTGGGTGAGCAGTCGGAAGACCTCGCGGGCCAGGGCGCGTTTGAGTAGTCGCAGGATCTCCATCTTGTTTCGGCCATTGGCCAATTGCCGGCTGACGTACTCGCGGGTGCGTTTGTCCGATGACATGCGAACTAGAGCGATGCGGTACAGGGCGTTGTTGGCGGCGCGGTCCCCGCCGCGGGAGAGTCTGTGGCGCTGGGTCTTTCCCGAGGATGCCGGTACCGGTGCAGTGCCGCACAACGCCGCGAAAGAGGCCTCACTGCGTAGCCGCTCAGGGTTGCCGCCGGCGGTGATGATCAACTGCGCGCCGGTATCAGGGCCGACTCCGTAGGCGGCCCGCAGTCCGGGGTTGATCGCGGTGACCAGTTCGTCGAGTTGGGTCGTGAGGTCGCGTTCCTGGGCTTGGAGGAACTCGGCTCGCCGCGCGAGGGCTTTGCACGCGATCAAGACGGCCAGGGCCGTGGGATCGCTGTGCGCGCTGGGCCGGCAGCGGGCAAGAGTCTGAACAAGTGTCGTGCGGGTGTGGTGGCGGTAGCGCTCCCGCACCTCCGGCGGAGCGGTCACCAGCAAGGACTTGATCTGGTTGATCGCCGCGGTGTGGGCCTTCACGGCGCTGCGCCGTGCGGTCAGAACTGCCCGCAACGCGGGCATTCGATCATCCTTGGGCACCGAGATTCCATCTCCGGCCAGGGCGATCCGGGCAGCGGAGTAGGCATCCAGCGGGTCCGACTTGCCTTGGCGGCGCCGTGCGGAGCGATCCGGGCGGATCACCTCCACGACCGCAATGCCGGCGCTCTGCAGGGCAGTGGTCAAGCCCATCCCGTAGGAGCTCGTGCCTTCGACTCCTGCCAGCTGAACAGTCCCCAGATCCCGGGCCCACTTCACCGCTCGGGTGTAGCCGCTCGGAGTGGTCGGGAATTCGGCGTCGGCCAACGGCCGTCCGTTCCTGTCCAATGCGGCGAGATGGATGGTGTCCAAATGTGTGTCGGCGCCGATGACGACGCCGCGTTGTAGTGCCACTATGAGTGGTGTCCCTTCTGATGTCGGTCCGACGTGCAGCGGTGGACACCCCGGTTGGGCGGGCAGACAAGACATTGATGAGGGAACCGCCAAGCTCCTGATTAAGTCATGTCCGCCCAGCCGGGGCCTCCCAACGACGGCCGACGATCTGGTGGGACAGATCAAGTTGAAGACAACCCAGCAGGGTGTCAGTCAGTGGCCGAGCCACCACCAATCGCCGAACGCCGCGGCACCATCCTCAGCCCTAAGACCGTGGTCGGGCCGCCAGAACAGAATCAATGTCGGTGG
>CAZADG010000149.1:0-1543 GCA_964483865.1 uncultured Mycobacterium sp. | reverse complement strand
CCGTCGGGCGGAATATCGAGTGGGAGAAGGTCAAGGAGATCTATCGGCTCGGGCTGAAGCACGGCATGAAGCTTGCTGCGATCTCCGGTGTCAACGGGGTTTACACCGATGAGGACCTCGCCAGGATCCGTGAGTTGGCGCTGGCCAATCGGCAGGAGATGGCCGCGGCGCAGCCCTGATCGCGACGTGTCGGTGGCGGCCGCTAGCGTGCGCTGCCATGAAGATTCACGGGGGGATTCGTACCGGTTTGGTACTGGGAGCGTTGGTCGCAGCGGTGCTGGGCGCGCCGTCAGCAGCGGCCAGCCCGGTGTGCGTGGGTGTGCTCAATCAGAGTGGTTGTCAACCGGCACCGTGGAATGGGCAGCTGATGGAGACCTGGAACACCCCGGGTTTCTACGGCGGCTGGACCACCACCCCGGTGGCCTGCGATCCGTTCACCCGGCAGTGCCGGGGTTGGGCGCAGCCCTGATCGGCGGCAGTACTGTCGGTACCCCCGCCTAACATCGGAAGTGGCTGGGAGAAGGGGTCTTCCGGCTGGGGGGGTAATCACATGGCCTTTCGTCTCGCTGTCATTCCGGCAGGTTCAGCACGTTCGGCCCGGCGGGTCAAGCGGTTCGTCACGGCGATGCGCACCGCACTGCGGGGTCGGACGCCCGCTGCTGTCGTGGAGGCGTTGGGGGCCTTGGAGTCCAGCGGCGCCGGAGAGTTCACTGTGTGGCGACGCACCGACGCCCGTGGGGCGCTGATGTCGGTTCGGTATCCGGAGATCGGGGTGCTGGAGGCCCTGCTGCTAGTGGCCAAGGACCACGATCTCGCGGTCTACGACATCGACCTCAACCGGCTCTACGACCCGACCGGGGCAGTTGACGTGGAGGTGTCGCTGCCCGGGGTGCGGATACCATTCCTGACCCGGGACCTGTTGTCCGACTTGGTGTTGCGGCCAGCCTGGCCGGACCAGGAAGCGCCATTCGTGATCGTCGACCGCGCCGCCGAGGACTTCATCCAGGTCTGGCGTGAAGGGTCAGGCTACCGGGTCGAGTATCGCGAGGGGGACGCCGACTTCCACTACATGTGCATGGTCGATGATCCGGCGGTCGTCATCGACGTGATGTGGGCGTGGGCGATCGGTGATGACCGCTGGCGCGGCGCACTCGCGTGGGAGTTCCTGGACCTGGACGAAACGAGGTCGCTGTCATTGGAGGATCTCGACGCAAGCGTGGATGCTGACGGCACGCTGAGGGTCTATCGACAGGAGCTCGGCCCGGCCGCAGCGTCATTCGGCGGCGAGCACGAGTTCTGGTACTCGGTCCTTTCCGAGGACGTTGCCCGGCTTGTGGTGGCACTCGGTGGTGAGCCCGGCGGAGATATCTTGGACCTGATCTGCGAAAAGTATTCCGTTGCAGGTGGCTACGCGTTCGCCAGGGACCTCGACAAGGCCGGCGTCTCTTACGCGTTGGCCTGCTGGCCCTGACGGACCAGCGCTCGCACCCGGATCCGCGCCCCGCGGTGCGGCTGCTGGATCACACCGCTGACCCGCGGCCGC
>CAZADG010000148.1:0-1649 GCA_964483865.1 uncultured Mycobacterium sp. | reverse complement strand
GGCGACTACCGTTACGGGGATCGTCGTCGAATGAGGAGAGAAATCAGATGCGTGTCGTCGCCTTCGCGCCGTCCCTGAGCGCCGTCGAAGAGGATGCCGGCGGGGTCAATATCAAGGGCTTCCCGATGACCACCTGCTACGTCGAGAGCTTCCCGGCCCAGATCACCGTGCCGATGGTCGTCGCAGTCACCACCCTGGGCGGCACCGACTACAACCCGAGGAAGTACATCGTCGCCACCTCCCCGGAGGGCGAGCGGGTCGGCAGCCTCGAGTTCAGCTGGGACTGGGCCGACAACCCGCCCACCCCGGTGAAGTTCCGGGTGTTCACCCAGTATCTGCCGATGCGGGCCGAGGCCGCCGGCGTCTTCACCATCGGCCTCTACGACGACCTCGACGACACCAACAGCGACGTGCTGTTCCCGCTGCCGGTGCTCAAGCGCAATCCTCTCCTCCAGACCCGGGTCCCCTGACCCCCCAACCCGCCTAGGAGCCGTGATGACCGAACCGCGCGCAGATGTGGTGGCCCAGCAGTACCAGAAGTGGACCTACCCCGAGCCGATCCAGAACCTCGAAACCTGGATGACCAACAACTGGCAGTGGTTCGACCCCAGCCACGCCCACCGGATTCTGTGGCCCGACCGGCCGCTGCAACCCGATCTGGACATCCTGATCGCCGGCTGCGGCACCAACCAGGCCGCCCAGATCGCCTACGCCAACCGGGCCGCGAAGGTGGTGGCTGTCGACGTCAGCCAGCCCTCGCTGGACCACGAGAAGTTCCTCAAGGACAAGTACTCGCTGAAGAACCTCGAACTGCACCTGCTGCCGATCGAGGAGGTGCCCAGCCTCAACCGCGATTTCGACCTGGTGATGTCGACCGGGGTGCTGCACCACATGGACGACCCGAAGGCCGGCATGAAGGCGCTGGCCGATGTGCTGCGCCCGGACGGGGTGGCGGCGATCATGCTGTATGCCCGGTACGGCCGTGCCGGGGTGGAACTGATGCAGGCGGTGTTCCGCGAGATGGGCCTGCATCAGGATGAGGAGTCGCTGGCGACTGTCAAGGCCGCGGTCAACTCGCTGCCCGCCAGCCATCCATTGCGTTCCTACATCGATATCGCCCCGGACCTCGGGTTCGACGCCGGACTGGTGGACACCTTCCTGCACGGCCGCGACCGCAGCTACACCGTCGACGACTGCCTGGACCTGGTCTCCTCGGCCGGTCTGGTGTTCCAGGACTGGTTCCTGCGCAAGTCCTACTACCCGCCGACGCTGACCGAACCCGACAACGAGTTCTACGCCTCGATCAACCAACTTCCCAACGAGAAGATGTGGTCGGTGATGGAGCGGGTGAACACCCTCAACGCCTGCCACTTCTTCATGGCCACCCATGCGCAGCGTCCCGAGAGCAGCTACCGGATCGACTTCGCCTCACCCAAGGCGCTGGACTACGTCCCGCTGTTCCGACTGCGCAGCGGCGTCACCGGCCAGCAGGTGTACCGGCCGGGCTGGAGCATCGGTCTGGATCCGACTCACCTGGCCTTCGCGCAGCACCTCGACGGGGAACGTTCGATCCGCGAGATCGCCCAGCGGGTCTCCCAGAGCGGGGTTCTGGGCCGCGTCGACCAGGCCGAGTTGGAGTACATCGGCCT
>CAZADG010000147.1:0-1649 GCA_964483865.1 uncultured Mycobacterium sp. | reverse complement strand
GGCTTCTACATGCTGATGCCCTACCTGGCCGGTTACCTGGCCGGTCCGCTTGGGCTGGCGGCGTGGGCGGTCGGGCTGGTGCTCGGGGTGCGCAACTTCTCCCAGCAGGGAATGTTCATAGTGGGCGGCACGTTCGCCGACCGCCTGGGCTGTAAGCCGCTCATCGTTGCCGGCTGCCTGGTGCGCACAATGGGTTTCGGACTTTTGGTGTTCGCCCAGTCCCTGCCGGTGGTGCTGATCGCTTCGGCAGCAACGGGTTTCGCCGGTGCGCTGTTCAACCCGGCGGTGCGCGCCTACCTGGCTGCCGACGCCGGGGACCGGCGGGTGGAGGCGTTCGCCGTCTTCAACGTCTTCTACCAGGCCGGAATCCTGGCCGGACCACTGGTCGGATTGGCGTTCATGGCGGTCGACTTCCGCCTCACGGCGGCGGTCGCGGCGGCGGTTTTCGCGCTGCTGACCATCGCCCAGTTGTTCGCCCTACCGCATCGAGATACAGACCCCGCCGAGGGCGGTTCCTCAGTACTGCAGGACTGGCGAACCGTGTTGGGCAACCGCTCGTTCCTGCTCTTCGCTGTGGCAATGATCGGCTCCTACGTGCTGTCCTTCCAGGTCTACCTGGCTCTTCCCCTGCACGCTGCCGACCTCGTACCCAATCACGCGTCGGCGCTGATCGCCGCGATGTTCGCGGTTTCCGGTGTGGTGGCGGTGGCCGCCCAGTTGCGGATCACCCGGTGGCTTTCCAGTCGATGGGGGTCAAGTCGCTCGCTGGTCGTCGGGATGACGGTGGTCGCGCTATCGTTCCTGCCGCTGATTCTGCTGCCGGACAACACGTTCGGGCCCATACCGGCAGCCGCCGCGCTCCTGGTGAGCACCGCAGTACTGGCGGTCGGCTCGGCGGCGGTGTTCCCCTTCGAGATGGACACCGTGGTGGCGCTGTCGGTCGGACGCCTGGTCGGCACCCATTACGGCTTCTACAGCACCATCGTCGGTGTCGGCATCCTGGCCGGCAACGTCGCCATCGGGACGATCATGCACGCAGCCGACCAACGGGGTGTAGGCCAGCTGGTGTGGGTTGCGCTGGCGGGGATAGGGCTATTCTCGGCAGCCGCACTGCAAGCACTGCGGCGTAGCGGCCATCTGCAGAGGGAACCGGACACCGAGGCGGTCGCGGCCGCCCAGTGACCGAAATCGGCTCCTGGACAGGCTGTTCCGAAATCCCACGAAAACAACGGAGGTGCCCAGGCTGGAGACTCGACATCCAGAAGCGCAAGATCGACCCGGCGCTGCAGAAGAGCAGGTTTCTCACATGCCCGGAGTGGGTACGCAACCCTGTGGCCCTTCGCAGAGGAGGCGCAGACATGACCACTTGCAGAAGAATTCAGAGCATCGCGGCCGCGGTAGCCGCTGCGGCACTCGCCGGCGTCATCGGCTTTTCCGTCGTGATCGGCGGTGGCGCTCCGGCCCGGTCCGAGCCCATCACGGATTGCAGCGCGATGGCCCATCCGACCGTGCAGGCCGATCCCGGGTCCGGAAACCCGTTGACTCGCCCCGGTCAACTAGGCGAACTGACTCAGGTGCCTGTTCCCAACGCCGACATGCCGATGGATTGCCCGCCCATCGGTCACGGCTGATCGCAACGGCGTAGCGGC
>CAZADG010000146.1:0-1829 GCA_964483865.1 uncultured Mycobacterium sp. | reverse complement strand
TCTCCACCACACCGGCTCCGCGCTCGCGATCCACCACCAGAGTCAGGGCCCCATCCGAACCCGCCAGAACCATGAAGTAGCCGGGATCCTCCACCAGCACCTCCGACCCCTCGCGCATCACCCACGCCTGCGCGAGCGCTGCGGCCGCTGGCGCTTCGGACCAGAAGGCCGACCGGCCGACGGCACCTTCTTGGCGCGCCCAGCTGCGGAACCGCAGCCCGGACACCCTCAAGGCCAGCGGTCCCGCGTCCACCGCTTCGAGCCAGGGCCCGAGATCCCCGGTCGCCAGCGCGAGCCCACAAAGCCATGCATCGACGGCGGCCGGGGTCGCCGCGAGACGCCACGCCAGCTCCGCCCCGAGCACCGCGCACACCGTTTCGCGCAAGCGCCCGGCCCAGCCGGGAAGGGTCCCGAGTCCAAACTTGCCCAGCAGCGCCTCATCGTCCAACCCCAGTTCCCCGGCCAGCTGCAAAGCCAGCAGCCGGGGCGTGAACCACACCAACTCGGCGGTGCCCCCGATCGTCGTCATCGCCAACTCTGCATACGGGCGAAGGTCCGCGCCGCTCAGCTCGTCGGGCGGCGTAGACAGCAGCCGCGGAAGGTCGACTCGTCCCGTGCAACACCGGCAGCCCACGGCATGAACCGGGCGGGGCACGCCGACGAAGGCCGCATTCATTGCGGCAACAGCGATCTCGATCGCCGCGGCCGAGGGGGCCGGCAGCGGAGGGACGAGGGGGTCATGGCGCGACATGCTCAGATGGTGCAGGACACCGAAACCGCCCGCATCGAGATCGCGGAGAGTCCTCAGGCAGGAATAGCACCGTCGGCCGCAACCGCCTTGGCCCAGCGGTAATCGGCCTTGCCCGACGGGGACCGCAACACCGTGTTGACGCGGATGAAGGCCTTGGGAATCTTGTATTTGGCGATCTGCTGTTGACACGCCTCGGCGAGTTCGTCGTCGCTGGCCGACTTGCCGTCGGCGAACTGCACGATCGCGACGACTTCGTTACCCCACCGTTCCGAGGGCCGACCAGTCACGACCACGTCGTAGACGGCCGGGTGGCTGGCGACCGCGCGCTCGACCTCCTCGGCGAAGATCTTCTCCCCGCCGGAGTTGATGGTCACCGAATCCCGCCCCAGCAGTTTGATCCGGCCGTCGGCCAGGAACTCCGCCCGGTCACCGGGGACCGACCAGCGCGCGCCGTCGATCGTGGGGAAGGTGCGGGCGGTCTTGGCGGCGTCACCGAGATACCCCAGCGGCGCGTAACCCCGCCGCGCCAGCCAGCCTTCGCCGTCGCCGGGCTTCAACGCTGTAGTGCAGTCGGCGGAGATCACCCCGGTGCCCGCTTCCGGAATGAAGGTGGCCGTATCCCGAGGCGCCGCAATGTCTTCGGATGAGACAGTCGCCAGCAGGACACCGGACTCCGAGGAGCCGACGGAGTCCAGGATCACCACGTGCGGAAGCGCCTCCAATAGCTGTTCGCGCACCGTCGGTGACAGGGGGGCGCCGCCATTGCTGAATGCGAAGAGCGCGGAGAGGTCGTAGTCGTGCTTGTCCATCGCGTCGAGCAGGGGCCGGACCATGACGTCGCCGACCACGGGAAGGAAGTAAATCCGTTCGCGTTCGGTCAAGCGCAGCACGGAGTCGGCGTCGAAGCGGACCACATCGTCGGGGATGGCGATCAAGCCGCCCGTGCTGATGACGCTGAACGCCCCCCACTGGGCAGCGCCATGCATCAACGGCGGAATCAACACCATCGAGCGCGAGCCACTGAGTTCCCGGACCTGCCCGATGAGTTCGTCGTAAGTCTCCATGTCCTTCGACGCTC
>CAZADG010000145.1:0-1890 GCA_964483865.1 uncultured Mycobacterium sp. | reverse complement strand
ACCTTCTGTCGTCCTTCCGCAATCTTCTCACGCACAAACCCAAGCGTCTTGGAGTCTGCGATGAGGTCTGAGGTTCCCACAGAGAAACCGGTATATAGATTGAACTGTGTGACAATCGCCTGAATGTCATTGATGAGCTGACCGGCACGCTCGGGGCCGAAGTCATTGTAGGTTACATGAATCAGGTTTCCGGTCGCACTCTTCTTCAGTACACCCTTGGTTAGCTCACCCAAATCCAACTTGATACCACGCGCATTGTAATTAATCATCGGCATCGCAGCCGAGATAATCTCTGCTCCCGTCCACTCGCGATTCTTACGCTTGAAGGGACGCTTGATACGAGACATAATGTTCATCGCAATGTGCTCGGGAACGGTCACATTCGCCTGTGAGATACGATATGCACCCGTCATCGTGTCCTGGAACAACTGAATGATGGGTGAGGATGTGCGGGGACTGATAATGTTACGCAGCACAGACGCGAGAACTCTCAACTCGGTTGCTGCGGGAATGCTCTGGGGCACGTGCATGTTCATCTCCATGAACACCCTCCAAGTTTCCAGGGAGGACGGACTATACCTTAAGAATTCTCAGACTTGCTAGGTCTTCACTGAATCCCGACTACCATCTAGTCTCTGAACCTTCTCCGTAGTCTACAAGAACACGACTTTAGGAGCTTGGCTGCGGATTGCCCAATCTTTGGAGTTTTTACCTTACCTCTGGTGTTTCTCCAGAGCCACCAACATATTTCTGTGCTAGCTTGGTATCCAAAGCTCCACAGTATGCCTTCAAGTCTTCAGGCAGTGACTGTGTAACGATTTCAGTAGGATGAGTTTGTATAAATTGTCGTGCACGCTCTTTCATTGTGTTTACGAGTTTCATATTTATCTTGTCGGATTTGGAGAGGTTCTCAACGCCAATCATGGGTGCTAAGTTTGACCAGTTGAAGCAAGCATTGACACTCGCAGCATCTGTCATATCAAACGAAGCACATGGCATTGTATGGTCAACATGCCATAGTGTCCCATAATTCTCCCAGTTCATCTCAGGAGAGAAGTTGCTCTCCAGCCATAGTCGTAACGTGTCCCAAGAACATCCCAGCATTTCCGTGTATTTTTCGTTTCCAGACTTGATGCCCCCTGTGATGAAGCAACGCACTCGTGTACGATAGAGTCTTTCAAGTTTGAACTTTATATCTTCAGAATACCTAGTGCGGAGATAGGTATTATGTTTCTCGCGATAATCGTCCTTGTCGCGATAACGTTGACAGATAGTCTTAAACTTGTCTGGATTTTCCTCTCTCCATACATAGAGCCGTTCCTTCTCACAAGTGCGACATACATTACTACGAAACCTATATTGGTGTGCTGGTTGTTCTTTGGAACACTTGCTACATGACTTGGGAGGAGCATCTTCGGCAGGCTTGTTATTGGCTTCACTATCCTTCACAGAGAGACATGGTTTACATATGTTGGAACTGTATGGAAAGTCTGTTCCACATTTCTCAACACTACATAAAGTGCATGTCTTTTTGATATCAGCAGCCTTCTCCTTATACCTCTTGGACATCTCCACTCTTTTCTTGTTCCGGCACTCCCGACATTGACCGCGAACATTCTTTCCAATCGTAAACTCCACCATTTCCTTTTCAACCTGGCAACAAGAGCATACACGCGACATTATACTGTTACTTATCCTTACAACTGTAAATTGTTTCAGGGGTTTCCCGCAATTTGGTAGTCTTGCGTTCGGTGTTGTTCACACCTTACACTAGCTGGTTATATCACGCTACTGTAGCGCAGTGAGGTTTACATCGTTATTCCTACTAGTGACTCTCACACCCTAGTAGGCGACCAACTGTTGGTGACAAGACCTATCACCGTCAAAGTC
>CAZADG010000144.1:0-1905 GCA_964483865.1 uncultured Mycobacterium sp. | reverse complement strand
AGCAGGCCTGCGTTCTGTAGACGGGTTTGGAGCAGCCGAACTTGGCGCATGTCGGAGTGGATCCCGGCTGTCGGCGCGGCGGGGTCCATGCCGGCAGCGGTGAACGAGGTGTCACCGGTGAACCAGACGTCGCCCTGATCGGTGCGCAACCGCACCGTCACGGACCCCGGAGTGTGCCCGGGGGTGTGAATCGCGCTGAGGGTGCCGTCGCTCGTCAGGTCCACGGCAGCAACGGGATTGGTGTCATTTCCCTCCACGTCGACGTGGCGGATGGTTGTCGCGGCGTCCCGCCATCGCCACTGCAGCGCGCCGATACGGTTCGCGGCGGCGTCCTCGGCGCGGGTCGTCCAGATGTCGGCAGCCGGAAATGCCGGCACGGTGCCGGTGTGGTCGATGTGTTGGTGGGTCAACACGATGGCCCGCACACTGTCCGGCCTGAGGCCGGCGCTGCGGAGTTGGTCGGGGAGCGCCTGACCGTCGGCCACGTCGAGTTTGATGAAAGACCGGATCACTGCACCGGTCCGTGGGTCGGGTTCCCAGGAGGTTGGGTCGTTGTAGGACGGTGAGGCGCCGGCGTCGATGACGAACAACCCTTCGGGATGGTCGATGGCGTAGCACCAGATGGGCATGGGATCCGCGAACTTCCGATCGGCCAGGATCGTCAGGAAGCGCAGTGGCGCAGGGGTTCTCTCCGGCACGCAGCACACTGCGTGGGAACGCTTGACAGTCACCGATCCGCACAACATGGCGTGCACCTCGACGGGTCGGCCGTTGACGGTGAATTGGGAACTCGCGTGGCTCCGCATGACTGACTCCCCTGGTTGGTGAACAGTGTTCATCTTGACTCCGCTGTTGAACACTGTCAATCTCGTGGCGTGGGACGAGCCGTCGGGCAGCATCACGGAGATCTCCGCCAGGCCCTCATCGGCGCGGCGCTTGAACTCGTGGCTCAATCCACCGTCGACGACGTGACCTTGCGCGCCGTGGCGCGACGAGCCGGAGTAACCGCCTCGGCCTCCTACCACCACTTCGCCGACAAGGAGGCGCTGCTCGCCGCGGTGGCGCGTGATGGCTTCGATGCGCTGACGCGGGTGCAGACGGAGGTCCTCGGCCGACGCGGGTCGGCCCGCAAGAAACTTGAAGAGATGGTCAAGCAGTACGTGATCTTCGCGATGGCGCATCAGACCCACTACGAGCTGATGTTCAAAACGCTTCCGGCCGAGGTCGGCGGGGCAGAGGGGGAAGCCCTGCGTGATGCCGCGTTAGCGTCGTTCAGCAGGTTGGTGGACGCGATCCGAAAAGCTAACCCCGCCTTGTCGGACGACGAAGCCGGCGGCAAGGCCATGCTCGCCTGGGCGCTGGCGCACGGCGCCGTCGATGTCGGGCGTTGGGGCGGTGCACTGGCCCCCGGCTTCACGGCGGAGGCGCTGGCGGCCGATGTCGGGCGCGCGGTCGGTCAGTTGGTGAGCTGACAGTCGTGAGCCTCGTTCAGTGCCGCGGTAGTGCGAGTTCAACGGCCGGCGGCGGTCGACCTGCACACACTGCGGGCCTCACGCACGCACGGGATAAGGGGGGTGGTCCGGGCGCCCGTCCCTAGCCGGGTTGGCGGTATCGCAATGCCGGGTCGGCGGCGACCATATCGTCGTACAGAATCGCCATCCGGTCGATGTACCACAGCTTCGCCCCGGTGATCAGCACCATTCCGAGTAGGGTCGGCCAGATCTCGAATCGGGCGAGGCCCCAGATCAGGAACGGGAAGCCGGCCAAGGAGACGAGGTTGAGCACGTTGGGCAGCGTCCGGTGGCGTTCAGGCACAGGAACCTGCGTGCGGTTGGTCCAGAAGCGCTCGCCCAGTACGCATTTGGAGATCCAGGCGTGGTCGTCTTTGGCGGGCCCGAAGGCGCG
>CAZADG010000143.1:0-2152 GCA_964483865.1 uncultured Mycobacterium sp. | reverse complement strand
GTCATCGCCGCCTCCTCCGCGATCCACCGTACCCCGCGGAGTTTCGTCATCGGCATTGTGAATTACGAATGGCCGCACCGGAAAGGTCTTTCTGCCCTAATGACTGGGGACTGAGTGAAATTGTCGCGATCGGGTGATTTCGGCACGCTGGAGGTGTGGAACCCACGCTCACAGTGGCAATCGTCATCTCATGGTTGTTGATCGGTCTGCTTTCCGGACTCTGGATGGCAAGGCGCGGTTATGACCCGCTGTGGGTGCTGCTGGCCATCCCGCTCGGCCTCCTGTTTCTGCCGATCGCGATTGAGAGGGTCCGTCGACGGCCGGCCCTGGCTGACTTCGGTGCCGCCGGGCTACCGCCGAATCGGGTCAGCGGATCAGCCGGACCGCGGGTATTGGTCGGCATGGACGGCTCCGAGGACGCCGAGCGGACGTTGGACACCGTGGTCCGCCTGCTCGGCGGGCAAAGTGGGGTGCTGGTTCTCGCCGAGGTCGTGCACTTCGACGCGGCCGAGCGGCCCAGTGGTGTGGACCTGGATGCCGCCGTCCGGCGGCTGAATGACCGCGCGGCCGCGATCGACACGCCCGCGGCGGTCCACACGGAGGTGCTGACCGGCCCGCCCGGCACGGCGCTGCGTCAATTCGCCCACGAGCAGGACATGGACCTGCTGGCGGTAGGTCGGCGCGGGTCCGGCCACGCGCGGCGGCTGCTGGGCAGCGTGTCCTCGGATCTGGTGGAGAACTCATCGGTCCCAGTGCTGGTAATCGGACCTGTTCCCAACGACGGGCGCTGACGACGTGGCTCACAACGCCGCGGTGTCGACCAACTCCCACCACATGCTGCCCGCCCACGAGGTGGTGCTGTTGCTGGAGACGGACCCCTACCGTGGGCTGACCGGTACCCAGGTAGAGGAGCGGCTTGCCAGGTTCGGACCCAATGTGCTTCCCGCTCAACAGGGTTCGAGTCTGTTGGTGCGGATCCTGCGCCAGTTCCACCATCCGCTGATCTACGTGCTGCTGGTGGCCGCCGCTGTGACCGCCGCGCTACGCGAATACGTGGACTCGGCCGTCATCCTCGGCGTCGTCGTCATCAACGCGGTCGTCGGCTTCATCCAGGAATCTAAAGCCGAGGCCGCACTGCAGAGCCTGCGTGCCATGGTTCACACCGAGGCAACCGTGATTCGCGACGGTCACGAAGACCGGGTCGGCTCCGAGGAACTGGTGCCCGGGGATCTGATTCTGGTGCAGGCCGGCGACAAGGTGCCGGCCGATGTCCGGGTGCTGCGCCAGGCCGAACTGCGAATCGATGAGTCCGCGCTGACCGGGGAATCGCTGCCAGTCGGCAAGAACGAGGTGGTGCTGCCGGCGGCGACTCCGGTCGCCGATCGGCTCAACATGGCCTATTCGGGCACCCTGGTCACGGCCGGCACCGGCGCGGGGGTGGTCGTGAGCACCGGTGCGGAAACCGAGATCGGCCAGATCCACCGTCTCGTCGGGGCGGCTGAAGTGCTGGCCACGCCGCTGACCGCGAAGCTGGCCAAGTTCAGCAAGATCCTGACGGTGGCGATTCTTGCGCTGGCTGCGGTCACCTTCGCCGTCGGGCTGCTGCGTCGCCAGGATGCGGTGGAGACCTTCACCGCCGCCGTCGCGCTGGCCGTCGGTGCGATACCGGAAGGTCTTCCGGCCGCGGTGACCATCACCCTTGCCATCGGCGTGGCCCGCATGGCCAAGCGTCGGGCCGTCGTTCGACGACTGCCGGCGGTGGAGACCCTGGGCAGCACGACGGTCATCTGCGCCGACAAGACCGGCACCCTGACCCAAAACGAGATGACGGTCCGCGCTGTGTGGACCCCGGATTCGGCCATCCGGGTCACCGGCAACGGATATGCCCCGGAGGGCGCGCTGCTCGGCGACGGCGACACACCCGCTTCGGTTGCCGACGATGCCGCGCTGCGCTGGACCCTGCTCGTCGGCGCCGCCTGCAACGACGCGGCGCTGACCCAGAGTGGCGGGAACTGGATGATCACCGGAGACCCGACCGAAGCGGCCATGCTGGTGGTGGCGGCCAAAGCGGGGGTGCAGGCCGAACCGGAGTGTCTCCGCACGGCGACCGTGCCGTTCAGTTCCGAACGGCAGTTCATGGCGACCCTGCACG
>CAZADG010000142.1:0-2162 GCA_964483865.1 uncultured Mycobacterium sp. | reverse complement strand
GTGACCTTGAGAATCATCACGCCGCTCACAATCAACGCAATCGCACCAATGTCATGGAAATGAATGGTTTCTTTGAAGAGAAGAATACCTACCAACGTGGTCGCCATAACCGAAAGTCCAGACCAAAGAGCATTCGTCATCGCCATACCCGTTCCATTCATCGTCGTGCGTAACAAATATCCAACGGCTGCGTAAAACAAGACACCCAACGCAAAGAACGCATTGTTGTCTATACTCCTCTTGAAACAACTCATCGCAAGGGTCTCTAACATCACAATCAGTAAAACATACCAATAAATGCGTGGAATACCCATTTATTGCTATGCTGTTTTTGTTTTATCAATGTGGGAGTGGATACTCCTTCTCTTTCTTCTCAATGTATGTCTTCTAGGATGCGGTCCTCAGTTTACTGCATATAGATAGACGCATCCCGAGAGACAAACTTGGTATCCACATTTGTGGGTCCAAAATAATCGCTGACAACCTGTTGGACTGTCTCGGGGTCAAACTCCTTACAAGAGAAGACATCTAGATACATGTCGTTGGTCTCCTCCACAAAGTGTCCTGTAATGTTGGAGGTCTCAATCAACTGCACCAATGTATATCCCTTCTTGTTTCCCGTACCAAACATCACTACCTGTGGCTTTCCGTAAGGAACCATGTCAATCTTCTTCACTAACTCACGTGTAAAATCTTCAATCAACGGCTTGGAACGAATGGTAGCCGGAACACACTTGCGAGCATTCAACAAAAGGTGATGACCCCAATACTGCATTTGGAGTTATGACACTTAGTTGCTGTAAGCCAGACCGCCCATACCACTCATGATACGGAAGATGTTGTAGTTGACTGCATAAATACGGAAGTTGTAGGGAGTGGTCTTGCTGGGGTAGGTTCCAGCACCACCAGACGTCACAGAGTCAAACACCAGAGTTGCTGTATCAATACGAGAGAAGTTACATGTTCCAGAGGGCTGGTGCTCTTCGGGCTGGATGGCAAAGGAATACACGTTGATAGGATTGTAGTCACCGTCGTACACATCGCGTGCCCATCCAGCCGTGCCGCCACTAGTGTGGTGCTGGTAGGGCTGGACCTTCCAGAAGTAGTCGCCAAACCGCTCATCGAAGCGATCCTGTCCGTTCAACTGGATGCGTGCGCGGTCAACGATGTCATCATACGTGAAGGGCGTCAGGAAGTTGTTCGCAGTGCCCACGACCCCAAACTGGCTCTCACGTGCGTTCGCGGTCGGCAGCGTGGTATCACCGCAGTCAGTACGACGTGCATCCTGAAACACCCAGATGAGTTCCTTCACAGGGTGGTTGAGTGTAAGGTCGAGGCGGGAGGACGCTGTGGTAATCGTCTGCTGTCCAGTGTACTGAACCTGGTCAATCAGGTACTCGTGACTCTCCTGAGCAAACCTGCGACGCTCGTCCACATCTAGGTACACGTAGTCCAGATACAGAGCCATGTCTTTCAATGCGGGTAGGTTGGATGCTGCTTCTGACACGCTGTTCCAGGCACCCTTCTCAACCAGTGCAGTCGTGTCGCCGAGTGTGATGTTGAAACGGACCTCGTGGTACTGAAGGGCAATCAAAGGAAGAGCCAGACCCGGGTTGCGGTTGAACCAGAACTGCAGAGGCACATAGAGCTTGGTGTCGCGCCCCCCACAGGTCGTTGACGTAGACGCGTTACCTGCAAGCCGACCACCCACCATCCAGTCGGACTTAACAGCGGCGTCGTAGTTGGATGTTAGAGTCTCCCACAGATAGAGCCACTCACCATAGTGACGATCAATGATCTGACCACCAATCTCCACTTCAATCTGTTGGAGGAGGAGGTAACCTAGACGACGCGTATCGCTGCCGTTCCACAGTACAGGGTTCGCCTTGCCCGTTGCTGCTGCAGACGTGTCGGGGAGAACAATCTCCACATACGTCTTCCACACCAGGTCAGCATTGCGGTTCACGACAGCCACCACACGCTGGCCATACACAGGTGAACCGGTAAAGTTCACACGCATAGCCTCCACCGCGAAGTTGGTGTGGCGCTTATACAGCACCTTCCAAAACGTGATATGAGGATTCCCCGTGATATAGGCATCTTGAGCGCCATAGGCAACGAGCTGTAAGAGACCACCACCCATTTGTCTTTATACTTCGGGA
>CAZADG010000141.1:0-2412 GCA_964483865.1 uncultured Mycobacterium sp. | reverse complement strand
TCTGCGCCGCATTGGGTTTGACGGAGAACTGTTCGACGATCATCGGCCAGCCCGCCCCGATGATCACCGAGCTCACCAGCAGCAGCACCAGGCCGATCGCCGGGATCCGCAGATCCCGCAGCACCAGCGCGGAGAACACCGCGGCCGCGCAGATCACCGCGATCGCGATGAGGATCAGCTTGGCCGGCAGCACCGCGTTGATATCGGTGTAGCCCGCGCCGGTGAACGGCTTGCCCACCCGGGTGTGCGACAGCAGTTCATAGCGGTCCAGCCAGTAGGCCGCCGCCTTGAGCAGCACCAGCACCCCCAACAGGGAGATCAGCTGGATGCGGGCCGCGCGGCTGACCGCGCCGGTGCCTGCGGCCAGCCGGATGCCGCCGAAGATGTAGTGGGTGACCAGGTTGGCCAGGAACGCCAGGAACAGCGCGACGAACAGGAAGCTCAGCACCATCCGGTAGAACGGCAGGTCGAAGGCGTAGAAGCCGAGGTCCAGGCCGAACTGCGGGTCGTTGACGCCGAAGGAACCGCCGTGCAGGAACAGCTGGATCCGCGGCCAGTAGCTCTGCGCCACCAGGCCGGCCATGGCGCCGATCACCAGCGGCCCGCCCAGGCTGAACAGCTTCTGGCGGGTCATCACCGCCATCCGGTAGCGGGCCACCGGGTCGTTGGGCCCGGCGGTGGGCACGAACACCGGCCGGGTGCGGTAGGCCAGCGTCAGCCCGGCGAAGATGATCGCGCCCATCAGCAGGGCGGTCACCAGAAAGACGATGATCCGGGTGAACAGCACGGTGGTGAACACCGAGCGGTAACCCAGTTCGCCGAACCACAGCCAGTCGACGTAGGTGTCGATGAAACGCGGGCCGATCAGCAGCACCGCCACCACGGCGATCGCTATCCCGATCAGGATGCGGCTACGCCGGGTCAGAGCGGGCATTCTCGCGGGCGGCCGGACAGTCACTGAAACCCTCCTCCGTGGCCTATCAAAGACAGCACCTGCGCAACTCTACGCATTCAACAGACGGGCGGTTTTCCGCCCGAGGTCAAGGTCTTGAGGGCATCGACGGTCTGGGTCAGGTTCTCCACCTTGACCAGTTCCATGGTGTTGCCGTGCACAGTGCGGGCCTCGTCGCAGTTCTCCTTGGGCACCAGGAACACCGTCGCCCCGGCATGCTGGGCGGCCGGCATCTTGTGGCTGATCCCGCCGATCGGTCCGACGGTGCCGTCGGCCCCGATGCTGCCGGTGCCGGCGACGAACCTGCCGCCGTTGAGGTCACCGTCGGTGAGCTTGTCGATGACGGCCAGGCTGAACATCAGCCCGGCCGACGGCCCGCCGATGTTGGCCAGGTTGAAGTCGACGGTGAACGGCGCCCACGGGGCGTCCTGCACGGCGATGCCCAGGTAGCCGTAGTCGCGGTCGTCGTTGCGGCCCAGAGTGATCCGGGTGGTGCCGGTGGAGTTGTCCCGGCGGCGGTAGTCCACGACGATCTCCTGGCCCGGTTTGGTGGCCTTGAGCAGCGCGGTGAACGCGTCGATGTCGGTGATCGTGGTGCCGTCGACGGCCAGGATGGCGTCGCCGGCCTGCAGCTTGCCGACCGACGGGCCCGGGTCGTTGACCTTCTCGGCGGTGACGGCCTTGGGGTACTTCAGATAGTTCAGGGCGGCGTACTCGGCGTTGTCCTCGGAGCGCTGGAAGTCCGCGGTCTGGGCGTTCTTGATGTCGTCGCGGGACTTCTCCGGCGGGAACACCAGGTCACGCGGGACGAGTTGCTCGTCGCCGGAGGCCCAGAACACCATCGCCTGGCCCAGCGTCAGGCCGTCCTTCTGCGAGACGGTGGTCATGTTCAGGTGCCCGGTGGTGGGCTTGACCGGGGTGCCCTCGATGGCCACCACCGGCTTGCCCTCGACCTCGCCGAGGGTGTCGAACGTCGGCCCCGGCCCCAGCGCCACGAACGGCACCGGGACGGCGGCCATCAGGACGCCGAACACGACGACCGGGGCCATGGCCACCGCGAGCGTCGAAATCCGCCTGTTCACGCACCACACAGTAGCGGCGGTACCGTGGTGCCCATGGCTGACGTGCCCTTCGGGTTCTCCTCCGGCGACGATCCGGACCGCGACAAGACCGGGAAGGACCGCAGCGGCAACACCCCTCCGGGCGGCGGTGACCCGTTCGGCCTCGGCGGGGCCGGCTTCAACGTGGGCGACCTGGGACAGATCTTCTCCAAGCTCGGCGAGATGTTCTCCGGGGCCGGCAGCGCGATGGCCGGCGGCGGCAAAGGCGCGGTGAACTACGAACTGGCCCGCAAGCTGGCGTCGAGTTCCATCGGGTTCTCCGCCCCGATCTCGGAGTCCACCGGCAAGGCCGTCGCCGACGCGGTGCACCTGGCCGACACCTGGCTCGACGGCGCC
This sequence comes from uncultured Mycobacterium sp., assembly GCA_964483865.1. Classification (GTDB taxonomy): domain Bacteria; phylum Actinomycetota; class Actinomycetes; order Mycobacteriales; family Mycobacteriaceae; genus Mycobacterium. Next base: position 3 of record CAZADG010000141.1, on the reverse strand, counting down.
ACC
>CAZADG010000140.1:1340-2502 GCA_964483865.1 uncultured Mycobacterium sp. | reverse complement strand
CATTCAGGGCGGCGTTGACCGCATTTGCCGGGATGTTGAGCAACCCGTTGATCGCTCCGCTGATGTCCCGTTCACGCAGCGCGGTGACGATTTCGTTGACACTGCTCACCACGGAGAGCACCGGACCCAGCACCGGGCCGACGGCCCCGAGAAGAACCCCGCTGATCGGGGTGGTGGCGAAGTCAAGAATCGGCTTGAGCGCCGCGACCAAGGTCGGCGCCAGCACGGGTAGTAGTGCTCCGACCGTCCTCGGGTTGACAGGTAGCTGCAGCACCGACGTGACCGGAACGCCGGAGACGTTCTGGTTGTACTGACCCGGCAGCAGGCCCGCGAACCTGCCAGGTAGTTCCACCCCCGGGGTGAATGGAGCCCTGAAGGCATTTCCGTAGTTGTTCACGATCTGGTTGACGATTCCGCTGATGTCCGGCAGTTGGCGTAGGTAGGAGACCTGGTTTGCGATGAACTGCCGCAGGAGCGCAAGGTTGGTCCCCGACTCGTACCCGCCGGTCCGGTGACCTAGTTGGCCGTTGACGACGGTGCTCTCCGGGGCTGGGATGGTGCCGTCGACGTACAAGCCGACTGACCAGTCCTCGAATAGGACGCCGATGTTGGCGAATGAGGCCTTGATGGTGTCGACCCACGGCTGGATCGGGTTGATTGCGGCGGCGAGTTCCACCGACAAGTCGTTCACGACGCGCTGCGGTGCCAGAGCGACGTGGTCGGGAATGGACTGGACCGGAGTTAGGGCGATGGCGCCCACGCTGAGTGCGGCGACCCCCGCAGTGAGATACGAGCGAGATGTGATGTGCATGGCTGATGTCCCTTCCCCCGGGGGGCTCAATAGGTAATGAGGACACTAGTCAGGGCGGATGCTGAAAGTCCTGCAGATGAATCAATTCGGTGCTCTGAAACGCCGAACGCGGCGCTCGGCCAATTGATCAGCCGATCGCCGCGTCCTGCGGTGTCGAACTAGCGCGCGTTGCGCGCTGAACGCTCTGCACGGGCAGTGCCGGCGCCGGAGTTGTCGGCGCGGGTCGCGGACCGGCTCTGCCGCTTGGGTGCCGGTGCTTCGTCGGCGGCTGGTGCCGCCTTCTCCGCTGCTGCGGGAAGGTCGACGGCTGCGGGACGGTCGACGGCTGCGGGACGGTCGACGGCTGCGGGA
>CAZADG010000140.1:0-1240 GCA_964483865.1 uncultured Mycobacterium sp. | reverse complement strand
GGTCGACGGCTGCGGGACGGTCGACGGCTGCGGGACGGTCGACGGCTGCGGGAAGGTCGACGGCTGCGGGAGCATCAGCCGAAACCGGGGCTGCTTCGACCGCCGGTGCTGCTGTCGCAGCCGCTGCCGGCACCGAACTGGCGGTCGCCGGGGGCGGGGTCACCTTGATGGCGTCGGCGACATAGTTCGCCAGCGTGCCGGTGGCACCGATGAAGCCGATCGGAATGCCCACATCGGTGAGCGGCAGGGGGCTCGTGACTTCGGCTGTCACTGCGTCGAACGCGACGCCGCCGCCGTTGAGGAACCCGCCGGTGCGAATCCCGAGTTTCGTACCTTCGGGGACAAGACTTCCGACAAGCGCGGTCAAATCGAGATTCTTACCGCCGTTGAAGGCCGCATTGAACAGGTTGGCTGGCAGGTTGATGACTTCGTTGATGGCGTTCAACAACGGCTTTGCGCCCAGCGGCGGGTTGATGATGTTCTGAATGGTCTCCTGCAACTGCAGCATCGACGACAGCCCGGGACCGGCGAAGCCCAGCAGGAACCCGCTGATCGGGGTTGTGAGCTGCAAGAGCAGTGGCTCAAGCTGCTGGTAAGTCTCCACTCCGATGACCGCCGGGAGCAATCCGAAGATCTGTCGCTGGGTAAAGCCGTCCGGCGCGAGCACCGGAATCTTGTTTGTCACCGCCACGGTGTTGTTGATGTTGTCCGCGTTCGTGCCGAACGGAGCCCTAACGAAGGAGCCGATATTGCCGGTGATCTGCTGGAAGATCAGGCCGATGTTCGGAAGTTCGGACAGGTAGGTGAATTGGTTCTGAATGATGGTCTGAAGGATCGGGAACGGGTTGGCAGTCCAGGTGTCCTGCAAGGCGTAGGCGTTTTCGACGGCGGCGCCGATTGCGTCCACCCAGGGAGTGATGGGGTCGATCGCGGCGGCAAGACCAACCGAAAGATTGTTGACGACGCGCTCCGGCGTGACCGCAAGCTGGTTGGGGATGGGCTGGACCGGTGTGAAGGCGATGGCACCTGCTCCGAGGGCGGCGATACCCGCGGTGAGATAGGAGCGAGAGGTGATGTTCATGCGTGAGGCCCTTTCCTGTGGGTAGCCTGATAGTGAAGGACGATACGCTGAAATTGAGATAAGCGTCACAAAAAATCCACGACTTGCTGCGCGGACCTTCCCGTGCAGGTTTCCTCGCCGGGCCGAAATTGGCGAACGCGGCGGCCGACTGCCCCTACA
>CAZADG010000139.1:0-2549 GCA_964483865.1 uncultured Mycobacterium sp. | reverse complement strand
CAGGAGAGCGAGATGATTCCGCCGATGACTGAGTATGCGCTGGAACGGATCGAAGGCGAGTCGCGGCGGATGACCACCCTGGTGTCGGACCTGTTGCTGCTCTCCAGGCTTGACGAGGGTCAGGATCTGCAACTCGAGGACCTTGATCTGTGTGACCTGGTGTCCGATGCCGTCAATGACGCCATCGTCACCGCACCGGGGCACGATTTCGTCACCGAGCTCCCCAGCCACGCGGTCTGGGCACGTGGCGACCGGGTTCGGTTGCAGCAACTGGTTGCCAACCTGCTTGCCAACGCACGGACGCATACGCCCGAGGGAGTGACGGTTACCGTGGGGGTGGCCGAGGAGGGGCCGGATACGGTGCGGATCACGGTGGCCGACAACGGCCCTGGTATCCCGGCTGCGATCATGCCGCACCTGTTCGGCCGATTCGTGCGCGCCGATAAAGCGCGGTCCCGGGAAATGGGTTCGAGCGGACTCGGTCTGGCGATCGTTGCGTCGATCGTCGATGCACACGGCGGCACGGTGACGGTGGAGTCCGTTCCCGGCCGGACGGTGTTCACCGTGTTGCTGCCCGCGCTGCGATAGCGGTCGGTGCAGTCGGGCGCCGGAATTCTGGGCGATGTTCGCGGCGGTCGGCAGCGGGCGTTTCAGTCCCGCGGACATGCATTTGTATACGATATGAACTTCGTGAGTTGAGAATCGTATATCAGTAGCCTGGTGGCATCAGCCCCACAGGTGAATCCTGAACCGCCGGTGGAGCTTCCGACACAGAAAGGAAGCACCGAACACCATGAGCGTTACCACCTCCACAGCCAGGAAGTTATTCGCATCGCTGATGGCCGCGGCAGCGGCGGCTGCCGCCATTGCGGTGGCGCCCGCTGCCGCGGCCAATGCCAATCCGTCCAACTGCCGGGAGAGTGGCGGTGCCAGGGTCTGCCAGAAGCAGGGCCACTCGTCGCTGCACGCCAAGCCGACTCCGCGCAACCCCAATGGCTCGCTGTTCAGCTCGGCCTGGCTGCCCGGGTACGGCAAGGGAATCCTCCCGCCGTTAATCGCGCTGGACTGACCCGGACGCGCAGTGCGCTGCGGGTGTTCTCCACTACGGAGCTTCAAGAGTCCGTCACGTCTCCGAAAGTGAGGGTAGGCCATTGCGGTGGCCGGATCGGTGCCGCAGCCAGACGGCCAGCCACACCGCGGTGACGATCGTCACGATCAGAAAGCTTGGCGGCACATTGAACATCGCCGAGACGATCAACCCCAGCCATACGCACGTAACGGCAATGCCGGTCGAGATCGCCATCGCCACCACCGGCCGCGGGGTCAGCGCGATCGCGGTAGCGGCCGGTGTGATGACCAGGGCGAAGAGAAGCAGTGTGCCGACGGCCTGGATCGCCATGGTCACCGTCAGCCCGAGCAAAATCATGAACACCAGCGAGAGCGCCCCGACCGGAATGCCTTTGGCCTGCGCCACTGGGGAATTGATCGAACTGTAGAGCAGCGGTCGGTAGGCGATCCCGACGGTGACGGCGACCACCGCCAGCAGCGCGGCGAACACCGCGAGCTGCTCGCCGGTGATCGCCAGCAGGTTGCCGAACAGGACGTTGGTCATGGTGCTCGAACTCTTGGTAGCCAGGGAATTGAAGAACAGCCCTAGTCCGGTGGCGAAGGCTAGAACCGTGCCGGTCACGACATCGCGCTCGGAGGCCCGCTGGCCGAGCAGGCTGATCAGAATCGCCCCGACCACGCAGAAGACCCCGAGACCGAAAACCGGGGACAGTCCGAGCAACACCGCCCCGGTGGCACCGGGTAATCCGATGTGGGCCAGCGCGTGGGCGGCGAACGCGCTCTGGCGTACCACGACGAAATACCCGATGATCCCGGCGGCCAACGCCACGATGGTCCCGCCGATGAGCGCGTTGCGCATGAACGCCGAGTCGAGGATGTCCAGCCAATTCGGCTGATAGCCAACCGTCGCGAAACCGATTCTCACAGAATGCTTCTCATATACAACTCGCCCTGCGGAGTGTGCGCGACCTGGATCGGCGCACCGTAGAGGTGGGTCAGCAGTTCATCGTCGACGACCTGGCCGATCGGGGCGTGGTGGGCGTGTCCGTCGAGCAGGTAAATCGCGCTGTCCAGGATGGGCAGAAGCGGGTTGAGGTCGTGGGCGACGATGATGATGGTGAGGCCGAGTTGGCGGTGCAGTTTGGCCAACAGCAACACCGTCTCCCGCTGGCTGCCGATGTCCAGCGCCGCCAGCGGCTCGTCGAGGATCAGCATCCGCGGACCGGCCACCAACGCCTCGGCGATCGCCACCCGTTGGCGTTGCCCCCCCGACAGCGTCGACAATCGCTGCTCGGCGAATCCGTCGGCGTCTAGGTCGGACAAGGTCTGTCCGGCCAACTGACGTTGCGCGGCGCTCGTGCGGGAGAACCCCCAGCGTTGGCCATTCAGGCCGAGCAGCACTGCGTCGACGGCGCGCACGGCCTCCCCGGCGGTGGCGGCGTAGTGCTGGGGGACGTAGCCGATGAGGTCGTTGTCGGCGC
>CAZADG010000138.1:0-2626 GCA_964483865.1 uncultured Mycobacterium sp. | reverse complement strand
GGAGCCGCCGACACCGAAGCAGGCAGGCCGCACAACAGCATGAGGAAGGCCAGAAAAGCGCTCAGCATCAGACGATAGACGGATCGCGCGACGGGCATCCGCGCACTATATCGGGAGGCCGACGCGGGTCCCGGGTGCCGCGCCAGCCGCAGTTCGCCGGAGAAGCGGCCGTCGTCGTCCTCGTCGAACCGGGCACAGAAGCCGTCCGGGAACTGGCGGTAGCGCTCCTCACCCGGGTCGGTCATCACGGCGTCACCCCTTTTTCCCGCCCGACCCTGACCGGCCGCCAAACATGACAGTCGCGTGACCACTGCCGGTATCTATCGACGGGGCCACTCCGCTGAGGCCACACTCACATATGACCGTAATCGTCCCGGCCCCTACCCGAATTCCGTTGGGAATCCAGGACGCACTCTGGCTGGAGATGGACCGGCCGGCGAACGCGATGGTCGCCGACGTGGCGGTGTGGACCGCCGAACCGGTGGATTTCGAGTCCCTGAAGGCGGCGATCACCGAACGCCTCGTCGATCGCTATCCGGTGTTTCGCAGCAGAGCGGTCAGCGACGGCAACGGTGTCTGGTGGTGGGAGCCGGATCCGGATTTCGACGTCGACAATCACTTCACTGCTGCCACTCTGGCCGATCCTGACGATCCCCGCTGCATGCACGCCCTGGTGGCCACGCACCGCGCCGAGCTGCTCGACCGCAACCGACCGCTGTGGCAGTTGATCTGGGTGCAGCACTACCGCGGCGGCAGCGCGCTGATCCTGCGCAGCCATCACGCACTGGCCGACGGGATGCGCATGGTGCAGTTGGCCATGAGCCTCTTCGACGCCTCACCCGAAGGTGGTGCGATCCTGGGGCCCGCGGTGGCCCAGCGCGGCGCCCAGCCACCTACGCCCCGGATGTCCCCGGCTCGATGGCTGCGCAGTGCTGGTTCCGATCTCGCCGCAGCCAGGCGCACGGCCCGCGACCGGCCGGCCGATCCACGACGCGGACCGACCGCAGCCCGGCTGGGCCACTTCGCACTCCGTAACCCGTTGGGCGCGTTGCACTCCCTGCTGCACACCCTTCGCAGGGCGGCGATTCAGATGCGCCGCGGGTTGCCCCGCGGTGGCCCCGTGGCCCGCCTGCTTCAAGCAGCGCCGGGCAACGCCGACACCATCCGTAAATTCGTCCTCGGCACCCGCAACGACGTGACGATCTGGACCGGACAGGCAAGCGGCGCCAAGGGTGTGGCCTGGTCGCCACCGCTGTCACTGCCCGCGGTCAAAGCCGTCGCCAAGGCGCACGGCTGCACCGTCAACGACGTCCTGGTGGCCACCGTCGCCAGTGCGCTTCGCGAGTACCTGCAGGCGCAGGGCTCGCACTGCTCCTCGGTGGCGTTCATGGTGCCGGTCAATCTGAAACCGCTGGATCTGACTCTGCCCGAAACCCTGGGGAACGAGTTCGCCCTCGTCCAGCTCGAGCTGCCGACCGACGAACCCGACCCCGTCGCGGTGCTGGAGATCGCGCGGCGCCGGATGAACCGCATCAAGAACGGCAGTGAGGCCGCCGTGGCCTTCCGGCTACAGGAGACCATCGCCCGATTCAGCAGCACCCTGTATGAGGCGTCGGTGGACTTGTTCACCAACCGCACCCTCGGCGTGCTCACCAACGTGCCGGGACCACCGATCCCGGTCTACCTGGCCGGTGCGCTGGTGGAGGGAATCGCCGGCTGGGCGCCGGTTTCCGGGGACCAGCCGATGAGCTTCAGCATCTGCAGCTACAACGGTCAGGTCGTAGTGGGCATCGCCTGCGACCCCGAACTCGTCCCCGGCTACGAGATGATCGTCGACGGCTTCGCCCTCGCCTTCGACCGCCTGGTCACCCAGACCCCCGGTGTCGCGATGGTGGCCGGCGACTGGCGCGTTCAGCGCTGAGCCCGCGGAGCTGTGTCTGCCGCAAGGCTCGGCTGCATCCGGCAGCGATTACGCTGGGCCCCGTGGCGGAATCGATGTCTGCGAAGCGGAGCGCAACCGCCGTCGCGAGTTTTCTGGCGGCTCAGCGATATACGCGTGATGAGGTGTTCGCCGAGCGGTGTCCTGTGCCCGCCGAAGCGGGGGCCCATGGCTGGTGGTTCCGCGACATCCCCGGCGAGATCGACGCCTCCGGCTGCGAACAGCGGGACGGATGGACACTGCTCTACGTCGGAATCAGCCCCGGCCCGCCGCGGACGGACGGCAAGCCGCAGGTCCCCCAGGATCTGCGCAAGCGCATCCGCTATCACTTCGGCGCAGGCAATGCGAGCGCGGAGGGCTCCACGCTCCGCAAGTCCCTGGGAGTCCTGCTCGGTGAGCAACTGGGCTTTGCGCTGCGCCGGATCGGTTCGGGCAAGCGACAGACCTTCGCCGGCGGCGAAGCCGTCCTGAACCAGTGGATGGCCGAGAATGCGTCGGTGTCCTGGGTCCTGCATCCCGAGCCGTGGTTCCTCGAAGCCAAGCTGCTCAGCGCACTGGATCTGCCGCTGAACATTCAGAACAACGAACGCAACGCTTTCGCCCCGCAACTCAAGAAACTGCGGCGGGACGCGGCGGTGAAGGCCGGCAAGATGCGTGTGCTCGCGGAGTGGTCGTAGGCGCTGCCCT
>CAZADG010000137.1:0-2773 GCA_964483865.1 uncultured Mycobacterium sp. | reverse complement strand
GGCGCTCTGCCGGGACAGCCGCCCGCCACGCGCGTTGAGGAAGATGGCACCCCCTGCGCCCGCGCCGCGGCCGCGGCGGGCCAGGTCAGGGCGGCCGCGCACCAGGTAGGCGTCGAGGGCGGCGATGGCCGGCCGGCCGACCGGCACAAGCCGCTGCTTGCCGCCCTTGCCGCGCAACAGCACCGAGCGGGCCTGGGTGTCCACGTCGTCGACGTCCAGCCCGACCGCTTCGGAGATACGCGCCCCGGTGGAGTACAGCAACTCCAGCAGAGCCCGATTACGCAACGTCAGCGGACCGTCGGTGGCGGCGTCACCGCCGGCGCCGTCGAGCAGAGCCAGGACATCGTCCAGAGACAGGCTCTTGGGGAGCCGGCGGGTCGGAGTGGGTGGCTTGACCGCTCGCGCCACGTCGAGGTCGAGGATTCCCTCCGCCGCGGCGAAGCGGTGCATGCCGCGGACCGCGATGAGTGCACGGGCCGCCGACACCGCCGACAACGGGACCGCTCCGGTGTCGGGATCGCCCTTGCGCAATGCGACGAGGAAGTCGCTGACGTCGGTTTCCGTCACATCGCGCAGATCGGTGATACCGCGCAGCACCAGGTGCTCGACGTAGCGGCGCAGGTCGCGCCGGTAAGAGGTGAGGGTGTTGGCGGCCACCCCCCGCTCGATGGTCAGGTGGTCCAGATAGCCCTGCACCTGGCCATCGAGAGCCGTTCGGAGGGCAGGAGCGGAGTTCCCCGGGGATTGGGTGGCGAAGGTGGTCACGAGCCCGCCTTCCGCGCAGCGAATGCCGACGGCCGGTCCCGCCAGTGCGCATCGAGCGGTCTGCTCGGCTTGCCGTCGGCGATCACCGCGTGGGCGGCGAGCACCCCGGCCACTGTCGTCGCGTTCACGATGTCGCCGGCCAGCACCTGGTCCACCGCCGTCCTCAGTGCCACCCAGTGCACGGTGAGGTCGGCCTCCTCATGGTCGGCCTCGGGCCGCCCCACGTGGTCCAGTCCGCGCGCCAGGTACACCCGCACGGACTCGTCGCAGAATCCCGGGGATGAGTCAACGTCGAGCAGCACCCGCCAGTCCTGCGCGACCAGTCCGGTCTCCTCGAGCAACTCCCGAGCCGCGGCGATCGCCGGGTCCTCCCCCGGTTCGTCGAGCAGTCCGGCCGGCAACTCCCAGAGTCGACGCCCCACCGCGTGCCGGTACTGGTAGATCATCGCCAGCTGGTCGTCGTCGTCGACGGCAGCAATGGCCACCGCACCGTAGTGCTCGACGACCTCGCGGGTCGCGGTGACGTTCCCGGGCATATGCACTTCGTCGGTGCGAAGCGCGATGATGGCGCCGCAGAAGACGGTTTCGCTTGCGAGGGTGTCGAATTCGTGGTCAGCCACGGGCGCTGTCCGACAACGGCGCACTGGCGCCCGAGCTGGCGGGGCCATCGGGATGCTCCTTGCCGTTGGCATGATGCTCGGGGATTTCGACCGGCAGGCGTTCGGCCGCTTTGTAGTCGATCGCCGCGCCGACGAAGGCGACGAAAAGCGGGTGCGGGCGGGTCGGCCTGCTCTTCAGTTCCGGATGGGCCTGCGTGCCCACCAGGAAAGGGTGCACGTCGGCGGGGTACTCGACGAACTCGACCAGGTGGCCGTCCGGTGAGGTGCCGGAGAATTGCAGTCCGCTCTCGGCGATCCGGTCACGGTAGGCGTTGTTCACCTCATAGCGGTGACGGTGCCGTTCGGAAACCTGGGTCGAGTCATAGGCCTGTGCGACAACCGATCCCGCCGCCAGTACTGCGGGGTAGGCGCCCAACCGCATGGTTCCGCCGAGGTCGGCCTGCCCGGCGACGGCATCGAGTTGGTCAGCCATCGTCGAGATCACCGGATCAGGCGTCGCGGGGTCGAACTCCGCCGAGTTCGCCTCGCTCAGGCCCACCGAACGAGCAGCCTCGATGACGATGCACTGCAAGCCCAGACACAAGCCCAGCAGTGGCACTCCACGGTGGCGGGCGTAGCGGATGGCGCCGATCTTGCCATCGATACCGCGGATTCCGAAGCCGCCGGGAATGAGGATCCCGTGCACATCGTCGAGCACGGCCGCAGCCCCGGCATCGGTCTCGCAGTCGTCAGAAGCGACCCAGCGCATCTCGACCTTGGCCCGGTGCGCGAACCCACCCGCCCGGATCGCCTCGGCAACCGACAGGTAGGCATCGGAGAGGTCGATGTATTTGCCCACCAGGGCGATTCGAACGGTTTCCTGAGGATCGTGCACCCGCCGCAACAGGTCGTCCCAGGTGGTCCAGTCCACGTCGCGAAACGGCAGATTGAGCCTCCGCACGACGTAGGCGTCGAGTTCCTCGCGATGCAGCACCTTGGGGATGTCGTAGATGGACGGCGCGTCCGGGGTGGAGATCACGCCGTCGATGTCCACGTCGCACATCAGCGCGATTTTTTCCTTCAAGGGTTCCGGGACGGCGCGATCACAGCGCAGGATCAGCGCGTCCGGGGTGATACCGATGCTGCGCAGGGCGGCCACCGAGTGCTGGGTCGGTTTGGTCTTCAACTCCCCCGACGGTGCCAGGTAGGGCACCAGCGACACGTGCAGGAAGAAGCAGTTCTCCCGGCCCACTTCGTGGCGAACCTGCCGGGCCGCCTCCAGGAACGGCTGCGATTCGATATCGCCGACGGTGCCGCCGATCTCGGTGATCACCACGTCGGGACGTTTGCCCGAGGCGTCGGGCTGGGCCATCTCCAGAATGCGGTTCTTGATCTCATCGGTGATGTGC
>CAZADG010000136.1:0-2887 GCA_964483865.1 uncultured Mycobacterium sp. | reverse complement strand
GCGCCCAGGACAAGCCGCCCCTGCAGGCCCTCAAACGCGCTGCCGCGGCCATCGCCCACGAGATGAAGGGAATCGAACTATTGGTCGTTCCGGCCGGCTCCTCGGCCGTATGGGCATGGACCAGCGGCCCGAATCTCAGCCCTTCGGTATCGGTCTCGGTGGACCCGCCGCTGCTGGCCGCGGTCGGCGACCTGGGCCATGGGCTCGAAGGATTCGTACAGTCCCACCGCCAGGCCGGGGACGGCCGACTTGTCGCGGGTGTGTTCGCCAATCCGGCGGGGGCGGTTGTCTGCTATCCCGACATCGCGCTCAACGCCCTGCTCACCCGCGATCTTTCGCGGGCCCGGCAATTCGTCAAACACGAACTCGGTGAACTCAGCACAGACTCCGAGCGCAGCCTTAGGCTGCGTTCCACCTTGATCGCGTTCTTCGAAGAGGGCATGAGCTGGGGCCGGACCGCAGAACGGCTCGGTATTCACCAGAACACCGTGATCTACCGCGTCAATCAGGCAAAGGATCTCCTCGGGCGGCCGCTGACGGAACGCCGACTCGAGCTGGAAGTGGCACTGCGCCTGGCCGAGGCCGGCGCCAATCTCAGCGCCGGCGCCCTGGCCAGCGCTGGACAACCCGACTGAGGGAACGGCACAGCTGTAAGCAGCTTCTAGTGCCCAGCGCAAGATTCGGTATCGGCTTCCATATCCAAGTGACACACGTCTCCCTACCGTCAAGGTGTGACTAGCGCCACCCTCAGGATCCATGAAACCGACGCCTCGTGGTCTCCACCCTCGCCCTGGGGTTCGAAGCTCCCCGCGGGATCTTCGCTCGGCACTGCTGGCGGCGAGGAATGGTCATTGGTCGGCGAGCCGTTACGCGACCACGAATTGCGTGATCGCATCGTCATGGCACTGCGCAACGTCACGGCCCTCACCGGCGCCGATCAGGATGCCACGATCGAGAATTTCGGCTTCGCCACCATCGAATCCGCCCTTGACGAAGCCCATCAACGGCTTGTCGAACTCACGCAATCAACCAACGTCACAGTCCTCGCACCAACCCTGGCACGGCTCACGGATTCACTGACCGAGGTCACCGCTCTGCAGGTCGGGGTCTGTCGGGAGCGCGTCAGACAGACCCACAAGCGCTACGAGGCCGTCCGCAGCGCCCTCGCGCGACTGCAGGGCGTGAAGACAATCGAGCAAATGCTCGATCGGGCACCGGCCGCCCTGTCCCGGTGCGGCTTTGACCGGGTCATCGTCTCGAGTATCGAAGAGTCGACGTGGACGGTGAAGCGTGTCTACGTCCAGGCCGACCCCGAATGGGCGGACAAGATCGCGCAGGCAGGCCTCGGCCACCCGATGCGCATCGACCACATGCTCGTCGAAAGTGCAATGGTGCGCCGGCGCACACCGATCCTCGTCGACGACGTACAAAACAACCCGCTGACCAACGCCGCAATCCGGACCGCATCCCTGTCGCGTTCCTATGTCGCAGCGCCCATCATGGCCGACGGCCGAGTCATCGGGATGCTGCACGCCGACTGCTATAACAGCCGCCGCCACGTCGACCAGGACGACCTGGCCGTGCTCGGGATGTTCGCGGAGGGATTCAGCTACGCCTTCGGCCGGGCGGCGCTCGTTGAGCGATTGCACCTGGCGCGCAATGAAATTCAGCGAATGACTCGCGATGTCGCTGCCGCCGCCGAGACCCTCTGCACCGCACAGACAAGCTTCGGCCCACCTCTGGATCCGGGTGCCGATCAGCCGGCACCACCTGTCGCAGCGTCGCTGGCGGCCAATACGCGCATTGAATCACTGCTGTCACGCCGAGAGATCGAGGTCCTCTCCCTCATGACTCACGGCAACAGCAACAGCGAAATCGCCACCCATCTGGTGATCGCTGAGGGCACGGTGAAAACCCACGTCAAGAATGTGTTGCGCAAGCTCAAAGCGTCCAACCGTGCCGAAGCGGTTTTCCGATACATGCGTATGGCGGCATTAGAGGGAGCGCCGGCCACCACGGTGGAGAGTCCGCGACCGTCGGAGCACGCGCGTTCACTCACTACACTGCGTTGATGTCGGGAGCCGACGATGCGTAGAGCGCTCGCGGTAGCGGTCACAGGCCTCACCGCCACCACGCTGACCGCGTCACCGACTGCCCACGCCGACGCTGTCGCCTACCTGGTCAACGTGACCATGCGCCCCGGCTACAACTTCCCCAACGCCGAAGCCGCCCTTGCCTACGGGCAGGGAATCTGCGACCGCGTCGGAAGTGGATCCAGCTACACCGACAACCTCGCCGCAATCAAGACCGACTTCGCGACCAGCGACGACTACCAAGCGGCGTACCTGATCAACCAAGCGGTCAACGAACTGTGCCCGGCATTGATCTGGCAGTTGCGCCGATCCGCCGCGCACTACACGCCGACCCGGAACGTGGGAGGCTGATCAGAGTGAACCGCACACCAGCCGCGATTGCCGCGTTGACCATCCTGGTCACCGTGTCCGTGGTGACCGCCCCACTCGCCGGTGCCGACAATTCGCGGCTGAACAATGGTGTGCTGGCCAACGTGTACACCATTCAGCACCAGGCCGGATGCACGACCGACATCAAGCAAAACCTCGCCCTGGGCCTGGCCGCTCAGCGGCAGGCCAGAGACATGATCAACAACCGCGCCCTGGACGGCGACCTGGGATCTGACGGCTCAACGCCCCAAAGTCGTGCTGAGGCGGCTGGATTCCGCGGAGTTGTCAGTCAGACGGTGGCCATCAATCCGGCCTTGGCGATCAACAACGTCGACGTCATCAACCAGTGGTACCACGACCCGCGCGCCTTCGCGATCATGTCGGACTGCCGCAACACCGTGATCGGCGTGTGGTCGGAGAACAGC
>CAZADG010000135.1:0-2961 GCA_964483865.1 uncultured Mycobacterium sp. | reverse complement strand
ACTACGGGGGTCCGGCCTTGTAACCCACTCCTCGAACGGTCAACACCACCTGCGGGTTCTCCGGGTCCCTCTCGACCTTCGCCCGCAGTCGCTGAACATGCACGTTCACCAAACGCGTGTCGGCGGGGTGGCGGTAGCCCCACACCTGCTCGAGCAGCACATCACGAGTAAACACCTGCCGCGGCTTACGCGCCAACGCCACCAGCAGATCGAACTCCAGCGGGGTCAGCGAGATCTGCTCGCCGTCACGGGTCACCTTGTGGGCGGGCACATCGATCTCGATATCGCCGATGGACAACATCTCTGCGGGCTCGTCCTCATTGCGCCGCAGCCTGGCCCGGACCCTGGCCACCAGTTCCTTGGGCTTGAAGGGCTTCATCACGTAGTCGTCGGCACCGGACTCCAGGCCGAGAACCACGTCGACGGTATCGGTCTTGGCGGTCAACATGACGATGGGAACCCCGGAGTCCGCCCGCAGCACCCGGCACACGTCGATTCCGTTCATGCCGGGCAGCATCAAGTCCAGCAGCACCAGGTCGGGCCGCAATTCGCGGACAGCCGTCAGCGCCTGGGTGCCGTCGCCGATGACCGCCGTCTCAAAGCCTTCGTTGCGCAGGACGATGGTCAGCATCTCCGCCAGCGAGGGGTCGTCGTCAACGACCAGAATCCGTTGCCTCATGGGGTCCATGGTGTCACCGGTTCGTGCCGAATCCCTGCTAGAACACGCCCCTTGCGAGTTGCGCCGCATCCACATCGGGCGACACGGTCGTCCACCGGCCGTGCCACTGCCGCTGCGCCAGCCCGGCGTAGACCGCCGCGGTGCGCTGCTGGAGTCCGGCGTCGCGTTCGTAGGCGTCGCGGGCCCGGTCGGCTTCCTCGTCGGCCCGGCGCCGGGCGCGCTCGGCGGCCAGTTCAACCGGGACCCCGAGCAGGATCTGGTGGTCCGGCTCGGGCAGCCCCAGCCGGCCGTACTCGAGTTCGCCGACCCAGGACACCATGTCACCGGCGGCGTCCTGGTGCAGTCTGGCGGCGCAGTAGGCGGCGTTGGAGGCGACGTAGCGGTCCAGGATGACGACGTCGTGGTCGGCGCACAGCGCCGCGATCTGGTCCTTGGCTCCGGCGCGGTCGAGGGCGAAGAGCACCGCCATGGCGTACACCGACTCGGCGAGGTCGCCGTGCCTGCCGTGCAGTGCCTCGCTGGCGAGATCGGCGGTGATGGACTGCCCGTAGCGGGGAAAGGCCAACGTCGTCACCGACCGGCCGGCCGCGGCGAACGCACGCTGCAGACCGGAACTCAGCGTCCGCTTCCCGGCGCCGTCGAGACCCTCGATGACGATAAGCACGCCGGGCAGCCTAATCCGAGTCAGAACGCACCGCAGTTGGGTGTGGTGGGCACTCCGTTGAACCGGTCACCGACCCACCCGATGACCCGCTCACCATCGACGAACATGGGCAGCGCGTGGTTGACGACGAGTTTGTTGAACAGCGGTGGCTGTTCGTTGGTCCAGAACTCGACGTCGGCACCCTGGGCACACCAGTCTCGGCCCAGCCGGGCCACCGGGGCCCACGGAACCAGCGGGTCGAAGCGATTGCTCAGCAGCAGCACCGGCACCGTCGGCCGGTGCCGGCCCAGGTGCTGTTCGTCGAAAAGCTGCCTCAGCACCGGGTTGCTCACCACCTGGGTCACATCCCCGACGAAGAAGTCCTGTAGCCGCTTGAAGCGGAACCGCATCGCGGTCTCGGCGACGCACTGTCGGGCGGTGTCGGTGACGAGTTTCTCACCCATCGGTGTGAGGGTCGCGCGGATCATCCCGGCGTACTCGGGATAGGTGGCCAGCACCGAGTTCAGCGCATAGCCGATGACTCCTACCAGCACGCTGCCGTCGGTGAAGGGAATCTGTTCCTCAAGATCAGCCGGCGGGGAACCGGCGTAGGCGCCGACGATCCGCAACTCCGGGGCGTAGCTGGCAGCCAATTCGGCCGCCCCGGCGGATGCTCCCCCGCCCTGCGAGTAGCCGAACAAGGCCATCGGGCCGTTCGGATCCAGCGAGGTGCCGGGCAGTCGCATCGCCGCGCGGCCGGCGTCGAGCATCGCGTTGGCCTGGGCGACCCGGTTGACGTAGGTGTGCACACCGGGTGTGCCCAATCCTTGGTAGTCGGTCATCACGATGGCGAAACCGCGGGCCACCAGGGTGGCCACGAACATCGCCTCGTAGTTGAACGCCAGGTCCAGGTAGGGCGCAAAGTGAATGCCCTGGTTGAACTGGCGCGACGGCGCGCACTGATCGCCGACGCCCTGGGTGCCCGGACCGTAGACGATCAGCGGCCGCGGACCCGCACCGGGCCACGGATTGAACGGCTCGAAGTAGGTGCCCGTCACCGCCACCGGAGCGCCCCGGGAGTCGACACTGCGGTACATGATCCGGGTGCCGGTGGCCATGATCGCCCCGAGTTGGCCGGACGGCTCGAGCACCAACCGGGACGGCTCGGTGCGGATCAGGTCGCCGGGGATACCGGGCGGCAGCGGATCCGGCGGGGTGTAGAACGCGGCGTACTCGTCCTCGTTGTAGAACGGGTCATCCGGGTGGTAGGAGTCGTCGGCGCCGGCGGGCCAGCCCGGCGGCAGGGCCAGCAGCAACGCCGCCAGTAAGGCTCCCCGTCGCGCCGCCCTCCCCACGGCCGCAGTTATCACCGGGTCAACGACTCAGTACCGGTAATGCTCCGGCTTGTACGGTCCCTCGACGTCGACGCCGATGTATTCGGCCTGATCCTTGGTGAGCTTGGTCAGCGTGCCACCGAGCGCCTCGACGTGGATCCTGGCGACCTTCTCGTCGAGGTGTTTGGGCAGCCGGTAGACCTCGTTGTCGTACTCGTCGTTCTTGGTCCACAGTTCGATCTGCGCGATCACCTGGTTGGAGAAGCTGTTGCTCATCACGAACGACGGGTGGCCGGTGGCGTTGC
>CAZADG010000134.1:0-3123 GCA_964483865.1 uncultured Mycobacterium sp. | reverse complement strand
CATGCTGCCGGAGCGGTCCAGGACCAGGACCACGTCGCGGGGCCGCGGGGGTGCCGCCGAAGCCGGGGGCAGAACGGTGAGTTGATAGGTGCCCTCGTCCCCGTCGGAGTCAGGCACCAACATCAACGAATCGGTGACATCGAGACTGGCATAACGTAACCGGAGCACAAAGTCGCGGTTGGCCCGCTCGCCCGGATGGATCCGCAGATGTCCCCCGACGTTCTGCACGACGTGCAGGCTCGACCGGACCTCGGACAGTGTCAGTCCGGCCGGGTCGATGTCGACGCCGATGGACAGCCGGACCGGGTTGGGGAAGCCGGGCAGCAGCACCGGCGGGGTGATGCGCGATGCGTCGGGCACAGCGTCGGTGTCCTCGGCGTATCCGGCGCCGACCGCCTGACCGGGCAGTGGGGTACCCGGGATGTAGCGGGGCGCCACGACGAGGGGGAATCGGAAGGTCGCTTCGCCGTCCTCGTAGGCCAGAGGGCAGACCAAACTCAATGCGACGCTGACCCGTTCGCCGGGCAGGATGTTCCCCACCCGCATAGTGAAGACATCCGGCCGTTCCTGTTCGGCGATGGAGGCCCGCCGGCCGGAGGCAATCGCGGCGTCGTAGGCCTGGCGGGCGGCACCGCGCTCCTGTAGTTCGGCCTGGACGGTCCAGCCGTCGGCGGTCATCCGCATTCCGGTGACGGCCGCGCGGTCGGGCATCGGGAAGATGTAGGTGGCTTCCAGTGGTTCGTCGAAGGTGTTGATGAAGTCCTGGGTCAGTTCGACAGCGGCGGTCAGCCCGGTGATATCGGCTTGGATGTCGATGCGGTCCAACGGGAGATTGCCCCGTTCGGTACGTAGAGCGCCGAGGCCGGCGTCGTCCGCGGGTGTCGCAGCGCGGGCACTCTCGGCGTCGGTCATTGCCACGACGGGCAGGCTCAGATTGGATTCCATCCGGTGATTCCCCCTACTTCTCGTTGTCCGTGTTGTCACGATTGATCAGGCCGCGGTCGGCCAGCAGGTCGAGCAACGGTGTGACTGCCTGGCGGATCGCGATCAGGTCGTTGCCGTCGGGCCGCCCCGGCAGCAGGAGCACCGCGCCGCCGGGCAGGTCAACAGCAGCACGCACGCTGACACTGTCAGCACCACCGGCCTGCGGTGTCGGCGTGGCGGCCGCGGGCCGGTCGGCCCAGAACTTCGGGCGGGATGTCGGGGCCTCCCGCGGCTGCGCAGCCGCCGCCTCGTCGGTGACACCGGCGATCCGGCGCAGTGTCGTGTTCGTCGCGCCGACCAGTTGGGCTTGGATCTCCGCGATCGAAAGACCCTGGGATTGAAGCCGTTTGATGGCAACGATCTGTAGGAGATGTCGCTGGCCGTACAGCGCCGTCCGTCCCCGCGTACCACTCGGCCGGTCGACGAGCCCGATGGTGGTGTACCACCGGACTGTTCGACGGTCAGGGACATCGCGGATCCTTCCATTAGGTGCGCCCGGGTAGGCAGGACCGGCTAGCGCGGCGGCGGCCCGCTGCACCAGCTCCTCCTGGGTCCAGCCGGCCCGGTCAGACATGAGACGATGATGACACTGTTATATGACAGTGTCAAATAGTGCGCGTGGCCCTACGATGCAGCAGGTACGCGCTGAACGCGGCCGCCCCGAACACCAGCAGTAGCCACAGCGGCGGGTTGGCGAGTTCGAAGACGAAGATCGCCGCCCACCCCGGGGAGCGCTGGGTGATGGCCAGGACGCCCGCGGCGCACGCCAGCGAAACCGCCGCCACGTTGAGGTGCCCTGGCGTCCAGGTGTTGACCGACAGCGCGATCAGTGCCCCCATCGCCGCCCCCGTGGCCAGTGCGGGGGTGATCAGCCCGCCGATGGCCCCGGCCCGCAGAAAGAGCGCCGTCAGGAGCGGCTTGAGGAGCAGGATCGCGACGGCCTCGAGGACTCCGAGGTTGCGGTTGACGCTGACCGTCAGCACGCTCGACCCGTTGCCCGGCAATTCCGGCAGCCAGTGCGAGCACACCCCCACCGCCAGTCCAGCCGCGGCCAGGGCGGGGATCAGCAGCCAAGTGTCGTGCAACCTGGTGGCCCGGGCCCGGGTCATCAGCCACTGGAAGAGCAAGCCGACCCCGACCATCAGCGGCGCCAGCAACACCGCAAGCCCGATCAGCAGATAGGACAACTGCGGGTGCGGCCAGTGGATGGCCGGTTCATCGCGGATGAACGGGGTGGCCACCAGGACGGCCAGAGTGGAGGTGGCGAGCGCGGTGACGATGGCCCGGATGTCCCAGGTGCGCAACACGATTCGCAGTGCGAACAACGCACCGCCGATGGGCACGCTGTACACCGCGGCCAGGCCGGCCCCGGCGGCGCAGCCCAGCAGGATCTCGCGGTCCCGTGGCGTCAGCGCCCAGCGCCCGGTGGCCCCGTCACCGAGGGCGACGGCGAATTCTCGGGGCGCGTTCTCCCGGCCCAGCGACGCTCCCGATCCCACCAGCAGGACCTGCAGGGCGGAGTCGAGTGTCATCGCGCGGCGGGGCAGTGGCGTTGGAAGTGTGATCGCCTGCTCGACGGTGGGCACCGAGGTCCGTCGGCGAAGCAGCCACCAGCCCAGCCCGGCCAATGCCCCGCCGATCATCGGCCCGAGCGCGCGCCGGATCGGACTCGAGGACGACACCCCGTCGAGCAGGCTGCCGAAACGGTAGTGATAGGTCACGTGCTGGACGAAGTCGAGGAAGATCGTCGTCGCCGCACCTGCGACGCCGGCCAGCAGGCCGACAATGACCACCGCGCAGGCGAATTCGACGGTACGGCGGGTCATTCGGCTGAATCTACGCGGGCCTAAGACGCCGGTGCGAGGAGATCGAACTTCTTAGCATCCCACGATCGCCCGCGCCGCCCGTTCCGCGATGAGCATCACCGGCGCATTGGTGTTGCCGGAGGTGATGGTCGGCATCGCCGACGCATCGACCACCCGAAGTCCGGCGACCCGATACACCCGGCAGTCGGTGTCGAGCACCGTGGCAGGCGAGGCGGGCCGGCCGTGGGCGTCGAAGGAGCCCATGGCGCAGGTGCCCACCGGATGGAAGATCGTCGTGCCCAATTCGCCGGCCGCCCTCAGCAACTCCTCGTCG
>CAZADG010000133.1:0-3291 GCA_964483865.1 uncultured Mycobacterium sp. | reverse complement strand
GGATCAAGACCGCCACCGTCACGCTGCTCTGAGACCCCGGCCATGAACCCGACCACGAACACCGCGCCCCGCCGTCCCCGCGACCGCACGCACTGGCTGTATCTGGCGGTGATCGCCGCGGTCATCGCCGGGATCATCCTCGGACTGGTGGCACCCGGGGTGGGCAAGAGCGTGGGTGTTCTCGGGACGATGTTCGTCAACCTGATCAAGATGATGATCACGCCGGTGATCTTCTGCACGATCGTGCTGGGCATCGGGTCGGTACGCAAAGCCGCCACCGTCGGCAAGGTCGGGGGCCTGGCGTTCGGCTACTTCCTGGTGATGTCCACCGTCGCCCTGGCCATCGGACTGGTGGTCGGCAACCTGCTGCATCCGGGCACCGGCCTGAAGATCACCGAATCGACCGCCGCCAAAGGCGCTGAATTGGCCGGCAAAGCCCACGAGGCCGGCGGCACGGTGGAATTCATCTCCCACATCATCCCGACCACCCTGTTCTCGGCGCTGACCGAAGGCAATGTGCTGCAAGCACTTTTCGTGGCACTGCTCGTCGGGTTCGCCACCCAGGCACTGGGCAGCACCGGCGAACCCATCGTGCGCGGCATCGAACACCTGCAGCGGCTGGTGTTCAAGATCCTGGCGATGGTGCTCTGGCTGGCCCCGATCGGCGCGTTCGGCGCGATGGCCAACGCCGTGGGGCAGACCGGTTGGAGTGCGGTCACCAGCCTGCTGGTGTTGATGGCCGGTTTCTATCTGACCTGTGTGGTCTTCATCTTCGTCATCCTGGGCGTACTGCTGCGGCTGGTGTCGGGGGTGTCGATCTTCACGCTGGTGCGCTACCTGGGCCGCGAATACCTGCTGATCTTCGCGACGTCGTCCTCGGAGGCGGCGCTGCCGCGACTGATCGCCAAGATGGAGCATCTGGGTGTGCAGCAGAGCACGGTGGGTGTTGTTGTGCCAACGGGCTATTCGTTCAATCTGGACGGCACGGCGATCTATCTGACGATGGCCTCGCTGTTCATCGCCGACGCCCTGGGCAACCCGTTGTCCATTGGCGAGCAGATCGGCCTGCTGCTGTTCATGGTGGTGGCCTCCAAGGGCGCCGCCGGGGTCAGCGGCGCAGGGCTGGCCACGCTGGCCGGCGGCCTGCAGGCCCATCGCCCCGAACTGCTCGACGGCGTCGGCCTGATCGTGGGGATCGACCGGTTCATGTCCGAGGCGCGGGCGTTGACCAACTTCTCCGGTAACGCGGTGGCCACCCTGCTGGTGGGCTCGTGGACCAAGACCATCGACAACGACCGGGTGGCCGCGGTGCTTCGCGGCGACGATCCGTTCGACGAGTCCTCGATGGTCGACGATCACCACACCCGGGTCGGATCCGAGCGCTGATAGACATCCGGCGATGAATACTGTTGTCTCCGAACCGCCGCGCTCGAGTGCCGCGCAGACCCGTCGGGCCGTCTGGAACACCATCCGAGGATCCTCGGGCAACCTCGTCGAGTGGTACGACGTCTACATCTACACCGTCTTCGCCACGTATTTCGAGAGCCAGTTCTTCGACAAGGCCGACCGCAACTCGACGATCTACGTCTATGCGATCTTCGCGGTCACCTTCCTGACCCGGCCGCTGGGCTCGTGGTTCTTCGGCCGGTTCGCCGACCGGCGGGGCCGGCGCGCGGCGCTGACCGTCACGGTGACGCTGATGGCGGCCTGCTCGATGGTGATCGCGCTGGTGCCCTCCCGGGCCAGCATCGGGGTGGCCGCCCCCATCATCTTGATCATCGCCCGGCTGGTTCAGGGCTTCGCGACCGGCGGCGAGTACGGCACGTCGGCGACCTACATGTCCGAGGCGGCGACCCGGGAGCGCCGCGGCTTCCTCTCCTCGTTCCAGTACGTGACGTTGGTGGGCGGGCACGTCCTGGCCCAGTTCACCCTGCTGATCATCCTGGCGGTGCTGCCGACCGAGCAGGTGCACGAATTCGGGTGGCGCATCGGCTTCGCGGTGGGCGGCCTGGCCGCGGTCGTGGTGTTCTGGATGCGCCGCACCATGGACGAGTCGCTGAGCCCCGAACAACTGGCGGCGGTCAAGTCCGGCCGCGACCAGGCCGCCGGTTCACTGCGCGAGCTACTCACCCGATACCGGCGCCCGCTGCTGCTGTGCTTCCTGATCACCCTGGGCGGCACCGTCGCGTTCTACACCTACAGCGTCAACGCCCCGGCGATCGTGAAAGCCACCTACGGCCCGCAGGCGATGACCGCCACCGTGATCAACCTGGCCGGGCTGATCTTCCTGATGCTGCTGCAGCCGGTCGGCGGACTTCTCAGCGACAAGGTCGGCCGGCGGCCCCTGCTGCTGTGGTTCGGCGCCGCCGGGCTGGTCTACACCTACGTGCTGATCACCTATCTGCCCCAGACCCGCTCCCCGGCCGTCTCTTTTCTGTTGGTGGCCGGCGGTTACGTGATCCTGACCGGCTACACCTCGATCAACGCCCTGGTGAAGGCCGAACTGTTCCCCGCCCACATCCGGGCACTCGGTGTGGGAGTCGGCTACTCCCTTGCCAATTCGATCTTCGGCGGCACCGCACCGCTGGTCTACCAGGCCCTCAAGGCCCGCGACCAGGTTCCGCTGTTCATCGGCTACGTGACGGTCTGCATCGCGGTGTCGCTGTTCGTCTACGTGTTCTTCCTCAAGAACAAAGCCGAAACCCACCTCGACCGCGAGCAGGGGTACGCCTTCCGCTGAGCCCCAGCCCCGCGCGCATCACAGGTAGTGCAGACGGCACTGGGCGATGCGCACCTCATCACCGACGACCTTGTAGACCAAGCGGTGTTCCGCCGTGATGCGCCGGGACCAGTAGCCGTGCAATCCGGGCTTGAGAGGTTCGGGCTTGCCGATGCCATGGTTGCCGTTGCGCTGGATATCCACAATCAGTTGATTGATGCGCTGCAACACTTTCCGGTCGTGATGCTGCCAGTGACGGTAGTCCTCCCAGGCCGACTCGTCCCACACCAGCTTCACTCCAAGAGATCCTGCGCGACCCCTTCGCCCGCTTCAAGTCGCTCGATGGAGGCGAGCAGACGGCGCGCGTTCGCCGGATTCTGGAGCAGGTGAGCCGTCTCCTTCAGTGACTCGTAGTCATCGAGCGCCACGAGAACCACCGGGTCCTTGCCGGCGCGGGTAATGATGACTTCCTCGCGATCCTCTAGGACGGAGTCGATGGCGGCAGCGAAGTTCGCACGGGTTGCCGAATACGTCATGGTCTTCATCGGACTCCTCCAGGGTTGTACGACTTA
>CAZADG010000132.1:0-3612 GCA_964483865.1 uncultured Mycobacterium sp. | reverse complement strand
GCACCTTCCAGAAGATCGACCTCTCGGAGTGGATCGCCGGGCAACCGGCTGACGTCCTGGCGACCAACCTCGGCCTGCCTGCCGAGCAGATCGCTCAACTTCCCCGCCGGGACGTCTTCATCACCAACGGCAAACCCGGCAGGCAGATCTGACCATGGGTTCAGCGAGCGGTAGCGGCTTAGGGTTCCTGAGCCGGCGTTCGCCGGTCATCACCCGCCGTTGCGTGGCGTCGTCGAGTTCGCCACTGGCAACCCAGGTCGGCCTACGGGTGCTTGAAGGGGGCGGAAACGCCTTCGACGCGGCGGTGGCCATGGCCGGGATGATGGCCGTGGCCGAGCCGATGATGAGTGGGCTGGGCGGCGACACCATGATCCTGGCCTGGTCGGCTCGAGAACGGAAAGTGTTCGGGCTCAACGGCAGCGGCACCGCTCCATCCGGAGCCTCGCTCGAGAGCGTCGCCGGATTGCCGGTAATGCCGACGACGGGTGCGCGGTCGGTGACCATCCCCGGAGCGGTCGACGGCTGGTGCCGGCTGCTCGAGCGTTTCGGCACCCGCCCGCTGCACACGTTGTGGGAGCCGGCAGTCGCGGCGGCCCGCGACGGCTATCCCGTCGGGGAGTCCATCGCCGGCTTCTGGGCGGCCGTCGCACCCACCCTGTCGCAGTACGTCGTGCCTGAACTGTGCGATCTGCTGCTCCCCGGCGGGCGCCCCCCGGCACCCGGACAGCTGATCCGGTTCCCCGCCCTGGCCGACACCATCGAGTACATCGCCGCCGAAGGCCGAGACGGGTTCTACACCGGACCGGTAGCCCAGGCGATTTCGGACACCCTCACCGCAGGGGGTGTGCCCACTACCATCGATGACGTCAGTGCGCAGGAATCGCTATGGGTCGATCCGCTCGCCGTGGACTACCGCGGCCGCAGTGTCCTGGGGCTGCCACCCAATTCGCAGAGCGCCGTCGCACTGATCGCCCTCGGTCTGCTTCGGGACTACGACTTGGCGGCGATGGCGGAGTCACAGAGACTGCACCACCAGATCGAAGCCTTGCGACTCGGATTCGAGTTCGCGATCGACCACATCGGCGATCCCGGATCCCCGGGCATACTGGAGAAGACCCGGCAGATGCTGTCCGATGGCGGTCTTGATGCCCTGCGTGCCCGAATCACCGAAACCGGCACCGCTCCCGTTCACCTGGACGGTGGCAACTCCAGCGACACCACGTACCTCTGCGCCGTCGACAGCGAGGGCAATGCTGTATCGCTGATGATGAGCATCTGCGGGGTGTTCGGTTCCGGACTGCTCGCTGGCGACACCGGGGTGATCCTGAACAACCGGGCGAGCCAATTCGCCACCGTGGCTGGACACCCCAATGCGTTGACGCCCGGCCGTCGCCCCCGGCACACCATCCTGCCGGGCATGGTGCTGCGCGACGGCGCACCTGAGTACGTCCTGGGCTGCATCGGGCTCAACAACCATCCCCAGGGCCAGGTCCAAGCGCTGGTCGATGCACTTGATCTGGGCATGAATCCCCAACAGGCGGTCGATGCACCGCGATTCCGGGTGGTGATGACCACCGGCGAGGTCCAACTCGACCCTGCCATCCCCCAGCAGGTCGGTTACGACCTGGTCGCCCGCGGCCACCGTATTGGGGACCCCTACGACTTCAAAGGCGCAATGCAGATGGTGCGAATCCATCGCGGAGACGACGGGATCGGGCCATGCCTGGAGACCGGAGTGGACAGCCGCTTGGACGGCATCGCGCTGGGCTGGTGAGAAGACGAGGAGCGAGCCGCGCACCGTGCGCCGAGCTGTACTCCGGCGGGGAAAGCGGGCAGGGCTGACCGGTCCCCGCCCCAGACGTTCCCCCCAGCTCCACCAATCGGTGGACACACTGCTCCCCCGAATCAGGGTCTGGTCAGCGGACGGCTTCGATGCCCGCGCAGGCAGATAGTTGGTGGTGAGCGATCCGCCAACGGGATCCACGAGTATCAGGAGCAGACATGACCACCACAAAGATCCGCCGCCTCACCACTGCAGTCGCGGCGCCGCTGATCGCCGCCGGAGTGATGCTGGGCGGCCTGACAATCGCCGGTGCGGGGACCGCAGGCGCGCAGCCCGCTGCCGATAGCCAGTGCTCGCAGATGGCGATGACCAACGGCCAGAGCGGTCCCAACCCCAGCGCTATGACCCGGGCGGGCATGATCAACGCGGCCGCTGGGCCGAGCGCTTCCGATGGCAGCATGCCGGCTAACTGCGCGCCCGCCGGACACAGCTGACCGGTCATTGTCCGCCCGAGTCCCGAGGTCCTGGACAGTCGGAATCCGTTCAGCACCAGTACACAAAAAGGTGAGAGATATGAACAGGTTTATCGCGCAACGGATTTGCGGAATCACCGTCGCCGTGTTCGCTGCGGGAATCGCCTTCGGCGTGCCCGCCTACGCGGACCCCGCATCGGGTAACACGACGACAGTCGAGATGCCGATGCCGGGCACCGACCAGCCCGCCGATGGCGCAGCGTCCTACCGGCCTCCGATGGCCAGCATGTCGGTACAGGGCGGCGCGGGAGGCGTCGACCGGGACGGGACGTCTGGGTCGATCGACTCCGACGGCATCAATGGGCGCGTCACCGGCCCACTGATGCACGCGACCCCCGACATCTTCGCCGAACCGGCGCCACTGTCGCCGCACGCCCGTTCGTGATCGACTGCCCGGCAGGGTGCTGAACTTGAATGCGGGGTGGTGACGATGGGTCAATCGGACCGAGTCGCCAACGACGATTACGACTCGGGGGCCGTGGATGTCTACGCCGCGTTCCGCGCCATGCCGAACTCGACCTCGGTGGCCGACGACTTCAATGCCATGCAGGCGGTGGCGAGGGCGGTCGGGGAGCGCTCGGGGATACGGATCGCCGACCTGGGCTGCGGACCAGGCCTGCGCACCAGGGAAATGGCTGCGATGCCGAGTGTGGCAGTCGCCGTCGGCATCGACCGTAGCCGAGATCAGTTGGCCCTGGCCCGCTCCGGAGCGGTTCCGGCGAACTGCCTCTTCACCTTTGGTGACCTCGTCGCGCTGGGGCGGGACGACGGCGCCTGGGCGGCCGGTGACGTCGGTGGCCTGCTCGGCACCTTCGATGTGGCGCTGATGGGGTTCGTGACGAGCCACGCGGCGACGCAGGACGAACTCGATGCGATGCTGCGGACGGCCGCGGCGTTGCTGGCCCCGGGCGGCCAACTCGTGATCATCGACGCCCACCCCCGACTCGACCGCGCCCCATTCCCACGCTCCGAGCAGTACGCGGTCCGCAAAACGTTCGCGCTACCGGACAACGACGCGGGTGCGGTGCCGGCCTTCACCACGATCCGGACGACGTTCGTCACGCCGAACGGTGAGCTGACCGTGGAGGACTACTTCCACGATGTCGAGTCCTGGGTGACCGCCGTCGAGGCCGCCGGACTCAGCGGGCTTGCCATCGACGACTTTGTCGAGCCGCCCGGCGCCGAGCCGGGATTCTGGGACGCCTACATCACCCCGGATCACCCCTCGGGGTGTTCGCAGGCGGCGGTGATCCGTACCGCCAAACACGACGACGGGCGGCGATGACGCGCAAATCG
>CAZADG010000131.1:0-3621 GCA_964483865.1 uncultured Mycobacterium sp. | reverse complement strand
GCTGAGCCGCACATCGTGCTGCCGACCACCCCCTGGCACCACACCCACCACTGGAACCCCTCCGGGCCGCAACCTGCCGGCCGAATCGCCACGCCCGCACGCCATTCCGGTCCTTCGGTCATTCCCCCCGAATGGGTCTACGAACTCGACTGGCCCGAACAGCCATTGGCCGAAGACTCCCTCGACATCGTCGACCAGACCTGGCTGGTGATCGCCGACCATGCCATCGGCGCGCAGATCGGCCGCCGTCTCGGTGCGGAGAAGGCCGTCATCATCATCGACCCGGACGAACTCGTCGACGACCCCGACGCGGTCATCGCCGAACTCCCCGGGACCACCAACGTCCTCTATGCGCCCGACACCCCGGTCGGGTCCGATCCCAGGGCGGCCGCTCGGATCTTCAACGCGGCGCGGAAACTGATCGCCGGCATGGCACAACGCCCGCTGCCGCCGACGCTGACCGTGCTCACCCGCAATGCCCAACCCCTCGATGCCGGCGACCGGTCCAATCCCGTGCACGCGGTGTTGTGGGGCCTGGGCCGCACCCTGGCCCTCGAGCACCCTGACATTTGGGGTCGTGTCGTCGACATCGACGAATCGGTTCCCGCTCAGCTGGCCGCCGATTGGGTCCTCAACGAGGCACAGCACGGGGACACCGAAGACCAGGTCCTCTACCGTGCCGGACTGCGCAGAGTCGCCCGCCTTCGGCGCACCTCGGCACCGGGCACACCGGTTCGCCTGAATCCACACGGCAGCCACCTGGTGGTCGGCGCGACCGGCAACATCGGCCCCCACCTGATCAGGCATCTCGCGGACCAGGGTGCCACCACCATCGTCGCGGTGTCTCGCAACCCGGGTTCCCGCCTCGACGCATTGGCAGAAAACCTCGCCCAGCGGGGAATCCGGCTGCTGACCGTCGCCGCAGACGCCACCGACGAATCCTCGCTCAGCGCGGTATTCGACCGATTCGGCGCCGATCTCCCGGCGCTGGCCGGCATCTATCTGGCCGCCTTCGGCGGCGGGATGGCGACCCTGCAGGACATGACCGACGACGACGTCGCCGCCATGTTCGGCCCCAAAATCGACGCCGCCTGGCTCCTGCACACGTTGTCACTGCGGCATCCCGTCGCGCAGTTCGTGCTGTTCACGTCGGTATCGGGCCTGATCGGGTCACGCTGGCTCGCGCACTACACCGCCACAACGACCTATCTCGATGCGCTGGCCTACGCGCGCCGGGCCGCCGGACTGCCTGCCACCGCTGTCGATTGGGGATGGTGGAAGTCCCTGGCCGAGACGCAGTCCGACTCCGAACGGCAGGTCACCGAGGCGACCGGGCTGGCGCCGATGGCCGACGAGGTTGCGATCCGGGCACTATCCGTCCTCACCGCCCCGCACGCCCCGGTCTGCTGCGCTATCGTCGCCGCCGATTGGAACCGGCTTGCCGGGGCCTACCGAGCAACCCGCGCCCCGCTGCGCATCATCGACGAGTTGGTGATTGACACGAATATCGAGAGCCGGTCCGCTCCGGTGACCGCATTCCGATCGGCGCTGGGCGAATGCGAACCGTCCGGTCGCCGGGAGATGCTGACCGAGCACGTGTGTGAGCAATTGGCCCGAGCGATGGGCAAGCCGTCTGCGCAGGCGTTGGACCACTCCGCCGGCTTCTTCCAGTCCGGCATGACCTCCCTGATGAGCGTCGCGCTTCGCCGGGCACTGAGCGATTCCCTTGGGGAGGATCTGCCCGCCTCGGTGATGTTCGACTACCCGACCATCGACGAACTCGTCGCCTACCTGGCCGCGCGGCTTCCCGAGACGGCGGTGGAAAGCGAGACAGACGACGGTGACGACTACGGTGACTTGGCCGAAGACGAACTGCTCCGGCAACTATCGGAAAGACTTAGGTAACCGACCATGACTGCCCCGTCGTCTGACCGCCGAGCGATCATCACCGACGCGCTGCGCAAGATCGACGATCTGACCGCACGCCTGGCGATCGCCGAGAAGGCCTCCACCGAACCGATCGCCGTAGTCGGGATCGGCTGCCGGTTGCCGGGCGGGGTGAACGGCCCCGACGAGTTGTGGACGTTGCTGGAAGAACGTGGCGACGCAGTCATCCGGGTGCCGGCGAACCGGTGGGACGCCGACGCGCTGTACTCCGACGACTACACCGTGCCGGGCACCATCTGCAACCGGGAGGGCGGGTTCCTGACCTCCTGGCAGCCTGACGAATTCGATGCCGAGTTCTTCAACATCGCGCCGCGCGAGGCGGCCGGAATAGACCCCCAGCAGCGTCTCCTGCTCGAAGTCGCCTGGGAGGCATTGGAAAACGCCGGGATCAACCCGCAGTCGATCCGCGGGACCCGGACCGGTGTCTTCGTCGGCGTCACCGCCAACGACTACTACAAGGCTGCCGCAGGCAAGCTGGGCTACGAAGAACTCGACGCCTATGTCGCCTTCGGCAATGCACCCAACTTCGCGGCCGGCCGGCTGTCGTACTTCCTGGGCATTCGCGGCCCGGCCGTGGTCCTGGACACTGCCTGCTCATCCTCGCTGGTTTCGATCCACCTCGCCTGCGAGAGCTTGCGCCGCCGGGAGAGTGACGCCGCGCTGGCGGCCGGGGTCAACCTGCTGCTGAGCCCGGAAAACAGCATCGCCTGCTCCCGGTTCGGAATGCTCTCCCCCGAAGGCCGGTGCAAGACCTTCGACGTCGGAGCGGACGGCTACGTACGCGGCGAGGGCTGTGGTGTGGTGGTGCTCAAACGCCTCGAGGACGCTCAGCGCGACGGCGACCGGGTGCTGGCGCTAGTCCGAGGTTCGGCGGTCAACTCCGACGGCGCCAGCAGCGGACTGACCGTCCCCAACGGGCCGGCCCAGCAGGCGCTGATGCGCCAGGCGCTCGAGGCGGCACGGTTGGCGCCGGCAGAGGTGGACTACATCGAAGCCCACGGAACCGGCACCGCCCTGGGCGATCCCATCGAACTCGACGCCCTGGCCGAGGTCTACGGCGACCGGGACGGCTCGGCGCCGCTGGTGGTGGGCTCGGTCAAGACCAACCTCGGCCACCTCGAGTCCGCCGCCGGGGTCACCGGTTTCATCAAGACCGTCCTGAGCATCGAGCACGGGCATATCCCCGCTCAACTGCACTTCACCAAGCTCACCACCCAAGCCGGACCCGGGGCATCCAAGTTCGTCATCGCCGCGGAACCCATGGACTGGCCCGACCAGGGCCGCCCGCGGCGGGCCGCGGTGTCCTCGTTCGGCGTCAGCGGAACCAACGCCCACGTCATCGTCGAACAGGCCCCGCCCGCCGAACCCGCCGAACCCGCCGAATCCGCGCCGGTCGTCACCCTGGTCGTGAGTGGGCGGACCCCGGCGCGGATCGCCGCGACCGCGCAGCGACTTGCCGACTGGATGGAAGCGCAGGCTGCCGATGTGGGCCTGGCCGACGTCGCGCACACCCTCAATCATCACCGGGCCCAGTACAACCGATTCGCCACCGTGACCGCGCGCGACAGCAAGCAGGCGGTCGCCGGTCTGCGCGCGCTGGCCGGGGGCTATCCGACCCCGGGTGTGGTTGGGCCGCATGAGGGTTCGTGTCGTGGGGGCACGGTGTTTGTGTTT
>CAZADG010000130.1:0-3693 GCA_964483865.1 uncultured Mycobacterium sp. | reverse complement strand
TGATCTACAGCCAGTGGTTGCGGCGGAAGGTCAGGTAGAGGAACGTGCAAATGGCGACCATCAGTAGCAGCACCGCGGGGTAACCCCACTGCCAGGTGAGTTCGGGCATGTTCTCGAAGTTCATCCCGTAGATCCCGGCGATGGCCGTCGGCACCGCGGCCATGGCGGCCCACGCCGAGATCTTGCGCATGTCCTGATTCTGCTGCATGTCGAGCTTACCGTGAGCGGCATGCACCAGAGAGGACAGCATCTCGTCGTATTCGGCGATCTCTTCCGCGGCCAGGATCTGATGGTCGAGCACGTCGCGCATTTGCCGCCGCACCTCTTTGACGAGCAGATCCGGATTGTCTTTGATCAGCCACTCGAGGTCGTCGGTCAGTGGCGACACTGCGCGCCGCAGTTCCACCACCTCGCGCTTGAGTAGGTAGATGGGCTCGATGTCGATCCTACTGGTCGGAGAGAACGTCGTCTCCTCGATGGCGTCGACATCGGCCTCCATCGCACTCGTGACCCAGCGATAGCTGTCCACGACATGGTCGGCGATCGCGTGCATGACCGCCGGGGGACCCAGACGGAGCTGGTCCGGTTGGGCCTCGAGGTTCCGGCGGACGTCGGCCAAACCCGTGTGGTCTCCGTGACGCACAGTGACCACGAAGTCGCGGCCGATGAAAATCATGATCTCACCGGTCTCGACGATCTCGCGGGCCAGTGCGACGGTCTCGTGCGGGATGTACTTCACCGTCTTCAGCACCATGAACAGGGTGTCGTCGTAGCGCTCGGCCTTGGGTCGCTGGTGTGCATGCACCGCGTCCTCGACTGCTAGGGGGTGCAGGCCGAAGAAGCCGGCGATCGACTCCATCTGCTGGTGGTCGGGCTCGTGGAGGCCGATCCAGGTGAATGCCTGCTGGCCGGCGGCGTTCACGTCGCAGACCTTGGCCACCGCTTCGGCGGGCGTCAACGCTCCCGGAAGCCGGTGGCCGTCCTGATAGATCGCGCAGTCGACAACAGACTGTGGTCTGTGTCCGTTGCGATGTTGTTCGGTGTGAGTGCTGGGGCCGAGGACCTCAAGCGGATGCGGGGCGGTTCGGGGCCGAAACGACACCATTTTCAAACCTCCTCGGTCGTGCCGTAGCCGAAGTCGTCGGTGCCAAACTCTACGCGCGACTGGCCCCGGACACAGGCGGCGGAGACATCTTTGCGGTCGAGTACCCTTGCGCAGTGTCTGAAACGGTGCCTGCCTCCCAACTTGTCATCACCGACGAGGAGATTTTCGCCGCCCATGAGGGAGGCAAGCTATCGGTGGAACTGAAAGCGCCGCTGGATACCCAGCGCGCTCTGTCCATCGCCTATACCCCCGGTGTGGCCCAGGTCTGCCGCGCCATCGCCGCCGACCCCGCGAAGGCCGACCGGTACACCTGGGCGCATCGCCTGGTAGCCGTGGTCAGCGACGGCAGCGCGGTGCTGGGCCTGGGAGATATCGGTCCGTCGGCATCGTTGCCGGTGATGGAGGGCAAGTCGGCGCTGTTCAAGACTTTCGCCGGCTTGGATTCCATTCCGATCGTGCTGGCCACCAAGGACCCCGACGAGATCGTCGACATCCTGATCAAGCTGCGCCCGACGTTCGGGGCGGTCAACCTCGAGGACATCTCCGCGCCCCGCTGCTTCGAGATCGAGCGCCGAGTGATCGAGGCGCTGGATTGCCCGGTCATGCACGACGATCAGCATGGCACCGCGATCGTGGTGCTGGCCGCGCTGATGGGCGCCTCGGCGGTTCTGGACCGCGACATGAGCTCACTGAAGATGGTCATCACCGGTGTGGGCGCCGCCGGCGTCGCGTGCGCCAACATCCTGCTTCGGGCGGGGCTCACCGACATCACCATGGTCGACTCCAAGGGCATCGTTCACTCCGGCCGTGACGACCTGAACTCGGTGAAGGCCGAACTGGCGTCGCGGACCAACCCGGAGGGCCGGACCGGTGGGGTCGCCGAAGCCCTCGCCGGCGCCGATGTGTTCCTGGGTCTGTCGGCCGGCAAGGTGCCCGAGGAGATCATCGCGACGATGGCGCCCAACGGAATCGTGTTCGCTTGTTCCAACCCCGACCCCGAAATCCATCCCGAGATCGCACGACGGCATGCCGCGATCGTCGCGACCGGTCGCAGCGACTTCCCGAACCAGATCAACAATGTGCTGGCCTTCCCGGGGGTGTTCCGCGGAGCGCTGGACGCCGGCGCCCACCGGATCACCGAGAAGATGAAAGTGGCTGCCGCCGAGGCGATTTTCTCGGTGGTGGGCGACGATCTCGCCGCCGACTACATCGTGCCCAGCCCGCTTGACCCGCGGGTGGGTCCGGCGGTCGCCGCCGCGGTGGCCGCCGCTGCCGAGGTGTGAGTCGGCGCCCATGACGTGGGGGGCCGTCGGTCGGCTGTCGGCAGTGCTGGCCGCGCTGGTCGCGGGATGCAGTAGCCCCGGCGCCGGGCCTTCGGTGGCCGTCGGCGCGTCCCCCGATCCGCAGAACATCCTGCTGGCCAACATCTACGCCGCCGGGTTGCGCTACTACGGGACGGCCGCGAATGTCGAGACCTCCGACGATCCGTTGGCCGCCATGGACGCCGGGAAGGTCCGCGTCACAGCAGGTTTCACCGGTCGTCTGCTGCAGAGATTCGATCCCGGTTCGACCGCCCGAGCGGCCGAACAGGTCTACCGCGCTCTTGCCGGTGCGTTGCCGGAGGGCGTGGCCGCGGGGGACTACGCGGTGGCCGCAGAGGACAAACCGGCGTTGGCCGTCACCGAGGCGACGGCCGACGCCTGGGGAAGTCGCGATCTGACCGCTCTGGTGCCCCACTGCTCGCGGCTGATGGTCGGCGCTCTGACCGCGACAAACCCGCAAGGCCAAGTGGGGGACTGTGCGCTGCGGCCGCCGCGCGAATTCGGAACTCCGACGATGCTTTTCGACGCACTGCGGTCCGGCGCGGTCACAGCGGTGTGGACCACCACGGCCGCGACCGGCGTACCTGGCGGCGTCGTCGTGCTCGTCGACCGCAAGCCGACGCTGATTCCGGCCCAGAACGTCGTCGCACTCTATCGGCGCAACGAAATGGGACAGATGCAGTTGCGGGCCATCAACGAGATCGCCGGTGTCCTGGACACCGCGGCGCTGGTGGCCATGCTGGACCGGGTCACGTCGGGCGACGACCCCCGTGCGGTGGCCGAGGACTGGTTGGCGGCCAACCCGTTGGGCCGCTAGCGGGTCGGGGGCATTGCCCGACGGGCCAGCGCGACCAGCATCTTGTGGTAGCCGGGTCCGGTGACCCGTACCCAGCCGTCGAGGATCTTGGCGTCGGTGCCGACCAGCACCCGTGCCTTGTTCTTGGCCACACCGTCGAGGATGACTTGGGCTGCCCGTTCCGGGCTGGTGCGCGCCAGTTTCGAGTCGAAGAGCTTGGCCAGGCTCTCCTGGTCCAGGCCCTCGACCACCCCGGCGTTGCGGGCGATCGACGTCTTGATGCCGCCCGGGTGGACGGTAGTCACCTTCACCGGATGGCCGGCCAGCATCATCTCCTGGCGCAGTGCCTCGGTGAACCCGCGGACGGCGAACTTCGCCGAGTTGTAGGCGGCCTGGCCGGGCACCGCGAACAGCCCGAAGATGCTGGAGATGTTGACGACGTGGCCGTCGCCCGAGGCGATCAGGTGCGG
>CAZADG010000129.1:0-4000 GCA_964483865.1 uncultured Mycobacterium sp. | reverse complement strand
TCAAGGACGGCAAGCTCATTCCGTCGTCGATCACGCTGGAGAACTACAAGGGCATTTTCAAAGGTGACGTGTTCACCTCCGCTCTGATCAACTCCATCGGCATCGGTTTGATCACCACCCTCGTCGCGGTGGTGATCGGCGGTATGGCGGCATACGCGGTGGCCCGGTTGGATTTCCGCGGCAAGCGGGCGCTCATCGGCGCCGCGCTGCTGATCGCGATGTTCCCGCAGATCTCGCTGGTCACCCCACTGTTCAACATCGAGCGCCGGATCGGTCTGTTCGACACCTGGCCCGGCCTGATCATCCCTTACATCACCTTCGCGCTGCCGCTGGCGATCTACACCCTCTCCGCGTTCTTCCGGGAGATCCCCTGGGATCTGGAGAAGGCCGCCAAGATGGACGGCGCCACCCCGGCCCAGGCGTTCCGGCGGGTGATCGCCCCGTTGGCCGCGCCCGGCATCGTGACGGCGGCCATCCTGGTGTTCATCTTCGCCTGGAACGACCTGCTGCTGGCGCTGTCGCTGACCGCCACCAAGTCGGCGATCACCGCACCGGTGGCGATCGCAAACTTCACCGGCAGTTCTCAATTCGAGGAGCCGACCGGTTCGATCGCGGCCGGCGCGATGGTGATCACCATCCCGATCATCATCTTTGTCCTGATCTTCCAACGTCGTATCGTCGCCGGACTGACCTCCGGCGCGGTGAAGGGATAGCGGGTTTTATGGCCGAGATCGTGCTGGACGGTGTGACCAAGCGCTACCCCGACGGCGCCACGCCGGTCAAGGACCTGTCGCTGACCATCGGCGACGGGGAGTTCGTGATCCTCGTCGGGCCGTCCGGGTGCGGCAAGTCCACCACCCTGAACATGATTGCCGGACTGGAGGACATCACCTCCGGCGAACTGAGGATCGGTGGTCAACGGGTCAACGAGAAGGCGCCCCGCGACCGGGACATCGCGATGGTGTTCCAGTCCTACGCGCTCTACCCGCACATGACTGTTCGCCAGAACATCGCCTTCCCCCTGAGCCTGGCCAAACTCCCCAAGGCGGAGATCGATGCGAAGGTCGCCGAGACCGCCAAGATCCTGGACCTGACCGAGTTCCTGGACCGCAAGCCCTCTCAACTCTCCGGCGGCCAGCGTCAACGGGTCGCGATGGGCCGGGCGATCGTTCGTAAACCCAAGGCGTTCCTGATGGATGAGCCTTTGAGCAACCTCGATGCCAAGCTGCGGGTGCAGATGCGCGCCGAGATCGCCCGACTGCAGAACCGGCTCGGCACCACCACTGTCTATGTGACGCACGACCAGACCGAGGCGATGACCCTCGGTGACCGGGTGGTGGTGCTGCGGGCCGGCGAGGCTCAACAGATCGGCACCCCCGACGAGTTGTATCACCGCCCGGCCAACCTGTTCGTCGCGGGCTTCATCGGATCCCCCGCGATGAACTTCTTTCCCGCTGCCCCGAGTGAGGGTGGTTTGCGACTGCCGTTCGGTCAGATCTCGCTGAGCGGCGGGTACGCGTTGCCTGCCACTGTGATTGTCGGTGCGCGCCCCGAACACTTCGAGGACGCGGCGCTGCTGGAACCCCACGAGCGGGGTCGGGCTTTGACGTTCGGGGTCACCGCGGACCTGGTGGAATCGCTGGGTTCGGACAAGTACGTCTACTTCACCACCGGTGGCGCCGGCGTGCGCTCGGAGCATCTGTCCGACACCGAATCCGTCATCGGTGGAAACCGTTATGTGGCAAGGGTTTCCGCCGATTCCGCCGCGACCACCGGCCAGACGGTCGAGTTGGCGCTCGACACCAGCAGACTCCAGATCTTCGACGCGGACTCCGGGGTGAATCTCACAGCGTGAGCGATCCGCTGGCCGCAGCCGGACGGCATCTGCGGGACCACTTCGGCGACCCGCAACCAGATGTCGCCAGTGTCACCTTCCTCGGCGTCGAGCAGTTGGACGTGCTGCGGTTTCTTCGTGACGGGGTGTATTCCTATGTTTCGCACGGCTGCTCGCGCTATCCGATGACCGATCCGGCCGCGGCAGTGTCCGACCCGCTGCGCGGTCCGCGCGCGGAGGTGGTGCTGAGCCTGCGGGCCGGTGTGCCGACCACCGGCCTGGCCCGCAGCCTGGCGGTGGTCGCGGCCACCCCGGCGGTCGAGGGGGTGGTGCTGACCCACGACGCCCTGGTCGATCTGTCCGGCCCGCTCTGGGCTGGCGCGCCGTTCACCGCCGTACTGCTGGGGACGTCCGACATCCCGGACTTGCCGCTCGAGCCCCCGTGCGACCCGGTCCAATTCCTCGCCGCGGTGCCGATCACCGCGACCGAGGCCGCCTGGGTGCGACTCAAAGGCGCTGAGGCGATGCGGCGGGCATGGTCGGACGACGGTGTCGATGTGCTGGATCCGCGCCGGCCGGCGTCGTCGCCGGGCTGATCTCGGACTGCGTCCACCCATCGGGGGACAGCAGGTTCATCCGGGTTGGTCTCCCGGTGGTGGACGTCCATCGCCGCTGGTGAGCGCGACAGTGGAGGCATGACCAAGGACAGCCGTCTCACCGCAGCCCTCGGGTTCGCGGTTCTCGCCGTCGCGGTGCTGCAGACCGGCGTGGTGCCGATCCTGTCCTCGATCTCCGGTCAGTTGCAGGTCTCCACTGCTTCGGTCAGTTGGGTGGTAACCGCCAACCTGCTGACTGCCGCCGCTTCAGCTCCGCTGATCGGCCGACTCGCCGATGTGTTCAACAAGAAGGCAGTGCTGCTGGGCACCCTGGCGGTGGTGCTGGCCGGGTCGGTTATCGGTGCGACGGTGTCGTCGCTGCCGCTGCTGGTGATCGGTCGCGCGATGCAGGGCACCTCGTTCGCGCTGTATCCCATCGCGGTCTCGATCCTGCGCAAGGAACTCCCCGGCGGTCGGCTGATCCGCGGCATCGCGGTGCTCTCGGCGATGCTGGGGCTCGGCGGCGCGGTCGGCTTGGTGGGCACCGGACTCCTGATGTCCGAGGGGGCCGGCTACCACCGCATCTTCTCGCTGCATACGCTCCTGGTGATCGCCGTGATCGCGGCGGTGGCTGTGGTGGTGCCGAGCCGACCGCAGCGCAACACCGCACACGTCGACTGGATCGGCGCAGCTGGACTCGCAGTCGGTCTGAGCGGTGTGCTGTTGGCCATCAGCCAGGGATCGTCGTGGGGCTGGACCTCACCGCGGACCGTCGGCGCCGCCGCTGCCGGTCTTTCGCTCCTGACGATGTGGCAGTCGTGGAACCGCCGGTCGGATTCCCCGCTGGTGGCTACCGCGATACTCAAGCGCCGCCCCGTTCTGCTGGCCAACTCCGCCGGGTTCCTTACTGGGATGGGTTCCTACCTGTCGGTGATGGGTCTGTCGCACTTCGCCGGAGTGCCGGTCAGCAGCGGGTTCGGGTTCGGTGCCAGCGTGCAGGGAGTCAGCCTGCAGTTCCTCTTGCCAGGTGCCATCGCCGGAACCGTGACGGCGGTGATCGCCGGGCGCGCCATCGAGCGGTTCGGCGCCCGAGCGGTGGTGGCAGCCGGTGGGGTAGCCGGGGTGACCGGTTTCGTGATGCTGGCGATGTTCAACACCGAGCGCTGGCAGCTGATCGTGGCCGGCTTGCTCACCAGCGCGTACATCAGCCTGTCCTACGGAGCGTTGCCCGCGCTGATCGTCGGCGAGGTGCAACCGGGCGAGACCGCGGCGGCCACCGGACTCAACGGCACCTTCAGCAAGATCGCCGGGGCGTCGGCGGCGGCGATGGTCGGATCCTTCCTGACTCCGGCCGGTGGGGCCGCCCATCCCGGCTTGGGCGGATTTACCGCGGTCTTCCTGGCCGGCATCGTCACCGCGGCGGGTGTCGTCTTGATGGCCTGGTTCAGCGGGGCATGCCGGTCGGCCCGGGTCCCGGTGTTGCGCATCGTCCCGGCCCGGCAGTTGCAGGCGGCGTGATCTACAGCCAGTGGTTGCGGCGGAAGGTCAGGTAGAGGAACGTGCAAATGGC
>CAZADG010000128.1:0-4015 GCA_964483865.1 uncultured Mycobacterium sp. | reverse complement strand
AGAGCACCTATCTCAGGCCCGGCGACGAGGGCATCGTCCGGGTCTACGACACCGCCGGCCCGGACTTCTCGGAGCTGCGCCAGCTGGTCTGGGAGCCCTGAGGGCTTCCGCATGTTCCCGGTTGACCGGCTGGAGGCACCCGCAAGCCGCCTCAATCCAGTGGGTCGCCTTGCCAGCGGAAGCTGTTGACGTACTTGCCCGTGTCCTGCGCGATCTGCAGATTCGCACCCGAGGGAGGGCCGGAATCGGGGCCGAACTCGTGGTAGGGACCTGCGGCGGCGGCCACCAGCGCCAGGTCGTTCTTCACGGCCACCAGAACCAGGATTCGCAGCCGCAGGTAGGTGCCGGTCGAGGTCAGCGGCCACCGGTCGGCTGCCTCGCCGTAGCCGAGTTGGTAACCCACCATCGCGTTGGGAATCTCGTAGGCGGTCTGCGCGTCGGGGAACTTCTCGGCCAGCCACTCCGCAGCGATGGCGCGCGGCGCGCGGCCCCGAGCCGGTTCACTGAACAGTCGCAACACCCCGCGGTCGCCCTTGGTCCACCGAGCGCTGACCCCCTTGGCGCCGGTGGTGACCTGGTAGGCGGTGTCAGGAGGGGGGTAGGCGACCGAGAACGAGCCATCCGGAGCGGTGTAGCGAGGCAGTTCGGTGACCGGAGTCCCGATGGGCTGCCTTCCGCAGTCCGGCGGGCAGGCGTACTGCGCGGGTTCGGCGGTCACAAACAGGGATAGCCCGACCAAGGTGGCGGCGAGACCGGCGTTTCCCACGGCCCACGATCCGACGAGCCGCCCGACTGTCGCCGGCGGGCGCACGCAGGCCGTCGCACGGGCTGAAGCCGGCCCGGATTCGTCGGCCTCGTGCAACAGCCCGATTTGCAGCGCCAGCCGTGCCACCAGGACCGCGGTGGCGGCCAGGGCCAGATGAAGCACCAGTGCCTTCAGCTGTGCCAGGCCGGCGACGTCGGTGAGCACCACGCCCGCGTAGATGACCACCACCGTCGCGGCCAGCGCGGCCAGGTAGCCGCGGGCGCGGCGCCGGCTGGCTGGTGATTCGCTCGCGCAGGGGGTGAACCACAGCGCCACGCCAAATGTCCCACCCATTGCCGCCGCGGTCAGCGCGGCGGTCAGCCCGCAAAGACCGGCTTCGATGATCAGATGCGGGAGCGGTCGCCGGCTGGCGATCACCCCCAGCGCGAACTGCGGCGCCAATCGAGTCAGCGTGGCGGCGGAGACGAACGCCAACGCTCCGAGCGCGCCAATGGCAAAGCCGTCGAGGACTTTTCGCGGCGGCCTGCTCAGCGCACGCCCGACGAAGGCAGGAACGGTCTTGAGCAGCGCCGCGGCGATGGCGAGGGTAACCCCCTGCCGCAGGAGTCGGTCGAAGGCCATCCCCTCGGTCGCCAAGATCTCGTAGGACCGCGCCACCAACTGTCCGGTGGCCATCGTTGCTGCAACGCCCAGCCCGGCGCCGAGAACAGCTGAGCCGGTGATTAGGCGGCGCGGTATGCGCTCCAGTGCGCCGCAGTCCCGGAGATAAAGGATGAACAACAGCGGAATCCCCAGCGCACCGACGGCGATGACCGCCGGGGCCACGCGCAACACCGCCAGAACCAGAAGTGTGCACGCGGCCACTGCCAGGGCCGTCCCAAAACGCCGGCGAGACGATCGGGGCAATCCCGGGAAGATCGTGCTGGTGGGCGACGGCCGCAGCACACGCTCTTCCGGTGCGCCAGCGAATTGTTTGAGCGGCAACCACTTTGGCTCACTGCCCGGCGTGGACCCCAGGCCTGCTCCGGATTGCGTCACCCGTCCATTTCCTCATCGATGTGATCGACGAAGAGATTTTTCACCAGGTTCTCGACGTTGGGCGTGCCCAGTCCCGTCACCATGTCGTAGCCGGGACCTGCCAACCACACGGCGTTGCCGCCGGCGGTGATGTCCTGGAACGCCGGGCGGGGCGCCCCCGAGGCGATCCGGTACAGCCGAGGGTTGAGTTCGCCGACCGGCCAGCCGCCGTTGTCGATCAGGTAGTCGTTCATCAGTGCGATCAGCCCCGCCCAGATCGGCGCGGCGATCGACGTGCCGCCACCGAGGGCGAACTGCTGGTTGAACACGATCTTCAACCCGGTGAACTGATCGGCCATCGCGGCGATGTCCGGGATGAGCCGCCGGTTCGGCGGGGCGCCGACCGGTGCTACCTGTTGCCAGGACGGTCGATCGAAAAGCGCCGAGGCACCGCCACTCGAACCGTTCGACAGCGGCGGGTCGAACCACGCCCGCTCGGCGAGCCATCGGCCGGAGCGGTCGGTGGACAGGGTGGTTCCCCCCACGGCGGTCATCTCCGGCAATGACGCCACGGCGTCGAGGCCGATATCCCCGGGACCGGGCGGTGCCGACCAGTCACTGCCGCCCTTGCCCTTGCACTCCAGCCCGGCCAGGTCGCCACTGGCGTTCAACGCTGTGGTGCCGCTGCGCATTGCCGTCTTCAGCGCGGACCGGACCGGGACCAGATCCGCCGCGGTGAGCAGTTTGTCGCACGCCCAGGCGATCGACAGGCTCCAGATCGCCCCCGGATAGCGCTGGTGGACGTCGTGCATCATCGCTGCGATCTTGGGATAGGCGCCCCCGCCTACGACGGTGGGAAGAGCGTTGACTAGAACGGTCTTCGCTTCCGGGGCGACAGCGTGGATTGCTTGGAGGTCCATCGTCGCCTCGCCGCGCCGCTCGGTCGGCATCCCGCCCACCACCTCTGGTGTGAACAGGGGCAGTCCGTAGGCCGAGGAGTACATATCCAGATCTGCCTGGTCGAAGCCGTCGAAGGCGAAGACCACGACGGTCGACCCTCGGCCGGTAGCGCCGCTGCGCACCAAGGGCTCGGCGTTATAAGCGCGCAGGACGGCGTCAGGGGAAAGGCCCCGGTCGGGCACCTCGGTCGGCAGCGGCCAGGGACTGGCGCTGCGGTGGGGGGTGTAGCTGAGCACCCGACCCAGCCCATCGACCTCGCCGCGTAACGCTGGTGGCAGCGCAGGTTGGTGAGGCGACGCGTAGAAACGCTGTCCGCGCGGGCCGTGATAGTCGTGCACCGCCACCCCGAGGGCTGCGCCCATCGCCGGCGCCGGGCCTTCGAGGATCGCCCAGTCGTCGCCGGTGCGCCAGCGCACGGACAGGCCGGCGTCGTGCGCCCAGTTCTCCAGCCGGCTGGGCGTTCGGCCGCCGCGCAGCGCGGCCGTCACCTGGACGTGCGGTTCACTGGACGCGCCGAGGTCGACAGACGACGACAGCAGTGCCGCATACGGTCCGCCGATCCGTTCCGCGGCCGGGGCGGGACCGGTCGACGGCACGTCGGCGTGCAGCGCGGCGGCGACCAATACGGCAGGAAGCAGCAACCGCAAACGATGCAGGTGCACGGCGAAGCCGAGCGGACGCCCGCCTAGCTTTTCGAGTGGGCCGGTGGCGCCTTCAGCGTTGGCGAGAAGGAGTTTGGCGCGTCAGGCGCCATTCCCTTGTCGCTGGGCGCGGCCGGCGCGGAACTGCCGGGCGACGGGGCGGGGGTGGCCGGCGCTTTCTCCTCCTTGGTGCTGCTGGTGCTGCATGCAGTCAACGCACCCATGACGACGATAACTGCCGCACTGGCGGCCGCGGCTACTCTTCTGCTCACATTCTTCGGTTGCATAGCCTTGTCTGTCTCAACAGTAGGATGGCGGCCTCGACGTTCGGTCGGCGTGGCGCGCCCGGGAGAAGAATGTTATTCGGAAATTCGGACGCGTTCGGCGATTTTGTACGTCATCCCTGCCTCAAGGGGTCTCGCGCTGCGCCAGCACCTCGGCGAGCATGTCCAGAAAAGTCTCCGGGTCATCGGGGGTGAAGGCTGGACTCGGCCAGGTGCCGGGCACGTCGAGGGTGATCAACGTCGACTTCAGCGGCCGCTGCACATCCAGGGGAAGCCAACGGCGCAGGTCTGCGCTGCCCCAGATGCGGAAGCGCTGAATCAGCAGACCCAGCGGCTCGGCCCGGTAG
>CAZADG010000127.1:0-4165 GCA_964483865.1 uncultured Mycobacterium sp. | reverse complement strand
AGCCCGAGCCGATAGATCTCCTTGACCTTCTCCCACTCGATATTCCGCCCGACGGTGAACGTCTCGTAGCGGCCCTCGAGTGCCAGCACGATGGTCTCGGCCAGGCAGGCGTAGGCAACACCCTTCGGTAAGCCGATTCCCTTCATCTGCGGATCGCCCGGCAGTTCGATCTCCCCGGACTCGATGACCAGAACATCGGGCCGCTTGGCGACGTCCTCGGCCGAAAGGTCCAGCGGCCGGGCGACATCGGTGATGACCGCACCCGGCTTGACCTTCATGATGTCGAGCACTTTCTTGCCGGCCCCCGAGGTGGCCGTGACGATGACGTCCATGTCGGCGATGTGCTCGTCGGCGTCGGCGCCCACGTGGATAGTCGCCCGCGGGTGCTCCCGCTCGATATCGGCCTTGAGTGCCAGCAACTTGGCCGGTTCGATGGACACCAGCCACAGCTCGTCGGCGGCCATCGCCAAAAGTCGTGCGCACACCGAGCCGATGGCGCCCGTCGCGCCGACCACCATCGCCTTGCCCTTGATGTGTCCCTTGGCGTCCACCTCGGCGATGCCGAGCCGGCTCACCGCGTCGTGGGCGGCCCACAGCGCACCCGAGGCGCTGTAGGAGTTGCCCGTCGTGATAGGAAGCGGAGCCCGCTTGGCCACGGTGACACCGGCGTCGCCGACGACTTTGGTGAACGCACCGAGACCCATGATCTGTGCGCCCATCTTCTGCGCCATGTCGGCCGCCGCGAGAAGCCGCGAGTACGTGAACTCCGGGTCGTGGGCCATCAATTCCTTGGGCGTGCCGCCGACGGTGATGAGCCAGCCTTCGACCTCCGCGCCCGTCGGCGACGTGATTCCGGTGACATGGCTGTAGACGAAGGGCGGCGCGTGCGCCATCAGCTTCTCCACGCCGTCCATGAGCATCCCCGGAGCCACGTCGGCGACGGCATCGAGCGCCTTCACATTGCGGAAGTACTCCTGGGACAGCGGGTGGATCACGAAGGCGAACCGGGACTTGCGCTTGAAA
Organism: uncultured Mycobacterium sp.; assembly: GCA_964483865.1. GTDB lineage: Bacteria > Actinomycetota > Actinomycetes > Mycobacteriales > Mycobacteriaceae > Mycobacterium. The sequence goes on along the minus strand of CAZADG010000127.1, from coordinate 3,142 downwards.
CCGCTCGGGTAGAGGACCCTCGGCTCCAGTTCGGCCGACTGGATCATCTCGAGCAGGTCGTCATCGGACAGGCGCGACTCCTCGGCTTCGCCCGCCACCAGCATCAGCGCCTCCAGCGTCGCCTCATTGACCACCAGATTGTCGAACGGCTGCGGCACATCGTCGAGGATGAGGTCGACTCCACGCTCCCGCAGACTGTTCAGCCGCTCTTGGCCGATGGACGTCGAGATGAGGGTCTTGCCCTTCAGGTCGTCCAACTCGAATTGGTCGAGTTCCCGGAACGTGGCCACCACGACGTCGCAGTCCTTCAGGGCCTTGCGAACCCGGGAGTCGATGACCATCCGGGCCGGCGCGGTCGCCACCGACACCACCGAGGAGGGCAAGCGCTCCACAAGCCAGCCCGACACGGATATGACGCGCTCGAACACTTCGAACGGCGTGTGAATGTCGGCGAGGCCGTACTCCACCGCCGGATCGGCGAAGAACATGTTCTGGGTGCTCTCTGAGAGCACGCGCGTAGTTCGGTAGTGGTTTCGCCCGCCGAGCACGACCACGCGCGCATTGGTGAAATAGCCGGGCATTTCGCCAGCGACGTGACGAATAGTCCACTCCTGCAAAACGTTACGTAGCCGGTGGCCATCGGTGACGATCACCCCGGTGGTCTTGTTGACGGCCTTGCGGAGCTTGTCGGGATTGCCCTTGACGGTCCCGGCCACCTCGGCGTCGTGGACTCCGCTGATGCCGACGGCGGCGGCCTCGCCGGACCACCTGCGCAGTTCAGCGATCGCGCGCTTGACGCTGCCGCCGACGCCGACCCGGACGATTCGGAAGGATCTCCCGAGGAACTCCACGGACTGGTCGTAGTCCCGCTCAGGGCCGCTCAGGCTGATGTTGACGATCAAGGATTGCTCGGTCATCTGTCTTCAGACCATCGCCTGCGAGTCGAATTCCGGGTGGGCTGCCATGAAGTCGAGCAACTTGTCGGCGTAATCGCGGAACCGGGGGCAGCAGACCCCGGTGCCTTCAAGGTCGGCCACGGCTTGCGTCGTGCCGTAGGTGGTGGGGAAGGCGAAGTAGTCCAGGGTCTCGGCAGGCAGACCGGTGAGCAGCTCCATCCCGGGAACCGTGTCGAGCAGTCCGCGCACGACCGACACCGGGACGGGCAGCCAGACCAGCCTCCTACCGAGGTGCTTGCCGAAGATCTCGGCCACCTCGCGGGCCGACGGCGGATCGGGGTCGGTCAACTGGTAGGTCTTGCCCTTGGATCGGTCCAGGACGCTCAGCGCGTCCATCGCCGCGATGACGTAGTCCCGCGGAACCAGCGACGCCATGACGCCTCTGTCGACGTTGGGCAGGAACGTCACGGCTGGCAGGCGCTTCATGTAGTCGGCGACGAAGTACGGACCGTCGTACTTCTGCGTCTCACCGGTTTTCGAGTCCCCCACCACGATGCCGGGGCGGTAGATGGTCGCCGGCAGACCGTCGGCCATCGCCGCACGCACCAGCCTCTCGGCCTCGTATTTGGTTTCTTCGTAGTGGTTTTGGAACTCCTGGCCCTCCTCGAGCATCTCCTCGGTGAACTCGCCGTCGTAGGCGCCCGAGACATAGCAGGTGCTGACGTACTGCAGGCGGCGGAAGTGCGACCGCTCCCTGCAGAATTGCAGGACGTTCTCGGTGCCGACGATGTTGACCCGCTTGGCGACGTCCTCAGGGACGGAAAGGTCGTACACGGCTGCCAGGTGCCACACCTCGTCGACGTCATCGACGACGGAATCGGGAAGCCCGAGGCCCGGCACGGTGATGTCGCCTTCGACGAGTTGGACACGGTCCACCGTGTCGGGATGGGTTTCCTGAATCTCGGCAAGCTTGGCCTTTGCGGTGTCCATGTGCCGCCCCTGTACGACGCAGATGGCGCGGGCACCTTCCCGCTTGGCCAGGATCCCGGGGAGCAGGGCCGACCCGAGGAAACCCGGGAACCCGGTCATCAACACTGCACTCATTGTTCGTCCCCTCGCGTTTCCCGCCGAGGACCACCGCCGGCCCTCACGAATCGACACTGGTTGTCGCGCGAAGGCGGGCGCAAGAGTCATTGTGCCCTCGCTGGTGCAACGATCAGCCGCATGCGTGCGTTCGCCTGTCCGGCCTGCCAAGGCTTCGTCCCCTTCGAGGTGCGGCAGTGTCCATCCTGTGAAGTGGCCGTCGCGCTGCACCTGCCCTCGCGCTCGATGCACGCCCTGACCAGCGATCACGTCGAGGTCGACGGGCAGGGTTGGGTGCCGTGCACACAGGCGGAGCCGTACGGCTGTAACTGGCTGGCGCCCGCCGAACAGGAGGCAGCCGCGAGGGGACGCTGCCTGGCGGACTCACTAATACGCCGCAAACCGGACGCCGACGACACCATCGCCCGGGAGAAGCTCCCGCCGACCACTGCGGCTCTGCGCCGGTTGGTCTACCAGCTGGTGGACCTCGGCCTGCCGGTTGATCCCCACTGGCGACGCGACGGCGGCCTGGCCTTCGATCTGCTGTCCAGCTACAGCACCGGCGAGAAGATCATGATCGGCCATGCCAACGGGGTGATCACCATCGACCTCGTGGAATCCCTTGACGCATACCGGGAAACGCTTCGGGTTCGGCTCGGCGAGCCCTACCGCACCATGCTCGGACACTTCCGTCACGAAGCGGGCCACTACTACCAGAACATCCTGGTGGAGACCGGTCCCGGCGCGGTCCGGTATCTGGACCGCTGTCGCGAACTGTTCGGCGACGAGCGCGCCAGCTACTCCGATGCGATCGCTCGGCATTACCGGGACGGCGCGCCGGCGGGCTGGCAGGAGTCGTTCATCTCCGAATACGCCACCATGCACCCGTGGGAGGACTTCGCCGAATGCTTCGCCCACTATCTGCACATCACCGACACCCTGGACACCGCCAGCGAGGCAGGCATGGTGTTGCAGGCCAACCGGGTTCGCTTCGCCGCACCCGGTGACATCGCCCCGCTCACCTCCTACGCCGAAGCGTCCGTCGAGGAACTGCTGGACGACTGGCGGTGGATCGCGCTGTTCTTCAACCGGGTCAACGCCGCGATGGGCAAGAACCCGCTGTATCCGTTCGAGATCACCGCCCCGGTGGCCGACAAGCTGGG
>CAZADG010000126.1:0-4165 GCA_964483865.1 uncultured Mycobacterium sp. | reverse complement strand
TCAGAGTCGGCTCCCAGCCCGGGCGGCCCGCACATCGGGCACCGGCACTAGTCGTGGTGGTGCTGGTGACCGTCGGCGTCGGGCGCAGCGCCGGCGGGGACGGGTCCGATCACCGACGGCTCAGCCGGGAGGCTGATGTCGAGGCCCATATCAGTCACCGGCAGTCCTTGCTCGGCGGAAGGCGGCGATTCCAGACGGCCGCCCACGGGGGGCACATGCTTGGCGGGCTTTTCGGCGTGCATTTCGGCCGGCCCGCCGTGGTGGTGATGGTGACCGCTCAAGGTGGACGCCACCCCGACCGCCACCGCGCCGAGCATCACCGTGTTGGCGCCGAGCAGGACCATCGCCCGGTTGAAGCCCGACACCTCTTCGGCCCGGTATCCGCGGAACCAGGCCCAGGCTGCACCCATTACGACGTAACACTGAAGCAACTGCACGGAGATGCCCGCGGCACCGACCGGCTCGGGCTGGCCTGCGTTCGGCCCGAACGGGGCTCCGGAGGTGCAGGCAGTCACCCACAGCGCGACCAGTCCGGCGTTGGCGAAAACTCCAGCGGCGAGCACCAAGACGGTGGGGCGGGTCCAGGCGAAGAACGCCCAAATCACCTGGAAAAGGCCCATTCCCACGAAGAACAAACCCGACAGCACCCAGTCGCGCCAGTGCGTCGGGGTGACGGCGAAGTGAATCACTCCCGCACCAAAGGATGCGACCGCCGCGCAACGGGCGGCCAGCCGGCCGTCGGTCTTCTTCCATTCCGGTGTCACCACCGTTCGACGGTGTCACGCCAGAACAAGAGGAACGAGCATGAACCGATAACGTTCACGTCTCAGATCGGCAGCATGCGGTGTGCCGTCAGGGCAGGGCATCCCGACAGCCCTGAATGCGGCGACCGATGGTATGCAATAGCTGACGACAAGAGGAGTGGTGATGGCCAAGACGGCTTTGGTAACCGGCGCGAGCAGTGGCATCGGCGAGCAGTTCGCGGTGCAACTCGCGGCACGGGGCTACAACCTGGTGCTCAGCGCCCGCAGCGAGGAGCGGTTGCAGGCACTGGCGCAGCAGTTGCGGGGCGACCACCCCAGCATCCAGGTCGATGTGATCAGCGCCGACCTCGCCGTGCCGGGCGGTGCGGCCACCCTGGCCAAGGACCTCACCGGCAGCGGCACCGCGGTAGATGTGCTGGTCAACAACGCCGGATTCGGTTCACACGACGCCTTTGTCGACGAGGATCCCGACAACGTGGTCCGCGAGATCCAACTCAACTGCTCCTCGCTGGTGGAACTGACCTCCCGACTGCTGCCCGCGATGGTGGCCCGCAAGCAGGGCGGGGTTCTCAATGTGGCCTCCACGGCGGCGTTTCAGCCGATCGCGACGATGGCGGTGTACGCGGCGACCAAAGCCTTTGTGCTGTCGTTCACCGAGGCGGTGTGGGCCGAGACACGCAAATCCGGTGTGCGGGTGATGGCCCTGTGCCCGGGACCCACCGACACCGCGTTCTTCGACGTCGCCGGAAAGGAGTTCCTGACCAGCGGCCGCCAATCCCCCGACCAGGTGGCCGAGATCGGGCTGAACTACTTCTTCGACGGTGGCGGCCCCAGCGTCATCCCAGGCACCGCGAACAAGCTCAAGGCCCACGGCTACCGGTTTGTGCCGCGCGCGGTGATGGCCGGCGTCGCCGGGCTGATGGTGCGGCCACACTAGAATTCGGACTAACGCCCTGGGAGTTTCAGGGTCCCGCGCACCGCATCCGGGTCGCCGCAATAGCTGCCCGTCTCAACCGTGACCTCCCCCGCATCAAGGACGAATCCGTCTGCGGTCCAACGCTGCAGGGGACGCGTGGAGCAGGTGACGGTCACCGGAACCGCCTCACCGGTCGAAACCGGGACTGAGGCGAATCCGACGAGATGACGCACCGGACGCCCATCGACCGACGGGACGGCATAAACCTGAACCACATGCCGGCCGTCACGCCCGCCGGTGTTGGTGAGTGTCACTGAGACGTCGAAGGACTCCCCGATTACGGCACCGACGGCCAGATCGGTGATGGTGAAGGTGGTGAACCCGAGTCCGAAGCCCAGTGGGTAAGCGGCCTCGACGCCGTCGCGGTCGAGTTTGCGTTGTCCCCACCACCTGCCGTAGGTGGCCGACCGGGCCCGCCAATTGACCTGCGGCACATGGGATTGATCCCGGGGCGTCGCGATGGGCATCCGTCCCGCGGGCTCTGCGTCGCCGAGGATGGCATCGGCGACCGCACGGCCGCCTTCCATTCCCGGGTACCAGGCCATCAGCAGTGCGGCGACGTCACGGTCCCAGGGATCGACGACGACGGTTCCACCGGCGATGAGGACGACGATAGTGCGGCGGTTCGCTGCGGCCACCGCCCGGATCAGGGCGACGTCTTGGGCGCTCAGACGCAGGTCGCGGCGGTCACCGCCCTGGTTGCGTTGCACGAACTTCAGCACCGCCCCGGTGAGCCTGGCGAACAGTCGGGACTTCATCGGGCCGCCGAGCAGGCTCAGGGTGTCGGGATCGAGTGCGACCAGCGACTCGCCTTCGTCGGCCGGTGTCAGTCCCACCACTACCACGGCGACGTCGGCACCACGCGCGAGATCGGCATCTTCCCCGGCACTGATCACCCGGCCTCCGAGTCGTTCCCGCAAGCCCGCCAGAACCGAGACCGTCGCCGGCGGTGTGGCGTTCGACGATCCGGTGTCGCCCAGATTCGGCTGATCGGCGAGGCGGCCGAGGACCGCCACCCGCTTCAGGTGGTCCTCGGCAAGCGGCAAGAGTCCGTCGTTGCGCAGCAGGACCATCGAGCGCCGCGCGACCTCCCGAGCCAGCGCACGGTGGTCGGCACTGGCGACGACATCGGGCGGCGGGGTGGATTCGGCACGTGCCGCGAACCGGATCTGGGTCTCCACTAAGCGGCGGGCCGCGGTGAGAAGGTTTGCGCGGGAGAGCCTTCCGGATCGCAGCGCTCCCGGGAGTGCTGCGGCGCGCTGCTGCCGGAACGGCATCTCCAGGTCCTGGCCCGCCGCCACCGATTCGACGGGGTTACGCAGGCCCCAGACCCAGTCGGTGTGGACGAAACCGGTGAAGCCCCAGTGCCCGCGCAGGATGTCGGTCAGCAGGGCCGGATTCTCACCCGCCCACCGACCGTTGACCGAGTTGTAGGCACTCATCACCGAGTCGACTCCGGCCTCGACGGTGCGACGGAAGTGCGGCAGATACCGCTCGTGCAGAACGTCCTCATCGACCTGAACGTCGACGTAGAACCTGGCTTCCTCGATCGAGTTCAGAGCGAAGTGCTTGACGCTGGTGATCACCCAAGGCCGCGCGCCTTCGACTGCTGCGGCTCCCATTTCACCGATCAGCAGCGGATCCTCGCCGTAGGACTCCTGACATCTGCCCCACCCGGGCGACGGTGCGACGTTGACGCACAGCCCACCCCAGAAGTTGGCGCCGAGTGCCCGCGCCTCGGCACCGACGGCTGCGGCGACCCAGCGCTCGACGTCGACATCCCACGTCGCGGCCCGGGCGATGGCCACCGGGAAGCTGGTCGCCTCACCGACCGTCACGCCGCGCGGTCCGTCGGTGAACCGCACACCGGGGATTCCGACCCGATCGATACGTCCCGCCGTCACGACCTGCATGGTGAACGGCACCCGTATCCCTCGGAAGGTCTCACGAATCGTCTTGTCGCCGTCGAGTAACCACAGCAGTTCGGTGTCGGTGAGCATCTCCAGCACAGCGGTCGCGGCTTCGGCCACGTCTTTGTCCCCGCGGCGGACCGCGTCCACCGCGTCGGCGAAGGGCGTTTCGGGGGCGTGCAACGACTCTGTCACGGCGATTGAGGTGTGAAACTTGCGTAGAACAACAGACCCTGCGGATCGCGGTAGGCGTTGATCCGTTGTCCGGTCACGACATCCTCGACGGCGACGCCGATCAACGTGCCGATCGGCTGGCCGGTGACCGGGTCGCGCTGCACCGCACCGTCGACCTCGACGAAGGTCACCAACCGACTGCCACTGAGGTCATTGGTGACGGCAATTCTGTGGTCGCTGCTCGGCACGGTGAACGGGCCGGGGGCCGCGCCGGGCGCCGTCGGGTCGTTACCCGGCCCGCCGGGGTTGTACACCGGCGAGTAGCCGCCGGAGGAGGGCAT
>CAZADG010000125.1:0-4863 GCA_964483865.1 uncultured Mycobacterium sp. | reverse complement strand
GTAGAGGCCTACATGGACGTAACCGTGGTGGCCGCCGCGACCTGAGTCATCTCTCTGCCGACTCACCCCACACGCAGCGACGCCTGCTGGCCCGAGATGGCGGACCAGCGCCAGACCGCGACGGTGAACGCAGCGAACACACTGCGACACCACTGGTTGCGCCCGCGGGGAAGCTAAACAAGTGCCCACCCCCGAGCGACAACGGCCGCACCCCCGACCGGCAAGATCGCCTGTGCCGCATCAGTTGTCGCGCCGAGGTGGGCACAACCATCGGTGCCGCCGACGCCACGCAGGTGGCAGACCCCGGTTCGGGGCGTCGTAGACGGCCGTCGGTCATCGAAGCCCTCCCGCCTTTCGGATCACGCTAGAGTCAGGGGTAACCATGGTCAGGCATCATCCTTCCCGGCACTTCGTCGCGAGCGCACTCGCCGTGATCTTTCTGGCCACCACTGCCGCGCTCATGCCGGCGCGGGCCGTCGCCGCAGAACTGAGCGACTACCTGTGGCAGAGCCGCCCGCTGCTGGTGTTCTCCCCCACCGATAGTGATCCACGGTTCGTGGAGACGATGCGCCGTATCGAGGCCAGCGGATGCGACTTCGCCGATCGCGACATGGTGCTCGGCCGGATCGTCGACGAGGGTGCCAGCACACTCGACGGCCAGGTTGTCGACACCGATCAGGAACAACGGTTGCAGTCGGAATTCGGGATCGGCGCGAACGGCTTCAGCGTGGTGTTGATCGGCAAAGACGGCGGCGAGAAGTGGCGCGTCAACGACGTCCCGAATCTCGCGACGATCTATGCGGTGATCGACGGTATGCCGATGCGGGGCCGCGAGATGAGCGCCGATCGGTGTTGACGGCGACGCGTCACTGTTTGTACTCCCGGACCCCGTCGCGGATCGCCGCCTGGGCGGCGACGTCGGACTCGTTGTAGTCCAGACACCACTGCCGGGCGGCGAGTCCCTCCGGGCCGCCGCCGCGGGCGATCTCGATCTTGGTCATCGACAGCAGACCGCCGGGATCGTCGACGCCCCAGGTGAATCCGAAGAACTGCGCGACGGCCTTGATCGAGGCTTCCCCGCGGACGTGGAACGTGCGCGAGAACCAGGCCAGCAGGTCGACGGTGACGCCGTCCAAAGCGGTTGTGACGCAGTCGAACTTGCGGGTCATGCTCACCTCGGGGTGTGACCAGTGGTACACCGCGACGGTACGGCCCGAAGCCTCGGCCTCAGAACGCAGGTGGGCGATGCGGGCAGCGGCGCGTTCGGCGAGGGCCAGTTCGGCGTCGTCGCCAAGCGGCTCGAACGACACGACCGGATCGTAGCGGGCGGTGGCGTCGTCCTGGCCGTTGCGGACCCGCAGCCCCCACTGGTAGATCCGGCCGGCGGCATCCCACTCGATGTCGAAGTCGATCTCGATGTCCGCCGACGGCACCTCGACCACGACGCCGGGGATGGGCCGGAAGTCGACGCCGTCTCGAATCATCTGGGCCTGCCGGACCGCGGCCTGCAACCGCGTCAGGGCCTGCGCCCGGCTGTAGTGGGTGACCTCAGGGTGGTACTCGTCGAAAAACGCCGGATCCTCGGGTTCCAGATCGGCGAGCGCACCCGTCGTCCCGATTCCCATCCGCCGCAACGTGAGCCACTCGCGGGGGTCGAGTCGACCGCGGGTGATCGCCGCCGAGGCGTCTTCGGGGCCCATCTGATCGGCGCACATCAGCTCGTAGAGGCACTCCCCGCATTCCTTCTGGCCGATCGGAACCACCAGCGGCGCAGGGTCATCGGCGGTCCCGGTGATCCGTGCGGCGGTCGCCGCCACTTTCACCCGGAAGTCATGCTCGTGGTCGTAGCGCTCCAGCACCGACCTCAGCGCCTTGCCCCTGCTGCGGGAGAAGGTGGGCCGCGTCGGCTTGGACAGGTCGTGCCAGACGAAGACCAGTTCGTGATCAGTGCCCGAGACCGCCACGGTGCTGGTACCGATGATCGCCCCGAACAGCCGGTCCGGCCCCGGATGGAAACCGCAGGCCTGCAGCATGCGGGTGTAGTGCGCCAACTGCAGGCCGTCTTCGTAATGGTGCGAGGTCGCGGTGCATCCCGGGAGTTGCCACCAGATGTCGGGCCGCACCAGGGACGACACCGGCTTGGACGCCTTCTTGGCGGTGCCGAGGGTCTTGTGGTTCTTCACGTCGGCGGGCAGATAGCCGCCGCCGACCTTCACGAGGATGTCCGGCTTGCCTTTGCGGCCGCCGGCAGTGTCATCGGGCAGCCAGCCGCCCAGGATCAGCGGCACACCAGACTCCATGGCCGCCACCGTTGCCGCGACCGCCGCGGCCTGGCGCAGGTCGGGATCGATCAGCTCTGAGGTGTCGGGGTGGATCCGGCGCAGTTCGGCGAACACCTCCGCCTCGTACCGGCGGCCGTCGTCGAAGAGGGCTTGCAGTTCCGGCGGCATCACCCACTCCGGAACCGGGATCAGGGGCGCGAAGCTGTTGTGGGTGCGCACCGGACATTGCTTGGCGGCGTAGCCGTCGAGCAGGATCGGCTTTTCGCTCATCGGGTGATCTGCGTAGGCGTTAGCGGCTTACAGCACGAACAACGTCGTGGCCGGATCGAAGGTACTCGTCGAGAGATTCGCCAGCACGCCGGTGTACCCGGGCAGTCCGGGGTTGCGGTCGTAGTAGAGGTAGCCCGTGGAGGTTTCGTAGACGAATTGGCTGGTGAAGTTCGCGCCCGGCCCGAACTTCGCCGTGTCGACGACGTCGACAACGGTGCTTTTCGCTCCAGCCAGGGCGCCCTTGTCGATCACCACGATGTCACCGTGGGCGCCAACGATTTTCGTCTGTGGCGTTCCGAACTTGGTCTGGTACAGGTGATTCATCATGAAGGTGTCGGTGGCCGACGTGCCGGTGAGCGGTTGGCGCCATGGACCTTTCAGCCATTGCCGGGGACTCGACGGGGCGGAGTACACCCACCGTCCCCCCTCGGTCACGCTGTCGCTGGACCCGTCCGAGGCCCCGTAGACGTGGATGTCGAGCGACACGGCCGTGGGAATGTTGGTGAACTGACCGGCCGTCTCGTCGTTGGGGTAGGTGAAGAACCCGTAGACGCCGTTGCTGTCGGCGGGGTACCCGTCGAGGATCGCCGCGGTGCGCAGCGCGATCGGGTACGGCGTCGACGCCGGCCCGGACACCGAGTTCTTCCAGAAGTCGAAGTTACCGCCGGCGGCATATTGCGTGCCGTTCTGGGCGTACGGGTAGACGATCTTCTTGGTGACTTTCGAGACGTACGAGCCGTATTGGACGAAGTTCTGATACGAGCTGGGAACCCAGCCCGTCTCGTTCATGTTGACGTTGGCCGCCGGTTCGGTCGATTGCTGCGCCCAGACCTTGTCGGGGCCGATGATTCGGCTCACTGTCGACGGGGGCTGAGGAGCCCAGGGGCTCGTGCCACTCCAGACCAGATCGGCGTACGGCGTTCCGGTCTTGCCGGCGGCATTGAGTTGGTTGACCACGGTGTCGATGTCGGTGAAGCCGTACTTGCGTCCGTCGACAGCGCCGTTCCAGTCCGCGCCGTTGAGGGTGAACTGCATCTGGATGGGCAGCGACCACTCGTCGATGTAGGAGGTGTCGATGGTGTACTGGGACGCCCCGTTGTTCGAGTACAGGTAGTACTCAATGAAGCTGTAGTTCGAGAACGAGTTGGCGGTGGCGGGCTGCAGGCTCGGGTTGTCCGCCGTCGGGTTGAACGCATCGACACCGCCGGAGGAGCTGACGACGCTGGGGAACCCGGCCGTGCCTTGCACGATGTAGATCCGGTTCTCCGGGGATCCGGGTGCACCCGTCCCCGCCGCGAGCGTGACCGGCGTCGACGTGCCGTTGGCCACCTCGACGACCGGGAACCCGGCGGGGATGCTGTAGTCACCCGAGGTCGTCAGGTTGTAGACCCAGATCGTCTGACCGGAGTCGTTGTGCAACAGGACGGTTGGAGGCGTCGGGGCGGCGACGCTGTCGACTCGACCGACCGGGTCGTCGGGCAACAGGGAGCGCCGCATCAGCAGCAACCCGCCCTGCAGAAAGTCGCTGAAGGAACCGGCCGGCAGCGCCCCCAGCCGGTTGGCCGCGGAATCGACCAGCCGACGAAACTCCGCTGCGATCGGCCGGTGGGCCGTTAATGCCGCGGCCGGCGCCACCTGCCGCGGGGCGGCCGTCGGGACCGGGGGCTGGCTGGTTGCGGCAGGCGACGACACCACCGTGTCACCGGGCGCTGCGGCGGACTCGATGCTCGCGGCCGACGCCCGGGTGGCTGCGGCAACCCGTGCCGGGGGGCCGGTCAACGACTCCTCCGGCACCGCCGCGGTGCCCGGCGCCCGAAGGAAGGCCTCGGGGCGGTCCTGCGCGGAACGGCCGCGAGGCGCGACGCTCTGCGCGGCACCGGCCCGGTCGGTCCCCCGGGACCGCGGTGCCCCCGGCGCCGACCGCTTCGGCGAACCGGCGGCATCCCGCGTCACCCTGGCCGAATCCGACGACGCCGACGACGATCCAGCCTCCGTCGGGTCCGCGGCGGCGGTGCCTGCCGCCTGCGGCCCGGCCAGCGACACACCGGCGGCGAAAACCGCGGCTCCGATACGAACACCGATGCTGACATCCGCCATGTCTGCCTCCCCCTCCGCCTAGGAAGCCTGAAGTATGGCACTGCTGAAGTTGAATCCTCCAGTAACCTTCGGCCCTAAAAATGCGGCCGAAAACACGGCGGAGGGGACGACCCCCGGCCAGCAGAACCAGGTGCATCCGCGCCTCAGAGCGTCGCGGTCCCGTCAGATCCCGTCGATGTGCCGTTCGGCACACGCCCGACTCAAGGCCCGGCGG
>CAZADG010000124.1:0-4956 GCA_964483865.1 uncultured Mycobacterium sp. | reverse complement strand
CCCACCGGCTGGTCCGAAAAACAGTCCAGCGACGGCACCATCACCTGGACCTCCCCCTCGGGGAGGACCTACATCACCGCCCCCGGCGGAGCACTGTTCTTCCCACAGTTGGCAACGTCGACCGGAGAGATAACCCTCGAAGACCGCCACACCAGCTCCGGGGCCGGCCGCACCCTCATGATGCCCACCCGCAGTCGCAGCCGCACCCAACAACGCGTCGCACGAATCCAATGGGAACGCGGCCACAACGAAACGCGATTGACGGCATGGGAACAAGCACGCGCAGCATGGGAGGAAGCCAACCCCCCACCGTTCTAGGCCGACGCTCTACAGCGCCTTCAGTTCCTCGATGACCTCTCCGACCGATTTCTTGGCGTCGCCAAACAGCATCGAGGTGGTCTGGCCAAAGAACAGCGGGTTCTCGATGCCGGCGTAGCCCGACGACATCGACCGCTTGAGCACAATGACCGACCGGGACTGGTCGACGTTGAGAATGGGCATGCCGAAGATCGGGCTGGACGGATCGGTACGCGCCGCGGGGTTGGTGACGTCGTTGGCACCGATCACCAATGTCACATCGGTGCGGGGGAATTCGCCGTTGATGTCGTCCATTTCCTTCATGGCGTCGTAGTCGACATCAGCCTCTGCGAGTAGCACGTTCATGTGCCCAGGCATCCGACCGGCCACCGGGTGGATGGCGAACTTGACCTCGACACCCTTCTCCTCCAGCAGATCGGCCATCTCCTTGACCGCATGCTGGGCCTGCGCGACGGCGAGGCCGTACCCGGGAACGACGATCACCTGATTGGCGTAGGCCATCTGGATCGCAGCATCGGCGGCAGACGTGGCCTTCACGGTGCCCTGCTCCGCACCGCCCGGTCCGCCGACGGCGTCGGTTCCACCGAAGGAGCCGAACACGATCGCCGGAATGGACCGGTTCATGGCGACGGCCATCAGGTTGGTCAGGATCGAACCAGACGCGCCGACGATCATGCCGGCGACGATCATCGCGGTGTTGTTGAGCGCCAAACCTGCCGCTGCCGCCGACAACCCGGTCAGTGCATTGAGCAGTGAAATCACGACCGGCATGTCCGCGCCGCCGATCGGGAACACCACGAACAGGCCCATGATTCCGGCGAGCACCAGCAGAAGCACAATCCACCACACCGACAGCCCGCCGTGCAGCCCGATGTAGATCGCCACCGCGACGGCCGCCACAAGCAGCACGATGTTGGCGGCCTGGAACAGCTTGGCGCTCTTGACGAACACCTTCTCGACGTTCTTCGGGATGATCGTTTCCTGAAGTTTGGCGAAGGCGACCAGCGATCCCCAGAAAGACACCGAGCCGATGACTGCAGCGAACAGTGATCCGACCACCAAGGCCACCGTCGGGGACTGCTCTGGCTTGAAGTGCGAGAAACCCTTGGTCTCAATGAATTCGGCCCAGGCGATCAGCGCCACGGTGCCGCCACCGACGCCGTTGAACAGCGCAACCAGCTGCGGCATCGCCGTCATCTTGGTTTTCTTGGCCGGCGGCACACCGAGGATCACACCGAGGGCAAGACCGGCGACGATCAGGACCCAGTTGATGGCGGCGGTGTCGCGGACCTTGATCAGCGTCGCTACCACCGCGATGCCCATGCCGACGGCGGCAATCCAGTTGCCGCGCACCGCGGTCTTGGGGCCGGTCAGGCCCATCAGGCCGTAGATGAACAGTGCGAAGGCGGCGATGTAAAGAACGTCGACGAGGTAGTTCACTTGGTGAGCTCCTCACCTGTGAGGGCGCGCTTGTCGCCGGCGGGGAGGGCTTTCTTGCTCTTGAACATGCCGAGCATGCGGTCGGTCACCAGGAAGCCGCCGATGACGTTGAGGGTGCCGAACACCAGCGCGACGAAGCAGATGATGCGCACACCCCAACTCGCGTCGGCAGGCAGGTTACCCAGAACCAGCAGCGCGCCCAGCACGACGATGCCGTGAATGGCATTGGTGCCCGACATCAGGGGCGTGTGCAAGGTGTTCGGCACCTTTGAAATCACAGCGAAACCGACGAAGCCGGCGAGTACCAGGATCGCCAGGTTGGCCAACAGTTGCGTGTACATCAGTTCCGCCCCTCGCGGGTCACACAGGAGGCCGAGATGACCTCGTCGTCGAAATCGGGCGCGAGGGCGCCGTCGGAGATCATCAGCTCCAGTAGCGAGGTGAGGTTCTTGGAGTACAGCTCGCTAGCGTGCTCGGGCATGGTCGCCGGGAGGTTCAGCGGCGAGGCGATGGTCACCCCGTGTCGTACGACCGTCTGACCGGGCTCGGTGAGTTCGCAGTTGCCACCGGTCTCTCCGGCTAGATCCACCACCACACTGCCGGGCTTCATTCCCTGCACCGCAGCGGCGGTCACCAGACGTGGCGCAGGGCGGCCCGGCACCAGGGCAGTGGTGATCACCACATCGAAACCGGCGATGGCCTCTTCCAGTTTCTTTTGCTGCTGCGCGCGCTCCTCCTCGGTGAGTTCGCGCGCGTAGCCGCCCTCGCCGGCTGCGTCGATACCGACGTTGAGCCACTGCGCGCCCACCGAGCGGACCTGGTCAGCCACCTCCGGACGGACGTCGTAGCCGGTCGTCTTGGCGCCGAGGCGCTTGGCTGTGGCCAGCGCCTGCAGTCCGGCCACACCCACGCCGAGCACCAGCAGACTGGCTGGTTTCACGGTGCCCGCAGCGGTGGTCAGCATCGGGAAAAACCGGGTGGACTCGCTGGCCGCGAGCAGCACTGCCTTGTAACCGGCCACGTTGGCCTGGGAGGACAGTGCGTCCATCGCCTGTGCGCGGGAGATCCGCGGGATGGCCTCGACAGCGAACGCCTGCACACCGGCGCTCTTCAGCGCGGCGATCTGATTGTCGGCATTGCGGGGCGCGAGGAAGCCGATCAGCGTCTGTCCGGAACGCAGTCGGGACACCTCGGCGGCCGACGGCGGCGCGACCTTCACGACCACATCGGCCGACCATGCGTCGCCGATTCCCGCTCCGGCCGCGGTGTAGAGGTCGTCGGGCAGTAGCGCCCGCTCGCCGGCACCGGACTCGACCACCACGGCGAGACCCTGGTTCACCAGCGCGGCGACCGCCTTGGGCACCAGTGCCACTCGGCGCTCATCGGGCCCCGATTCGGCGACGACCCCTACCGTGGTGCGCGCTGTCGTCTGGGTATCTGTCATGACCTGTGCATGTGCTTTCTGGGATCACTCACCGGAACTGCCCCGATGCTCGTGACACCCTAACCGCTGGCAGCGGCTAATTCCCAAGCCGTGTCCACCCGGACGGAGCGGGATCAGCCCGATCACCGACCCCCACGGAACCGCCAAACTCCGCCGCAACCCCGTAGGGCCGAAAGTCCTTACTATGAATTCGCCAGGACTTCGCAGGCTGTCCGGTTTCGGCACTTCCACACCCCATGTTCGTGATGTTTCCGTTCGCCGACAACCGAATTCACCCCGATGGGGTTTGTGACAGCACCGTCAGTGTGGTTAGTGTCGTAGGTCACATTCAAGCCCCGGATGACGTAAACCAGGCGCGCCCCCGCCGCGACGGGGGGTACGGACTGGCGCACACAGCGAAGATGAGAAAACGCTCATCGTGCTCTCTTTCTGCCCTCACATCCGCCCTTGAATCTGCCGCTACCGCGAAGGACGCGGACCGCAGGACAGGAGAGAACAGTGCGCTTCGAGTTGAACATGGACACGCACGGCAAAACTGCAGGTTTCGTGGGACGGGTCGGCGCGCTGGCCGTCGCGCTGGGAATCGGGGTGGTGCTGGGCGGACCAGCGACCGCCGCAGCCGACACCCCCGGCTCGGAGGACTCGGCCGCCTCGGAAGCCGGTTCGGCAGCCCGATCAGATTCGGATACCCGCGTACAGCGAGGCAAAGCCCGCACGAGCCGTCCCTCCGCGAGTGGCCGACAAGCAGCAGAGTCGAAGACTGTACGTGGCGGCCGCGATGCGAACTCGCCCGCGCGCGACATCACCGGGCCGTCGGAGTTCGATCGAGCAGCTCACCAGCCCGAACCCATCCGGCCGACGATCGCCGAAAGTCTGCCGGAACCCCAGATCGCCGTGCCGGCACCGGCAGCGTTGCGACCGGCCGCAGCGGCCACTCCCGCCGCATCCGCAGCCGCACTGGTGGTACCCGCCCCGGCTGCCGCCCCACCTGTGACCAGGATGGGCCCCGCCCAGAAAGCCGCTGCCAGCGTCGCACCGGTGACCGGCGCGATCGATGCGTTACTGGCCCGATTCTCGGGTAACGGCACGGGCACCCCGGTCCAGTCGCCGATGTCATGGGCCGTGCTCGCGATCAGTCGGCGTCTCGGGCGGGCCGCCCCGGTGCGGACACTCGCGTCACAGGTGACGACGGGGCAGGTACCGGCAGCGGCGACCACAGCGACGACGACCGGTACGACAACGACCATCACTTGGGCGTGGGGTAGCTACCCGGTCCTGAACTTCAACACCGCGACCGACAAGCTCGACTTCGGTTGGATGCAGCCCGGCGCATTCGATGTCACCGAGAAGTCCGGTTCGACGGTGATCGCCGTTGTCGGCAACAACCACAGCTACACACTGCAGAACGTTCCTATCGCCCAGATGCAGATGACCAACATCGTCGCCAAGGACGCCGGAACGGTCAGCAAATGGCAGGGCCTGATCTCGAATGCGCAGACCACCCTGCCAGCGGTTTCGATTGCGAATGCCACTGCGGCCGAGGGGAATTCGGGTACGACCAATGCCGCTTTCACGGTGACACTCTCCAAGGCCTCGACCAAGACGGTCAGCGTCGGCTACAGCACCGCCAATGCCACCGCGACCGCCGGATCTGACTACACCGCCACCACCGGCACCCTGACTTTCGCCCCCGGAGTCACATCCCAGACCGTCAACGTCCCCGTCATCGGCGACACCACCGTCGAGGCGAACGA
>CAZADG010000123.1:0-5085 GCA_964483865.1 uncultured Mycobacterium sp. | reverse complement strand
GCGGACATCGGCGAACTGGCAGCCCGCTGGAACATGGGCGCCCCGCCGGTCCAGGCGGTGATCCTGGACTCCTGCGACCCGCGTCTTGTCGGCGTGCTGGCGTGCGGCCGCCACCTGCCCGCCGATGGTGTCGATTTGGCTGCCTACGTCGATGCCGCGGTCGCTTCGTCGATCGAGTTGTTCCGGGCGCTGCCGGAGATGGCCGTTCTGCGGGATGCGGGTTAGTAGCCCCGTAACACCCAGGTGATAAGCGCCGATATTCGCATTATGCGACATCTGACAGTGGTTGCCGCCGCACTGGCGGCGTTCGGCATGGCTGCCGCCTCGGCGGCGAACGCGGATCCGACGGATCCGACCACCACTCCGGTGACGCCGGCGGTCGAGTCCACCAGTGCGACGCCGACGGCGAGTGCAGCGCCCAGCAGCACGGAGGCGAGCAGCACCGCCTCGGCCGCGCCGGAGGGGCCGCAACAGGTGACCTACACCATCACCACCACCAGTGACCTGACGGCCAACATCTACTACGTGATCGGCGATCCGCCCGACCAGGCTTCTGCCAACAATCCGGAGTTCATGCCGATGGCCCGCACCATGGTCGGTCCCTCTTCGCCCTGGACGTTCCAGGCCACACTCGAGGACCCCACCAAGTGGGCGTTTGTCAGCGCCAGTGGCGGATTGCGGGTGAACCCCGAGTTCCGCTGCGAGATCGCCGTGGACGGCAAGGTTGTGGTGTCGCAGCAGGGCGGCAGCGGCGTGCAGTGCGCCCTGAGGCCGTGGTGACTAACCCAGGTCGCGTGCGCTGAAGGTGTCGCACTTATTCGGGTCGCCGGTCTGGTAGCCAACGGTGAACCACTTCTGTCGTTGAGCCGACGACCCGTGAGTCCAGCTTTCCGGGTTGACCCGGCCGGTGGCCGCCTTTTGGATTCGGTCATCGCCCACTGAGGACGCCGCCGACAGGGCGTCAGCGATGTCCTTGTCGCTCAACGGTTCCAGGTACGTCACGTCGGTACCGGGTTGCTTGGTGATTGCCGCGTAGTGCGCCCACACGCCGGCGTAGCAGTCGGCCTGCAACTCCGAGCGGACGCCGCCACCGGTGGCCCCTTGGGCACCTTTCTGCGACTTCTTGAGATCGCCGGTCAGGTTCTGGACGTGGTGGCCGTACTCGTGCGCGACGACGTACTCCTGCGCCAATGGCCCGCCGCTGGAGCCGAACTGATCCTTGAGCACCTGGAAGAAGTCGGTGTCGAAGTAAGCGGTGTAGTCGGCCGGACAGTAGAACGGACCCATGTCGCTGTCGGCAGCCCCGCATCCGGTGCTGACCTGGCCCTTGAACAGCTTCATCTTCGGCCGCTGGTAACCCTGCAACAGTTGCTCCCACACGCCGTCCACCGAGTTGCCGGTCGCGACCACGCGGCACTCGACGTACTTGTTGGCGTCGGCTCCGGTTTTGCATTTTGTCAGGTCGTAGCCGGACTGGCCGACCATCTGACCCTGTCCGGCCTGCGACTGCTGCTGCAGCACCGGACCCGGGTCGACGCCGAGGAACAGCGCCAGCAGCACGATCACCAGTCCGCCGACACCGCCGCCGAGCGCAATCCCGCGGCCCGCGCCGCCACCGGTGGAGACAGTGCTGGTGTCGATACGCATGCCTTCGTTGAAGGTCATGGACGCTCCTCCTGTTGCCGCACGATGGGCTGTGCACCACCCGATGGGCCGGGCGCCTGCCGTGGTCCAGTTTGCCACAGCGTCAGCCGCTGGTTGCCAGGTCGAAAGCCGCGTCGATGCCCGCGCAGCCCACCTCATAGACTGATCTGTCGTCTGTGGGATTCCTCTTCATACTCAGGGAGAACTGTGCTGCGCACTCATGCCGCCGGCTCGTTGCGGGCCTCCGACGCCGGACAAAAGGTCGTCCTGGCGGGTTGGGTGGCACGGCGCCGTGACCACGGTGGAGTGATCTTCATCGACCTGCGGGACTCTGCCGGCGGGCAGGAGCGAAGCGACTCGGGGATTGGCACCGGCGGGCAGGAGCGAAGCGACTCGGGGAATGGCACCGGCGTCGCGCAGGTGGTGTTCCGGGAGGCCACCGTACTCGAGCAGGCGCACCGCCTGCGCGCCGAATTCTGCGTTGCGATCGAGGGCGTCGTCGAGGTCCGCCCGGAGGGCAACGCCAACCCGGACATCCCCACCGGGGAGATCGAGGTGAATGCGACGTCGCTGACTGTGTTGGGGGAGAGCGCGCCGCTGCCGTTCCAACTCGACGAGCCGGCCGGCGAGGAAGCCCGCCTCCGGCACCGCTATCTGGACATGCGCCGCGACGGCGGCACTGGCGATGCGCTTCGACTGCGCTCCCGAGTAAACGCCGCCGCCCGGTCGGTGCTCGCGAGCCACGACTTCGTCGAGATCGAAACCCCGACGCTGACCCGGTCCACCCCCGAAGGCGCCCGGGACTTCTTGGTCCCCGCCCGCCTGCAGCCCGGCAGCTTCTATGCGCTGCCGCAGAGCCCTCAATTGTTCAAGCAGTTGCTGATGGTCGGCGGAATGGAACGCTACTACCAGATCGCCCGCTGCTATCGCGATGAAGATTTCCGGGCCGACCGCCAGCCCGAGTTCACTCAGCTCGATATCGAGATGAGTTTCGTCGACGCCGGCGACGTCATCGCGATCGCCGAGGAGATCCTGGCCGGGCTGTGGGCACTGATCGGGTACGAGCTGCCCCGGCCGATCCCGAGGATGAGCTACGCCGACGCGATGCGACGCTTCGGCTCCGACAAACCGGATCTTCGCTTCGGTCTCGAACTCGTCGAATGCACCGACTACTTCGCCGACACCCCGTTCCGGGTGTTCCAGGCGCCCTATGTCGGCGCTGTGGTGATGCCCGGCGGGGCCTCCCAACCACGGCGAACTCTGGACGGCTGGCAGGAGTGGGCCAAACAGCGCGGCGCGAAGGGCCTTGCCTACGTCCTCATCGGGGAGGACGGCACGCTGGGCGGCCCGGTGGCCAAGAATCTCTCCGACGCCGAACGTGAGGGACTTGCAGCTCATGTCGGGGCCAAGCCGGGCGACTGCGTGTTCTTCGCGGCGGGGCCGCCCAAGGCGTCGCGAGCGCTGCTGGGAGCGGCCCGCGCCGAGGTCGCGCGGCGCTTGAACATGATCGACGAGGACGCCTGGGCGTTCGTCTGGATCGTCGACCCGCCGCTTTTCGAACCGGCCGGCGACGCCACCGCGTCCGGGGACGTCGCCGTCGGGTCAGGCGCGTGGACCGCGGTTCACCATGCCTTCACCGCGCCCAAGCCTGAGCACCGGGGCACCATCACGAGCGATCCGGGTTCAGTTCTGGCCGACGCCTACGACATCGTGTGCAACGGCCACGAGATCGGCGGCGGCTCGGTCCGCATCCACCGCCGCGATGTGCAGGAGCAGGTGTTTTCGGTGATGGGCATCGATAGGGCCGAAGCCGACGAGAAATTCGGATTCCTGCTGGAGGCCTTCACATTCGGGGCCCCTCCGCACGGCGGCATCGCCTTCGGCTGGGACAGAATCACTGCACTGTTGTTCGGCGCGGACTCCATCCGCGACGTCATCGCATTCCCCAAGTCTGGCGGCGGCGTCGATCCGCTGACCGACGCACCTGCGCCGATCACCGCTCAGCAGCGCAAGGAGTCCGGGATGGATGCGCCGCCCGGAAGAGAAGCCCAGCGCTGACACAGCCCTGCGTACGATAAAGCGGTGGACAACCAACTGGCGTATATCGACCAGGGATCGTTTCTGGGTTTGAGGGCACTCGGCCGCGGACCGCATCAGCAGTACGTGTGGCTCTACGACCACGACATCGACATCGATGGTTTGCGCCTGTTCCATGAGAACCTGGGCTATACGCTCCTTGGCCGTCGAATCGAGCGGTCCGCGCTGCCCTTCGGGCGTCACCGCTGGGTCGCAGCTCCCCATCAGGCGGATCTCGACATCGCCCCGCATCCCCGGCCGCGGAGTGAGTTACGCCAGTGGCTACTCGAACAGTCAGTGATCCCGGTGGATCCGGAATTCGGTCCGTCCTGGCGGATGGCGATGGTCCCCTTCACTGAAGGCGGGGGGGCGGTGATGATGATGATTTCGCACTCGGTGGCCGACGGCAGCGCGATCTTCGCCTCCGTCGTCGATGCGGCGGGCGGCCGAAAGCGGGACTTCGGTTATCCGCGCCCGGGTGCCCGCACCCGCGGTGCGGCAATCCGGGAGGACCTCCGCGCCACCGTCGCAGCCCTGCCGGATGCGGCCAAAGCTGTCGGCGCGGCGATCCGGGTAGCTCGCAAGGACAACGCCGATATCAAGACCTCGTCGCAGCGAGCGACGACCAGGCCGGTCCGCAGTGCTGAAGGGGCGATTACGGCGCCGGCGATCACCGCGTTGGTGGACATCGAAGACTGGGACCGAAAGGCCAAGGAACTCGGCGGTACGAGCAACGTTCTGTTGTCCGGAGTCGCGGCGGTACTGGGCAAATACCGAGGCCGGTCGGACGCGGATGGAATGGTCACCTTGAATTTCCCGGTCAGTGACAGGGGCGAGGGAGATACCCGGGCCAACGCCCTCGGTGCTGTCTCGGTCAAGGTCGACCCGGCCCAGGCGGTGTCCACGTTGACGAAGGTCCGCGCCGACATCAAAGCGAGCCTCTCCGGCACCGAAGACGACAACAAGGACCTCTTCGCCGCCCTGGCGCTCGCGCCCTTCATGCCGAAACGGCTGGTTCGCCGGCTCGAGGGTATGGCGCTGGGGGCCGGCTATCCCGTCGGATGCACCAACATGGGCGACGTCCCTCCTGTCCTGCTTCGACTCGACGGCACAGAAGCGTCGTTGTTCTTCGCCCGGTCGCCCATCGAATGGCCCGTCACGCCGCAAATCCTGGACAAGATGGGCGGCTTGCTGGTCATCGGATCGGCCCGGGTCAGCGGCAAGGTCATCCTGGCCGTCAGCGGCTGGCAGGTCGGGGGCGCTAACACCGAGGCGGAACTTGCCGAGGGTGTGCTGCGGGCGCTGGCAGATTTCGATCTGACCGGAACCTGGTTCTAGAACAATTTCGGGTGTGACCCACCCGTG
>CAZADG010000122.1:0-5346 GCA_964483865.1 uncultured Mycobacterium sp. | reverse complement strand
GAAACTCCGCGGGGTACGGTGGATCGCGGAGGAGGCGGCGATGACGCAGCGGGTGGTAGTTGGGTATGACGGTTCGCCGGCTGCCGGCGACGCGATCGCGGCCGGCACGCGATTGGTGCCGGGGGCGCAGGCCTGGATCACCTACCTGTGGGGTCCGCCGTTCGCCAGTGAGCGCATGCGCCGGCGGCTCTGGGAGCGTGCCGGAAACCTCGACGGCCTGATCGAGCTGGTCGAGCAGGAAGGCAGGTACGAGGCCGAGCGGATCACCGGGATGGGTGTGACGTTGGCCCGGGCCGGCGGCTGGCAGGCCGAGGCGCTGGTGCAACGCTGCTACGGCGGGGAGGGACTCGGTCTGGCGCAGGCGGCGGAGAGCGTCGACGCGAATCTGGTCGTCGTCGGCGCACGCGGACTCGGCGGTACCGAGGCCATGCTGGGCAGTGTGTCCGACATGACGGTGCACTACGGATCTCGGCCCGTGCTGGTGATCCCCAACCCGCTGCTGTCCGCGGAGTACGCCGCGCTTGACGCGGGGCCGGTGGTGGTGGGCTGGGACGGGTCAGAGGGCGCCCGGGCCGCGATCGCCGCGGCTGAACGGCTGCTCCCGCACCGGAGTCTGGTGGCGGTGTCCGTCGACGAAGATCACGACCTGCCCGAACCCGAGTTGCCCGGGATCGCTCTCACCCACCTACGGGTGCCGCGCGGCCGAGGCCGTGCGCACCGGGTGGTGGCCAACGCGCTGATCGCCGCCGCCGACGACAAGGACGCCGCGGTGATCGTCGTCGGTTCGCGGGGCCGTTCGGCGGCCCGCGAGATCGTCCTGGGCAGCGCGGCGATGAACACTCTGCACCACAGCCACCGGCCGGTCATGGTGGTGCCCAACCGGGCCGGCTAGCGGCGGCGGGCGGTCACCGTCCGCAGCAGGCTCCAGCCGACCAGTGTGCCCAGCGCGATCGACGTGATGGCGGCGGCCGCGACGCTGATGCTCGCCGTGTTCGCGACGTCCTGGTAGTCACCGGCGACCTCGCGGCTGACCGACATGAACGTCAACTGGCCGGGCACCAGCGACCAGAACGCCGCCAGGGTCAACACACTGGTGGGCGGCGCGGTCCGGATCCGGGCGCACAGCACCGCGAACGGAATCGCCACCATGGCGCCGACGAACCCGGAATGCCCGGTGTTCAGCACCAGCCCGGCCAGGTTCTGCGCCAGCATCGAGACCCCGATGACCAGCATCAGCCAGAGAAGCGATCCGCGCGGCGCCGACAGGTAGAAGTAGAGCCCGACGGCGATCACCAGCACCGCCGCGTACTGCGACCACGACCCCATCGGAGTCGACGGCGGCTGCGGTGCCACCTGGCCGGCGATTCGCACGCCGATGAACACCCCGTACACCAGAAGGCCAAGTTGGGCGATGCCGTAGAGCAACCGGCTGGAGCCGGAAATGATCTTGCCACTTGCCAATTCGATGGAACCGATCACCAGCGCCATGCCGGGCAGGGTGGCGATCAGCGCCGGGCTGATCACCCGCAGCAGTCCGTCGCCGGCGACGTCGGCCACAAACCAGATGCCCAGCAGCGTCACCACGATCGCCGAGAGAGTGGGCAGGATCGGCCCGATGCTGGGGAACGGTCGGGCCAGCGCAACGATCAGGCCGACCACCAGACCGAGAAACAGGTGCGCCAGCAGGCCGCGCCAGGACGGCTGGATCACCATGCCGAACCCGACCGTGGTCAGTGCGTAGCCCAGCGTGGTCAACACGACGCCGAACCGCGGCGGTGCGGCGCGGGCGGCGCGCAGCGCGTCGATCGCGTCGGCCGGGCTGATCGCCCCGGCCTGCGCCAGTTCGGCGATCTCGTCGATGCGGGCCGCCGTCTCGAACAGACCGGAGGGCTGCACCGAACTGTCCATCTGGTGGACGGTATTGCCGATCTGGATGAACAGCATGGTGGGCAGTACCGCCACCTCGACCGGCCGGGTGGTGTAGCGCGCCGCGATGGTGAGCAGCCGCTGCTCGACCACCTGGATGGGCTGAGAGGTCTCGACCAGCGCGGCGCCGATCTGGCGCAGCATCAGCGCGACGTCGTCGGCGTCGTAGTGGTCCGGCTGCGCTATCGGTGCCGGAACGGGCTTTCGGAGGGCATCGACGATCCGGCGGGCCATGAAGCCATGATCGCTAAGCAGGCGGCTTCACCGCGGGAGGGATGACCAGCGTTTCGGGCGCCAGCGCCTGCTCCAGTTCGTCGGCGAGCTGCTCGGAGCTGGCCACCGGGGAGTGCAACTGCTTCTCCACGATGGTCATCGCCAGCCGGGCGTACACCCACTGGCTGGTGGTGGTGAGCTGGCTTCGACTGTGTGAGGTGAACGTCAGGACCCAGCTGAAGAGCGTGGAGAGCCGGTTCTTGAACCCGACGAGGTACAGCAGATGCAGGAAAAGCCACGCGAGCCAGGCGATGTAGCCGCCGAACTCCAGCTTGCCGATCTTGGCCACGGCATGGTGGCGGGAGATCGTCGCCATGCTGCCCTTGTCCCAGTAGCTGAAGGGCTGCCGGGCGGCGGGGTCGTCGGCGCCCTTGACGGCGCGCCTGATGATCTTGGTGACGTACTGCGCGCCCTGGATGGCGCCCTGCGCGACACCGGGCACATTCGGCACGGCCGCCATGTCGCCGACGACGAAGACGTTCGGGTGGCCCTTGACGGTCAGGTCGGGTTCGACGACCACCCGGCCGGACCGGTCCACCTCAGTGCCCTCGCACTGCGCGGCGATCATCTCGCCGAGTGGGCTGGCCTGAACCCCGGCCGCCCACACCTTGCAGGCACACTCCACCCGGCGTTCGGTGCCGGTCTCCTTGTCCTTGACGACGACGCCCATGTAGTCGACGTCGGTGACGGTGGAGTTGCCGCACACCTCCACGCCCATCTTCTCCAATCGCGCCTGCGCCTTGCGGCCCAGGTTCTCCCCCATCGGCGACAGCACGTACGGCGACCCGTCGAACAACAGCACCCGGCATTCGGCCGGATCGATGGTGCGAAACGCCCCGGGAAGGGTGCGCTGGGCGAGTTCGACGATCTGACCGGCCAACTCGACCCCGGTCGGGCCGCCACCGACCACGACGAAGGTCAACCGGCGGGTGCGCTCCTCCGGGTCGGTGGTGACCTCGGCCGCCTCGAACGCGCCGAGGATCCGGCCGCGCAGTTCCAGGGCGTCGTCGATGGTCTTCATGCCCGGGGCGAAGGTCGCAAAGTGATCGTTACCGAAGTAGTTCTGCTGCGCGCCCGCAGCGACCACCAGGTAGTCGAACGGCAGCACCGTCTCCATCGTGCCCAGCCGCGAGGTGACGGTCCGATTCGTCAGGTCGACGTCCTCGACGTCGCCGAGCAGAACCTGGCAGTTCTTGTTGCGCTTGAGAATCAGCCGAGTCGTGGGTGCGATGTCGCCGGCTGAGAGGATTCCGGTGGCCAACTGGTAGAGCAGTGGCTGGAACAGGTGGCTGGTGGTCTTGGCGACCAGGGTGACGTCGACGTCGGCCCGTCTGAGGGACTTCGCCGCGGTCAGGCCACCGAATCCGGAGCCGATGACGACCACTCGTGGCCGGCGTGCGTTCAGAGCGGGAGTGGCCATGGGGCGGTCCTCTGTCGTGTTCGGTGGGACTGGCGAAAGGTTAACTCCCGGACTGGGGTCATCACTTCGACTTTGGGGGAGGTTTTCTGCGCGGTTTCGCCACTCTGATACGGCAACTACCCTTAATCTTCGCTGATGAGCAAATGTGAATTGTCATCGACGGACGTCCGCGCCTCGCGGCTGATCGGCCGTGTGGGTGGCCTCGCGGTGGCACTAGGGGTGGGAGCAGTCTGGTTCTCCGGCGGTGTCGCCTGGGCGGACAGCGGATCGGAATCGGGTGCGACGGGCCGCAGTTCGCAGCAGGCCCGGGGCGCCGACAATGATGCAGCGCGCTCGACCGGTCCGTCGCGGCAGGCCCGGGTGGAGAGGACCTCACCCCGCGCGGCCGCGAGTACCGCGCGTGTACAGCGCAATTCCGACTCCAACGTTGCTGTCGGCAAGTCCGCCGCCGCGGCACTCGCGCCGAGCGCGGTCGATTCCGTCGAGGTTGCCCCCGCCGATGTCCCGGTGGCGGCGGTCCAGGCCACGACCAGCAACGCCGCCGAGCCCGAGGCCAAGCCGGTCGCCCAGCCCGTCGCCCCGACGGCCGCACCGGTCGTCGACCCGGAACCCATTGCGGTGCCCGAGGTCGCGCCGGTGTCGGCCGAGGTGTCCGCCTTCGCGACGGCGGGCACCGATGCCCTCGATCCGTCCGCCGATACCAGCCCGACCGCCCCGATCAGCACTCCGCTGGAATGGGCGGTGGCCGCGTTCGCGCGTCGTGCCGCGGCGCCGGCGGCCGTCGTGGATCCGACGTACACCCAGGGCCTGTGCACACAGCAGAGCAGCTCGTGCACCTACATCGTGGGCCCCAGCGGGGTGCCGATCCCGAGTGAGGCCTACGGCGACACGGTGATGAAGTACTACATCCTGCCGAACACCACGCAGCAGGACACCACGGCGCAGCTCGTGTTCACCCCCGAGGGTGCCTACCCGGTCACCGGTATCAAGGTTCTACCGCTGACTGTTTCGGTCGTGCAGGGCCAGACCGAAGTGGAAAACACGATCAACTACCTGCAACCCGGCCCGCAGACCGGGAACGTCCCGGTGACGCTTTTCGGATACTCCCAGAGCGCGGTCATCAGTTCGCTGCTGCAGCGCGACCTGGATGCCAACCCCGAGCTCCTGCCGGGCCTGGACCGGGATCAGCTGACGTTCGTGACGGTCGGCCAGGAGATGTCTCCCGACGGCGGCTGGTTCGCCCGCTACCCGGGACTGAATCTGCCCAGCCTCGGCGAGTACTTCTTCGGTTCGACCCCGGAGGACTCCTACCCCACCACGAACTACACCCTGGAGTACGACGGCTTCGCCGACTCCCCGCGCTATCCGGGGAACTTCCTGTCCTCGCTCAATGCGGCGATGGGAATTCTTCTGGTCCACACCAATTACGCGAACGAGAAGTACTTCGCGAACACCTACGGTTTGGGCTTCGGTACCCCCTTCGACCCGGTCATGGGCGAGTTCGGACCGGGAATCGCCTGTAACCAGGGCTCCTCATCCTGCATCGAGTTGCCGACGACCTCGCCCACCCAGAAGTACTACTTCATCAAGACTCCGTATCTGCCGCTGCTGGCGCCGGTGCGGGCGATCCCGTTCATCGGCAGGCCGATCGCCGCACTGATCGAGCCGGCCCTGAAGGTGATCGTGGACCTGGGCTACGGCGATCAGGCGCACGGATTCACCTCGGC
>CAZADG010000121.1:0-5363 GCA_964483865.1 uncultured Mycobacterium sp. | reverse complement strand
ATGGGCTATGCCGATGTCTTGAGACACCCTATTCGCATGTCCTGAAACACCACACTGCCGGGGGCGCTTTGTGAAAAGCCAGCTCAGAGTGGGTTTCCGGGATAGACCTTAAAAATCACGTCACTGTCAATTAAGATCGAGGTTGAAGACGTCACCAGCACGCCTTCGACGTCGGGGGGAATTTTGGCGGCTTCGGACTGCGTGCGCGTCGCGGTGATCGACGAGCATGAAGTCGTCCGGGCCGGGGTTCATTCGTTGCTTGTCGGGCTGGATGTGCCGCTGAAGGTGTCCGGCAGTTTCGCCCGTCCGGCCGAATACCTCGCCTGGTTGCACAGCGATCGCGAAGCCGACGTGCTGGTCACCGAGATCCAGGAGAACGGCCACGCGCCCGACCTCGACTCCCTGCGCGAACTGTGCGCCGCGGTTCCCGCGGTGGTGGTCCACTCCCGGCTGACCGCACCCGAGATCATCCTTGCCAGCCTCGACGCCGGCGCACTGTCCTTTGTATCCAAGGCGGACGGCATGGAACAGCTGTTGGCTGCTATCGAAAATGCCGGGGCAGTGAGGCGCTATGTGAGCCCGCGAATGTCCGAGGCAATGGGCCTGTCCACCGCCGCCGGACGGCTGACTCTGTCGGATCGAGAGAAACAGGTACTGGCCGCCTGGCTCCGGAGCGATAGCAAAGAGGAGGCCGCGCGGTCGCTGCAGATCGCTCCGGCGACAGTTCGCACGCACGTGCAGAGGGTGCGGATCAAATACGCCAATGCCGGCAGGCCGGCGCCGACGAAGTCGGCGCTCCTGGCCCGAGCGATCGAGGACGGGATACTGGGACTCAGTGATCTGAGTGCCGTGCGAACGGGGTGACTTCCAGGGGGAATGAAAATGCACTCGGAATCGCAGTGGAGATACCGCGCCTACCGGCGGGGTCTGCGACTGGTGAAGTACAAGCCGGGTTCAACCGCCTTTCTGCAGTACGGGCCGTACGCCCTGGTGGACCGGAGCACGAACCACTTGACAGAGGTCGGGTTGGAAGCCGAAGCCGTCGAACGCACGCTTTTCGCCGACGGGGCCGCCAACACCTGATCGACACCTGGCGTGGCAACCACACCGGCGTCCGAGACGCCCCCAGAATGGGTGCGTGCGTAGGCCCCAGCCGCGACGGCCTAAGCCGCAATTCCGGCCGGACATCGAGGGGCTTCGTGCGGTCGCGGTGATCGCCGTCGTCGCCTTCCACGTCGGCGCGGTAGGCGGCGGCTTCGTCGGCGTCGACGTCTTCTTCGTCATCTCCGGGTTTTTGATCACCGGCTTGCTGTGGTCGGAAGTCTCTGCCACCGGGCGTCTTGACCTGGCCCGGTTCTATGCCTCGCGGGCACGCCGTCTGCTACCGGCCGCGGCCGTGGTGCTCGTCGCCACCGCGGCCGCCGCCACTGCGCTGCTGCCTCCTCTGCAGGCACGTTCTGTGCTCAACGACGGGCTGGCCAGTGCGCTCTATGCGGGCAACTACCGGTTCGCGATGACCGGGACCGACTATCTGGCCCACAGCGCACCGTCGCCGTTCCAGCACTACTGGTCACTGGGTGTCGAGGAGCAGTTCTACCTGCTGTGGCCGGCCCTGATGCTCGGGATCGGCGTACTTCTTCGGCCCACCAGGGCGGCCTACCTGGCAGTGCTAGCCGCAGTGGTCACGGCCTCGCTGATCTTGTCGGTGCAGTTGACCCACACCTCGCCGCCGTGGGCTTTCTTCTCGCTACCTACCCGCGCCTGGGAATTGGCCATCGGCGGACTGATCGCCCTTTCTGTTCCGATCTGGCGACGATTGCCCCCGGGATTCGCGGCGTTGGCCGGTTTCGGTGGACTCGGCCTGATCGGCACCGCGATCCTCCGTATCGACGACGGAACGGCCTATCCCGGCACTGCCGCCCTGCTGCCGGTTGTGGGCACCGCACTGGTGATCGCGGCGGGGTGCGCCAGACCGACCTGGGGGGCGGGGCGGCTGCTCTCCCTGCCCTGGATGCGAGCAGTCGGACGGCTCTCCTACTCCTGGTACCTGTGGCACTGGCCACTGCTGGTTTTCGCTCCACTGGTGGTGGGGCACCCTCTTGGATGGCCCGAACTGGCCGCAACGGTGTTCGCCTCACTGGTCTTGGCCGCTTTGACCCTGCGCTACGTGGAGCGGCCCGTCCGCTACGCGCGCCGGGTGCGGGGATCGACCGGTCACAGCCTGATTCTGGGTAGCGCGGTGACCGCGGTCGCGGCCAGTGCCGCCCTGCTGCTGCCACTGCTGGTTCCCACTCCGGTAGGGCGGGGGACACCGGCTTCCGCGGGCCTGGTGCGTGACGCTGACAACGCGATACCGTTCGCCGGCGCAACTGCGTCCACCGATCCGTTCGACGCGATCCGTGCCGCGGTCGAGACCTCGGCCAAGGGATCGGCGGTCCCGTCTGACCTCTCTCCCCCACTCGCCGAAGCGGGCATGGACAAACCGTCGGTCTTCTTCGATGGCTGTGTGCGATCTTGGCGGGAAGTCGGTGTGCCGCAGTGTGTCTCCGGCGATGCCGACAGCGCCACCACGGTTGCGCTGATCGGCGACTCACACGCCGCGATGTGGCAGCCCGCAATGGAACTCGCCGCACAGCAACACCGGTGGCGGTTGGTGACGACGGCGAAAGTCACCTGCCCGCTGCAGAACCTGCCGATCATCAGCCCCTACCTAGGTCGGCGGTACTCCGAGTGCCAACAGTGGCGGTCCGAGGCGCTGGCCCAGTTGGCGACCGAACGACCCCGACTGGTCGTGCTGAGCATGTCGCGCCGATATGCCGAGGACTTTGGCTTCACCAGCTATGACGGGGCGTGGCTGGAGAGCTTGTCGGCGTTGGTCGCAGAAATACGCGCCGAGACGGGCGCGCGGGTGCTGGTGCTGGGCCCCGTCCCCGACCCGCACACCGATGTGCCGGTCTGCCTGTCGGGCAGCCTGGATAACGCGCTGGGGTGCGCACCGCTGCGGGCGGATGGCTTGAACTCCAACGGAATAGCCGCCGAGGCACAAGCGGTCGGCGACGGCGGCGGGCAGTACGCGGACGTCTCCGATTGGTTCTGCGCCGCTGAGGTGTGCCCGGTGGTGGTCGGCAATGATCTGGTGTTTCGCGACGACAACCATCTGACAGTCTCCTACGCCAGGGCATTGGCGTCGGCGTTGGAGATCGTGGTCGAGCAGGCGATGGCTCCACGCAGTTAAGCACCCCGCCCCCTGTTAGCCTCGGTCCGTGGCGGATCTGGTGCTTTACGAGGTGATGGACCGGGTGGCGGTGGTCACGGTCAACGACCCCGACCGGCGTAACGCGGTCACCGAGGAGATGTCCAGACAACTCAAGGACGCCGTCGCCCGCGCCGAGGCGGACACCGGAGTTCATGCCGTTGTGGTCACCGGCGCCGGTAAGGCGTTCTGCGCCGGGGCGGATCTCTCCGCTCTGGGTTCGGCGGCGCGCGAGGGGCTGGAGCGGATCTACGCGGGCTTCATGGCTGTGGGACGCTGCGCGCTTCCCACGATTGCCGCGGTGAACGGAGCGGCCGTCGGGGCGGGGATGAACTTAGCGTTGGCCGCTGATGTCCGTATCGCCGGACCGCACGCGATGTTCGATCCGCGATTCCAGAAACTGGGGATCCATCCCGGGGGTGGCGCAACCTGGATGTTGCAACGGTCGGTGGGACCGCAGGTGGCCCGCGCCGCTCTGTTGTTCGGGATGCGGTTCGACGCGGAAGCCGCGGTGAGTCACGGCTTGGCACTTCGGGTTGCCGACGATCCGCTTGCCTCGGCTCTGGAGTTGGCGGTGGGGCCCGCGGCAGCGCCGCGGGAGGTGGTGCTGGCCACCAAGGCGTCGATGCGGCACACCGCGATCCCCGGTTTCAACGATGCCGACCATCACGAGGCTGCCAAAGATATCGAACTCGGCCCGCAAGCCATGTCGATCGAGTCCCCGGAGTTCAGGGCACGTCTGGCCGCCGCCCAGAAGCGTTAAGACGCGAGGCGGTTGTTCAGCCACACCTCTATGTCGCTGAACGGCGTTCGCGGCGTGCCTGGAAGCGGAGGTGCCATCGAGTGGTGATGAGCCCCGGTCGGGGTGGTGTAAGTCGCTGTGTGCGCACCGTTTTCGTCAACTTCAGCACTGACGGTCCAGCCGTGAATCTCTTTGATGTAGTTGCACTGCTCGCATTTTCCGAGCCCGTTGGCCGCACTGGTCGGCCCGCCCCGCCGGTGCGGTGTTGCGTGGTCGCGGTGGCGAACCGGGGCGTCGCAATACGGAGTGCGGCAACGCTGGTCACGCAGTCCAATGAATTCGGCGAGCCCTTTAGGAAACAGTCGCGACCGGGATTCCATGGCAACCAGAGCACCATTGGCGGGCTTGGCGTACAGCCTGCGCAGCGTGGCCAGCGAGGCGGGATCTTCGACCGCGGCGTTGATCAACCTCTGCGCCACGGACGAGGGTACCGACCCGTATCCAGCGATAGCGGCCCCACCGCTGTCGACACCCACCAAGGCCTGATCGGAGATCACCAGGTTGACCGCGACCGGCACGGCCTGCGCTGCGGACCGACCCGTGACGCGCTCGAACAGTGTGTCCGCCATTACCTGTCCCCGCGATCGTCCATCGCAGCAGACGTCGGCCTGCCGCTTGAGGGCGGCGTAAACCGAAACTCCCTGCGCGACCGGCAGCAGTGCAGTCACATAGGTCATGGTGTCCGGCGCCGGCCGGATGGTGACGGTGCGCTCTTCCTGCGCTTTCGCGGCCCGATCCACGACCGCGTGTGGATCCAATCGGTAAGCGATGGCCTTGGCCGCTGCGGCCAGCGCCGCATCACCAAGACCATCCAACCCTGTGAGATCCGAGCACAATTCACCGTCGAGTCGACGTCTGTCATCGACGTCCAGGCAGGCCGATTCGCGAACAACGATGGTGGCCCGCCACTCCGACAGCGCACCGGCCTCCAATGCCGCCAGGGTGTGCGGCATCTCGTTGACGAGAGCCTTGGCGAAACCGAGGTGTCGGCTGCCTCGTGCCGGCGAGTCTCGGCGCGCCAATGCCACCTCAGCGGCCACGCCCCGCCCGCGTCGTTCCGCGGGGACTCCGACCGCCGCTTCCGCAGCGCGCCGCGCTGCATCGAGGGCGGCGGCAAGACGCGCCTGCCGCGCCGCGGCCGCGGCCTTCAGACGTTCAAGCGCGGCGATTCCTTCGACCAGTTCGGACTCCCCACCGCCGGGGTCCCATGCCGTCATATCGAACATGCGTGCGATTTTAGACGGCGGGTGCGACAGATTACGTCAGTCCGATCTCCCGGGCGATGAGCATCAACTGCACTTCGGTGGT
>CAZADG010000120.1:627-5521 GCA_964483865.1 uncultured Mycobacterium sp. | reverse complement strand
GAAACTGGTGCGCGAACGGCAGCCCGACGTCGTGGACGCCGATGGGTGGCGCGCCATCGACGCCGCCGAGGTCGCCCGGGGTGCGGCGCGGGGTCGACCGCGGATGAAGTTCACCTCGGTGGACGACATGCTGGCCGTGGCCCGGCGTCCCTCGACGAGTGGACGCCCACTTGCACGGAAATGGCGCGGCTGACGCGGCTTTGTGTCTGCTCGCGGGGGATTACGGGGTGTGGTTGACCTCGTCCCAGCCCGGCACGGAATCCGCCGGCCGCGGGCCGGGCCCGACATAGACCGCCGCCGGTCGGACCAGCTTGCCGAGCCGCTTCTGTTCCAGGATGTGGGCACACCAACCGGCGGTGCGCCCGCAGGTGAACATCGCCGGCATCATCGACGGTGGCACCTCGGCGAAGTCGAGGATGACCGCTGCCCAGAATTCGACGTTGGTCTCGATCGCCCGGTCGGGCCGGCGCTGCCGGAGTTCGGCCAGCGCGGCCTGCTCCAGCGCCGCGGCCACCTCGTAGCGCGGGGCATCCAGACGCTTTGCGGTGGCCCGCAGCACCCGGGCGCGTGGGTCCTCGGCACGGTACACCCGGTGGCCGAAGCCCATGAGCTTCTCGCCCCGGTCCAGGATTCCGCGCACCACCGGCGCGGCATCCCCGGTGCGCTCGGACTCCTCGATCATCGGGATCACCCGGGCCGGCGCCCCGCCGTGCAGTGGGCCGCTCATCGCGCCGACGGCGCCGGACAGTGCCGCTGCCACGTCCGCGCCGGTCGAGGCGATCACCCGAGCGGTGAACGTCGAGGCGTTCATGCCGTGTTCGGCCGCCGACACCCAGTAGGCGTCGATCGCCTCGACATACCGCGGATCTGGCTCGCCGTGCCAGCGGGTCATGAATCGCTCAGTGATGGTGGAGCATTCATCGATCAACCGCTGAGGTACGGCGGGCCGGCCGATCCCGCGGGCCGACTGTGCGACGTAGGACAATGCCATCACCGATGCCCGCGCCAACTGGGCGCGGGCTGTCTCGTCGTCGATATCCAGGAGCGGTCGATAGCCCCAGATCGGTGCCAGCATGGCCAGCCCGGCCTGCACATCGACCCGGACGTCGCCGGTGTGGATCGGCAGCGGGAACGGTTCGGCCGGCTCCAGCCCGTCGCCGAACCGGCCGTCCACCAGAAGAGCCCAGACGTCGCCGAAGGTGACCCGGTGGCCAACCAGATCCTCGATGTCGACTCCCCGGTACCGCAGGGCGCCACCGCCGCGGTCCGGTTCGGCGATCTCGGTGGTGAAGGCGATGACGCCCTCCAGGCCGGGGACGAAGTCATCCGGAAGGACTGTCATGCGCGGATTCTCCCACTCGCGCACCCGTGGGCGTACCGTGAGCCCGTGGTGGAAGGACGTGGGCCCGCACCCGTACACCGTCTTGCGTCGATGCGGGTGGAATACGGATCGGTGGAAAAGGACGGTAGTAGCGACCTCGACACCGACTGGCTCGCCGACGGATGGCTTGCGTTGCTGCACAACTGGATCGACGATGCCGAACAAGGCGGCCTGGCCGAGCCCAATGCCATGGTTCTGGCCACGGTCGAGGACGGCCGGCCGGTGACCCGGACCGTGCTCTGCAAGAGCGCGGACGACGACGGCATCACCTTCTACACCAACTACGACTCCGCCAAGGGTGCCGATCTGGCCCAAACCCCCTATGCCTCGGTGACCTTCCCCTGGTATGCACTGGGCCGGCAGGTGCACATCCGAGGCGCGGTCAGCAAGGTAGCTCCGGAGGAGACCGCCACCTACTGGACGCGCCGGCCGCGCGGTTCTCAGCTGGGCGCCTGGGCTTCCGACCAGTCGCGCCCGATCGGGTCACGGGCGGACCTGATGGCACAGCTTGCCCAGGTGACCGAGCGATTCGCCGGTGAAGACGAGGTGCCGGTGCCGCCGCACTGGGGCGGCTATCGCATCGCGGCCGAGGTGATCGAGTTCTGGCAGGGCCGAGAGAACCGGATTCACAACAGGATTCGCGTCACCACCGGAAACCCCGATCGCGTCGAAAGGTTGCAGCCTTAGGTGCCGGGGCGGCGGCGGTTCGCCCGGGGGCCCAAATCCCGGCTGTTCGCCGACGTCACTCCTTTGCGGACGCCGGACTTCCGCAGGCTATGGCTGGCCGGCATCGTCACGGTGATCGGCGGCAACCTCACCGTGTTCGCCGTGCCC
The DNA here is from genome assembly GCA_964483865.1 of uncultured Mycobacterium sp. Taxonomy (GTDB): domain Bacteria; phylum Actinomycetota; class Actinomycetes; order Mycobacteriales; family Mycobacteriaceae; genus Mycobacterium. The sequence continues at coordinate 3,306 of CAZADG010000120.1, read as the reverse complement.
GTGCAGTTGTACGCGCTGACACGGAACTCCGCGTACGTCGGACTGGCCGGGCTGTTCGCGCTGGTGCCGCTTATCGTCTTCGGACTTCTCGGCGGCGCCTGGGCCGACGCAATGGACCGACGCACGCTGCTCATCATCACCTCGTGCGGACTGGCCGCGGCGTCGGTACTGCTCTGGGCGCAGGCTGCGCTGGCGCTGAACAACGTGTGGGTGATCCTGGTGTTACTCGCCGTGCAGCAGGCTTTCTTCGCGGTGAACTGGCCGACCCGCGGTGCGGCGATCCCGCGGATGCTGCCGATCGAACAACTGCCCGCCGCCAATTCCCTGAACATGACGGTGCAGCAGTTCGGCGCCATCGCCGGTCCACTTCTGGCCGGTGTGCTGCTGAAGTGGGTCGATCTTTCCACTCTCTATCTCATCGACGCCCTAGCTTGTCTGGCACCCATCCTGGCCACGATTCGCCTCCAACCGATGCCGGTCATCGACGGCATCGTCGACCGATCGCGGTGGGGCGTCGGCGCGGTGCTGGAGGGCTTCCGCTACCTAGCCGGAAATCAAGTGGTGTTGATGTCGTTCGTCGTCGACATCATCGCGATGGTGTGCGGAATGCCCCGCGCGCTGTTCCCACAGATGGCTAACGAGAGCTTCGGGGGCCCGGTGCAGGGCGGCACCACGATGGCGCTGCTGTCGGCGGCTATCGCGGTGGGGGCTGTCGTGGGCGGCGTGTTCTCGGGGTGGTTGCCCCGGGTCCGCCGACAGGGTCTGGCCGTCGTGGTCGCCATCGTGGTGTGGGGGCTTGCCATCATCGGCTTCGGCGTGGCCGCCGCGCTCGCCGACGGCCGTGCCGGCGCGATGTTGTGGATTGCCCTGGCATTCCTGGCGGTGGGCGGGGCGGCGGACATGGTGTCGGCGGCGTTCCGTTCCACGATCCTTCAGGAAATCGCCTCCGACGACCTGCGCGGGCGACTTCAGGGCGTGTTCATCGTCGTGGTCGGGGGAGGCCCACGGCTCGCTGACGCCGTACACGGGGCGGCGGCAGCGGCTGTCGGTACGACCGTGGCCGCCACCGGCGGTGGGGTGCTGGTGGTCGTCGGCGTTCTGCTCGCGGCACTCGCCGCGCCGGCCTTCGTGCGGTACCGGCCCGTTGCATAAGGGATGATTTTTTGGGGGGCGGGCAGTTCCAGAGGGGTGCCCGCCCCTCTCCAGCTACGATCGGCGGGTGCCTCAACGCACCGGGGAGGCGGCCCTCGGGCTGCGGGAACGCAAGAAACTACGCACGAGGGCCACGTTGGTGGACGTCGCCGCGAGGTTGTGCGCCCAGCAGGGCTATGAGCGAACCACGGTGGACCAGATCGCCGCCGCCGCCGACATATCGCCGCGCACCTTCAGTCGATACTTTCCGAACAAGGAAGCCGTCATCGGGGCGCTGATCGAGGAGATCGCCGAGCATGTCGCCGAGGCACTGGCCCGCCAGCCGCACGACATCACCGAGCATGAGGCGCTGGCGCGCGCACATCTGCAGGTTCTGCGGGCCGCTGAGCGGGGCGAGGCCGGAGCGATGTCGTTCGACCGGGTCAACGGCTTCCTGCAGATCGTCAATGCCTCACCTCTGCTGGGGCTTGCGGCCTTCACCTACCGCCCGGATGCTCCGACCCGCCCCGTCATCGAGGCGCTGTCCCGGCGGATGGGCGTCGGTCTCGATGAACTGGCGGTGCGAATCCTTTTCGACACCTGGGCGGTGCTGATGGCCGCCGCGTTGGGATCCCCGGGCACCGAAATCGGCGGTCCCGGCCGCGTCGCCGACCAGATCGAGTCGACGTACTCGATTTTCACCCGGCTGTGGAGGCCCTGGGACCCCAGTTGAGCCCGGGAGTACCCGACCCCGTCGGGCGATCAGAAACGATAGCGACTACGTTCACCTAGAACGCACAGTAGCGTGACCTCACAACGGCCCGCCCGGCGCCGTAAAACAGCCAAGAAGGGGTTGAAGTGGCCGCGACCGACGACACCGCCTCCCTCCGGTATCCCGGCGGCGAGCTGGACCTGGAGATCGTCCATGCGACCGAGGGTTCCGACGGCATCGCTCTGGGGCCGCTGCTGGCCAAGACCGGCTACACCACCTTTGATCAGGGGTTCGTGAACACGGCGTCGACCAAGAGCGCCATCACCTACATCGACGGCGACGCCGGAATTCTGCGCTACCGTGGCTACCCGATCGATCAGCTGGCCGAGAAGTCGACCTTCATTGAGGTCAGCTACCTGCTCATCTACGGCGAGCTGCCGACCTCCGGCCAGCTCGAAGAGTTCACCACCAGAATCCAGCGGCACACCCTGCTGCACGAGGACCTCAAGCGGTTCTTCGACGGTTTCCCGCGTAACGCTCACCCGATGCCGGTGCTCTCCAGTGCGGTCAACGCGCTGTCCGCCTACTACCAGGACTCGCTGGATCCGCTGGATCACAAGCAGGTGGAATTGTCGACCATCCGGCTGCTGGCCAAGCTGCCGACCATCGCCGCGTACTCCTACAAGAAGTCTGTCGGCCAGCCCTTCCTTTACCCGGACAACTCACTGAGCCTGGTGGAGAACTTCCTGCGGATGACGTTCGGGCTGCCGTCCGAGCCCTACGTCCCCGACCCGGAGACCGTCCGGGCGCTGGACATGCTGCTCATCCTGCATGCC
>CAZADG010000120.1:0-617 GCA_964483865.1 uncultured Mycobacterium sp. | reverse complement strand
GCATGCCGACCACGAGCAGAACTGCTCCACCTCCACGGTGCGGCTGGTCGGTTCGTCCCAGGCCAACCTGTTCACCTCGATCTCCGGCGGCATCAACGCGCTGTGGGGCCCGCTGCACGGCGGGGCCAACCAGTCGGTGCTGGAGATGCTCGAGAAGATCCGGGTCTCGGGAGGCGACGTCAACGAGTTCGTCCGCAAGGTCAAGAACCGCGAGGACGGCGTGAAGCTGATGGGCTTCGGCCACCGCGTGTACAAGAACTACGATCCGCGGGCACGCATCGTCAAGGAACAGGCCGACAAGATCCTGGGCAAGCTCGGCGCCGCCGACGAACTGCTCGACATCGCGAAGTCTCTCGAGGAAGCCGCGTTGACCGACGATTTCTTCGTCGAGCGCAAGCTGTACCCCAACGTCGATTTCTACACCGGGGTCATCTACCGCGCGATGGGCTTCCCGACCCGGATGTTCACCGTGCTGTTCGCGCTCGGCCGGCTGCCCGGTTGGATCGCCCACTGGCGAGAGATGCACGAGGAGCCCAACAAGATCGGTCGCCCGCGGCAGATCTACACCGGCTACGGGGAGCGCGACTACCTCACCCTCGGCAGCCGCTAGGCCGCCG
>CAZADG010000119.1:0-5713 GCA_964483865.1 uncultured Mycobacterium sp. | reverse complement strand
GCAAGAACCCGCTGTATCCGTTCGAGATCACCGCCCCGGTGGCCGACAAGCTGGGATTCGTACACACGGTGGTGCAGCAGAGCGCGATCAGCTGAGTCCGGCGCCTGCCTGCCTGGCCCCGCCGGCGGTGCGGGCCCGCGCCGCGCGGTCGGCGGCGCTGGCCGGCGGGATGATGAAGGGCACCGCGATCAACCCGATGATTCCGAAGACCCAGCCGCCCAGCGTGGTGTCATCGCCGCCGAGCAAGGGGCCGGCCAGCGTCGGCCCGAGCGCCAGACCGATCGAGGACAACCCGAGAATGAAGGCGACCAGGCGCCCGGAGTTCGGGTCCAAATCGGCCGCGACCGACATGGCCAGCGGCAGGATCACCCAGTAGCCCAGGTTCACCGCGAGGTTCCCGCCGATATAGGCCTCCGGGCTGCGTACGAGCGCCACCAACATCAGGCCGGCGGCGCACAGCAGCAGGCCGGCGGCCCCCAACGCGCCGCGGCCGAGCCAGCGACCCAACAGCCACGGCGCCATAGTCCCCAGCAACCCGATCAGCTGGGAGAAACCGAGGAAGCTGGCCGTTGTCTGCGCCGACAGCCCCGAACCGGTACCGAGTTCCTCGGCGAAAGTCCACAGCCCGGCCACCGACAACTGCGACAGCGACACCGCCAGGCCCAAGAGCAGCGGGAGTGCACTGAACAGCGTCAGGTCGCTGTGCGCCTGCGGCGCTCCCGGTTCCCTCTGCCGCTGCGCCGCGATGACCCGGGTGTCCGGCAGCTTCCACCAGATCAGGCCAAGGCACAGCAGCTGTACGGCCACCATCGCCGCGTAGGGCAACACGATCGGATACATCTGGCGCAGAACGGGATTGGTGCTCATCATGATGAACACGAACACCATGTACCAGGTGCTCAGCAGCCCGAAGGCGCGCTCGCTGTTGTTGGCGTACGACAGCGCGGCGTTCCCGGCGACAAACGTCAGGCCGCAGCCGAGACCGAGTCCCACCATGCCCGCGAACAGCGACCAGAAGCCCTGACCGCTGACCTCGCTGATGTAGAGCAGCGCAACCACCGAGATCCCGATGCCCCAGGTGGCGACGGCTTTCAGGCTGCGTTGGGCGATGGAGTGCGCCAGACCGAACTCGACAATGGCCATGGTGCCCAGCGCGGCGGTCACCAGCAGACCGGCCTGGGTGTTGCTCAACCCGAAGCCGCGGTGGAACGACGTCGCGTAGAGCGGGCTGAGCAGATCGGCCATCACCCCGGCCACCCCGGCGGCGATCCCTCCGATCAGCAGACCTTTCGGTTCCTTCAACGGACAGCTCCTCGATGCCGGAAAGCCTCGACGGTAGCGACCTAGACTGCCCCGATGGGGCGGAACGCCAGGCTCAACCGGTCGCTCAGCCTGCCGCTGGTGACCCTCTACGGGCTGGGCAACATCGTCGGCGCAGGTATCTACGTCCTGATCGGCAAGGTCGCCGGATTCGCCGGATCCAGCACCACACTGGCGTTCATCCTCGCGATGGTGACCGCCGCGGTGACCGCACTGTCCTATATGGAACTCGCCGGCCGCTATCCGGTCAGTGCCAGCGTCTCGGTGTACCTGCACCGCGCGTTCGGAAAGAGACGGCTGTCCACCGCGGTCGGGCTGGCAATGGCCGCCGGCGGGATCGCCTCAGCGGCCGCACTGGCGCAAGGTTTCGCCGGGTACCTGGCCTCGTTCGTCGCCGTCCCGCCACTGCTGGCCGGGGTGGGCCTGCTCGTCGTCCTCGGAGCCATCGCAGTCAAGGGGATCGGCGAGTCCGCCGCCACCGCGGCGATCCTCACCGGCGTCGAGGTGCTGGGCCTACTGCTGGTCATCTGGTTCGGCCGGAAAGCGTTCGGGCAGATCGACGTTCAGCGGGTGCTGGCGGTCGACCCGGCCGTCGGGATCGGTGGGGTGGTGGCCGGCGCCTTCCTGGCGTTCTACGCCTTCATCGGCTTCGAGGACATGGTCAACGTCGCCGAGGAGACCCGTAATCCCAGCCGGACCATGCCGTTGGCCATCCTGTTCGCACTGCTGGGGTCAACGGTCCTGTATCTGCTGGTGGTCCTGGTGTCGACGACGCTGGTGTCCCCCGCCGATCTGGCCGCCAGCGAGGCGCCGCTGACGCTGGTGTTCGAGCGAAGCGGCGCCGGTCACGTCGTGGTGTTGAGCCTGATCGGGATGACCGCCGCGATGAACGGGGTGATCGTGCAGATCATCATGGCGTCGCGGATCCTGTACGGACTGGCCGACGAGGGTTGGATCCACCGGCGCTTTGCTGCCGTGCACAGCAGGTTCCAGACTCCGGTCACGGCGACGCTGCTCGTGGTGGCGGCAATGATCGTCGCGACCGTGGTACTTCCCCTGGTGTCGCTGGCTCAACTCACCAGCCTATTGGTGCTGACCATCTTCACCCTGGTGAACGCATCGCTGATCGTCATCAAAAGACGCGGCGAGCCACACGGCGGTTACATCGTGGTTCCGCGAGCGATCCCCTATCTCGGTGTAGTGCTCTGCCTGGGAACGGTCGTCTTCCACATCATCGGATGATTCGTCGGCCGCGCTGAAGCTGCCGCAATCCCGACAAGCCCGACTCTCGAATGTCGCCCTCTAAGAGAGTATTTAAGTGGCAGGATGCCCGTGAGCGCCCAATGGCGGGCGAGCGCAGGCGAAGCAGGAGGACAGGTGGCGGAAAGCCCGCAGGACAAGCCGACGGCGGCGAAGAAAACTCCAGCGCGGAAGGCCACCGTGAAGAAGGCCCCTGCCAAGAAGTCTCCGGCGGCGAAGAAGACGACCGCCAAAGCCGTGGCCAAAGCTCCCGCCAAGAAAGCTCCCGCCAAGAAGGCGCCGGCGAAACCCACCCCGAAGACCCTGCGCGGCGGCGAAACCATCAAGGAGGCCCGTCGGCTGGGCGGCTGGGACTTCGCCACCTGGCGGATGGCCAGCGACGACCCGGTGATGCGTTCGACCATCCTGGGTGTGCTGGTGCTGGAGAGCAGCCCGGACTGGGACACGCTGTTGGACCGCTACGAGCGCGCGTCCCGGTTGGCTCCGGTGCTGCGGTCCAAGGTGGTGGAGGGCCCGACCGGCCTGGAGACCCCGCGGGTCGTGGTCGATCCCAACTTCGACCTCACCTTCCATATGCGTCGCTTCCGGATGCCCGAGGGTTCCACGTGGCGGGATGTGCTCGAGGAGGCGCGCCGCCAGAGCATGGCCGACTTCGACAAGGACCGCCCGCTGTGGCGGGTGACCCTCTTGGAGGGTCTGCCCGGCGGGAAGGCGGTGCTGGTGCAGAAACTGCATCACGCGATCGCCGACGGTCAGGGAGCGGTGCAACTGGGGATGGCGCTGCTGGACTTCACCCCGGAAGGCACCGACCTCGGGCCGATGCCGGAGGCGCCGGACCCGGTGCTGCTGGACACCAAGGGCTTCATGCAGGCGGTGATCCGCAACAACGTCGGTTGGGTGGCCAGGACCGCCGAGGATGCAATCCGGGGCTTCGGTCCACTGGCGGCGGCCGCGCTGCGCCACCCGCGCACGCTGTTCAACAAGGTCCGCGACACCGCCGGGTCGCTGGTCAGGTTCACCAAGGTCAACGTCGAACCACTGTCGCCAATCCTCAAAGGTCGCAGTATCAACTACCACTTCGACACCATCGACATGGACTTCGAACAGTTCAAGGCCGCCGCCAAGAAGCGCGACCGGACCGTCAACGACCTGTTCCTGGCCGCGATCAGCGTCGGCATGCACGACTACCACGTGAAGATGGGCCATCCGGTCGACGAGCTTCGGATGAACATGCCGATCTCGCTGCGCACCTCCGCCGAAGAGAGCAACGCGGTGACCATCGCCCGCTTCGAGATCCCGGTGAGCAATGCCATCGATGACGTGCTCGAGGTAGCGGCCAACACGGTTCGTGCGTGGCGCGCCGAGCCGGCGCTGAAGCTGGCCGACTACCTCGCCGAGCTGAGCCGCTTCCTGCCGCCTGAGTTGGTGTCGGCGGCGGCGCAGACCTCCGATCTGACCGCATCCAACGTGCCGGGAATCCCGATTCCGGTGTGGCTGTCGGGGGCCAAGGTCGAGCGGATGTACCCGCTGGTGGGCACGGTCGGGGCGGCGATCAACGTCACCATGCTGACCTACACCTCCACCGCGAGCGTCGGCGTCAGCTCCGACGACGCCGCCGTCACCGACCGGGAGTGCCTGTTGGAGAGCCTGCGGCACGGTTTCCGCGAGGTCATCGGACAGGACGTGATCATCGGGGACCCGATCAGCGGCTGAGTGCAGTGCGGGCAGAGGCACTGGGCGAGCGGGCCCGAAGCCACTTCTCGGCACCCACCACGACGCTGATTGCCGCGGCGATGGCGACGATCCGCAGCCATGCCGCACCGCCGATCGGAGCAGTCCCGAAGACGTGGTTCATCGCGGGCAGGTAGGTGATCGCGATCTGGGCCACCGCCTGCACGACGACGCCGAAGATCAGCCACGGGTTGCTGAAGAATCCGACATGCCAGGCCGAGTGGGTCAGGGATCGGCAACTGAACAGGTAGAAGGCCTCGACGACCACGAACAGGTTCAGCGCGGCGGTCCGGGCCTCGGGTAGCGATGCACCGTTGGCGAGTTCCCATTCGAACAGATACCAGGACGCCAGCACCATCAGTCCGGACACCAGCAGGATCCGGTACACCAGTGTGCGGGTCAGCAGGGGCTGGGCGGGATCGCGTGGGGGCCGGCACATGATGCCCGGCTCCTTGGGCTCGAACGCCAGCATCAGGCCGAGCGCTACCGCCGTGGTCATGTTGATCCACAGGATCTGGGTGGGCAGGATCGGCAGCGCACTGCCCAGGGCGATCGCCACCAGGATCACCATGCCTTCGGCGACGTTGGTGGGAAGCGTCCAGGTGATGAACTTGGTGAGGTTGTCGAAGACACCGCGGCCCTCCTCCACGGCCGCCTCAATGGTGGCGAAGTCGTCGTCGGTGAGCACCATGTCGGCGGCGTCCTTGGCCACCTCGGTTCCGGAACGACCCATGGCCACGCCGATGCTGGCCTGGCGCAAAGCCGGAGCGTCGTTGACTCCGTCGCCGGTCATCGCCACGACGTGCCCTCGGGCCTGCAGCGCCTCGACCAACCGCAGCTTCTGCTCCGGTGAGACCCTGGCAAAGACGTGCGCGCGCTCGGCGGCCTCGGGGAGTTCCTCGGCGCTCAGGGCGGACAACTCCGCGCCGGTGAGGACGGTTCCCACGGCCGGCGAATCCGAGCCGAGAACACCGACGCCCGCCGCGATCGCGCGGGCGGTTCCGGCGTGGTCTCCGGTGATCATCTTGACCGCGATACCGGCCGAGTGACACGCGTCGACCGCCTTCTTCGCCGCTTCGCGCGGCGGATCGAGCATCGCCTGCAGCCCGGTCAGGGTCAGGCAACCGCGCACTGCGTCCTCGCCGAAGTTGGCCGGGTCGAAGCCGATGCACACCCCCATCGCCAACACCCGCAAGCCTTCGTCGGCGAGGTGCTCGGCGGCGGCCAGGACGGCGGAGCGGTCTAGTGGGCGTTCGGTGCCGTCGGCGCTCATCTGGGTGTCGCACAACTCGAGCAGCCGTTCCACCGAACCCTTGACGAGCAACATGTGGTCCCCGCTGCGGTTTTCGTGCAGGGTCGCCATGAACTGCCGTTCGGAACTGAACGGCACGGTCGCCGTGCG
>CAZADG010000118.1:0-5781 GCA_964483865.1 uncultured Mycobacterium sp. | reverse complement strand
GGGCCGCTAACGCCGTAGTCGTAGATCCGGGTGGCGTCACCGACCGACGTCGTTGCCGCCGTCATGTCCTCTGGTTGCAGCGCGATCTCGATGAACGCAAGGCGGTCGGTGTCGGCTGCTTCACGGAAAGCGGCGTCGAGCTCAGCGCGGGTGGAGCAGACCCGGCTGAGCAGACGGCTCTCGTCGAGTCCGAAGACCCGGGGCAGCTCGTGGTAGGACCAGTTGGCAACGTCGTTGTAGTGGGATCGCATACCCAAGATCGACCGCTCGATGGTGTAGCCGGCGTTGTTGAGCAGCAGGATCACCGGTGTCAGATCCTGGCGGACGATGGTCGAGAGTTCCTGGGCGGTGAGTTGGAAGGAGCCGTCGCCCATGCACAGCACGTGCCTGCGTTCCGGTTCGCTCAACAGCGAGCCCAAGAGCGCCGGCAGGGCGTATCCGATTGAGCCCCAGCTGGTTTGATTGATGTACCTGACATTGTCGGGTAACGGCAGGCCGCCGATGTTCTGGGCGGACGTGCCGGTCTCGGAGATCAGGACGTCACCGGCGCGCAGGAAGTCCCGCAACCGCGAGAAGACGAACTCTTCGGTAATTTCGCCGTCGTCGGATGAAGTGGCGACCGCGTGCGGGGCCGGCGGTGTCCACCAGCGTCGCCGGCCGTCGGCGTCACCGGTGACCTTGTGGCGCACCGCGGTGAGGACCTCGGCGATGGGCACGCCGTTGTAGACCGCGGAGTCGGTCCAACTGGGCCCGCCCAACTGGGTGTATCCGGTGTGCAGCCGGGCCACCGTCTTGGCGTCCAGGCCGAGGGAGAAGAAGCCTGTGGTGACGTCGGATTCGATCAGCCCGCAGGCGACCACCAGATCGGCCTCGGTGAAGATCCGCTGCCGGTCGGCGTCCTTGCCTGGCAGCATGCCCAGGTACTGGGGATGCTCGGTGTGTGCCTGGTGCACAGCGGGCAGGGTGCAGAAATACGGGATGTCGAGCCCGGCGCAGAACTCCTCGATTGCCGTAAGCGCTCCCCAGCGCACCGCGGGTAGGTCGAATACGAGTAGCGGCCGGCTGGCGCCGGTGAGCATCGCGGCGAGTGCTGTGGCGGCGTCCTCGACCTGGCTCGGGTCGGCGGCTGGTCCGTCGAGGGTCAAGGTGTCCTCGGGAACCAGGATATCCACCTGGGTCAGATCCGACGGTAGTTCCAGGCGCACCGGTCTGCGAGAGCGGAAGGCGGTGCGTAGGGCGTGGTCGATCACGTCGACCGCGTTCTCCGGGGTGATCCGCGCACTGTATTCGGTGAACTCCGAGAAGGCCCGGTGGACATTGCGATAACCACCGTCGAGCATGCTGTGATGCAGCGGCAGGCGATCGTTCATGGCGTGTGCCGGCGGTGTGCCCGCAATATGGATCAAAGGAACGTGCTCGCAATAGGCCCCGGCGACGCCGTTGATCGCACTCAGACACCCCACCCCGTAGGTAGTCACCAGGACACCGGGTTTTCCGGTGCGGGCGTAGGCGTCGGCGGCATACGAGCCGTTGAGTTCGTTGCAGGTCCCCACCCAGGTCAGATCAGGGTGGGCCTCGACCTGCTCGAGGAAGCTCAGGTTGTAGTCGCCGGGCACCCCGAAGATGTGGTTGGCCCCGATGTCGGCCAGCCTCTTGAGCAGGAAGTCACCGATGCGCATCCGGCTCACACCTGCCTAGCCACGTTGCGGCCGGCCACCCGGCCCGAGAACACACATCCACCGACGAACGTCCCCTCCAGGGAACGGTGCCCGTGGATTCCGCCCCCGCCGAAACCGGATGCTTCCCCGGCGGCGTAGAGCCCCGGCAGGGGGTTCCCGTCCGCGGAGAGGACGCGTCCGTTGAGGTCGGTCTGCAGCCCGCCGAGAGTCTTGCGGGTGGTGATGTGCAGTTTGATGGCGATCAGAGGACCTGATTTCGGGTCCAGCAGGCGGACGGGTTTGGACACCCGGAACCAGTCCGGCCAGAACCTCCTGGCGTTGTAGATCGCCATGAACTGCGGGTCCTTGCTGAAGTGGTTGTCGACCTGGGAGTCGCGGGCGCGGATCTCCTCCTCCAGCACTGCGGCGTCGATCGGTGTGACGTTCGGGACGGCGTTCATCAGCGCCGCCAGTGCCGTGACCGAGCTGGCGTTGACGAAATCCACACCGCGGTCGAGGAATTCCTGCGCATGGCTGGAGATCGCCGGCTTGAGCAGGCCTTTGATCGCCATCCACGGGTGCTTCCCGGTGATCGCCGGGTTGAGTTCCTGGCCGGACATCGCGAATTCTCTGCGGAAGATCTCGTGATTGAGGATCAGCCAGGAGTAGGAGAAGCCCGATTTCACGATATGCGTCACCGCACTCATGCCGTCGAAGTTCGGGTACAGCGGGGGCGGAAAGCGTTTGCCGGATCCGTCGAGCCACAACGCGGAGGGGCCGGTGTTGAGGTGGATTCCGTGATCCGGCCAGATCGGGTTGACGTTGGTGACACCGTCCGGATAGAACCAGAGTCGGTTCTCGTTGACGACGTGGGCGCCAGCCTCCTTGGCGATGGCCAGGATCTTCCCGTCGACGTATGCCGGATTGCCGCAGAGCATTTCGTCGGGGAAGGTCCCGAAGCTGTCGGTGAAAAGTTCGCGCACCAGAGTGGGGTTGCCACCCACCCCGCCGGTGGCCAGCACCACCGCTGAGGCCCGTGCGGTGAACTCTCCGACCTCGGCGTCCGACGTAGGTTCCGCCCGGCCGCGGCTGGAGGTCTCCAGAACCTTCCCGTGAACGCCGGTGATCGCGCCGTCGGTCTTGTCCAGACCGTCCACCCGGTGCCGGAACAGGCGACGCACCAGGCCCCGCGACTCGGCGTCGAGCACCCGGGAGGCGAACACCTCGACCAGGCCCGGACCTGTTCCCCAGGTGATGTGGAAACGCGGGACGCTGTTACCCGACCCCAGCGCGCCATGCCCGCCGCGCTCTGGCCACCCCAACAGCGGGAAGGCCCGCCAGCCGAGGCTTCTCAACCACCGGCGTTTCTCCCCGGAGGCGAAGTCGACGTAACTCTCCGCCCACTTGCGGCCCCAGTGGTCGTCGGGGGAGTCGGTGAACTTGGCCGCGCCCAGCCAGTCCTGCCAGGCCAATTCCCGGGAGTCCCTGACTCCGCAGAGCTTCTGCTCGGGGGTGTCGACCATGAATAATCCCCCGAAGGACCAGAAGGCCTGCCCGCCGAAATCGGCGGGCCCCTGCTTGTCGATCAGCAGGACCGACTTTCCAGCCTCGACGATCTGGCTGGTGGCCACCAGACCGGCCAGACCGTGCCCGACAACAATGACATCCGCCGCTTCATCGGCCACGCAACAACATCCTTTCAAGCCGCTTTACGGCCGGGTCCCAAAAATTCTTCCTATCACCGCAGGGATGCGATCGCCGCCGGAACCATGGAATCTCGGCCAGGTGATCGGGGCGAGTTCGCGGTACCGATTGATCTCCAGTTAGCCTGCGGCGACGGCGGCCGCCCCCGTACTAGGAAGCGGCGGTGGGTTGTCGAGGAAGTCGGCGGTCGGGGTGAAGAACGCGGTTCCGGTCACCGCCTCGGAGAAGTCCAGAATCCGGTCGGTGTTCCCGGGGGGCTCACCGATGAACATGTTGTGCAGCATCCGCTCGGTTACCGCCGGGTCGCGCGAATACCCAATGTAGTAGGTGCCGTACTCGCCTTCTCCGACTTGTCCGAACGGCATATTGTCTCGCATGATCTGCAACTCGTTGCCTTGCTCGTCCTCGATGGTGTTCACCGCCACATGGGAGTTGGCGGGTTTGGCGGCGTCGTCGAGTTCGATGTCCTCCAGTTTGGTACGTCCGACCACCAACTCCTGTTCGGCGACGCTCAGCGCCTCCCATGCGGCCATGTCGTGCAGGTATTTCTGCACGTGGACGTAGCAGCCGCCTTCGAAGTCAGGATCCTCCTCGCCGATCTCAGTGGCGTTCACCGCCGCCTGGCCGTCCGGGTTTTCGGTGCCGTCGACGAACCCGAGCAGGTCGCGGTTGTCGAAGTAGCGGAAGCCATGGACCTCGTCGACGACGGTGATGGCTCCCGCCATCGCCTTAACCACCTGCCTGGCCAGTTCGAAGCAGACATCGAGTACCTCGGCGCGGATGTGAAACAGCAGATCCCCTGCAGTGGCCGGCGCGCGGTGGCGGGGACCGTTCAGCGCGACGAATGAGTGCAGGTGCGCGGGGCGTGGTCCGCAAAACAATCGGTCCCAGGCGGCCGACCCTATCGAGGTGACCATCGACAGCCGCTTGGACGGGTCGCGGAACCCGACCGCGTGCACCAAGCCGGCGAGGTCGGGCAGGGCTGCGTGGACGGTCGATTCACCACCGCCGTCGATGGTGGCAACCAGGAAGATGGCGGCAGGGCTGAGTGGCGCTAGAACAGGCTGGCGACGAGGCTCGGGCATCCGTCGACTTTACGGGCGGCCTCCTGAGCAGCCGCCGTATTCCACGCAAAAAATCCGTGCTCCCGACAACCGGGCCGGTGACTCCCCCAGCACCGCCCGAACGCTATCGACGCCGAAACCGGGTAACCGGTTCGAACGCTGGAGCCGGGCGGTGATATCGCGTAGAACTACCGCCATGACTGATCCCGCCCCCGGTCCGGCCAACATAATCGGAATTCCCGACGGTCAGCTGTTCCACGATCTGATGGGCCAGATCAACGGAAACCCCGGCCCACGGCAGGTTCCCGGGCGCATCATCCCGGTTCCGACCTCAGTCAGCGCCGAACTGCAGACCGCGATCGCCATGCCCTACCGCAACAGCGAATGGCTGCTCAACCCACCCGACACCCAGGGCTGGAAAAACGCCGTCGCCGAACTGGCCCACCACTCGGCCCCGGCCATCGAGCAGATCATCGACAAACTCGGCGTCGGGGTCGAGTCGACCACCCTCGGCGGCGTCCCGGTGTTCATCGTCACCCCCGCACAGACACCGGCCCGCAACACCAACCGCCTTCTGGTCAACACCCACGGCGGCGCCTACGTGTTCAACCCCGGCCGGGCCTCGCTGCTCGAACCCGCCGTCATCGCCGCCACATGCGGCATCACCGTCATCGAAGTCGACTACCGGATGCCCCCCGACCACCCCTTCCCCGCCGCATCCGACGACGCCATCACCGTATGGAAAGCCGTCCTGGAGATGGCGCCTGCGGCCAACATCGGCATCACCGGCGGCTCAGCCGGCGGCGGCCTGGCCCTGTCGACCGTCCTGCGCGCCACCCAGGAAGGCATCACCGCGCCGGCCGCGGTCGCCGTCCAGACCCCGTGGTGCGATCTGGCCCCAGTCGGCGACTCCCTGAAGGTCCACGAATGGGTCGACAACGTCCTGATCACCTACGACGCCATCGGCAGTCGCGGAGCGGCGCTCTACGCCGGCGACCACGACATCACCGACCCGCTGCTATCCCCGCTGCGCGGCGACGTCACCGGATTCCCCCCCATCATGCTGATCTCGGGAACCCGCGACCTGCTACTCAGCCAGGTCGTACTCATGCACCGCAAACTCCGCAAAGCCGGCGTGCACGCCGAACTGCACCTCGTCGAAGGCGCCTCACACTTCACCTACTTCATCGAACCCTTCGCCCAAGAGTCCCAAGACATCTTCACCGAAATGGCACGGTTCCTCGACACCCACCTGGGCAGCTGAGGCAATTCTCGAATCGATGGTCATCCCAATGATCGCCGCGATCTGCGACTCGCTGCACGGGAGTGTTGACAAGACACAAAGCAGGCCAGGG
>CAZADG010000117.1:0-5821 GCA_964483865.1 uncultured Mycobacterium sp. | reverse complement strand
GGTCGGTGCGCACGGCCGTCTGGCCGAAGCCCGGCATGTCCGCGGGACCCAGCACCAGGCCGAGCTGTTTGGCGTTGTCCAGGGCCGCCTTCAGGTAGCCGATCTGGCCGGGCAGCCGCGTCCTGCCTTTGCTGTCGACGACGGCCCCCGTGATCGGGTCGGCTTCATACAGCGCCAGCCCGTCGGTCAAGCCGGACAGCCGCCGCACGGTGAGCACGCCGTTCTGGTCGGTGGCCGTGGCCCCGGTGGCGGGCAGGGTGAAGGTGGCCAGCACGTCGTCGCTGGGATCCGCGGCATCCCCGGCGGCAAAGCGGGCCAGCGCACCGTTGCCCTCCACCTGCAGGCTCACCAGGGTCAGCTCGCGGCCGTTCTGGTAGGCGGTGGGCCGCCAGGTGCCTGCGGTCACCGTTGCCGAGCCGGCCCCGCCCTCGGAGCGGCCTTCGGTGCTCTGCCAGTTGGTGGAGGGATCCGTGCCGAAGAGTTCGTCGGCCTGCAACGCGCCCTGTCGGGCCCCAACAGCCCAGCGCGCCAACACCTTTGATGCGGTCCCGTTAGTGAGGCCGAAGTTCACCACGCCTCGTCCGCTGTCAGTGCGCATCACCTGAACGGTCTGGGTGTCGGCGAGAACCAGTTGGGATCCCTGCTGGGCAACGGTTCCACTCCAGGTGCCGTAGTTCAGACCCAGCGTCACATTGTCGGCCGCGTCGATACCGCGGAAGTTGACCTGGTAGCTCGAGGTGGGGTCGCCGTCGAACTCGACCGTCAGCGCGCCGGGGGCGGCCAACCGGTCCAGGGTGACCACAGCCGAGCCGTCCTTGACGACCGCCGACCCGACCAGTTGCCCCAGCGTGTCGCGCAGTCGCAACTGGCCGGCCTGGGGCGCGGCGTAGGCACGCTGTGGCCCCCTTCCGGTGTAGCCGGTGGTTATCGGAGTAATCGCGAGAAGCTCACGTGCCGTGGCCGATTCGGGCAACAGCGAGAGGTCGAGCGTGCCGAATGATCCGCCAGCCGCCGCGCTAACGCCGCTCACCGCGGTGTCGGTCATCAGGTACCAGTCGTGGTAGGGCTCACTTCCGGTCGGGCGGGTTGCGGCCAGGTTGTACTGGGCCTCCAGATCGATGTTCAGGCCCACCAGCAGGGATTTGTTCTTGGCTGTGGGACTCGTTTGCGCGGTGCCGGACGTGCAGTTGTTGCACTGCAGGATCGCGTTGGCCACTTGCTGATAGTCCGATCCCGGCTTGTCCAGGGTCGCTCCGGTGAGTTGGCCCCCGCTGAAGGTCAACCGCACGACAGCCCGCGTCGGATCAGAGCTGTTGAATCCCAGCGGGTTCGGTGGGTTGTTGCCGAGGATCTCGAAGTCCTGGGTCGTGTCGAGATAGCTGCTGCCCGCAATATCGGATTCGAAGTAGCCACTGCCCGGATTGACCAGTTGCACGTTGGTGAGTGAGCCGTTGGCGTCGACGTCGAAACTGAACATCGCCAGATCGTTCGCCTTGGCGGTCGTGGGCGACCACTGGTTGTAGAACAGCGTGCTCGGACCGAAGTCGGCGACCCCTTGTCCCCGACCGATCAGAGTGATTGCCGGGTCGACCGGCTGGGCCGTTTTGTAGTGCACCATCAGGTAGCTGTCGCCGGCGTCGACCTGGGCCGCGCCGGATCCATAGCCGTACAAACCCGATAGGTCGCTCTGGGTGCTGCTGAGGAGGCTCAAGTAGGTGGGCTGCTTTAGGTTGAACGTCTTCGCGACGCCGGTGTTCGGATCGACCGTCACGCTGGTGATGGTCAGTTTGGAAGGATCCTCGAGCGGGTCATACCCGTTGCCCTCCGGCCAATTGACCTTGCTGTAGACGTAGAAACCGCTCAGGCCGGCACTGGTGGGGCGCCCTGCCTCGAACGGCGCCAAAGCTGCGGCTTCGGAATCGGGGTCGCTGACGTTGCCGTACTTGTTGATGTCGTAGTTGTAGAGCGGTTGCCCGTTCTTGTCGTAGCCGATGAAGTTGTCGTAGTTCATCGGTGTCAGCACATCGGTGCCGTACGGCGCCAGATTCAGTGCGTCGAGCATCTTGCCACCGTCACCGATGGTGAGGAACGGTATCCCCGTGCCGATTCCATCGTGCGACGTGGTCGTTTCCAACACCCGCCCGTAGGCGTGACTGTGGCCGTTCATGTAGGCGTCGAACAGGCTTACGCCGGTATCGTCCTGCAGGCCCTGGAGGAAGTTAAGGACCGCGGCATTACTGGTGTAGCTGTCGTCCGAGGGCTGCTGCGGGCTTCCGACGTGATAGGCCGGATGGTGACCCATCACGATGTTCCACGCCGCATCCGATTGCTCAAGATCGCTCTTGGCCCACAGGAACATCTCCCGGCCGATGGACGGGGCGTCGAGTGAGACGTTCGGGTCCTGGAACCAGGCGTCGGAGGCGGTCAGCCCCGGGTCACGGACGTCGTAGTTCAGGATCTTGGTGAGCGTGTCGGTCTGCTGGCCGGTCTTGGGATCTCTGGCCGTGTTCTCGGCGTTGGGCGCGAAGTTGAACGCGTAGTAGCCCGCGTCGGCGAGCAGTCGACTGGTGTCGATGATCGTCACGTGAATCAGCGGCCGCCCGTCCCCGGCGTCGCCGAGATTGAGCCCGTAGTACATGCCGTAGCCGTTCGGGTCCAGCTTGCCGATGTTTAAGGTGCCCGGCCTGAGGTTGCCGGGATTTCCGGCGCCCAGATAGGCGTGATAGTCGAGCAGCGACTGGGTGCTTCCGGTTTTGCTCGGGATGAACGTGCCGTTGTCCGGGTAAGGCGGGTTCTTGATGATGTTGTTCTGATAGTCGTGGGCGTCCGGACCGTCGGGCTTCCCGATGTACTGCGCGTTGTAATTGACCTGGTCGACGCTGGCGTCGTTGTACGTCCCGAGAATCTCGGCTTCGTCGTGATTACCGGGAACCGCGTAGTAGTGGTTCACGCCGTCTGGGCTGCCGCCTGGCTTCGTGGGATCGGCGGGGTTGGGGAAGCCGTTGGGGAAGTTGTAGATGTTGTAGGGCCACTGCGTCTTGCCGGGCTCTGCTTGCACGCCGCCGAGGGTTCCGTCTGTGTAGATCGAGCCGGGCTGGGTGTAGGCCGGCGGCGCATAGGGGTGGATCCAGTCGTTGTAGTACTGGCCGATGTTGTAGTCCAGCAGGGTGCTGGAGGCGACGTTGTAGCTTTCGTCGCCGAGTTGGATGACGTCGTTGGGGTTCCAGCTGCGCATCATCTCTGCCACTGCCTGCTGCAGCGGGCCGCTGGCTCCGAGGTCATAGCGGGCGTAGGCGCCCGGGCTGTAGTAGAAGCTGGTGCCGTTGGTGTACGAGTTTCCGGCATCCCCGAAGAC
The DNA here is from genome assembly GCA_964483865.1 of uncultured Mycobacterium sp. Taxonomy (GTDB): domain Bacteria; phylum Actinomycetota; class Actinomycetes; order Mycobacteriales; family Mycobacteriaceae; genus Mycobacterium. The sequence continues at coordinate 2,466 of CAZADG010000117.1, read as the reverse complement.
CGCCAGTCGGATGGAGGGATCTGCGCCGGCAGTGGTCACGGTTGCCGCCGGCGGCGCGACGCTGTCGACCATGTTCCGGCGAACCAGCAGAGCCGCACCGGCGAGCACGTCGTTGAACCGTCCGCTCGGCGGGTTGTTCTGCCGTCGACTCGAGAGGTCGGCCGCGGGATTCCGCGGCCCCGCGGCGAGGTTGCCCGACGGGCTGGCCGTCACCGCAGCCGGGGCAGGCTGGGCAGCCGGCAGCGCGGGGATCACCGAAATCTCTCGGCGCGGCGCCGGGATCGGTGTCGATGCCGGGGCACCGTGGGCCCGGCTACTGCGCGCCTTGGCCGCTGCGCCGGCGGCCGGCGCGGGCGCGGCGGCCGGACCCGTCCGGCCGCGGACCCCGCGGGCACGTTCTGAGGTACCTGCCTTAGCGGTCGTGGAACGGTCCGGCCCGGATCCCGCCGTACCGGTGTCGTCGGCGAGGGCAACCCCGGGCAGCGCCATGCCCGCAGCGCCGATCCCCAAGGCCACCGCCAAGGCACCCAGCCGACCTATGTGCCGGGCGCTGCCGGAACCCCCGTTGAGTGGTTGTGCGTCGAGCCGGTGTGAATAGTCAGCGAGCACGCCGATCCCCAGACTTTTCGGCGTCCTGCTTTCACGACGCATCGTGCGGAACCCTACTCATGGTTGAGAAAGTGATTCGCCCAATTGGATTACGAGTTCGCAGACACTCCTGGGCACTAATGTCCAAATCTCCGGCACGAAGGAATCAGCACTATGTCCGACAAGCGCACACCCCACATCGATCCCAAGGGCGAGGAGATCGCCGAGACGATCCTGCTTCCCGGTGACCCATTGCGGGCCAAATTCATCGCCGAGACCTACTTCGACGACCTTCGCTGCTTCAACGAGGTTCGGGGAATGTTTGGCTTCACCGGCACCTTCCGCGGCCGGAAGGTGTCCGTGATGGGAACCGGCATGGGCATCCCGTCGATCTCGCTCTACAGCTACGAGTTGATTCACGTCTTCGACGTCAAGAACCTGATCCGAGTCGGTAGTTGCGGCACGATCCAGGACGGCATTGACCTCTACGACGTCATCATCGCCCAGGGGGCGTCCACGGACTCCAGCTACATCAGCCAGTTCGGCATGCCCGGAACGTTTGCCCCGCTGTCGTCCTACCGGCTGCTGGAGAAGGCCAAGCGGATCGCCGACGAACACGGCCAGCGCAGCCACGTCGGGAACATCTTGTCCTCGGACATCTTCTACAACGACGACCCGGAGGCGCTCGGCAAATGGGCCAAGATGGGAATCCTGGCGGTCGAAATGGAATCCGCCGGTCTGTTCGCCAACGCCGCCGCCGCCGGGGTCGACGCGCTGGGCATCTTCACCGTCAGTGACAACATCCCGGCCGGGCTGCACACCACACCGGAGGAGCGCCAGACGGCGTTCACCACGATGATCGAGATTGCGCTGGAGTTGGCGTGACCGACGCGGTGCAAAGAGCGCCGAAGGCGACGGCAAGGGCCTTCGAACCGAGACAGGCAGTGCCCGTACTGCTGGCGCTGTTCGTCTTCTCTCTCTTCATGGACAACGGCTTCAAGCTCATGTCGCCGTCCATCGCCTCGTCCCTCGGCCTGTCGGAGAACACGGTGAGCCTGCAGGCCACCCTGCCGGGCATCCTGATCGGCATCGGCGCTGTCGTCTACGCAGCCCTGTCGGATTCGATCAGTATCCGAAAGCTGATGATCTTCGCCGTCATCATCATGGCGATCGGGTCGCTGATGGGCTTCGCGTTACAAGGGTCATTCGGCGGGGTACTGGTCGGGCGGATTCTCCAAACCTGCGGTCTCGCGGCGGCTGAAACCCTCTACGTCATCTGGGTCACCAAGCATTTCGAGGGCGACGAGCAGAAGAAGTACCTCGGCTACAGCACAGCGGCGTTCCAGTTGTCCTTGCTGCTCGGGGCGGTCGGTAGCGGGTTCATCGCCACGTACGTGGGCTGGACCGCATTCTTCCTGGTGAATCTCGTTGCACTGGTGACCATTCCGTTCATTCTCAAGTACGTTCCCGCCGAGGACAGCACGGAGAGCCATCTGGACGTGTTCGGGCTGTTCCTGGTAGCCGTGATCGCCGCCGGGATCGTGCTGTTCATGCAGGACTTCAACTGGTGGTTCATGGTCCCGGTCATCGCCGGCATCGCTGTCTTTATATGGCACATCTCGGCGCACCCCGACGCGCTGATCACCAAGGACTTCTTCGCCAACAAGCGGTACACGCTGATGCTGGTGGTCGTATTCGTCATCTATTCGGTCCAACTCGGCTACCAGTTCATCTTCCCGTTCATCATCAAAGGGATTTACGACTGGAAGCTTTCCGACGTCGCACTGCTGCTGGTGCCCGGCTACACCGCAGCCGTGGTCGTGGGTGCGCTCAGCGGGAAGATCGCTCAGCGACTGAGTTCCCAGCAGGCCATCGTGA
>CAZADG010000116.1:0-6106 GCA_964483865.1 uncultured Mycobacterium sp. | reverse complement strand
CACATCACTTCAACGGAATGTCGTTGCTCTTCTTCTCACATGACCGGGAACTACGGGGAAACGTCGAACCCAGGACGCGGTGCTCATGTGGACGGTCTGGCCGGACGATCGTGGGCGGCCGGGTCGTGATCAGCCTGGACTAGGACGTCCCGATGGTGGCCGTGTAGGCGTTCACACCACTGTCACCCGGGGCGATACCGACCACGGCGTTGCCGTAGACCGAGTCGGCGAAGGCCGTCCCGTCGACCGGGGTGCCGTCAGAGTTGGTCGGCTTCAGATCGGTCCAGATCATGTCGCCAAAGGAACCGTCGGCATTGCGGTAGACGGTGACGAACCCGGCGACGGTCGCGCCTTCGTCCAGTGCCACCCCGGCAAGGGTGTACTTGCCGTCCTCCACGCCGCTGATGCCCTCGAAGTGGGTGATCGCGGAGTATCCGGTCACAGGATTGGAGTACTTGAACGTCTTCCAGTTGGAGAACGTATTGGTGGACGAGTCGAAGTCGACCATCAGTGCGTTCTCCAGCGGGATGTTCGGATTCAAAAGGTTGTTCACCGGGAGGTTGGAGTAGCCGCCGCAGAGCGTGTAGCTGGTGCCGCCGTTCCACCAGATGCCGTAAAGGGTGTTCGACCCCGACCCCGGATAGACCATGCTCGGCACGAGATAGACCTCGTTGACGGCGTCGTAGACGTAGGCCCGCCCGCCGCCGGCCGGCTTGTCCTCGAAAGTCGAGCTGTTGTAGTTGCCCACCACCAGGCCGCCGGACGTGCTGTGCGGGACGTTCCACGACGCCGTCTCGGTCGGGAACGGCAGCTCTGTGTAGTTATCCGGATTGCTGATGTCAGCAAGTGAACCCGTGAAGACCCAGCCGAGTTCATTGGCGGTGCCGGTGTTAGAGAAGGAGCCGACGATCCGCAACTGGTCCCCGCCCAGATAGTCGGCGGAGTATGTCGTGGTGCTGTCGGTCGTCTCGCCGGGCTGGTCGGGCATCACCATCACGTAGCCGGCCCCGCCCTGGGTGGTGATCGGGCCCACGTACAGCAGTCCGACGGTCTCACCGCTCTCCGTCGTTCCCGACATCAGGTACCGCCCGGGCGATCCCGCCGTCGTCAGGCCTTGCCATCCGTTCACCGGGAGCGTTCCGCCACCCGCGCCATCCACATCCGGGGTGACGGTGTATTGCGGGGTCTGGTCCTCGCCGACCACCTGCAAGCCGATAGCGGCCCACTTGCTGACCGCGCCCCGATCGTTGTTGACGATGATGTTGGGCTTCAGCAGGGACCGCCAACTGAAGCCGCTGGCGAGGATGCCCCATGCATCGTTGTTACCGATGAGATTGACACCTAGGGGCCCGGCGCCGCCGACTGTGATGCCACGAGCCGATGCCAGCCGTACCCCGTTGGTGCCGTTTCCGGTGATCGTTGAGGACTGCACCGTGGTGCTGTCAAGAATGCCATTGGCGAACACCCCCGCCCAGCGGTTGTCGATGATGAAGTTGCCCGCCAACGGCGCACCGACCACGGTGTTCTGCGCGCCGTTCAGGACCAGTCCACTGCCCTTGTTCAGGGCAATCGTGTTGCCAAGCAACTTGATGCCATCGGCGGAGCGCACGGTCACACCATTGCCCTTGTTCCCGACGATCTCGTTGAAGAACCGCAGTCCCGGATTCAGGGCGTCGCGCTGACCGCCGATCTGGATGTTCGACGTTCCCCGGGTGAGCAGGATGCCGTCGCGACCGTTGGGCAATTTCGCGGCGGTGAAGATTTCGGCACCGCCACCGAGTCCGACCCGGGTGTCGAAGACATAGGAGTCGTGCGCGTTGTCCTTGAACACGATCCCGTAGCCCCGGTTGCCAGAGGAGTACACGCTGAAGTTGCTGCCGGCCTCCTCGACCGACGGCTGGAATCCACCGATGGCGATATGGCTGGAGTTGCCGCCGACGACGATGCCGCTGCCGCCGTTCGGAATGGCGCCGCGGATCGACGAGTCGGTTCCGATCGCGGTTTCGGTCACCTCCGCGCCGTAGGCGTTACCCGCGAACTCGATGCCGTTGCCCCGGTTCCCGCCGATCAGGCTGGTCCGGATCCGGTTCCAGGTGTCCTCGTCGTTGGGGTCCCAGCCCGGATTGCTGGAGGTGACCAGGATTCCGTTCTTGCGGTTGGCGACCGCCTCGCCGAAGGCGGCATATCCGACGAAGTTGTTGAACGAGACCACTCCGCCTGCGGTGCCGGCGACCGCCATGCCGTTTCCGCGGTTACCGGCCATCACGTTGCCCAGGGGGATCTCACCGCCGGAGTCGACGCTCTGGGAGTCGCCGTTGACCAGCATGCCGTCGAGTCGGTTTCCGACGGCGGTGGAGTTGTCGGCTCCGATACCGAAGAAGTTCGCGTGGACGACGGTGTGATCGGCGTTGGTCACCCGAAGGCCGTTGCCGCGGTTGCCGGAGACCACGTTGTAGTAGATGAAGGGCTGCTGCTCGGACGTGGTGCCGATGAGTTTGTTGTAGTCGGCGTCGACGATCGCGACGCCGTCCTGGCGGTTGCCGAGTGCCCGGTCGCCACCGGCATCGGTGCCGATGAAGTTACCGCTGAGCTGGTTGCGGGTGGCCCCGTCGTCGATCAGGACGCCGTTGGCGCGGTTGCCGGAGATCAGGTTGCCCTGCGGCGGGGTGGCGATGACGGGCGGATCGGCCGTGGGGGCGTTGCCACCACTGGCGAGGCCGCCGACGAGGTTCTCCGCAGCACCCGCGGTGATATGGATTCCGTTGCCGCCGTTGGCGATCCGGCGTGAACCGGTGGGGTCGGTGCCGATGTAGTTGGCCTGCACGATGTTGTCGTTGCCGTAGATCGTGATGCCGTTGCCACGGTTGCCGCTGATGACGTTCGACAGCGCAAAGCTCTCCGTGGATCCGATTCCGATGACGTTGAGGAGGGAACCGGCCAGCACCACAACGCCATCGCCGCGGTTGGCTTCAACCCTCCTCCCGTTACCCCACACACCGATGTAGTTGCCCGAGAGGACGGTGGAGGACGCCCCTAGGGTGACACCCGCATCGGACGCGTCGACGAGTGAGAGCCCGATGATCTGGGAGCCGGAGGCGCCGGCGCCGACCGTCAGGCCGGCGGTGTTCTGGAAGTCGATGCGTACGACCGGGGCGGTGCTGTATCCGGGTGCCGACGCGCCATTGATCACCGTGGCGTCGGTGATCGTCGGCAGGGCGGTGTTGCCGACGCGGATGACGCCGGCGACGGAAAAGGTGATCTCGTCGGCCCCGGGGGCGGCGTTCGCATCCAGGATCGCCTGACGCAGCGAGCCTGCGCCGGAGTCGGACAGCGTGCTGACGACGTAGGTGTTGACGACTTGCACGTTACCCACCACGGCAGCCGGTGGGGCCGTGGCCGCCACGCCGCCGAGCTCACGGCGTATCAGCAGCAATGCACCGGACAGGAAGTCGGCGATCGGATTGGACGGCAGGGCGTTGGCCCAATTCAAGCCCCGGTCAACAAGTTTGGCGACCGCGGTGCGCAGAGCCGTCATGACAGCCGGCGTTGCGACAGCCCGGGTTGCGACAGCCTGGGCCGAGACCACCGGCGCCGCGACCACTGCGGCGGCCGGAGGTGCCACGGCGGCAGCGGGGGCCGGAACCGTCGGGGCGAACTGGGTGCGCAGTACCGCGCGCGCTTCCTGGATCGGGGTCACCGGCCGCGCGGGCGCGACGGTCGCTTGAGTGACGATCGCGGCGGCCCGCGCGCGCCGCGACGCCGCCGGCGCCGGCGCCGGGGTATCGCGGTCAGCCGCCTGCCGAATCCCCCGGGCCGACTGACGGGCGGCACGGGTGAGGGTCGAAGACTCGGTGGGATCGGCGGAGGACCGTGGCCCGACGCGAGCCGGCCGGGAGGTCTCGCGCGCGTCGGGCGCAGTCACGCCGTCGGTGCTGTCCGCGGCGGCGACGCCGATCGAGTGCGGCACTGTCAGTAGACATCCAAGGGCTGCTCCGGCCGCCCAAGCCCGCGCGCCGCGCCGATTTTCGGACACCCTGACCACCCTCCCTAGTTCCCCCGGATTCGTGTCGGATCCTAGGCGAGCAGACGGGCCACATCCCGGAAAACGGATGAGGTGTCGGAACAGCTACTGCCCGCCGCCGAAGTTCTTCCTGTACTGCTCGATCTCGTGCGGCTCATCCATATCGCCCTTGATCGCCGCGCGGTCATGCCGGATTGTCTTTCGCAGGGCGATCGTGATCAGTGCGACCAGGACGACCGCGGCGGCGATGATGATGATCGGAATGATGTCCATGGGGCGATTCTGGGCGCCGATCGCACCGTGCGACGGCAATTTGAGATGAACAAGCCGTGACGAAACGCTGGCGGTAGCATTCCTCCCTGGCAACGTCGGATCCAGGAGGCGAAAGATGACCCTCCCCGAGACGGCGACTACCGGTTGGCCGCTCCGACGCGGACGAATCGTCTTCGGCACCGCGGCGAGTTTCGTCTTCTTCCAGATGGTGCTGCAGACGTTCCCGAGCGTGATGCGCGAGGGATTGGTCGTCGATCTCTCGCTCAACGAGGCGGGTTTCGGCGGCTTGTCGTCGAGTTTCTATTACCCCTACATCGTTCTGCAGATCCCGGCGGGCATTCTGGTCGCTCGCTTCGGTGCGCGCTCGGTGCTGATCGGCGGAGCGCTGCTGTGCACGGTGGCGTCTTTCCTCTTCGCGACCTCCCAGACCGCGAACTTCGCAGAGGCGACACGCATTGTGATGGGCTTGGGTGCAGCCCCCACGGTGGTGTGCGCGATGACTCTGGCGGCGCAATGGTTTCCGCCCCGCCTCTTCCCGCTGCTGGCCGCGCTGACCGAGGTGGCCGGCATGACCGGTGCGGCGGTAGGTCAGGAGACGCTCGGCTTCATCGTGGAGAAGGCCGGTTGGCGGGCCGGAATGCTCACCTGCGGGGTGGTTTCGGCGATCCTGCTCGTGCTCATCGCCGTGTTCGTGCGGGGCCGGACGCTCTCAGGAGACGCGGCCGGACAGACCTGGCCCAGAGCGGCCGACGTCAAACGGTTGATCCTCTCCGTGCCGATTGTGTCCAGCGCGGCGGCAGGCGGTTTCGTGGCATCCGCCGGGGTGGCCTTCGGGATGCTCTGGGGGGTTTCCTATTTCCAGACCTATCACCACCTGAGCCTGTCGGCGGCCTCGATCGTCGGTTCGTTCTACTTCTGGGGATGCCTGCCCGGCATGCTCGGCTTCGCCTGGTTGTGTTCCCGTTTGCGCAGGCCAGCGCTGTTGCTGGCCCTCGGCGCGGCAGGCACGGCGGCGGCCCTGGCTCTGATCCTGTTCGTGCTGAACGGCTACGCGGCCCAATGCGCAGCGATGTTCGCTCTGGGAGTGTGCAATTCGTCCTATGTCCTAGCCTTCACCATGGTCAAGGACGAGGCGACATCCGAAATGTCCGGGGTCGCGATGGGCCTGACCAACATGCTGATCATGGGCATCGGCGGGCTGGCCTTCCAGCCGCTCCTCGGGATCATCGCGCACACCCGTGGACAGGAGGTGCCGGATGCTTCGACGCTGAGCGTGCTGATCCTGTCGCAGGTGGCCGCGGTGGCGATCCTGGCGGCCGGCGTCGGACTGCTTCGGCGCGTGCGGGTAGACGAGAGTTGAGTCGGCGCATGCCCTCAGCAGGACGTGCTCCAGTTCATGTCGGTGGGCACCGGCCGCCCGTCGCCGCCGAGGCAGGCCTGGTAGCAGTTGGAGAACCCCATCGCACCCTCACAGTGCCAGAAGCTTCCGTCGGCCATCTGCGGGTTGTCGCAGAAGCCTCCCCACGGTGTCATCACACACTGCCCCGGCACCGCGGCCGCTGGCGCTGAAAAGGCCCCGACGACCAACCCGATACCTGTCAGAGCGGCTGCGCAGAGAGAAAACAAACGAACCATCCAAATCCCCCCAATCCTGGCTCCCCCGAACCAGTTAGCTACAGGCTAGCCCCGCAGTCCGACAGATTCCAGGGGCCGCAACCGCCTACCCGAACCGGACCGTTCGGATATCCAGTCCCGCATCGTCCACCAAGCCCACCGCCCGTTCGACGGCGGCGTCGATCCAGGCGAGGTCAT
>CAZADG010000115.1:0-6804 GCA_964483865.1 uncultured Mycobacterium sp. | reverse complement strand
CACAAGCTGCCGATCAAGGCACGCATCGTGACCCGAGAGGAGCAGTTCTGATGGCAGTGGGCACAGAAGCCGGCGAGCTGCGCGAGCTGAGCGAAGAAGAACTGACCGACAAGCTTCGGCAGTCCAAGGAAGAGCTGTTCAACCTGCGCTTCCAGATGGCCACCGGACAGCTGGCGAACAACCGTCGGCTCCGGACCGTTCGTCAGGAAATTGCGCGCATCTACACCGTGCTGCGCGAACGTGAACTGGGTCTGGCCGCCGGACCCGGTGGTGAGGATTCGTAATGGCTGAAACAGGCTCCAAGCACACCCCGGCTACCGAGAAGCCGCGCGGCCGTCGCAAGACCGCCATCGGCTACGTGGTGAGCGACAAGATGGACAAGACCATCGTCGTCGAGATCGAGTCGCGTGCCCAGCACCCCAAGTACGGCAAGATCATCCGGACCACCAAGAAGGTCAAGGCGCATGACGAGCAAGGCACCGCCGGCATCGGCGACCGCGTCTCGCTGATGGAGACGCGGCCGCTGTCGGCCACCAAGCGTTGGCGCCTGGTGGAGGTCCTCGAGCGGGCCAAGTAGTCCCCAGGCAGCCGCCGACGTTCCCGATGCCCACCGCCATGGCGCGGTGGGCATTTTGGGCTTAACGTCTCATCGGCCGTATCTTTGGGTGGATGGACGAGGCAGGGATATGACAGCCGGACCGGGGGAACTCGCCTTCGGCCGCGCGGTAGCCACACTCGAGTTCGACTATTCCGGTGATCGTGCGCTGGGCCGACGGGGCCTGCGGCCCCCACACCCGCGGGTCAGCGTCGTGGTGCCGGCCAAGGGTGAAGCCGACAACATCCGGGAAATCCTGCCGTACCTCAGCAACTATTTCGAGGTGGTCGTCGTGGTCTCCGAGGACGACCACGAGTCGGCCCGTGCCGCGCGTGAGGCACTTCCCTCAGCGAAGGTCGTCTACCAAACCCGCAAAGGCAAGGGCAATGCCCTCGTCTGCGGGTTCGAACAGTCCAACGGCGACGTCATCGTCACCTTCGACATCGACGGCTCCGCGGATCCGCATGAGATTCCCCGCTTCGTCGAAGCGCTTACCCGAGGCGCAGACCTTGCCAAGGGCAGCCGGTTCACCGCCGGTGGCGGCAGCCAGGACATCACCCAGTTCAGGTCGATCGGGAACTACGGACTCAACCTGATCGCCAGTGGCTTGACCGGCACCCGGTTCAGTGACCTGTGCTACGGGTTTAATGCCTTCTGGGCCGACCAACTGCCCATGCTGTGTCTGCCGGACACCGAGGCGGAGGGTCCCCAGACGGGCGATGGTTTCGAAATCGAAACCATGATCATCGGCCGGTTCGCCTTCGCGCGGGCCATCATCATCGAGGTCCCCAGCTACGAGTACGACCGTTACTACGGTGTCACCAACCTCAACGCGATCCGCGACGGTTTCCGGGTGCTGTGGACCATCCTTCGGGACCGCGTCCACGGGCGGCAGTACCGGGAGCTGGCCAAACGTCTGCGCTCGGCCGGTACTGCTGTGGGCAAGCCGTTCTGGATGCTGGCCAACCCCAGGGCCGACGCGCTGGAGGCGTCCGCTCCGGATTTTTCGGCCGAGATCCAGCGGACCTTGGATGAGGCCTGGGCGCGCCACAGCGAAGTGCCCGATAACATCCGGATGGAGCTGACCATTGCTGTTGCCGAGGTCAGCAACAACATCCTGGATCACGCCGGCCGCGGCCGCGATCTGCGGATCGGGATGAAGCTGTGGGTAATGAGCGACCATGTCCGCATCGAGTTCACCGACAACGGCCTGCCCGCGGAAGTGGACCTCGCGGCACTTCGGATGCCGGACGTGATGGCCGAGAACGGGCGGGGTCTACCGCTGGCGCGGGCATCCCTCAGTGAACTGTCGTACCGCCGGGATGAGGCGTCCAACCACTGGACGCTGGTCAGTAGGACATTCCACTGAGGTTGCGCTCGCCACCGCACCGGGAACTAATGCGCTGCAACTCCTAGGCTGGTGACGTACACTTTTGCGGTCGCGGACCCCAAGCAGAGGTGCGGCCTCGATAGGAAAGGGAGCGATGGTGGACTGCCCGACGAGGACGCTCGGCTCTGGCGTTGTGGTCGTTCGCCCCGAGGGTCGGCTGAACATGATGGCGGCCCCCGGATTGCGGGAGCAACTCCACAACCTGGTCCAAGGCGGTCATACCCGTCTGGTGGTCGACCTGTCCGGCGTGGAAACTATCGACTCATCAGGTCTGGGTGCTCTGATCTCCGGGTTGAAGGCGGCCCGTCAGAGCGGAGGGGACCTGCGCATCTCCCAACCCGGCGAACAAGCGCTGGCAGTGCTGGAGTTGACCAACCTCAACCGGGTTCTCAAGTCTTATGACTCGGCGGACGACGCCTTCGATGACACTCTCTGATTCCCTGGTGCTGACCACGAGCGCAAAGCCCGGGGCGCTCGAGGAGTTTGAAGGACTTCTGGCCAAGACCTGGTCGGAAAGCTCACACGTTCCCGAGGCGATCCGGATACAGGTAGGTATCGCGGTCGGGGAGATCGGCGCCAACATCATCAGGCACGGTGGGTGCGTCAACATCCGGATGGAAGTCAAGGCGCTGCCCCACGAGGTTCGGGTGGATTTCGAAGACGACGGCATGCCCGCGCCGGTAGATCTCAACAACATCAGCATGCCCGAGGACATGGCGGAAACGGGTCGCGGATTGGCGCTGGCGCAAGCCGCCCTGGCGGAGTTGTCCTACCGGCGCGACACGGTCAACCGCTGGACCCTGGTCAGTAAACGCTTCGGCTAGATCTGCCGGGGCCGGCCGGGTGCCTACTGATGAGTTGGAGGACTGGCTGATCTACCGCGTCAACGAACCGGGCCCGAGCCGGTAACGTCGCCTCCATGGCCCCCGAGTTCGCCGGCAAGATCGCCCTCGACATCCGTGACTCTCAACCGGACTGGGGGCCGTTCGCCGCCCCCACCGCCCCGGACAACGCACCCAACGTGCTCTACGTGGTGTGGGACGACGTCGGGATCGCCACCTGGGACTGCTTCGGTGGCCTGGTGGAGATGCCGGCCATGACCCGCATCGCCGAGCGTGGGGTGCGGCTGACCCAGTTCCACACGACTGCGCTGTGCTCGCCCACCCGGGCCGCCCTGCTGACCGGGCGCAACCCCACCAGTGTCGGGATGGCCACCGTCGAGGAGTTCACCGACGGCTTCCCCAATTGCAGTGGGCGGATCCCCGCCGACGCCGCCCTGCTCTCGGAGGTGCTGGCCGAACGGGGTTGGAACACCTACTGCGTGGGCAAGTGGCACCTGACCCCGCTGGAGGAATCCAATCTGGCTGCCACCAAACGGCATTGGCCGCTGGGCCGGGGATTCGAACGGTTCTACGGGTTCCTGGGCGGTGAGGCCGACCAGTGGTATCCGGACCTGGTCTATGACAACCACCAGGTCGATCCCCCCGCCACCCCGGAGCAGGGCTACCACCTGTCGGCGGATCTGGCCGACAAGACAATCGAGTTCATCCGGGACGCCAGGGTCGTCGCCCCGACCAAGCCGTGGTTCACCTACCTGTGCCCGGGCGCCGGCCACGCACCGCACCACGTCTTCTCCGACTGGGCCGACCGCTACGCCGGCCGGTTCGACATGGGCTACGAGCGCTACCGCGAGATCGTGCTGGCCAGGCAGAAGGAACTCGGCATCGTCCCGCCGGAGACCGAACTGTCGCCGATGAACCCCTACGCCGACGTTACCGGCCCCGATGGTCAGCCGTGGCCGGCGCAGGACACCGTGCGGCCGTGGGAGTCGCTGTCGGATGAGGAGAAACGGCTGTTCGCCCGGATGGCCGAGGTCTTCGCCGGTTTCCTGTCCTACACCGACGCCCAGATCGGCCGGGTGCTGGACTACCTGGAGGAGTCCGGCCAGTTGGATAACACCATCATCGTGGTGATCTCCGACAACGGTGCCAGCGGCGAGGGCGGCCCCAACGGGTCGGTCAACGAGGTCAAATTCTTCAACGGCTACATCGACACCGTCGAGGACAGCATGCGGTGCTACGACGAACTCGGCGGCCCGCACACCTACAACCACTATCCGATCGGCTGGGCGATGGCGTTCAACACGCCCTACAAGCTGTTCAAGCGCTACGCCTCGCATGAGGGCGGGATCGCCGACACCGCGATCGTCTCCTGGCCGGCCGGCATCAAAGCCCACGGCGAGGTGCGGGACAACTACGTCAACGTCGCCGACATCACCCCGACCGTCTACGAGCTGTTGGGTATCGCCCCGCCCGATACCGTGGGGGGAGTGCCGCAGCGACCGTTAGAGGGCGTGAGTTTCGCTGCCGCCCTTGATGATCCGACGGCCGATACCGGCAAGACGACCCAGTTCTACTCGATGCTCGGCACCCGCGGTATCTGGCATGACGGCTGGTTCGCCAACACTGTGCACGCCGCCAGCCCGGCCGGATGGGGGCACTTCGACGACGATCGCTGGGAACTGTTCAACATCGCCGCCGACCGCAGCCAGTGCCACGACCTGGCGGGGGAGAACCCCGCGAAACTTGAGGAACTCAAAGCGCTGTGGTTCAGCGAGGCCGCTAGGTTCAACGGGCTTCCCCTCGGCGACCTCAACGTGTTCGAGACCTTCACCCGATTCCGGCCCACCCTGACAGCCGGGCAGACCACCTTCACCTACTACCCGGGCACCGCGCCGGTCGGACTGGGCGCGATGGTGGAGCTGCGGGGGATGTCGTTCTCAGTGCTCGCCGAGGTTGCCGTGGATTCGACTGCCGCCGAAGGCGTGCTGTTCAAACAGGGCGCCGGTCACGGCGGGCATGTCCTCTTCGTCGAAGGCGGGCGGCTGCGCTACGTCTACAACTTCATGGGCGAGGACGAGCAGTCGGTGGCCGCCCCGGACTCGATCCCACTCGGCAAGCATGTCTTCGGGGTGCGCTACGACCGCACCGGCACCGTCGAGGGCAGCCACACCCCGCTGGGAACAGTGACGCTGTACGTCGACGACGCCGTCGTCGCCACCCTTCCCGATGTACGCACCCACCCGGCGACCTTCGGCCTGGCCGGTGCGTCGGTCCAAGTAGGGCGGAACAGCGGCCAGCCCGTCTGCGGTGCCTACCAGGCGCCGTTCGCGTTCACCGGCGGAACCGTCGCGAAGGTGGTGGTCGATGTCTCGGGCACGCCCTACGTCGACCGTGAGCGGGAACTGGCGCTGGCCTTCGCTCGGGACTGAGGCCGCCGGCTCCCTCGCGAGCCCCGCCCTCTCGTCGTCGATCGAGGAACCACGCATACGTTTCTCGAGAAGCGTTCTGCGCCAGTCCTCACTCGACGCGGACTTGGACTCGACGCGGACTTAGGCTGGTCCGGTGCTGACCGAACTCGTCGACCTGCCGGGCGCCTCGTTCCGGATGGGTTCGACGAGTTTCTACCCCGAAGAAGCGCCGATCCACACCGCCACCGTCGGAGCCTTCGCGATCGAACGCCACCCGGTGACCAATGCCCAGTTCGCGGCATTCGTCGAGGACACCGGCTACATCACCGTCGCTGAACGCCCACTGGACCCGGCCCTGTATCCGGGCGTGGCCGAAGAGGACCTGCAACCGGGAGCCCTGATCTTCCGCGGGACGCCCGGCCCGGTGAACCTCGGCGACTGGCGGCAATGGTGGGACTGGGTCCCCGGCGCCAACTGGCGGGAACCCTTCGGGGCCGGCAGCGATATCGCCGGCAAGCAGGACCACCCCGTCGTGCAGGTGGCCTACCCCGACGCCGGCGCCTACGCGGCCTGGGCGGGCCGCCGGTTGCCCACCGAGGCGGAATTCGAATACGCCGCCGGTGCCGGAGTCAGCACACCTTACGCATGGGGCGAGGGTCCGACAGTGGACGGTCAACTGATGGCCAACACCTGGCAAGGCCGCTTCCCGTACCGCAATGACGGCGCGCTGGGAATTGGCACTACGCGGTGGGTGGGCACCTCCCCGGTGGGCACCTTCCCGCCCAATGCGTTCGGACTGGTGGACATGATCGGCAACGTCTGGGAGTGGACCACCACGAAGTACTCCGAGCGCGGGCACGTCCTCGATGGGCCGGTGAAGTCCTGCTGCCCGACCTCGGCCGAGCCGGACCCCAGCCTGATTCAGGCGCTCAAGGGCGGATCGCACCTGTGCGCGCCGGAGTACTGCCACCGCTTCCGGCCCGCGGCCCGGTCCCCGCAATCGCAGGACAGTTCCACCACCCATATCGGGTTCCGCTGCGTCGTGAGCGCATAAGACGCCGTCGCGTCGCCGAAAGTGCGCTGAGCGCACGTTCGATGAGGTGTGGTGGCCGGATTTGGCTCTCACGCCGCCCGTCACCTAGTATTTGGGGGTTGCCTGGGGCAGACCTCGGCTGGCGTGTGAGTTCGTTTCCCGCGCAAGCCCCGCGTGCCCTCGGGGAACAAGACCAAGCACGACGAGGGTTCTTCTGCGCTTGCGCGGAAGGTTTTCCTTCGCGTGCACAACGTAGGGAGATCTGGTGATTCAGCAGGAATCGCGTCTCAAGGTGGCCGATAACACCGGCGCCAAGGAGATCTTGTGCATCCGGGTACTCGGCGGCTCGTCGCGCCGGTACGCCGGCATCGGCGACATCATCGTGGCGACGGTCAAGGACGCCATCCCCGGTGGCAACGTCAAGCGCGGCGATGTCGTCAAGGCCGTTGTGGTGCGCACCGTCAAGGAGCGTCGCCGTCCGGACGGCAGCTACATCAAGTTCGACGAGAACGCCGCGGTGATCATCAAGAACGACA
>CAZADG010000114.1:0-6976 GCA_964483865.1 uncultured Mycobacterium sp. | reverse complement strand
TCCGGTCGACCACCGGCGGAGGAGACCTCCGGTCGACCACCGGCGGAGGAGACCTGCGCACTGCTGTGCCTGATATTCGGCTGGCCGACGTCGGCCGGTTGGTCGCGGCACACCTGCCTCCGGATGATCCGCTCGCCGAATACGTCGACCGGCTCACCGACGCCAGCCTGGGGCGGCAGTCGCTTCGGGGTTACCTCAGCGGTTCACTCGACGTGGTGCTGCGCATTCCCGACACGGGTGAGGGCCCGGCCGGGCACCGCTACCTGGTGGCTGATTACAAGACCAACTGGCTCGGCGAGACCGGCCGGCCGCTGACCGCGGCGGACTACACCCCGGCCAGGATGGCTGAAGCCATGCTGCACTCGGACTACCCGCTGCAGGCCCTGTTGTATTGCGTTGTGCTGCATCGTTTCCTGCGATGGCGGCTGCCCGACTACGACCCGCACCGGCACCTCGGCGGGGTGCTCTACCTGTTCCTCCGGGGCATGTGCGGATCGGATACCCCCAGCACCGACGGTCATCCCGCCGGAGTGTTCAGCTGGCGGCCGCCGGCCCCCCTGGTGACCGCGCTGTCCGACCTTCTCGAGGGCCGGTCCAATGGGGGAGGGGCCGCGTGACCGCCCCACGGATCGCGCCGGCGACCGAGGCCGCCGATTGGCGGCGCAGCACGTCGGCCGAAGGGTTGTTGCGCCGCTTCAACGAGGCCGACGTCATCGAGTCGGCCGACGTGCTGGTGGCTCGGCGGCTGACGGAATTGGCCGACGAGACCGACGAACGGGTGGCCCTGGCGCTGGCGTTCGTGGTGCGGGCCGTCCGTGGCGGTTCGGTCTGTGTGGACCTGTCGCAAATCCAGCAGCAGGTGGGTGAGGCCGGGCTGCCCTGGCCCGACCCGGACGAGTGGCTGGCCGCCGTCACGGGCAGCGAGCTGATCGCCGAACCGCCGGTGCTGCACGTTGACGGCGGACTGCTTTACCTGGACCGCTACTGGATCGAGGAGTGCCGGGTCGCCGAGGATGTGCTCGCCCTAGCGGGTTCCCGGCGCACCGGCACCCTGCCCGACATCACCCGGCTGTTCCCGGACAGCTACGCCGAACAACGCGCCGCCGCCCAAGTCGCGCTGTCCCGCGCGCTGACCGTGCTGACCGGCGGGCCCGGTACCGGCAAGACCACGACCGTCGCGCGACTGCTGGCGCTGCTGGCCGAGCAGGCTGAGCTCGAGGGCCGGCCAGCCAGTCAGAAGAAGTTGCGGATCGCGCTGGCGGCCCCGACCGGCAAGGCCGCCGCCCGGTTGCTGGAAGCGGTTCAGGCCGAGGTGAGCGCGCTGGACACCGCCGACCGCGACCGGCTTCCGGAGTTGACCGCCACCACCCTGCACCGGCTGCTGGGCAGCCGCCCGGACACCTCCTCGCGGTTCCGGCACAACCGGGACAACCGCCTGCCGCACGACGTCATCGTCGTCGACGAAACCTCGATGGTGTCGTTGACGATGATGGCCCGCCTCGTGGAGGCGGTGCGGCCGGACTCCCGGCTCCTGCTGGTGGGCGATCCCGACCAGCTCGCATCCGTGGAAGCCGGGGCGGTGCTGGCCGACCTGGTCGAGGGTCTCGTCGATCGCGGACCGATCGCCCGGCTGGTCACCTCGCACCGCTTCGGTGAGTCCATCGGAGCCCTGGCCGCGGCGATCCGCGCCGGTGATGCCGAGACCGCTCTCGAGGTGCTGGCCGCCGGGGGGCCGAACATCGAATGGGTCGACAGCGACCAGCCGACCGATGTGCTGCGCAAAATCCTTGTCCCACATGCTCTTGCGTTACGCGAGGCGGCCGTGCTCGGTGATGAGGCCGAGGCGTTGCGAACACTGGAACAGCACCGGATGTTGTGCGCCCACCGTCGAGGTCCGTACGGGGTGGCCTTCTGGAACCGGCAGACCGAGCGCTGGCTCGCCGAGCGAACCGACATGCCGTTGTGGGCTGCCTGGTATCCGGGCCGGCCGGTCCTGGTGACCGCCAACGACTACGGGCTCGGGCTGTACAACGGCGACACCGGGGTGGCGGTTCAGCGTGACGGTGCGCTGCGCGCCGTGATGTCGGTCGCTTCCGGTCCCGTGGATCTGGCCACCAGCCGGCTCGCCGATATCGACACCATGCACGCCATGACCATCCACAAAAGCCAGGGCAGCCAGGCCGTGGAGGTCACCGTGCTGCTGCCGGGCGCGGACTCCCGACTGCTCACCCGCGAACTGCTCTACACCGCGGTCACCCGCGCACGGGAGAGGGTGCGGTTGATCGGGACAGCCGCCCAGGTCCGCGCTGCGGTGGGCCGGCGGGCGGCGCGCGCCTCTGGGCTGGCCCGGCGCCTGAGCGCTACACCCGGTGCAGGGTCACCGCGCTGAGTGCGCCGTCCTCGACGACCGCTGTCATGTAGGTGTGAAACGGCTGGCGGCGCCGGTCGGTCGGTGAGCCGGGGTTGAGGAGGCGCAGCCCGGACGCCGCGGTGGTGTCCCAGGGGATGTGGCTGTGGCCAAACACCAAGACGTCGGTGTCCGGATAGGCCTTGGCCATCCGGGCGTCCCGGCCCTGGGACGAACCCGTCTCGTGTACCACGGTGAACCGAACCCCGGCGAGCGTCACCTCCGCGCGCTCCGGCAACCGCTCCCGCAACTCCGCGCCGTCGTTGTTGCCCCAGCAGCCAACCAGGAGCGCCGAGCGCTCCTCAAGGCGGTCAAGGAGATCAACGGCCACCCAGTCCCCGGCGTGGATGACCACATCGGCGGCCTCCACCTGCTCCCACACCGTGGCCGGTAAGTCGCGGGCGCGGTGCGGAATATGGGTGTCGGAGATCAACACGATGCGCATATGCGTCACCGTAGCCACCCGGCCTAGGCTTGACGTATGACCGGTGACGGCAACACCAACGACGTCGAGAAGCGCTGGCGCGACCCCGCGATGTTCCGCGCGGCGGCGACGTACGTCGGGGTGGTGATCGCGCTGGCGGCTGCGGCCTTCGCCGCCACCGCGGCATGGCGCTCGTTGGTGGCCGGCGTGTTGGTTCCGGGCATCCTGTTCGTCGGCGGGATCGGGGCGTTCGTCCGCGCCTACCAAGTCTGGCGTGGTGAAGGGGTGTGGGTCATCTGGCAGGCCGCGGGCTGGATCCTGTTGGCGCTGTTCTTCATGTTCCTCGGTGTCCCGTTCGCGGTCAGTTGACCGCCGCTCCACTGTCCGGCGTCCGGATCGTCGAGATCTCCAGTTTCGTCGCGGTGCCGTTGGCCGGGATGACGCTCGCGCAACTCGGCGCCGACGTGGTCCGCATCGACCCCCTCGGAGGAGCGGCCGACTACCATCGCTGGCCGGTGACCCCGGGCGGGGACAGCATCTACTGGGCCGGACTGAACAAGGGCAAGCGGTCGATGGAGATCGATATGCACAGCCCCGAAGTCCGGCAACTGGTGCAGCGGCTGATCGCGGCGGCCGGTGTCTTCATCACCAATGTGGCTGGGCGGCAATGGCATTCCTACGAAGAGCTCAGCGTGCTGCGGCCCGATCTGATCCACGTCGAGGTGGTCGGCCGCCCCGACGGCGGTACCGGGGTCGACTACACCGTCAACGCCGCCACCGGGTTCCCGTTGGTCACCGGACCGGCCGACCACGTCGGTCCGGTCAACCATGTGATGCCATCCTGGGACGTCAGCTGCGGGTTGTATGCCGCACTGGCCGTCCTGGCCGCATTACGGCGCCGTGATGCCACCGGAAAAGGCAGCCGTATCCGCCTGCCGCTGGACGACGTCGCACTGGCGACCGCGGCCAATCTCGGTTTCCTGACCGAGGCGATGGTCAACGGCGACCAGCGGCCGCGATTGGGTAACGCCATCTTCGGCCAGTACGGCCGCGACTTCACCAGCAGCGACGGCCAGTCCTTCATGGTGGTGGCGCTGACGGCGCGGCACTTCGGCGATCTGACCGAACTCACCGGAACCACCAAAGCCGTTGCCGCACTGGCCGATGCGCTCGGGGTGGACTTCGACGACGAGGGCAACCGCTACGAGCACCGCGAGGTGCTCAACGATCTGTTCGCCGACTGGTTCGCCGCACACACCGCCGCCGAGGTCACCGCCGCACTGTCGGGCAGTTCGGTGCTGTGGGACCGCTACCAGAGTTTCACGGAAGTGGCGAACAGCCCACGGGTGAGCGCCAATCCGATGTTCGCGCCGTTGGAACAGGAGCGGGTGGGCCGTTACCTTGCGCCCGGGCTGCCGATGTCGGTCGACGGCGTACACACCCGGCCCGCCGCAGCGCCGAGCCTCGGGCAGGACAACGACTCGGTGCCGGCCGAATGGCTAGGCGAATGATCCTCGGCCTGTTCGATCTCCCCGGCGACGGTGAGGTGTTCACTGGTCCAGCCAACGGCCCGGAGGGCAAGCGGGCCTACGGCGGGCTTCTGGCCGGCCAGGCGCTCGCGGCGGCCTGCCGTACGGTGGCGGCTGATCGGGCTCCGACCGCGGTGCACGTGCAGTTCCTGCGCGGCGCGGACGCTGCTCAGCCGGTCCGCTACGCGGTCGAACGCCTGCATGACGGCCGCAGTTCGTCGTCGCGGCGGGTGCTCGGCCGGCAGGGGGACCGGCCCGTGGTCAGCGCCACCGCGATGTTCGCCGTCCCTGCTCCCGGGCCGGAACACACCGACTCCGTGACCGGCGACCCCCAGGCGTTGGGCCGAACCGGGCCGATCGGCCCGGCCCCGTCACTTCCGTTGGACGAGATCGACATTCGGATCGTCGACGAGCGGGACAGTGCCGGTTTCGTCCGCCGGTTGTGGTGGCGGGTGACGGCGCCCCTGCCCGACGATCCGACGCTGCACGCGTGTGTCGCGGTGTACGTCACCGACATCTACGGCGTCGACCCGGTGCTCGCGGTGCACGGGTCCTCGATGACCGACCGCAGCCACCGTGCCGCCACCACCGACTCATCGACCTGGTTCCACCGGCCGATCCGCGCTGACAGGTGGAACCTGTTCGAGTCGCGGTCGCCGGCAGCGTTCCGAGGGCGCGGGGTGGTGACGGCCGGGCTCTACGACGCCGGGGGCGTGCGGGTGGGCACGGCCGTTCACGAGGGCCAGGCTGTGCGGCGTGACCCAGGGACCGGCTAAGCCGCGCTGCGCCAGCGCTGGTTGTAGGCCGCGACCTCGCGCGGCTCATCCTTCGCCAATTTGATCATCGCCTTCTCCCGGCGAATGATCGCCCGCATCGTCAGTGCCATCAAGATGATGAACAGCGTTCCCGCGGCCAAGATGAACAGTGGTTCGGTGGCGAAATATTGCGTCATGGTTCTTCCCCATCTCCGGTGGCGTTACCACTTCCTACGCCTGCGTCAAAAGTTGACGCTGACTCAATGGTGAGAGCCGGATTCGGGTTTGGATAGACCTAGGATGTGACGGGTTTGTGACGTGGGCCATGGTCGACGAAGTCGCCGATCCAGACGCATCCGTCTTCCCGTCACATCAGCCACACCCGCCTCTACGAGCAACGATGTTTTGGGCGCCCACCTCTGAGCGACAGCACGACAAGGCGGGGGCTGGAACGTCGGGAGTTGTCGCTCGGAGGTGGGCACAAATCCACTGGGTGCTCTGGCCCGCCGCCAGCCGGCTACCAGCCGCGGCTAGAGCTCGGCGACCTCGTGCTCGAGCAACTCCGCCAGCCGGGCCCGCGCCGCGGCCTTACGGGTCGGCAGGTGCTGGGACGGGAACGGGGTGTCCACCGGCTCGTACTCCCGCAGCGTCCGGCGCGCCACGGTCAGCTTGTGCACCTCGGTGGGCCCGTCGGCGATGGCCAGCGACTGCGCGGCCACCATCATCTTGACGAACGGCATCTCGTCGGACACCCCGAGCGAGCCGTGTAACTGCATGGCGCGTTGCACCACATCGTGGAGCACCTTGGGCATGGCGACCTTGACCGCGGCGATGTCGCGGCGCACCTTCTGGTAGTCGTGGTAGCGGTCGATCTTCCACGCGGTGCGCAGCACCAGCAGCCGGAACTGCTCGATCTGAATCCAGCTGTCGGCGATCTTCTCGCTCGTCATCTGGAAGTCGCCCAGCGGGCCCTGCCGGGTCTGGCGTGACACGGCGCGCTCGCACATCATGTCGAAAGCCTTGCGGGCCAACGCGATCGTTCGCATGGCGTGGTGGATCCGGCCGCCCCCGAGTCGGGTCTGGGCGATCGCGAACGCCTGCCCCTCGCCGCCGAGGACGTGGTCGGCCGGCACCCGCACGTCGGTGTAACGCACATAGCCGTGCGAGGCGTGCGCCGAGGATTCGCCACCCACTCCGACATTGCGAATGATCTCCAGACCGGGCGTCTCGGCCGGCACGATGAACAGCGACATCTTCTGGTGGGTGCGGGCCTCCGGGTTGGTGACCGCCATGACGATGAAGAACGAGGCGTAGCGGGCGTTGGAGGAGAACCACTTCTCGCCGTTGATCACCCAGTCGTCCCCGTCGCGCACCGCTGACGTCGTGAACAGGCCGGGGTCGGAACCGCCCTGCGGTTCGGTCATCGAGTAGCACGACGAGATCTCACCGTCGAGCAACGGCTTCAAGTAGCGCTTCTTCTGCTCCTCGGTGCCGAACAGGGCGATGATTTCGGCGTTGCCGGAGTCCGGCGCCTGCGAGCCGAAAACCGCGGGCGCCCAACGGGACCGGCCGACGATCTCGTTGAGCAGTGCCAGCTTCACCTGCCCGTAGCCCTGGCCGCCCAGTTCGGGACTCAGATGCGCCGCCCACAGACCCTGATCCTTGACCTTCTGCTGCAGCGGTCGCAGCACCCGCATCAGCACCGGGTTCTTCTTGTCGTAGGGATCCAGCGGCGCCAGGTCGAGTGGCTCCAACTCCTCGCGCATGAACTCCTCGACCCAGTCGAGCTTGACTTGGTAGTCGGGGTCGGTCTCGAAGTCCCACATGGTCACAGTCAACGGTTCGGCCGACGTCGGCGCAA
>CAZADG010000113.1:0-7027 GCA_964483865.1 uncultured Mycobacterium sp. | reverse complement strand
CCGGCCCCGGCTCCTGTGGATCCGAACGCTGCTCCGGCTGCTCCGGCGCCGGCCCCGGCTCCTGACGCGGGCCGGGTTGAGAACACGGCCGGCGGGTTCAGCTATGTGCTGCCTGCGGGGTGGGAAGTGGCCGACGCTTCGCGGTTGAGCTATGGCCAGGCTCTCCTGCTCAAGCCGACCGGTCCGGCGCCATTGCCCGGTCAGGCGGCAACTACCGCCACCGACACCAGCATCCTGTTGGGTCGGCTGGACATGAAGCTGTTCGCCGGCGCGGAGAAGGACAATGGCAAGGCCGCCGTGCGGTTGGCGTCCGATATGGGCGAGTTCTTCATGCCGTTCCCCGGTACTCGCATCAATCAGCAGACCATCGCCCTGCAAGCCGGTGAGATGTCGGGTTCGGCATCGTCCTATGACGTAAAATTCACCGACACCGCGAAGCCCAACGGTTCTATCTGGGCCGGCGTCGTCGGTGATGCTGACGGCGGTCGTTGGTTCGTGGTGTGGCTAGGTACGGCCAAGGACCCGGTCGACGCGGTCGGGGCGAAGGCGTTGGCCGAATCGATCAGGCCTTACACCCCGCCGGCGCCGCCGGCCGCCCCCGCCGCGCCCGCGCCCGCACCAGGCGCACCTGTGCCGGCGGCACCTGCACCGGCTGCACCGGCCGCCCCGCCGGCACCCGCTGCACCGGCACCGCCAGCGCCGGCTGCGCCCGCAGCTCCGCCTGCACCGGCCGCTCCGCCTGCACCGGCCGCTCCCGCAGCCCCGCCTGCGCCGCCCGCGCAGCCCGCCTGATCGCCGGGGATCAGGGCAGGAGCGGCTCCACTCAGATGGGGTCGTGCAGAGGCCAGCGGCACAGTGTCCGGCCTGGCATGCAGTCCAATTCGAGGCCGATTACGCGGGCGAATCGTTACTTCTGAGCGCTATACCTGAGTGATCTGCTCGGCGTCTGGGTCGGGCATACCGCAAAGGACGGAGTGCGACATGATCATGGATCTGATCTGGATGATTGTTCTGGGCCTCATCGTCGGCTGGATCGCGAAGATGATTGTGCCTGGCAGTGCCCATCTCGGATGGTTTTCCACAAGCCTCCTCGGCATTGCGGGCGGTTGGGTAGGTGGAACGTTGGGCAGTCTGATTTTTTCGCCGCACCAGTTCGACATCACCCCACCGATCAAGCATTCGTTCCTCGGTGCATTGGTGGGCGCGGTGATTCTGTTGCTGATCTACCGGAAGTTTGCCAAGCCCGGCTCCCGGGTCTAACAGCCATCTGCCAACAGCGACCCGCCAGCCGAATCAGATGGGTCGGCGGGTCGTCTCCAACTCAGCAGTGCACGATTGGCTGATGGTGTCCAACATGCGTGCCTGGCGGGTTCGACAACCGGGTCCGATGCGCAGCGGCCCGCTCGAATTCGACGAGCGGGCCGCTGTTCCCGTTCCCGGGGCCGGCGAACTCCTCGTCGCGGTTCGTGCCTGCGGCGTTTGCCGGACGGACCTGCATGTCACCGAAGGTGATCTGGCCGTTCACCGGCACGGTGTCATCCCCGGGCACGAGGTCGTCGGCGAAGTTGTCGATGCAGGGCAGGGCACGGCAGGTTTCACGGTCGGTGACCGGGTCGGCATCGCTTGGCTGCGGCATACCTGTGGTCAGTGCGTGTACTGCCGGCGCGGCGAGGAGAACCTATGCCCGCAGTCTCGGTACACCGGCTGGGATGCCGACGGTGGTTACGCCGATTTCGCCACTGTGCCAGCCGATTTCGCGCATCGGCTACCGGAGGGCTACACGGACACTGAGATCGCACCCCTGTTGTGTGCCGGCATCATCGGTTATCGAGCACTGCTGCGGGCGGATCTGCCGTCTGGCGGCAGGCTCGGCCTTTACGGGTTCGGCGGCAGCGCCCACATCACCGCCCAGGTGGCTCTGGCCCAGGGAGCGGAGGTGCACGTGATGACCCGAGGGGCGGAATCCCGTGAACTTGCGCTGGCGCTCGGCGCCGCTTCGGCGCAGGGTGCGAACGATCCTCCGCCGGTGAAGCTGGATGCTGCCATCCTGTTTGCTCCGGTCGGCGACCTCGTGCCGCCGGCGTTGGAGGCGTTGGACAGAGGCGGCACGCTCGCCGTTGCCGGCATTCATCTCAGCGACATACCGGCTCTGAACTATCAGCGGCATCTGTTCCAGGAGCGCCAGATTCGTTCGGTGACCTCGAACACCCGTGCGGACGCGAGGGACTTCCTGGCCTTCGCCGGTCGGCACCGTATCGAGGTCACCACGCCGGAATATCCTCTGGCCCGAGCCGACCGTGCCCTGACCGACCTGGCTGAGGGAAGAATCGCCGGGGCTGCGGTACTGCTGACCTGAGGCAGCGCCGGTCTAGCTGGAGAGTTGCCAGACCAGCGCGGCGGCCAGTGCGCCCATCCCGTTCAGCGACCAGTGCAGCGCGATCGGAGCGATCAGGCTGCCACTGCGCCGTCGTAGCCACGTGAAGACAAACCCTGCGGCAGCGGTGGCCAGCACCGCGCCAACCACGCCGGCCGCCATCCCGAAGAACCCACCCCCGAGAATTCGGGTGAACCCGACGTTGCCCGCGGTGAGGCCGAGTGAGGAGGCGATATGCCACAGGCCGAACAGCAGGGATCCGGCCGCGGCCACCCCCCGAAATCCCCAGGCACGATCCAGCGCTCCGTGCAGAACCCCGCGGAAGGCCAGTTCCTCGGGGATGACGGTCTGCAACGGGATGATGACCATCGACGCCACCACCGCCCCGGAAACCGTCGCATAACGGTCGTTGAGGAACATCGGCCGCGTCCACGGCAGCAGTGCTCCGACGGCGATCACCGTCAGGACCAGTCCGGCCGCCCCTGCGGCGTAAACCGCACCGGATCGCCAATGTTCCCGACCTAATCCGAGTTCCGACCAGCCCAGCCCCCGGGAGCGCACCAGCATCACCAAGGCGAGCGCGGCGACCGGCACCGTGGCGATGCTTGCCCATGAGGTGGTGAAGTGCGCAATCAGGTTGGTGAGCGCCAACACCACCACGACGACGCCGATGTCGACGTAGATCCTCAGGTGCTGCAGTGCCGCCAACTGAACCACCGCAGGATGGTGGTGGGCGGTCGCGACGGCGTGATCAGACATTGCAGCGAATTCTACCTGGGCGAACGGCAGCCAGGGCCGTCGTGTTAGTCACCCGATGAGGGGGAATAAACGACCGGATAGGCTCGGCCACGGACAAGGGGAAGGGTGGCTTTGAGCGGAAACGAGCCCCTACTGGCGGAAATGCGGGTCCTGGACCTGTGTGACGGGGATGCTGATGCCGTCACCCGATTGTTGGCCGATCTCGGTGCGGACGTGATCAAGGTCGAACCGCCCGGGGGCAGCGCCGCGCGCAGGCGGAAGCCCACTCTCGCGGGGTTGAGCATCCCGTTCGCGTTACACAACGCCAATAAGCGGGCAGTCGTGCTCGATCCGGCCGCGCCGGGCGACCGGCGGATCCTCCTCGACCTCGCCCGCGACGCGGACATCATCGTCGACAGTGGACAGGCGCCCGTTTACGGGACGTCGTGCGAGGAATTGGCTGACCGCTTCGGCCACTTGGTCACCATGCTGGTCACCGACTTCGGCAGCACCGGCCCTTACGCATCCTGGCGGGCCAGCGACCCGGTTTTCTATGCCATGTGTACCGCCCTGTCCCGTTCCGGTCCCGCTGTCGGCACCCCGGTCCTGCCGCCGGATGGAATCGCCTCGGCGACTGCCGCGGTACAAGCGGCGTGGGCTCTGCTGGCGGCGTACTACAACCGTTTGCGCTGCGGTGTCGGTGATTACATCGACTTCGCCCGGTTCGACGCGGTGGTGATGGCCCTGGACCCACCGTTCGGAACCCAGGGACAGGCGGCGACCGCGAAAAAGGGGGGCGGCCGGTGGCGTGGCAGACCCCGTAACCAGGACCTGTACCCCATCTTCCCGTGCCGTGACGGGTACGTCCGGATCTGTGTCATGGCACCGCGGCAATGGCGGGGGATGAGGGCGTGGCTCGGCGAGCCCGAGCAGTTCCAGGATCCCCGCTTTGAGAACCTGGCCGTGCGGGCATCCGCCTTCGACGAAATCGGTACGCTGATCGGTGCGCTGTTCGCCGACCGCACCCGTGAAGAATTGGTCGCCGAGGGGCAGCGGCACGGCGTGCCGATCGCGGCCGTTCTGACCCCTTCTGAAGCGCTGCACTCCGATCACCTCGATGAGGTAGGAGCGCTGACCGACACCGAACTCGCTCCCGGGGTGACGGCTCGGGTCCCTACGGGGTACTGGTCGGTGGACGGCGAACACGTCGGCTTTCGCAACTCGATACCCGCTGCGGGCACCGATGATCCGGTCTGGCGCACTGAACGATTCAATCCGGCACCGTCGGCTCCGGTTGGCGGACTCCCGTTACAGGGATTGCGCGTCCTCGATCTCGGCATCATCGTCGCGGGCGGCGAGTTGAGCAGGCTCTTCGGCGACCTCGGCGCCGAAGTCATCAAGGTCGAGAGCGCGGCCTACCCTGACGGTCTGCGGCAGAAGCGGGAGAACCAGGCCATCGGCGATTCGTTCGCCCGGGCGCACCGCAATCACCTGGGATTCGGATTGGACCTGCGCAGCGCCGAGGGGGCGGAGGTCTTCGCCGAACTGGTTTCGGTTGCCGACGCGCTGTTCGCCAACTTCAAGCCGGGGACTCTTTCCGCCCTCGGCTTCGATGAGAAGCGGTTGCGCGATATCAACCCCGCGCTGGTGATCGCGGAGAGCAGTGCCTATGGCGATTCAGGACCGTGGAGCACCCGGATGGGCTACGGCCCGCTGGTTCGTGCGGCCACCGGCGTGACCAGTCTGTGGACGTCGGACCAACCCAATCCCGATGCACGCCACCCGTTCTACGACGCGACGACGATCTTCCCCGACCATGTCGTCGGGCGGATCACCGCGATCGGCGCACTGGCGGGCCTGATCCGCCGCAAACGAAACGGCGTCGGCGCACGAATCCACGTGTCACAGGCTGAGGCCGGCATCAATCAGTTGGACACCCGCTTCGTGATGTTCGCCGCGGAGGCCGGCGGCCGTGCGGCCGAGGTCTGCGACGACGACACAAAGCACCTGGTGCTTGCCTGCGCCGGGGACGACGAATGGTGCGTGGTCTCCGTGGATCCAGTGGACTCGGCGGATTCCATGGGCCCCGACCTCGTCGACTGGGCGGCCGGACGCACACCCGCGCAGGTCGCCGAGCTGATGCAGGCCGATGGGGCGGCCGCGGGGCCGATGAACCGGGCGGAGGACGTCTACGACCATCCGCAACTGCGCTGGCGGAATGTACTGGCGGACATGGCCCATCCGTTGTTCGAGGTACCACTGCCGGCCGAGACCGGACCCGCGCCGTTCCGGAACATCCCGCACTCGCCGCAGCGCCCTGCGCCCCTTCCGGGGGCAGACACCCGATCAATCTGCCGAGAGGTGCTCGGCATGGACGAGGGGCGCATTGAGCACCTGATCGATGCAGGGGTGGTCTTCGTTGCGGAGCCACGACAAGAAGCGGTAAACGAGGGAGTCCCGAAGTGAATTCGAAGAATCCGGCGCTATTCATCGACGGGGAGTTCCGTATCGCCGACAAAGCGATACCGGTCCTCGAGGCCGCGACCGGCGAACTGCTCGGCGACGGTGCCAGTGCCACCGAGGCCGATATCGACGCAGCAGTAGCCGCCGCCCGAACGGCACTGCCGGAGTGGCGATCGTCCTCACCGGATCACCGGGCGCGGGTGCTGAAGGCATTCGCCGCGGCGCTTCATCAGCGCGCCGAGAGCACCACCGAATTGGTGACCCGCGAAAACGGTATGCCGTTGCGGTTGTCCCGCGGCGCCAATGGACTGTTCCCCGCCGCGTTGCTGAGCTACTACGCAAAGCTGATCACCGAGACGCCGATCGAGGAGGTACGACCAAGCGCCGCCGGGCACACGATCGTCCGTCGTGAAGCGGTCGGGGTTGTTGCCGCAATCGTGCCCTGGAACTACCCGCAGGCTCTGGCCGCTTTCAAACTCGCCCCCGCCTTGGCCGCTGGGTGCACTGTCGTTCTGAAGGCATCGCCCGAAACCGCTCTGGACGCAATGGTGTTCGCCCAAGCTGCCGAAGAAGCGGGAATGCCGGCCGGGGTGCTGAACGTGGTCCCGGGCGGTACGGAAGCCGGCGCGCACCTGGTGTCCCATCCCGATGTGGACAAGGTCAGCTTCACCGGATCCACCGCGGTCGGCCGCATCATCGGCGAAGTCTGTGGACGGTTGCTGCGCCCAGTCACCCTGGAACTCGGGGGCAAGTCGGCCGCTATCATCCTCGATGACGCTGACCTCGAGCTGACCATGCAGGGTCTGAAGTCGGTCTCGCTGATCAACAACGGGCAGACATGTTTCCTCGGCTCCCGGATTCTGGCGCCGCGCTCGCGCTACGGTGAAGTCGTCGACGCCTTGGCCGCCCTGGTCAACGGCTTGACCGTCGGCAACCCGCTCGACGCGGCGACCGATATCGGCCCGGTGGTCAGCGCGCGCCAACGTGAACGAGTGTTGGGCTACATCCATGACGGCAAGAACAGCGGCGCGAAACTCATTGCGGGCGGATCTGTTCCGCCAGATCAGCCCCGCGGCTGGTTCGTCGAGCCCACGGTGTTCGCCGACGTCGACAACGCCTCGAAGATCGCCCAGGAGGAGATCTTCGGCCCAGTCCTTGCTGTGATTCCCTACGACACCGATCAGCAGGCCATCACGATCGCCAATGACAGCGAGTTCGGCCTGGCCGGGACAGTGTGGTCCACCGACATTGCTCGCGCCACCGAAGTCGCACGCGACATCCACACCGGGACAGTCGGCATCAACGACTACCAACTCGATATGGGCGCGCCCTTCGGCGGGGTCAAGGCCAGCGGCATCGGCCGTGAACTCGGTCCGGAGGGGCTTGACGAGTTCTTTTCGCTGAAGTCGATCTACCGGGTTGGGCCTGCCGACAGCTGAGTGAATGCTCAGA
>CAZADG010000112.1:0-7081 GCA_964483865.1 uncultured Mycobacterium sp. | reverse complement strand
GGTGCCAGTGTCCTTCGGGACGTGGGGGTTCAAGTCCCCCTTCGCCCACAACGAGGAGTTCTGGGAACTCCGAGCGCTGAGGTCACGAGCTCGAAAGAGGTCGTGACCTTTGTGTTTGGTGGGGTGATCAGAACTCGATCCTCGCGCCGACGATCGCGGTTCGGTCAAGCGGCAGACGAAAGTAACCGGCGGAGTCCGTTGCGAGGTGAGCTGTCGCGACGAACAGCCTTTTGCGCCAACGTGGCATGGTCGGCTCAGACCCCGGGATGACCTCTACCCGCGACAAGAAGTACGACACGTCGCGACAGTCGACGGCCGGGTCGAGTTGATCAAGTACAGCGGGTACATCAGGATCCTCCATGTATCCGAAATCAGCCTTCAGGAGCATGATCCGGCGATCGCTCGCGGCCAGATCATCGACGGTGAACCTCTCGGCCGGCGGCACCCTCGGGACAGGAGGGCTGCCGATCGACAGCACGATCACCCGATCGTGCAGGACCTTGTTGCGCTCGACGTTGGCCCGCAGCGCCAGCGGCGCCGTCTCGGCGGCGCGGTTGAGGAACACCGCCGTACCGGGCACCCGTGCCAGCGGCGGCTTCCGATGGCTGATCTCGGCGACGAACTGACGCAGCGGGCCCTCTGCCCGACTTCGCTCCCTCGCGACGATCTGGCTGCCGCGATGCCACGTTGTCATCACGGTGAAGGTCACCAGCGCGATCGCCAAGGGCAGCCAGGCCCCGTAGGGCAGCTTAATGAGATTGCCCGCAACAAACGCCGCGGCAACGCTCAGTAGTGCTCCGCCCCCGACCACGACGAGCCACATCGGCGCCCGCCAGTGAGTGCGCGCGAGGTAGAGGAACAGCAGCGTGGTGATGGCGATCGTCCCAGAAACCGCCATGCCGTAGGTGTAGGCCAGCGCAGTCGAACTGCGGAAGGTGAACACCAGACCCAACACCGCGATCATGAGGACCCCGTTGATCCAGGGAACGTAGATCTGACCGATTGAGGACTCGGAGGTGTGCCGCACGCGCAGACGGGGCAGGTAGCCCAACTGCACCGCCTGAGAGGCCACCGAGAACGCGCCGGTGATCACGGCCTGCGAGGCGATCACTGTCGCGGCGGTGGCCAAGAGGATCATCGGGATCTGGGCCCACTGCGGGACAAGCAAGAAGAACGGCGACTCGACCATCTCGTGGTCGGCGAGCAGTCCTGCGCCCTGGCCGAAGTAGTTCAGCGTCAACGCCGGCAGCGCTCCGCCAAGCCAGGCCACCGTAATGGCCCGTCGGCCGAAATGACCCATATCGGCATACAGAGCCTCAGCGCCGGTCACCGCCAGCACGATGCCGGCCAGGGCGAGGAAGGCACTCGCCGGAGAGAACAGCACGAAGTCGAATGCGTAGGTGGGCGACAGGGCGCGCAGAATCTCCGGATGCATCGCGATGCCTCGGATTCCCAGGACGGCGATCGAAGCAAACCACACGACCATCACCGGACCGAAGAACCGGCCCACCAATTCGGTTCCATGGCGCTGCAGTGCGAAAAGGCCCGCGATGACGACGGCGGTGATCGGCACGACGAAGTCGGACAGACGCGGGTCGAGAACCTTCAGTCCTTCCACCGCGGAGAGCACCGAGATCGCGGGGGTGATCATGCTGTCGCCGAAAAACAAAGCGCCGCCGAGGATTCCCAGGCCGGTGAGCGCTGCCACGGTGCGAGCGTTGCCGTCGCTGTATCGCCTCAACAGCGCCACCAGCGCCAGTATCCCGCCTTCGCCGCCGTTATCGGCGCGCATCACCAGGGTGACGTAAGTGAGGGTCACGATGATCATCACCGACCAGAAGATCAGCGACACCACCCCGTAGACGTGGAGTTGTCCCATCGACGCGGGGTGCGGCGCGGCCGGATGGAACAGGGCCTGCATGCTGTAGAGCGGGCTGGTCCCGATGTCGCCGAACACCACGCCGAGAGCTGCGAGGATGACGCCGGCCCGCATCTTTTGGGCGGGCGGCGCCTGTCCAGGCCGAGCCGGGCCGGTCACCGTATGGTCGGCCACGGCGTTCCGACCCCAGCAGTTCTCATCGCCGCGATGATGCCACGACATCGCGCGGAGGCCGCACAACCCAACCGCCTGCGCCGTCGCCGCGGTATCCACTAGAAAAGCCCCATGTTCACCATGCTGTGGATCTACACGCTGCCCGAACCGGTCTTCGGCGTGCTGTGCTGTTCGGTGTTCGTCGCCCTGGGCATCCTCGGCTACTACCTGACCCGACCGCTCATCCGGTTCCTCGTCGGTCCCGCGGCCGGGCACAACAAGGGTGTCGACGCTGTCATCGGCGCGGTGACTTTGCTCTATGGCCTGGTGCTGGCGCTGATCGCCGTCGCGGTGTGGCAGCAGTTCGTTGCGGCCCAGAACATCGTGGCCTCGGAGGCCGCGGCGCTGCGTTCGGTCTACCGCGATGTCGACTCCTTCCCGGAACCGGCGCGCACGGTGCTCACCGATCAGCTTCGCGACTACACCGAGACCGTCATCGACGCCGAGTGGCCGCAGCAGCAACGGGGCATCATCCCGACTGGCGGGATTGACAAGCTCGCCGAATTCGAGAAATCCCTCTTCGCCTTCGAGCCGGCCTCGGAGCGGGTGCGACTCGTCGACCAGTCGGCGATCAACCAGTTCAACAGGATGATCGAGTTCCGGGTCATGCGCCTCAACACCGTCGCCAGCGGAATTCCGGCCACGCTGTGGTCGGTCTTGCTGATCGGGGCCCTCATCACCACCGCCACGACGTATTTCCTGCAGCTGGAGCCCGCTCGCACCCAGCTGGCGATGACCAGCCTCGTGACGCTGCTGGTCGGACTGGTCGTGTTCATGACTGCGGTGGTCGATCACCCCTTCCGGGGTACCCGCGGCATGAGCGTCACTCCGGAGGCTTTCCAACTCGTCTACGACCGCACCATGACCCCGTCGGTGCGCTAGCGCGGCAAACATACGACCACGCCGCATCCACCACCATTTCCGACCGCCTTAGCGCAGGGTCGGGGATCATGTCCGCTGTGTTCCTCCGCGTGGCCGCCAAGCTGTGGATCCCCCTTGTCCTGGCGGTCGTGCTCACGGTGGCCGGTTTGGTGGTGTCGCGGTTGCATCGGCAGTTCGCGTCGGCCGATCTCAACGCCGACGCCAGCGCCGGCATCGAGATCGTGCAGTTCAACCCCAAGGTCGTCGTTTACGAGGTGTTCGGCCCTGCGGGGTCGACCGCGACGATCAGTTACTTCGACGATCAGGCCAATCTGCGCACCGAGGAGGGCATCGGTCTGCCGTGGTCGGTGACAGTCTCCACGACGCTGCCGGCGATGACGGCCAGCATCATGGCCCAGGGCGACGGCGGCCAAATCGGCTGCCGGGTCAGCGTGGACGGCACCGTGCGCGATGAGCGCAGCGCCGAGGGCGTCAGCGCCCAAACCTTCTGCCTGGTGAAGTCCGCGTGAGCGGCACACACAACTGCACGGGCAAGCGGGCATTGCTGCCCCGCGCGATACGCATCCTGTCGGTGCCGATCGTGCTGTTCTGGATAGGCCTGACCGTCCTGGTCAATACCATCGCTCCGCCGTTGGAGGTGGTCGGCGAACAGCACGCCTCAGCGCTGGTGCCCCAGGACGCCCCGTCGATGGTCGCGATGAAACGGATGGGCGCGAACTTCGGGGAGTTCAACTCCAACAGCACCGTGATGATCGTCCTCGAAGGCCAGCAACCGCTCGGCGAGGACGCCCACCGCTATTACGACGACATCATCGGCCAGTTGGGCCGCGACACCGACCACGTCCAGCACATCCAGAACTTCTGGGGCAACCGGCTGACGGCGGCGGGTGCTCAGAGTAGTGACGGTAGAGCCGCCTACGTCATGCTCAACCTGGCCGGCGAGCAGGGCACCACCCAGGCGAACAAATCAGTCGAGGCCGTCCGCGACGTCGTCGCCCGCACCCAGGCGCCGCCGGGGGTCACCGCCTATGTGACCGGCCCCGCCGCCCTGACCAACGACCTGCACGTGATCGGCAACGCCAGCCTGGCGCGCATCACGCTGTTCACCCTGGCGGCCATCGCGGTGATGCTGCTGTTCGTCTACCGCTCGATCCTCACCACGCTGGTCCAGTTGTTCCTGACCGCGATCGGGTTGCAGTGCTCCCGTGGAGTGGTGGCGGTGCTCGCTGAGGACAACCGCTTCGGGCTGACCACGTTCGCCGGGAACATCCTCACCATGCTGGCGATCGCCGCCGCCACCGACTACGGGATTTTTCTGTTCGGTCGTTACAAGGAGGCCCGAGCGGCCGGCGAGGACCGCGACACCGCGTACTACACCGCATTTCGGTCGGTCAGCCCGATCATCGTGGGTTCGGGCCTGACCATCGCCGGGTCAATCTACTGCCTGCGGGCGGCTCGGCTGCCGTACTTCTCCACGATGGCCGAGCCAGTCGCGATCGGCATCCTCGTCGTGGTCCTCTCAGCGGTGACCCTGGGGCCGGCAGTGCTTTTCCTCGGCAGCAAGGTGGGACTCTATGAACCCAAAGGTGTTCATCGGCAACGCCTCTGGCGTCGGATCGGTACCGCGGTGGTCCGCTGGCCGGGCCCCGTCCTGGTCGCCAGCTTGACCATTGTGCTGGTCGGACTGCTGGGCCTGCCGGGCTACGTCACCGCATACAACGACCAGTACTACCTGCCCGCCGACGCGCCGGCCAACCAGGGCTACGCGGCAGCCGAACGGCACTTCACCCAGGCCCGGATGAACCCCGACATCGTCATGATCGAGGCCGACCACGACATGCGCAACCCCGCCGACATGCTGGTGCTCGACAAGGTTGCCCGCAACCTGCTGGCGGTCGAGGGAATCGTGTTGACCCAAAGCATCACCCGGCCGCTCGGGATCCCCATCCAGCACAGCTCGATTCCGTTCCAGACCAGCATCACCGGGCAGACGACCAATCAGGGCATCCCGTTCATGCGCGGACAGCTTGCCGATCTGCGCAAGACGGCCGACCAGATGCAGGTGACGATCGACCTCACCGAGAAGATGTACGGGGTCATGCAGCAACTGGCTGACAACACCGACGACATCGCCGCCAAAAACCGCGACATCGCCGCGGTCACCGACGAACTTCGCAACCACGTCGCCGACGTCGACGACTTCTTCCGCCCGATGCGCAACTACTTCTATTGGGAGCCGCACTGTTTCGATATCCCGGTCTGCTCGGCGGCGCGAGCACTGTTCGACTCACTGGACAGCATCGACAGCCTCGCCGAGAAGTTCGATGCGCTGGCCAAGGACGTCGACCGCACCGACGAACTCGTGCCGCAGCAGTTGGCGTTGTTGCCGCCGATGATCGACTCGATGCGGGCAAGTCGGACGCTCACGCTTTCCAACGCCGACACCATGGAGGCGATGCTGAATCAGATGCAGGCGATCAACGACAACGCGGTCGTGATGGGCCAGAGTTTCGACACCGCTAAGAACGGCGACCTGTTTTATCTGCCGCCGGAGGCGTTCGACAACCCCGATTTCCAGGTCGGCCTGAAACTGTTCCTCTCCCCCGACGGCAGGTCGGCGCGCATCTTCGTCACCCACGACAGCGACCCGGCCACCCCGCGCGGAATCACCATCATCCCCGCCGAGCGGGCGGCCGCCCGACAGGCCCTGGAGGTGTCGTCGCTGTCGAGCGCGAAGATCTTCATCGGCGGCACCGCGGCGACCTACCGGGACATGCACGACGGCGCAAGGTACGACCTGATGATCGCCGTGGTGGCCGCACTCACGCTGATCTTCGCGATCATGCTGGTAATGATCCGCAGCCTGGTCGCCGCAGTGGTGATCGTCGGCACCGCAGCCAGTTCCATCGCGGCGTCCTTCGGGCTGGCGGTGCTGATCTGGCAGGACCTGCTCGGGATCAGAATCCACTGGCTGGTGCCCCTGATCGCGGTCGTCGTCCTGTTGGCCGTCGGCTCGGACTACAACCTGTTGCTGGTGTCGCGGTTCAAAGACGAGATCCACGCCGGCCTGCAGACCGGCATGATCCGGGCCATGGCCGGCACCGGCGGGGTGGTGACCTCGGCGGGTCTGGTGTTCGCCGCCACCATGGCCGCCATGCTGGGCAGCAGTCTCACGGTCGTGGCGCAGATGGGCTCGACCATCGCCATCGGACTGCTCCTCGACACCCTGATCGTGCGGGCGCTGCTCATGCCGTCGATCGCCGCGCTGCTGGGCCGCTGGTTCTGGTGGCCCACCGTCGTCGCCCCCCGCGGCGTTCACCTTCGCGCCGCCCAGACCCGAGTCGGTCAACGCTGAAAGAGAGCGCCGTGCTGCGTACCTTCTGTTCGCCCAGCCGCTATACCCAGGGACCCGACGCCACCGCCGCGCTGGGAGCGGAGATGGGCGTGCTCGGCCTCGACGGCCCCGCGCTCGTGGTGGCCGGCCGGTCGGCCGCGCGGTTGCTGTCGGAGGTGTGGGGGCGTACCTTCGCCGACGCGGCGATCCGCTACCGGGTGCACGAATTCGGCGGGCAGTGCTCCCAGTCCGAGATCGACCGCATCGTGGACGCGGCCCGCTCCGATCATGCTCGGGTGATCGTCGGAGTCGGGGGCGGCAAGGTGCTCGACGCGGCGCGTGCAGCCGCGGCGGACCTGAACTTGCCGGTGGTGTCCTGCCCGACGGTCGCCTCCAGCGACGCCCCGTGCAGTGCGCTGTCGGTGGTCTACACCGAAGCCGGCGAGGTGGCGTCGATCCGGATCTACCGGCGCAACCCCGACCTGGTTCTGGTCGATACCCAGGTCATCGCCCACAGCCCGCCCCGGCTGTTGGTCGCCGGGATGGGGGATGCTCTGGCGACCTGGTTCGAGGCCAGGACCTGCGTCGAGGGCCATGTTCGGAACATGCGCGGCGGGCTGTCGACCGCAAGTGCCCTTGCCCTGGCCCGGTTGTGCTACGAGACCCTGGTTGCCGACGGCGCCGACGCGCTGGCCGCGGTCCGGGCCGGCGCCGTCACCCCGGCGCTGGAGCGTCTGGTCGAGGCCAACACACTGCTGTCGGGTCTGGGCTTC
>CAZADG010000111.1:0-7378 GCA_964483865.1 uncultured Mycobacterium sp. | reverse complement strand
CTGAAGACCAAGGCACTGTTCGGCACGGACTACCCCTACATCACGCTGGAGCGGTGGCGTCGCGACTTCGAGACACTCGGCGTCGACCCCGATGTGATGCCGATGCTCCTCAAGGAGAACGCTGTACGGGTTCTGCGCCTCAGGTGAGTCCGTCGCTGAGACCCAGGCCTTCGGTGACGGTCCTTGGGGGGTAGGCCTTACGGGGATGGCCGCACTGACCCTTGCGCAGCACCGTGAGCAGATCGTGATACGGGCCCACCAGATATGCGGTGTCGCCGGCCTCAAAGCCGGTGTCGCGCCGCGGGTACAACTCCGGTGAACCGCTGCCACGCTGGGTGGCGATCACCCGAATCTGGACTGGAAGTTCGCGGATCTGCCGCCCGTCCAGTTCGCTGCCCGACTGCACCAGTACGCCGCCCACCATGAACGACTGCTGGCCCACCGAAAAGGTGCCGAGCACGTCCAGTCCCATCGCCGCGCCGATGAACCACGGGGTGGCCAGGTCGACGGTGGAACGCACATGGTTGAAGTCCAATCGGTGACCGACCGCGGTTCCCAGCGCCCTGTCGTAGATCCGCAGCACGATCGGCATCCGCGACTCCGGTGTCGAACCGGTCATCTGCCGGACGACGAGGCCGGTCTCGATGTTGACCATGTCGTCCTCGGTCAGGACGGCGACTGCCCGCGCCTGGTCGGCGCGCGCCGCGGCCAGCGTGGTGGGCAGGGTCGCATCACCGACGATGACCGGTATGCGCATGGCCTCGATTGCCGAGACATACCGGTTGTTCTCGTTGCGTTCGACGACGGTCACCGCGTGTCCGGCATCTTTGAGCATGGTGGCCACCCGGACGCCGAAGGATCCCAGGCCGACAACGACGAAGTGCTGACGCAGGTGGCTGACCAGTTGGCGGTTGGCAGCCTGGGCGACCCGACGGGACACCAGCACGTCGGCGACGAAGGCGACGTTGATCGAGATCAACGCGATGCCACTGAGCATCAGGATCACGCCGAACAACCGGAGCCACAGCGGCTGGCCCAGCAGATCGAAGTCGCCGTAGCCGACGGTGGTCATGGTCTCGGTGGCGAACGACAGCGCGTCCACCCATCCCATGCTCGGCTGGAAACCGAACCGCAGGATCAGGGTTGCTGCGATCAGCAAGCTTCCGGCGACCGCAAGTGCGCGGTAGAACATCGGGTTGACGTCATCGTGGAACGCGCGCGCACTGTCGAAGGCCCGCACCGGGGGAGAACGATGCGCCGGGCCTACTACCTCCCCGCCGACCTGTAAACCGTGAGCAGTGAGCTCCTCTGCGGGGCCCATGATGGTGGTGTAGTCCCCGGGATAGACGAGGTCATCGAGGCGCGGGCAGGCGATCACCTCGCCGGGATTGGGCGCGTTGCCACCGCGGATGACCGCCACCGGGGCCAGTCGGCCGTAGATCTCCCGCAATGTGCCGCTTCGGGTAGAGGTATCGCTGGAGACGACGAAGTCGATCCCGCCGGCCGTGATGGTGTGAGCGGTACGTCCCAACAGGGCTTCGACCACCGAAGGTGCCGCCAGGTCGGCGACGTCGAGCACCGCGCCCGGACCGATCCCGTCGTTCATGGCCTGGTGCAGAACGGAGTTCGACAATCGGGCCACTACACGGACTGCGGGGTTGGCCTGCCGGGCCAGCAGTGCCACCTCCAGGTTGACCGAATCGTCGGCGGAGGCCGCGATCACCGCATGAGCCGTGCCGATACCGGCGGACTCCAGGGCGGCGGGGGACTGCAATCGGACCACCGACAATTCGTCGTCGTTGAGTTCGTCGATGATTCGTCGCGCGAGCGCATCTTCCCCGCAGACGATGATGTGATCGCGCATGGGCAAACGCTACTGCCTTACCCCCGTCGGCCAGGCGTGGTCGGACGGCCAAAGCAGCGATTATCGTCGGAGCATGGGCGATGCACCACGGGCGGTACGGCTGCGGCCCGGGTGGATGGTGGCACTGTTCGCCGCCGCCCTCTCGGTCAGCGCGTGGTTGCCCTGGTTGACCACCGCGGCCGACGGAGGTGGTCGGGCCAGCGCGATCGGCGGTGCCGTCGGAAGTATCGACCTGCCGTCGAGGTTCGGGGCGGGGCAATTGATCGTCCTGCTGTCCTCGGTGCTCGTCGTGCTCGGTGCGATGGCCGCCCGGGGCGTGTCCCAGCGACTGGCCGCGGTGGCCGCTGCGGTGGTCGCACTCCTTGTGGCGGTGCTGACGTGGTGGTACTTCCACGTCAACGTCGCGCCCCCGGTGACGGCCGGATACGGCTTCTACGTCGGTGCCGTGTGCGCAGCCGCTGCGCTGGCCTGCTCGGTGTGGACGCTGATGTCGGTGCTGGGAGCGCGCCGGTAGGCTGACGCGGGCTCCTCAAGCCCGTCGAAGGGATGCACATGCGCGCAGTAGTGGGACCCGTCCGGACGGTGGTGGCCGTCGCGCTGGCCTGTGGGCTGGCGATGGCGGCGACGGGGTGTTCGGGCAACAAGCCCAGCGCCGAGAAGTGCGAGACGGTGGCGGCTCCGCTGGCCGATATCCCCACCCGCACCGACCAGGAGCCCAAGCTGCGCATCCCGGTGCCGGAAGGCTGGGAGCGCGCCACCAAGATGGACTCTGAGCAGATCCGATTCGCGATCCGAAACCCGAAGCTGGCCGCCGACGGGTTCACCCCCAATGCCGTGGTCACCATTCAGAAGGCGCCGTCGGATATCGGCAAGCCGGACCAGATTCTGCAGGCGCAGACCGATCAGCTGGTCAAGAAACTCAAACTGACCGATGTCAATTCGACCCCCACCAAGGTGTGCGGCGCGCCGGCGCTCTCGTCCTCCTACACCACCCCGGAGATGCAGCTCAGCAAGAAGCTGCCGACCATTCCGCCCCGCAAGGCGACGTCACTGGGCGTTGTCTATCGGGGCGGGGATGCCTACTACGTGGCGACGGTGACGGTGCAGACCGTCAAAGCCGACAACCAGACCTACGTCCAGGACTCCGAGCAGATCCTCAAGGGATTCCAGATACTGCCACCGAAGTGACGGCGACCTGAGCCCCGCTCAGCCGTTGCTCACACCGGTCGCAGGCCAATTCGCCGATCACGGCCGAACCGCAGTCGTGGTGGGTCATCACCAGGGCCTGGCCATCCGGGGCGCGGTACCACCGTTGCGCCCACTGCACCGCGGTCACCAGGATCGGGAAGAACGCTCGGCCCTTGTCGGTGAGCAGGTAAGCCCCGGTGTCGGGGTGCGGGACGAGTACCCCGATCTCGCTGAAGGTCTGCAACCGTTCGGCCAGCGGGCTCGGCGGCGCACCCAACTGCGACCGGAATTCGGTGAACCTGCCGGCTCCGAGGAACGCGGCGACCAGTAGCGCGGCGGCCCAGCGGTTCCCGAGCACGCTCATGGTTTCCGGGAACAGTCCGGCCTGGCCCGCGGTGGCCCGGGAATCGGATCGGCGCCGTGTGGACGAGGCCGGTGCGCAACGTTGCCAATCGCCGCTGGGGCCCATCGCGAGGTCAACGTCGTCAGGTCCAATAGGGCGGCCGCAGTCCCGGCACCGCAGCACCGGTGAGAACGCCTCACCGCACTGGCGATGGCACATATCGGGCAACCGGTCGGCATGTGCAGGCACCCAGTTGCGCTCCCATTCCCAGATGAGCAGCAGCAGTGGCCACAGCGACCGGCTACGCGCGGTCGCCAGGTAGCCGCCGTCACGGTGTTCAAGCAGCCCCTCGGCGACCAGGGTTCGGAGGCGGTTGGACAGCACCGCGTTGGAGATCGGCAATCGGGCGGCGAAGTGGCTGTAGCGGGTGGCTCCCAGCACGGCCTGCTGGATGATCAGCAGGTTCCACTCGTCGCCGAGCAGGCCGAGCATGCAACCGATGGCGTTGACTCCGGCCGGCTGCAGAATGGTCGGTTGTTGGCTGGCGCTCACCCGAGGCCGACGGCGGCGGCGGCGGTGTCGGTCTCCCGCCAGCGCCGGACTTCCGATCCGGCCACCCACGTCGAATGGGTTCCGCTGCAAATGCGCTCCGGCAGTCGGAGTTTGCACACCGGGCCGTCCTCGATACGGGCGGCGTCGAACACCAGGCAGTAGGAGGCGTCGTCGTTCATGTCGGTGGTCAGTGTCACCAGGTAGCCGTCGTCCTCGCCGCGACTGCCGACCCGTGGGGCCATCGCGGTTTCGCTGCCGTAGACCCCGTCGCCGAAGCTGATGCGTTGTTCGGTACCGGTGACCACGTCGTGGCGGACCAGTCCGTCGAAGAGGAACCATCCCGGCTTGCCGGTGGCCGCATAGGCGTAGCGGTAGGACTCGCCGCTGTGGGCGGGGTTGATCATGCCGAATTCGGAGATGGTGTCGCTCAACGGTTCTTCAGTCGCCTGACCGGTCTTGAGGTTCAGCCGCCAACGGTGCAGTCGGGCCTGCATCCGGTCCAGTGCCAGGAACCGGAAGGCGCGCTCCCACTTGTCCCCACTGCCGTTGTCGAGGGGGTTT
Organism: uncultured Mycobacterium sp.; assembly: GCA_964483865.1. GTDB lineage: Bacteria > Actinomycetota > Actinomycetes > Mycobacteriales > Mycobacteriaceae > Mycobacterium. The sequence continues at coordinate 2,870 of CAZADG010000111.1, read as the reverse complement.
GGGTCACCCTGGTAGAAGCCGTCCAGGATGATCTCGTCGCCGTCCTCGTAGGCGTTGGTGAAGTGCAGGACGAAGGTGGGGTCGGCCTCGAACCACGTGATGTCGTTGCTGTTGCCGCGCCGGGGAATCACCGCGAACCGCGACGGCATATCGGAGTAGAAGTGCGGCACGTGCAGGTTGCGCTCGAGCAGTTCGGGCTGCCAGAACAGCGGGAAGTCGTTGAGAATGGCGTAGTTCCGGGTGAACGCCATATCGTGCGGCAGGCGCGGACCGGGCAGGGGGACGTCGACGTAGTGCACCAGATCGTTGTCGGCATCGACCACTCCATAGTGCAGGTAGGGCGCCTGCTTGCTGTAGTTGAAGAACAGCATCTCCCCGGTGCGGTCGTCGACCTTCGGGTGCGCCGAGACGCCCCATTCGAACGGGAAGGCTCCGTTCCAGGTCTCCTTGCCCCGGGTCTCGCCGGTGTACGGGTCGATCCGGTAGAGGTCGCCGCACTGGTAGAAACTCGTCAGGGCGGTGCCGCGGTGCACCACGACGTCGGTGCTGGAGGCGTCCTTGAGCATGGTCCGGGCACCCCACCCGTGGTCGGCTTTGGCTAGGGGGATCGGTTCGGCCAGGCCCGGCCACAGCGATTCGCCTGCTTCCTGTTCGGCCTCGAACGCCTCGGTGCGGACGAATCGGTTGCGGTAGAACGCTTTTCCGTCCCGAAAACCGACGATGTGCAGCATCCCGTCGCCGTCGAAGGGGTGGTAGAACTTCAGCGCCGGGTGTAGCGGGTTCTCGGTGTTGCGCAGATAGATGCCGTCGAGGTCGGCGGGGATCTCGCCTTCCACCGCGGTTAGGTCGTCGGCGCGCCATTCGGTGGTCTGCGGCCGCCACGGACCGGTGCGGTAGGGGTGGTCGTCATCCTCGGGCAGTGTGGACAGGAACTTTCCGACAACCTCGACGTCCATTAGGCGGCCTCTCCCGGTCCGATGACGAAACTGACTGTGGTGGCGGTACTTCCGCCGAGGTTCAGCGTTCCGAACCTCCGGGCCCCGTCGACCTGATAGTCGCCGGCCATCCCGCTGACCTGCTTGGCGGCATCGAGCATCATCCGGATTCCGGTGGCGCCCACCGGATGTCCGCCGCCGATGAGTCCGCCGCTGGGGTTGATCGGCAACCGGCCGCCGATCTCGATGTCGCCGCTCTCGATGGCTTTCCAGGACTCGCCCGGTCCGGTCAGGCCGATGTGGTCGATCGCGACGTACTCACTCGGGGTGAAGCAGTCGTGCACTTCGAAGCCGTCCATGTCGTCAAGACCGACCCCGGCCCGGCCGAAGGCGTCCTGCACGGCGGCCCGAAGGTGCGGCATGACATAGGGATTGCCGGGATCGCGGTCGAGTTTCTGGCGCAGCCCCAACCCGACGGTGCGATGCCCCCACCCTTCGATTCGGCCGATCGGCCGCACCCCGGGATGATCGGCGAGAAACTCGTCGCTGACCAGGACCACACCGGCCCCGCCGTCGGTCATCTGGCTGCAGTCGAACCGGCGAATCCGGCCTTCGATCCGGGGGTTGACGTCGTCGTCGTTGCCGACCGCGACCAGATCGGGGACCTGCCATTCGCGGGTCTGGGCATTGGGGTTGCGTTTGGCGTTGGCCATGTTCACCGCGGCGATGGCGTGCAGGTGGGCGTCGTCGATGCCGAAGCGGCGGTCGTACTCCTCGGCCACCTGATCGAACATGTACGGCCACATGTACTTCGCATCCCGGCCCTCATGGCCGGTCCACGCCGCGGCCCCCAGATGCTGGGCGGCGAGGTCGCCGGGCACCGTCTTCTCCAGTTCCAGGCCGACCACCAGGGCGGTGCGGTAGTTGCCGGCCCGCAGGTCGGCCATCGCGGCCAGGGCGGCCACGCTGCCAGATGCGCACGCGGCCTCGTGTCGGGTGGCCGGGGTGTCCCACAGGCCGTCGTGCACGGTGGCCGGCATGGCACCGAGATGGCCCTGACGGGCGAACATCTCCCCGAAGGCGTTGGCTACGTGGATCACGTCGATGTCGACGGCGTCGATCATCGACTCGGCCAGGGTCTGGTCGACGACCTCGCGGGTCAGGCCGGCGAAGTCCAGACCCTCCCTGCTCAGGTTGCGCGCGAAATCGCTCTGATAGCCGCCGAGAATCCACACATTGCCCGCCATGATCGCCAAGTTACTACAGTTAGCAGAGTAAGAGGGTGCAGGGGCGATCCCGCACGGCGGATGCGGCTGCTGGGAGATTCCTGTTGCGGCTGTTGGTGCTGTGGCGACTGTGGCGACTGTGGCGACCCGCGGAGTTTTCGCTTCGGTAATCGGCCCGAAACCTACAGTTTCGTTAAAAAAATGTGATAAATCCCTCTGAGCGTATGTGGTAAGCCGCGTCAATCCAGGGTCTTCCAGCAGCGAGGGGACGTTATGTGTGCTGAGAATCTGTCCAAGAATTCGTCCGATCGGCAGGCCAAGGGCAGCGGGCGGCATCGCCGCACCAGCGCCGGCCAGCACGTATACGGGAGCCTCGCGCACACCGTGACCTCCGCCCACGCCGTGGGCCGGGTCGGGGCACTGGCGGTGGCCCTGGGTATCGGCGGGGCGATCCTGGGCTTCACCCCGGTCGCCGCGGCCGAGCCCGGCGCGGGGGACTCGGCCGGTGCCAGCCGGGGCTCGGAGAGCCCGGATCCTTCCCCCCGCCGAGGCGCGCCATCCAGTCGCTCCGGCGGTGCGGGCAGCACCGAGGCCACGGCCGGCAACGCGGCACGAGAGCGCCGGGCAGCGCGGGCGGGACGCGGATCCGGCGCCTCGGACTCGCGCTCGGTGGACGTCCCGCAGGTTCGCAACTCCGACCGCCCTGCCC
>CAZADG010000110.1:0-7626 GCA_964483865.1 uncultured Mycobacterium sp. | reverse complement strand
CCCATCATGCGAACTGTAGGGGTGCGATCACGCCCGAACGCCCGGAAACCGGGCATTGACGTCAGCGCAACCCGAGGAAGAACTTCCGCACGTCTGCGACGAATAACTCGGGCTGTTCGAAGGCCGCGAAATGCCCGCCGCGCGGCATCTCGGTCCAGTGCGTGATGGTGTAGGCCGCCTCGCACCAACTCCGCGCCGGCTTGACGATCTCTTTCGGAAACCGGGCGACACCTGTCGGCACCCTCACCTTGCCGCCGCCGCCAAAGGCTCCGAAGCTCTCCCAGTACAGCCGGGCCGAGGACGCCCCGGAATTGGTTGCCCAGTACATCATCACGTCGTCGAGCATCTCGTCGCGGCTGAAGACGTTCTCCGGATGTCCGTCGCAGTCGCTCCAGGCGTAGAGCTTCTCGACGATCCACGCCAACTGGCCCACCGGGGAGTCGGCCAGTCCGTAGCCGAGCGTCTGCGGCCGGGTGGCCTGCTGCTTGGAATAGCCGGCCTCCCAGCGTTGGTAGTGCCTTTGCGCCGCCAGCGCCTCCCGCTCGTCCGGGGTCGGATCGCGCAAGTCCCCGATGGGCGCGGCGATCGGCATGTTGAGGTGGATTCCGATGCAGCCCAGACCGTTCCGGCCGACCTGAGTGGTGACGGCCGCCCCCCAGTCACCGCCCTGCGCGCCGTAGCGGTCGTAGCCGAGGCGCTTCATCAAGGTGTCCCAGGCCAGGGCGATCCGCTCGACCGTCCACCCGGTGGAGGTCGGCTTGCCGGAGAACCCGAAGCCGGGCAGCGTCGGACACACAAGATGGAAGTCCCGGCTGAGCGGGTCGATGACGTTCGCGAATTCCACGATCGATCCCGGCCAGCCATGGGTGATCAGCAACGGAAGCGCGTCTGGGTTCGCGCTGCGCTGGTGGACGAAGTGGACGTCCAGTCCGTCGATCTCGGTGACGAACTGGTCAAAGGAGTTCAGCCGCGCCTCACGCGCCCGCCAGTCATACTCGTTGGCCCAGTACGCGACCAGTTCGCGGGCGTAGTCCAGCGGAATGCCCTGACTCCAATCGGCCACGCATTCGCGTTCCGGCCAGCGGGTGCGGTTCAGGCGTTCCCGGAGATCTGTCAGTTCATCGTCGGGCACCGCGATGCGGAACGGACGAACAGGGAAATCGGCCATGCCGCTGATTATGAACCCGCCAATCGCTAGCCTCAGCCGCATGCGTTTGGTGGTCGATCTGAACAAGTGTCAGGGGTACGCCCAGTGCGTCCCGCTGGCTCCGGAGGTGCTCAAGCTCAACGGCGAGGAGGCCCTGGCCTACGACCCGAACCCAGACGAGTCGCAGCGTCAACAGGTACTGCGCGCGGTGGCCTCCTGCCCGGTGCAGGCGATCATCCTGGAACTGGATCCGCCGGGCGATCGGGACACGCTGTGACCGTGACCTATTACTTCCGCGACATCATCGAGAAGTTCCGCGCCGAGGGCCGCATCGTCATCGTCGGCGCCTCCTTGGCCGGCTTGCGTGCTGCCGAAGCGTTGCGGGATCAGGGTTTCACCGGGTCCCTGACCATCATCGGCGACGAACGCCACGAGCCCTACGATCGGCCGCCGCTATCCAAAGCGGTCCTGAAGGGCTGGGTGCCGGCCGATCACACCAAGCTGCCCCGGCTACGACGAGTCGATGCCGACTGGAAGCTGGGCGTGGCCGCGGTGGGCCTCGACCGGGTCAACCATGTCGTCAAGTTGGGCAACGGCGAGGAGGTCGGCTACGACCGCCTGCTGATCGCCACCGGCACCCGCGCCCGGCCCTGGTCCAATCCCGAGGAAGCGGCGCTGCAGGGGGTGTTCACCGTCCGTACCGTGGAGGACTCCACGGCATTGTCCGCGGCCCTCAAGGCGCGGCCGAAACGGGTGCTGATCATCGGGTCGGGATTCGTCGGCTCGGAAATCGCTTCGGTCTGCCGCGAGCTGGACCTGCCGGTCACGGTGACCGAACGCGGCAGCGGCCCGCTCAAGAGCGCGCTCGGCGGTGTCGTCAGCGACATCGTCGCGGACATGATGCGCGACGCCGGAGTCGACCTGCGCACCGGAGTCACGGTGACGTCGCTGCACGGCGGCTCCGGTGCAGATGCCGGCCACGTCCGCTCGGCGACGCTGTCCGACGGCACCGTTCTCGACGTCGATGTCGTCATCCCGTCGCAGGGTTCGATCCGTAACGTCGAATGGCTCGACGGCGCCGGACTGGCCGCCGGGCAGTGGGGTGTCGGCTGCGACGCCGGCTGCCGGGCGTTCGACATCAACGGTGTGGTGACCGACCACATCTTCGTCGCCGGCGACGTCGCCCGCGCCCCGCACGTGCTCTACGGCTACGAGTTCCTGGCCCTGGAGCACTGGGACAACGCGGTGTTCGGTGCCGAGGTGGCCGCCAACAACATGCTCAACCTCGAGGTCGGCCGCCGCGCGCACCTGCCGTTGCCGTCGTTCTGGTCGGCGCAATTCGGGGTGAACATCAAAAGCGTCGGGGTCTGTTCATTCGGCGACGAGATCGTCTTCACCCAGGGCTCCCTGGAAGAGCGCCGCTTCGCCGCGGCCTACGGCAAGAACGGCCGCATCGTCGGGGCGGTGACGTTCAACCACGGCAAATGGCTGCCCTACTACGCCAGGCTGATCGAGCGCTCCGCCCCGTTCCCGCCCCCGCCGCCCAGTCACGACCAACCGGCGAATCACGACGTCATGGAGGCCCGCTTCCCCGACCCCCGCGAGCGCGGCGGAGACGCCGACGTCGTGCTCACCGGACACGACCCGACCGACCGGCACGCCGAGTTCCGGCCCCGTAGTCAATCGCACAGCCGCTAGCAGGAGAACCCATGGATGCAGCAACCGCCTGGGCCGAGGCGATGAAGTTCGCAAATCGCCACAACCCGTACCCCTTCTTCGAGGAACTCCGTCGAACGCCGGTGGCCAAGGTCTCCGAGAAGACCTACGTCGTCACCGGCTATGACGAGGTGATCGCGCTGACAAGCGACCCGCGGATCAGTTCCGATGCGTTTCGCAGCCCGTCCGGATTGTGGGGCGAGAAGCATGGATTCGACTCCCCGGCCGCGGAGGGCGGGGGTGCCAGCAGCTTCATCGGCACCGACCCCGCCATCCACGACCGGATGCGTCGCCAGTGCATGCGATTCTTCGGCCCGCCGCATACCCCCGACCTGATTCCGAGTATGGAGTCCTACGTCGTGGATATGGCCAACGATCTGCTTGACGCCGTCAAGGCCCGGGGCGGGACCCGAATGGACATGGTGGACGATTTCGCCTACCCCATCCCGGTGTCGGTGATCTGCAAGATCCTCGGCGTTCCCGTGGAGGACGTTCCGACCTTCCATCCCTGGATCTTCGACTTCATGCAGGGCGCCGACATCGGCCCCGAGGCCCTTACTGAGGAAGGCCGCGAGCGGACAGCGAAATCCGTTGCGGGCGTAGCGAAGCTGAAGGACTACCTCGCTGAACTCACCGAAGGGTACGCCCGCGAGCCCGGCCCCGGCCTGATCTCGGCGATCCTGCACGACACCGACGGCCCAGACGGCCCGATGCCGGTCGAGGAAGTCGTACCCAATGCGATGCTGCTGCTGTTCGCCGGTCACGACTCGACCGTCAACACCATGAGCCACTGCGTGCTGACGCTGTTGCGTAACCCCGGCGCATGGGATCTGTTGGTGGACAACCCCGAACTGATCCCGAGGATGGTCGAAGAGGTTCAGCGCCTGCAGTCGGCCGTCCAGTTCTTCCCTTCCTTCAGCGCTCCCATCGATATCGAGATCGCGGGCACCACCATCAAAGCCGGATCAGCGGTGCACCTGATGTACGGCGCGGCAAACCGCGATCCACGACGGTTTCCTGATCCAGATCGGTTCGACCTGAATCGGAAGAACCGCGAGCACCTCGGCTGGGGCAGCGGGATCCATGTGTGCTTCGGCGGCCCGTTGGCCCGCCTTGAAGTCAACGCCGCGATGGAGGTCTTCCTTCGCCGGGTCCGCAATCCGCGACTCGTCGTCGACCCGCCGCTATATCGGCGTAACCAAGTCTTCCGCGGGCCATTGCACCTCCCGTTGGACTTTGACGAAATCGTCTGAGCTCAGCTCGGTATCAGTCCGAGTTGCCGGGCCTTCTCCAGGATTGTTCTGGCACGGTTCAATCGCGGTAAGTCGCTTCCGTCCTTCGGTTTTCCGCCACCGCTGTTGAACTGCTGAACGAACTCTTGCGCCCAGCTGATGTCCACATCAGATGGACTCAGCCCAATGTTGATGGTCTCGGCGTCAGACGAACGCAGCGCGAGCTTGCCCGTCATGCCCATCCGTCGGGTCAGCGCCACGCCCTCGGCCAGTTGGTCGGGATCACGCGTCGGCCCGTCGATCGGACCCGGTATGTGCGCCGCGCGCGAGGCGACGACAAGCTGCGATCGACTGTAGGCCAGCGCCAATGGATCCTGCTCCACACCAATGTCCAGCGTGTAGTCGTTGACTCCGAACGCGATTCGGAAGCAAGGACGTGCCGCGGCGATGTCATGGACGCGGGCCAACCCCCGCGCCGTCTCGATCAGCGCGACGACGGGCACCTCGCCACCAAGCCGGTTTGCGGTGTCCCACATGTGATTGCCGCCTTCGGTCTTGGCCAGCACCACACCCTTCATACCGTGGCAATCGGCCAAGGCCCGACAATCCGCCGACCAGAAGTCGCTTGAAGCATCGTTGATTCGGACCCATGCCCGGGCTCCGGAGTTCAGGAATTCCACGACCCGGTCGCGAGCCGCCTCCTTCTCGTTGGGAGCGACGGCGTCTTCCAGGTCCAGAATCACTTCGTCGGACTTGGTATGCATCAGCACCGCATCGAGGTCAGGCTCCCGGGAGGGGTTCACGAGGAGCCAGGAGCGCGAGACCTGTGAGTTCACCACCATGTCGTCAGGCTAGACGTTTAAGGGCGCCGCACCAGGCAATCGTGCAGTTTGGTCGGCACGCAGCCACGCCCCGTCAAGCGCTTCAAGCGTGGCGTCAAACATCCACTGGCGACGAGGGATGCCACCCGCGGAGTCGACGCGTAGCCCGCGGGAGCCCTCCTTCGATCGGAGGGTCTCGGTTCATCGTCACGATCGTGGGTTTGTCCGATTTTGGCGGCGCGCGTTGTCCGGCAATCTGGTTTTCACCAGCCCGGGAGACGCCCGGGAAACGAAACAAGGAGACTCCCATGAAGCGGTTTGCGGCGAAGGCGATGTTGGCCGGCGGTCTGTTCGCAGTGGCTCTAGGATCGGCAGGGGCGGCTACGGCCACCGAACTCTATGTCGGTGCCGACGGTGCCGGCGTCGCGGCAGCTGACGGGAGCGGCGTCGCGGTCGGGCAGAACGGGATCGGTATCGGAACACCCGGCCCCGACATCCAGTTCGGCCGGAACGGTGTCGGAATCACTGCAGACGACGGGAGCGGCATCGCGTTCGGGCCCCAGGGGTTCACCGTGTCGCTGCCGGGTACCGATCACTCTGGCGCCCCCCGCTACCACGGCGGCAATGGCTACAGCTACGGATACGGATACGGATACGGCCAGCCGTACGGGATGGGCCCCTACGGCGTCGGCCCGTGCTCCCCGGGCTACTGCCGCTAACGAACCGGTCTAGGCGGCCCCGCCGGGTCAGGCTTTCACCCGGCGGGGCCGAACTCCGCTCATCGGGCCAGCCGGAGACCGATCTGGCTCACTGTCTGCTACAGCGTCATCGTTTTCGTAAGCCATACGTCGCGTGCTGGGCACACTATGGGTCCGCGAGGAAGTCAGGCCGGGTGGTGAACGCTGAGCCGCAAGCAGCACCCGCGATCGTGTCGATCGCCCGGCGATCCTGATCGTTAAGTTCGGTGTCGGTATACGCCGCGACAGCGGTTTCGATCGCCATCGCAGCGCAGTCGGTAGTGCTCCCCGATGCCGGCCTGGGCTCCAACTCCGAAATCAGCGCGCCGAGTTGGTCCAGTTCGATCAGCTCAGCGTCGATCTCGATCTTCTGAACCCGGCTACGTAACAGCGCGGTGTTGTCGTCTGGTGCGGGCGCGGGTCCGGTCTTGAGTCGTTGACGCACCGCACGCAGCGGGCGCACGACCTCGCGGTGCCATGGGTCGACACGGTCGCGGGCGGCCTTGACCTCGGCGGCCGTCAGCGCTTGGCGTTGGACCGCACCGACGAAGGCCGCGAAGAGGACCACGGGGACGTCGACATCGTGTCGGCTCTGCAGGTGCAGGCATGCCGCGGGCACGCCGTCGCGTGCGTAGAGAGCCAGAGCGAATTGCTTGACGGACGGGCCGTCGGCGCGCGGAGCTATCGGCCCTCCCAGCGGCGGTACAACTCGTGGGAGATGCCGAATTGGTCGAGAAGCTTGCCGACGGTCTGGTTGAGCAGATCCTCGATGGTTTGGGGCTGGTGATAAAACGCCGGGGCGGGCGGCATGACCGTGGCTCCGGCCAGGGTGACGGTCTCCATGTTACGGATGTGGATGAGGGACAACGGGGTTTCCCGCGGAACCACCACCAGCCGACGCCGTTCCTTGAGGCACACATCGGCAGCGCGGGTCAGCAGGTCGCTGACGGCTCCGGTCGCGATCGTGGCCAAGGTCTTCATCGAGCACGGCACCACCGCCATGCCGAGGGTGCGAAAAGACCCCGAGGAGATCGCGGCGCCGAAATCACCCGGGTCGTAGACCACATCGGCCAGGGCCTCGAAATCACCTCGGGTCGAGCCCATTTCGAATTCGATGGTCTTGTCGGCGCCTTTGGAGACGACGAGATGGGTCTCGATCTCGGGATGGTTGTGCAGCGCCTTCAGCGTGGCGAAGGCCAGGTGTGGGGCGCTGGAGCCACTCACCCCGATGATCAGACGTTGCCGCTGAGTCACCCCTGCAGTCTCAGGACTTCTCGACGTAGGACTTCAGCCGGTTCAACACTCCACCCCAGTAGGTGTTGCAGAACGGCAGGTGCGGGTCGTCGCCGGCCCACTCGCCGTCGGTCAACGCGACTTCGGTGCGGCCGTCGGGCAGATCGACGAGCGTGAGGGTCAGCTTCTTGCCGACCGTATTGCCCGGCCCCTCGACTGCCGTCCGCACGATCGACGTGTCGGGATTGAGTTCGTCGATCCGCCAGCCGAAGGTCAATCCCGGCCTCGGCGTCCAGGTCAGTGTTTTTCCCGGGGCGATTTCGCCCTCCATCGTCCCCTCATGCCACTCCCGCTGCTGCTCGATGTTCGCCAAGGCGGCGTACACCTGCGATCGGGGTGCCGAGATCGCGATGGCGTGTCGAAGAGTCGTCATGAATCAGCTCCTGAGGTCGGATCAACGACGATGCCGTCGTCGAAATAGGACACCTTGGTCCGGATCTTCTTGTACTCCTCGCCGGTTTCGAGGTATTTGCCTTCGACGGCGCGTTTGGCTGCAACTGCCCAGCGGTCGGGGAGGTACCCGAGTTCGTATCCATGCCAGGGCTTGTGCGGGGTAAGGGTCGGCAGGTTCAGCTCTTCCCAGATCTCTTTGGCTTCATCCATGAATTCCTTGGTCGGCAGCGCCACCGGCGGGTAGGCCCAGTTTCGCGTGGCGTCGATCATGATCTGGGAGCCGCCCA
>CAZADG010000109.1:0-7771 GCA_964483865.1 uncultured Mycobacterium sp. | reverse complement strand
AACAACATCGACGTCGTCGGCGTCGGCTGGGGCGCGTGGACGCTGACCCACCCCGGGGCGCTGCAGGAGCAGTGGAACGGCTTGTCCGCACTGCTGAAGTCCGGGAAGTTGGCCGCGCCACAACCAGACGTCTATCCGCTGGAACAGGCGGGTGCCGCCATCGCGTCGCTGGAGAACCGCACCGCCCGCGGCAAGGTCGTGCTGAAGGTGCGCGACTAGACCTTCCCTGCGCGGGGAGGAGAACGCATGAGGCAATCGCCGCCCCAGATCACCGACTTGCCGTGGAGCGAGTGGCTGGTCAGCCAGCGGTGGTACGCCGGACGCACCCGCACCCTGGCTCGCGTGCGGCCGCGATTGGCTGCGCGACTGCGCCGCGGGATGGACCTCGCACTGGTCGACGCCGACTACACCGACGGCTCATCCGAGCGCTACCAGGTTGTCGTGCAATGGGACTCGGCTCCGCTGTCCGAGTACGGGACGGTCGCCACGATCGGCAACTCGGGTGAGCACGCCGCTTACGACGCTCTCTACGAACCGGAGTCGGCGCGATTCCTGCTCGGGCTCGTCGACTCCGCCGCGCAGATCGGCGAAGTGCGGTTCAGCCGTGAGCCGGGCGCGCAGTTGCCGGTCGACGCCGAAGCCCGGGTCAGCGAGGCCGAGCAGAGCAACACCAGCGTGGTGTTCGAGGAGCGGGCCATCCTCAAGCTGTTCCGACGGGTGTCCTGCGGCATCAACCCCGACATCGAACTGAACCGAGTGCTGGCCCGCAACGGAAACCCCCATGTGGCAAGGCTGTTGGGGTCGTTTGAGTTGAGCGAGGCCGAGGGCCCGTGCCCGCTGGGCATGGTGACCGCGTACGCCGCGAACTCCGCCGTGGGCTGGGACATGGCGACTGCCAGCACCCGGGACCTCTACGCCGAGGGCGACCTGTACGCCGACGAGGTGGGCGGAGACTTCGCCGGGGAGTCGTTCCGGCTGGGTGAGGCGGTGGCCTCGGTGCACGCCGACCTGGCGCGTTCCCTGGGCACCTGGACCTCATCGCTGCCGGTGTCCTCTCTGCGCCAGCGGTTGGCCTCGGCCGCCGCGGCCGTCCCCGAACTGGGGCAGTATGTCGACACGATCGAGCAGCGTTACGCCACAGTGGCCGACGAACCGATCACCGTGCAACGCATTCACGGGGACCTGCATCTGGGCCAGGTGCTGCGAACCCCCGAGGCGTGGCTGCTGATCGACTTCGAGGGTGAGCCCGGTCAGTCGTTGGAACAACGGCGTCAGCCCGATTCGCCGCTGCGCGATGTCGCCGGGATGCTGCGATCCTTCGCCTACGCGGCCTACCACCCGCTGGATGGGGGCGCCGACCGGCAGCTGGCGGCGCGGGCCCGCGAGTGGTCGGAGCGCAACACCGCGGCGTTCTGCGACGGGTACGCGGCCGCCTCGGCGCTCGACCCCCGGGAGCACGCCGATGTGCTTGCCGCCTACGAGTTGGACAAGGCGGTGTACGAGGCGGCCTATGAGGCGCGGCACCGGCCGGGGTGGTTGCACATCCCGATGCGGTCGATCGCCCGGCTGGTCGGGTGAGTCAGGAGGCCGTCTGGGCGCACCGTGACCACACTGTCGGTCCACCGGTCTACGGTGATCGTCGATGGGCTTGCATGTACACCGCGCGGAACGAACCGACATCCTCGCGGACGGGTTGGGGGAACTGCTGGCCACGCCGCCGCCCGATCCGTTCGCCGAGGACCTCGTCGTCGTGCCCGCCCGCGGGGTCGAGCGGTGGTTGTCCCAGCGGTTGTCCCACGTTCTGGGCGCCGGGGACGGTGCAGACGGGGTGTGCGCCGGGGTGGTGTTCCGTTCCCCGGCGTCGCTGATCGCCGAGATCGCAGGTACCCGCGAGGACGACCCGTGGTCACCGGAGTCCATCACCTGGCCGCTGCTGGAGGTCATCGACGCCAGCCTCGGCGAACCGTGGTGTCACACGCTGGCTGCCCATCTGGGCCACTTCGACGGCGGCGACGAGAAGGAGTTGCGTCAGGGGCGCCGGTACGCGGTGGCCCGCCGGTTGGCCGGCCTGTTCGCCTCCTACGCCCGGCAGCGCCCGGAACTACTGGCCGGCTGGCTCGACGGCGACACCGACGGACTGGATGACGATCTGGCCTGGCAGCCGCAACTGTGGCGGCGGCTGGTGGCGATGATGGGCATCGACCCGCCGCATGTCCGGCACGCCACGACGCTTGTGCAACTGCGGGAGGCGGGCTGCGATCTGCCCGAACGGATCTCGTTGTTCGGATACACCAGACTGTCGGCCACCGACATCGAACTCCTCGAGGCACTGGCCGTCCACCACGATCTGCACCTGTGGCTGCCGCATCCCAGCGCGGCGTTGTGGAATGCGCTGTCCGATCTGCACGGCACCATCCCCCGTCACACCGACGACAGCCATCTGCGCGTCGAGAACCCACTGCTGGCCACGTTGGGCCGGGATCTGCGGGAGTTGCAGCGCAGTCTGCCCGACAAGGCCGCCACCGACGAGTCCCTGTCCGCAAGCCCGCACCCGGACACCCTGCTGGGCTGGCTGCAGTCCGACATCGCCGCCAATGACGTCCGGCCGCAGGGCCGCACCCTGCAACCCGGTGACCGTTCGGTTCAGGTGCACAGCTGCCACGGTTCGGCACGCCAGATCGAGGTGCTGCGGGAAGTGCTGTTGGGTCTGCTGGCCGACGACGCGACGCTGGAACCACGGGACATCCTGGTGATGTGCCCGGACATCGAAAGCTACGCGCCCCTGATCGCCGCAGACTTCGGTCTCGGCGAGGTGGTACCGGGCGCGCACCCGGCTCACCGTCTGCGGGTGCGCCTGGCTGACCGGTCACTCGTGCAGACCAACCCGCTGCTGGCGCTGGCCGCGCAGTTGCTCAGTCTGGCCGGCAGCCGGGTCACTGCCACCGAGGTGCTCAACATCGCCCAGGCCGGGCCGGTGCGGGAGCGGTTCACCTTCACCGACGACGACCTGGAGAACATCACCACCTGGGTCAAGCAGTCCAACATTCGATGGGGTTTCGACCGGGAACACCGCAAGCCCTTCGGCGTGGACTTCCTCCAGAACACCTGGCAGTTCGGGTTGGACCGGATTCTGGCCGGGGTGGCCATGTCCGATGACTCGCGGGCCTGGATCGGCACCACACTGCCGTTGGACGACGTCGGCAGCAACCGGGTCGAACTGGCCGGCCGGCTGGCCGAGTTCGTGGCACGGCTGCGTGCGGCCGCGGACTCGCTGACCGGTACCCGGACCCTGCGGGAGTGGCTGACGTCGTTGACCGACGGAGTGGTGCAGATCGCCAGGGTGGACGACGCCGACGCGTGGCAGCTCAGCCAACTGCAGCGGGAGTTCAGCGAAGTGCTTCGCCGCGCCGGCAGCCGGGCCGACACCGCACTGCGGCTCACCGACGTCCACGCGCTGCTGGCCGGGCAGCTCGCGGGGCGACCCACCCGCGCCAACTTCCGCACCGGCACCCTCACCGTGTGCACCATGGTGCCGATGCGGTCGGTGCCGCATCGGGTGGTGTGCCTGGTGGGGCTGGATGACACCGTCTTCCCCCGTATCGGCAGTCCGGACGGCGACGACGCGTTGGCCCGCGACCCGAGGACCGGCGAGCGCGACGTCCGCTCCGAAGACCGGCAGTTGCTCCTCGACGCGGTGTGTGCGGCCACCGAGAAGCTGGTCATCACCTACACCGGCGCCAACGAATTCACCGGTAAGGACCGACCCCCGGCGGTCCCGCTGATGGAACTGCTCGACGCCCTCGACGGCACCACCGAAGCCGAGGTGCGCACGCACATCGTCACCCGGCATCCGTTGCAGCCCTTCGACATCAAGAACGTCACTCCCGGCGCGCTCGGCGTCGCGGGGCAGCCGTTCAGTTTCGACGCGACGGCCCTGTCCGCGGCGCTGGCCATGGCTGCTGAACGGCCCGCACAACCCGACTTCTTCGCCGCGCCGCTGCCTGAAGCACCGGGTGGCGACGTGGGCCTGGCGGAACTGCTGGCGTTCTACCGCAACCCGATCCGCGGATTCTTCACCGAGCTGCAGTTCGCCCTGCCCCGGGATTTCGACGGCATCGACGACGCGATGCCGGTCGAGGTGGACAACCTGCAGAAGTGGGTGGTCGGTGACCGGATGATGACCGACATCGTCGCCGGAATGGATCCGCAGCAGGCCCGGCAGGCCGAGTGGCGGCGCGGCTTGCTCCCGCCGGGATGGCTCGGCTGTCACACCGTCAACGAATTGCGCGATCAGGCAATGCAACTCGCCGCCGCGGCCGCGCAATACCGGGTCGGTGACCCGCAGGCGTACGACGTCGATGTCGACCTCGGCGGCGGACGTCGGTTGACCGGCACGGTGGCCCAGGTGTTCGGGGACCGCACGGTGTCGTTGACCTTCTCCAGGCTCGGCGGTCAGCATCTTCTCGCCGCGTGGATTCCGCTGCTGGCCTTGTCCGCCGCCATGCCGGAACGGGAGTGGTCGGCGGTCTGCATCGGTGGAGCGGCCGGAGGTGACGGTCTGGGTCGGCGGCTGCTGCACCGCCCGCAGGAGGATCCGGGCGCGATCCTGCGCACCCTGGTGACCATGCTCGACGCCGGTCGCCGGGAGCCGCTCCCGTTACCGATCAAGACCTCCTATGCGTGGGCGGTCGCACGGCACGCCGCAGCGACCGGGAACTACTACCGTAGGCCGCCAAGCCCGCGGTCGGAGGCCATCAAGAAGTGGAAGTACGAACGTGACGAGCCTGCGGTGCAACGAATCTGGGGCAGGGAGGCCGACTTGGACGTGCTGCTGAGCCCGCCGTCGCCGGCCGAGAAGTTCGACGGCGAAGACACCCGGCTCGGGGCCTACTCCGCGCGGCTGTGGCTGCCCATGCTCAATGCCGAAGGGACCCCGGCCTGATGGAACCCTTCGACCTCTGCGGTTCGCTCCCGAAGCCGCGGAGCACGACGGTGCTGGAGGCCAGCGCCGGCACCGGCAAGACCTTCACCCTGGCGGGCTTGGTCACCCGCTACGTCGCCGAAGGCGTCGCCGCACTGGATCAGATGTTGTTGATCACCTTCAGCCGGTCGGCCACCCAGGAACTTCGGGAGCGGATCCGCGGCGCGCTCCAGGACGCCGTGCGGGCAATCGAGGACCCGGGCAGCGTAGGCGAGAACACACTACTGAGGTTCCTGATCGACGTCGATGCCGACGAACTGGCTCGGCGCAAACGCCGACTGCGGGCGGCGCTGGCCGGTTTCGACGCTGCCACGATCGCCACCATTCACCAGTTCTGCAACACCGTGCTGAACTCGCTCGGGGTGGCCGGTGACACCGACGCGGGTGTGGAACTCGTTGAGAGTCTTGAGGATCTGGTCGCCGAGATCGTCGACGACCTGTACCTCAAGCACTTCGGGAATTCCACCGAGAAGCCTAAGATCAGCAGGCCGGAAGCCCTGGAGATGGCGCGCGCCATCGCCGATCAGCCCGGCACCCAACTCCGGCCGCTCAACGCCCATCCCGACACCGAACCGGCTGTGCGCCTGCGGTTCGCCCGGAGTTTCGTCGCCGAGTTGGAGCGGCGGAAGCGGCTGCGCGGCGTGCTCGGATACGACGACCTGCTGACCAGGCTCGCCAGTACGCTCGCCGCGCCGGATTCCCCGGCCGCCGCGCGGATGAACGGACGCTGGTCGGTGGTGATGGTCGACGAGTTCCAGGACACCGATCCGGTGCAGTGGCAGGTCATCGACCGCGCGTTCCGGAAGCATTCGACGCTGATTCTCATCGGTGACCCCAAGCAGGCGATCTACGCCTTCCGTGGCGGCGACATCGTCACCTATCTGGAGGCCGCCCGCACCGCAGGGGAGAGATTCACCCTCGGTGTCAACTACCGGAGCGACGACGTGCTGGTGGAGCGACTGCAGATCCTGATGGGCGGTGCCGAACTCGGCGATCCCGACATCGTCGTGCGCGAGGTCCAGGCATCCCACAAGGGGCACCGGCTTTCGGGCGCGCCACACAACGACCCGTTCCGGCTGCGCGTGGTCAAGCGCGAGGACTTCGATCTGAGCGGCATCGAGACGCTCAAGAGCGAGGTCCTGCGTCCCCACATCGTGGCCGACATGGCTGCCGACATCCGCCAACTTCTGGCCAGCGGCGCCCGCTACGCCGATGGGGATGGCGAGCGCGAATTGCAGGCCCGCGACATCGCCGTCATCACCGCGCACTCCGGCGCCCGGGAGTGCTTCGCGGCGTTACTCGCTGCCGGCGTGCCGGCGGTATACACCGGCGACAGCGACGTGCTGCTCTCCCCGGCGGCGGATGACTGGCTGTGCCTGCTGGAGGCCATCGACCAGCCGCACCGGCCCGGCCTGGTGCGGGCTGCGGCGGCGACGATGTTCTTCCGCAAGACCGCCGCGGACCTGGCGCGCGGTGGGGACGAACTGACCGACCGGGTCGCCGACACCCTGCGGAAGTGGGCCGACCACGCTCGCGAGGCCGGGGTGGCGGCGGTGTTCGAGGCGGCGAAACTGGGCGGCATGGGCCGCGACGTGCTGTCGTGGGCCGGCGGCGAACGGGATATGACCGACATGGCGCACGTGACCGAACTGCTGCACGAGACCGCGCAGCGCGAGCACTTCAGCCTGGGTGCGCTGCGCGACTGGCTGCGCACCCAGCGCGACGAGGGCGCCCGCGCCAAGGAACGCAGCCGCCGCCTGGACAGCGAGGCCGAGGCCGTCCAGGTGATGACGGTCTGGGGCAGCAAGGGATTGCAATTCCCCATTGTCTACCTGCCGTTCGCGTTCAATCGGCATCTGCGCAGCGAGGATCTGGTCCGCTTCCACGACGGCGCCCAACGGTGCCTGCACGTCGGCGGCAAGCAGAGTCCCGAGGTCTCGCTCGCCCAGGGTGCCAGTGAGGAAGAGGCCCGTGGCGAGGAACTTCGGCTGAGTTACGTCGCGCTGACCCGGGCTCAGTCCCAGGTGGTGGCGTGGTGGGCGCCTTCCTGGGATGAACCCAACGGCGGGCTGTCGAGGTTGCTTCGTGGTCGCCGTCGCGGCGAGGCGAGCGTCCCGGCTCGGTGTCAGCCGCCGAAAATCGACTGCGCGCAGGCGCTTTCGCTGCTGCGTGAATGGGAGAAGGCCGGCGCGTTGAGCATCGAGGACGCGGTGGCGGCACCGCCGGTCGACCTCCCGACCATCGCGCCACCGGCCAACCCCGGGGTGCGGCACTTCCACCGGGGCATCGACACGAACTGGCGGCGCACCTCTTACTCCGCTCTGGTCAGGGCGGCGCAGGACAGCGCGGGGGTGAGCAGTGAACCGGAGGTCGTCGAACTCGACGACGAGGTCGCCGATATTCCGATCGTCTCCCGGCCTGCCGACCCGCGGCCCGGTGCCGACATCGCCTCGCCGATGGCGGATCTGCCGATGGGGGCGAAGTTCGGCAGTCTGGTGCACGCGGTACTTGAGCACGCCGACCCGCTGGCCGAGGATCTCGCCGCCGAACTCAAGGCGCAGATCGATGCGCATGCGGTCTGGTGGCCCGTGGACGTGCCCGCCGCGGACCTCGCCGCAGCGCTGGTGCCACTGCACGACACACCGCTGGGCCCGCTGGCGAACGGCCGCACCCTACGCGAAATCGGTCTGCGGGATCGGCTGTGCGAGATGGACTTCGAGTTCCCGCTGGCCGGCGGAGACCTCCGGTCGACCACCGGCGGAGGAGACCTCCGGTCGACCACCGGCGGAG
>CAZADG010000108.1:0-7789 GCA_964483865.1 uncultured Mycobacterium sp. | reverse complement strand
AGCGGGCCGCCGGGCCGATACCAGCGCACCGACACCCAGGTTGTGTCGCGGATGAATCGGTAGACCACGTCGACGTCGATGTCCTGACGGAAGTAGCCCTGCGCGATGCCCTCGGTCAGGACGTCCACCCACATCTTGCGCTGGCGTCTATTGAGTTCGTCCACATAGTCGAAACGTGGCTGTCCCGAGAGGCGCTTCGCTTCGTCCTGGTAGATGACCACTTCGGCGTGGTGGTGCTCGATGGCATCGAAGGAAGCCATGAACAGTCCCTTGAACCGTTCGAGGGGATTCGGTTCGCTGTCGATGATCTCCTGGTAGCGATCGAACAGCCAGTCCAGAAAGCCGCGCAGCACCTCGTCGACCATCTCCTCCTTAGAGGAGAAGTGGTGGTAGAGGCTGCCGGAGAGAATCCCGGCGGCGTCGGCGATATCCCTGACCGTGGTGGCGCGAAGGCCGCGTTCGGCGAACATCGTCGCGGCCAATCCGAGTAACTCGTCGCGCCGGGTGGCCTGCGTACTCATGGATGCTGACTCGAGACCGAGATGACTTCCCCGGTCAAATAGCTCGAGTAGTCGCTGGCCAGGAACGCGATGGTGGACGCGACCTCCCACGGCTCGGCGGCCCGCCCGAACGCCTCGCCTTCGGAGAGCCTCGCGAGCAGGTCGGCGGAACTGGTCTTCTCCAAGAACTTATGCCGGGCGATGCTGGGTGAGACGGCGTTGATCCGAACCCCGTACTCGACGGCTTCGATTGCGCTGCAACGGGTCAGCGCCATCACCCCGGCCTTGGCGGCCGCGTAGTGGGACTGCGAATGCTGCGCCCGCCAGCCCAGCACGCTGGCGTTGTTGACGATCGCGCCGCCATGACCGGAGTCCCGGAAGTACGACAGCGCCGCCCGCGTGGCGCGCATGACGGATGTCAGGGTGACATTGAGGACGCGATCCCACTCCTCGTCGGTCATGTCGATCACCGGGGTCTGCCCGCCGAGACCGGCGTTGTTCACCAGCACGTCCAATCGGCCCAACCGGGCGGTGGTGGACGCGATCATCGCGTCGATCTGGGCCGAGGAGGTGACATCACAGACGACACTCTCCACTCGGCCAAGACCGAGAGCCGACAGTGCTTCCCGCGTCTCACCGAGGCGCCGTTCGTGGTGGTCGGAGATCATCACGTCGGCACCTTCGAGAAGGGCTCGCCGCGCGGTGGCCGATCCGATCCCGGTGCCGGCTGCGGCGGTGACGACGACGACTTTTCCGTCGAGCAGTCCATGGCCGGGTGTCTCCTGCGGCGGCGTCGACAATGACGACATCAACCCCTCGCTTCCCGCGGCAAGCCGAGTACCCGTTCGGCGATGATGTTGCGCTGGACCTCGTTGGATCCGCCATAGATGGTATCGGCGCGGGAGAACAGAAACAGCCGCTGCCATTCGTCGAACTCGTTGCCGGACAGAATAAGTCCGGCCTTGCCGCGGATCTCCATCGCCAGCTCGCCGAGGTCGCGGTGCCAGTTGGCCCACAGCAGTTTTGACACCGAGTCTTTTCCAGCGGCCTGACCGTCATCCTCATCGTCCATGGTCGCCAGGGCGAATGACCGCATGGCCTGCAGACCGGTCCAGGCCCGGGTGAGCCGCTCCCGGATCAGCGGGTCGTTGGCGGCGCCGCACTTCTTGGCGACCTCCACTAACCCGGAAAGCTCACGTGCGTAACGGATCTGCTGGCCGAGCGTGGATACACCGCGTTCGAACATCAGCGTTCCCATCGCCACCCGCCAGCCGTCGCCGGGCTCTCCGACCACCAGATCGGCGTCAGTACGGGCGTCGGTGAAGAACACCTCGTTGAACTCCGAGTCCCCGGTCAGCTGGACGATGGGCCGGATCTCCACACCAGGTTGGTCCAACGGCACGAGGAGATACGACAGACCGGCGTGCCGCTTGGAACCCTTCTCCGAACGGGCCAGCACGAAGCACCACTGCGCCCAGTGCGCCAGTGACGTCCACACCTTCTGACCGTTGATGATCCAGTGCCCTTTACCGGTCGCTCCGCTCCCCTCGTGGTCACCATCGAGCACCGCAGAGGTCGAGACATTGGCCAGATCGCTGCCGGCCCCTGGCTCGGAATAGCCCTGGGACCACAATTCGGTGACGTCACGGATGGCCGGCAGGAATCGCCGCTGCTGCTCCGGCGTCCCGTAGGCGATCAGCGTCGGGCCGACCAGTTCCTCGCCGAGGTGGTTGACCTTGTCCGGCGCGTCGGCCTTGGCGTATTCCTCGTAGAAGGCAACGCGATGAGCGACTGAGAGTCCCCGGCCGCCGTGCTCCACGGGCCATCCCAGGCAGGTCAGCCCTGCCGCAGCCAGATGTTGATTCCAGGCAAGTCGCTCCTCGAATGCCTCATGCTCCCGGCCGGGTCCGCCAAGGCCCTTGAGTGCGGCGTAATCGCCGACCAGATTCTCGGCCAACCACTCCCGGACCTCTGCCCGGAACTCGTCGACGCCCACCCTAGTAGGCTAACCTACCAAGCACTTGCTTTGTTGGCCTGGGGCCAGGTAGGAGCACTGAATGAGCGGGGATGCCGGGCTCACAACGCCTGCGGTGCTGAACCGGATGGCGTTCGACTTCGCCGACCACCCCGCCCTCATTACGGCCGAGAGAAGCTTCACTTTCGCCGAACTACACGAGGAGGTTCGGCGTACCGCCGCGGCGATCGCCGGACAGGGGGTGCAACCAGGCGACCGGGTGGCGCTGTGGTCCCCCAACACCTGGCATTGGGTTGTCGCCTGCCTGGCCGTCCACTACGCGGGCGCGGTCCTGGTGCCGCTGAACACCCGTTACACGGCCGGCGAGGCCGCTGACATCCTCGGCCGGACCAAAGCGCCCCTGCTGATCGCGATGGGGCGTTTCCTGGACGCCGACCGGGTGGCCGACCTCGATCGCCGGGCGCTGCCGGCTCTTCGCCACATCGTGCGCGTCCCGGTCGAAGCCGACGACGGGACCTGGGATCAGTTCCTCGCCGGTCCGCAGGTTCCGCTCTCCGAGGTCGACGTCCGCGCGGAGGCCGTCCGACCCGGCGACGTGTCCGACATCCTGTTCACCTCCGGCACCACCGGCCGCAGCAAGGGTGTGCTCTGCGCGCACCGGCAGTCCCTGGCGGCTTCGGCGTCCTGGGCGGCATGCGGGCAGATCACCAGCGCCGACCGCTACCTGTGCATCAACCCGTTCTTCCACAATTTCGGCTACAAGGCCGGGATCCTGGCCTGTCTGCAGACCGGGGCGACACTCATCCCACAGCTGACCTTCGACGCCGAGGAGGCGATGCGAACCGTTGCGGCGCAACGCATCACGGTGCTGCCCGGTCCGCCGACGATCTACCAGACCCTGCTGGATCATCCGGCCCGCGCCGACCACGACCTGACCTCGCTGCGGTTCGCCGTCACCGGTGCGGCGACCGTGCCGGTGGTGCTCATCGAGCGCATGCAGAGCGAACTCGACTTCGACATCGTGCTGACGGCCTACGGCCTTACCGAGGCCAGTGGGTTCGGCACCATGTGTCGCGCCGAGGATGACCCGGTCACAGTGGCCAATACCTGCGGACGACCGATCGCCGACTTCGAGTTGCGCCTCGGCCCCTGCGATGACACGGGAGCCGGCGAGGTGCTATTGAGGGGACCCAACGTGATGCTGGGCTATCTCGACGATCCGCACGCCACCGCCGAGGCCATCGACGCCGACGGTTGGCTGCACACCGGCGACCTCGGCACCGTCGATGCGGCGGGAAACCTGCGGATCACCGACCGACTCAAGGACATGTACATCTGCGGTGGCTTCAACGTCTACCCCGCCGAGGTGGAACAGACCCTGGCCCGACTGGAGGGCGTCGCCGATGTCGCGGTGATCGGGGTACCCGACCAACGTCTCGGAGAAGTCGGCCGCGCCTTCATCGTGCCAAGGCAAGGCTCCGAGATCGACGAGCAGAGCGTGATCGACTACAGCCGAAAGCATCTGGCGAATTTCAAGGCACCGCGATCAGTGGTCTTCCTCGACGTGCTGCCTCGCAACGCCGGGGGCAAAGTCCTCAAAACCGAACTGCGAAAGATGCCCTAATGGACCTGGCCTACGACGACGCCACCGTGGCGTTCCGTGACGAGGTGCGGACCTTCCTTGCAGCGAACCGTCACGAGTTCCCGACCGAGTCCTACGACAATGCCGAAGGCTTCGCCCAACACCGGCGTTGGGATCGTGTGCTGTTCGACGCCGGATTCTCGGTGATCACCTGGCCGCAGCGTTACGGCGGCCGCGACGCCACGCTGCTGCAGTGGGTGGTGTTCGAGGAGGAGTACTTCCGAGCGGGGGCACCGGGTCGGGCGAGTGCGAACGGAACCTCGATGCTGGCCCCGACATTATTCGCCCACGGCACCGATGAACAACGGGACCGGGTACTGCCGAAAATGGCCAGCGGCGAGGAGATTTGGGCACAGGCCTGGTCCGAACCGGAGTCGGGCAGCGACCTGGCCTCGCTGCGCTCCAGTGCGACCCGCACCGAGGGTGGGTGGCTGCTCAACGGGCAAAAAATTTGGAGTAGCCGGGCGCCGTTCGGCGACCGTGGTTTCGGGCTGTTCCGATCCGACCCCGAGGCACAGCGACACCGTGGCCTGACCTATGTGATGTTCGACCTGAAGGCCGACGGGGTCACCGTGCGCCCGATCGAACAACTCAGCGGCGATACCGGTTTCGGCGAGATATTTCTGGACAATGTGTTCGTCCCGGACACCGATGTGATCGGTGCCGTGCACGACGGGTGGCGGGCGGCGATGAGCACCGCCAGTAATGAACGCGGGATGTCACTGCGCAGTCCGGCACGGTTCGTCGCACCCGCCGAAAGACTGGTCGCCCA
This sequence comes from uncultured Mycobacterium sp., assembly GCA_964483865.1. Classification (GTDB taxonomy): domain Bacteria; phylum Actinomycetota; class Actinomycetes; order Mycobacteriales; family Mycobacteriaceae; genus Mycobacterium. The sequence continues at coordinate 2,900 of CAZADG010000108.1, read as the reverse complement.
ATGGCGGGACAAGGGCAGCGAACCCGGATTCGCCGACCAGGTGGCCGACGCCTGGATCAAGGCGCAGGCCTACCGACTGCATACCTTCGGCACGGTGACCCGACTGTCGGAGGGCGGCGAACTCGGCGCGGAATCGTCGGTCACCAAGGTGTTCTGGTCGGATCTCGACGTCGCCTTGCACCAGACCGCTCTCGATCTGCGCGGGCCGGAAGCCGAAATCGTCGACCCCTGGACCGAGGGGCTGCTGTTCGCCCTCGGCGGCCCGATTTACGCCGGCACCAACGAGGTTCAGCGCAACATCATCGCCGAACGCCTCCTGGGATTACCCCGAGAGGCCGCGAAGTGAGATTCGCCCTCGACTCCGAGCAGCGGGATTTCGCCGCCAGCATCGACGCGGCATTGGGCAGCGCCGATGTGCCCGGCGCGGTGCGGGCATGGAACTCCGGCGATACAGCGGCAGGGCGGGCGGTGTGGGCCCGACTGGCCGATCTGGGCGTCACGGCTCTGGCCGTTCCCGAAGAGTCTGGCGGGATCGGTGCGCATCCGGTTGATCTGGTCGTCGCGCTCGAACGTCTGGGTCGCTGGTGCGTGCCCGGCCCGGTGGCCGAATCCCTCTCCGTGGCAACGGTTCTGCTGGCCGGTGACGACCGAGCCGCCGATCTGGCATCCGGTGATCTGATCGCCTCGGTCGCGATGCCGCCGCATGTCCCGTTCGCCGTCGACGCCGAGTTCGCCGGACTGGTCCTGCTGGCATCCGATGGATCGGTCACCGACGCAACAGCGGCCGCCGGGCACCGGTCGGTGGACCCCAGCCGGCGGCTGTTCGCGGTGTCCCCATCGGGGCACAGGCGTGCGGCCGACACCGCCCGCGCGTTCGACTTCGGCGCACTGGCCACCGCGGCGCAGTTGGTCGGGGCCGGGCAGGCGATGCTCGACATGGCGGTCGAGTACGCAAAACAGCGCACCCAGTTCGGCCGCCCGATCGGCAGCTATCAGGCGATCAAGCACACGTTGGCCGACGTTCACATCGCACTCGAGTTGGCCCGTCCCCTGTTGTACGGCGCGGCACTGTCGTTGGCCGATAACTCTGCCGACGCTCCGCGCGATGTCAGTGCGGCCAAGGCCGCCGCCTCCGACGCCGCACTTCTTTCTGCCCGGGCGTCGCTGCAGACCCACGGCGCAATCGGCTACACCGCCGAACACGACCTGTCCCAGTTGTTGCTGCGGGTGCAGGCCTTGCGGTCGGCCTGGGGGGATCCGGCCAGTCATCGGCGCCGCGTTCTGGAGGGACTGTGCAATCGGATTCCGGAGGAATCGTGAGCGAGGAACGTCAACTGCTGCGCCGGACCGTCGCAGCCCTGGTGGACAAGCACGCCGACTCCGCCGCGGTTCGCCGGGCGATGGACTCCGCGCGCGGCTACGACGAGGCGTTGTGGACGATGCTGTGCGAGCAGGTCGGGGTTGCCGCCTTACTGGTTCCCGAGCAGTTCGGCGGGGCCGGCGGCGAATTGGCGGACGCTGCGGTGGTTCTGGAGGAACTCGGTCGCGCTCTGGTGCCCACTCCGCTGCTGGGCACCACTCTGGCCGAAGTGGCGATGCTGCATGCCGACAATCCAGACCCGGAGATTCTTGAGCAGCTTGCGGCCGGAGCGGCGATCGGGACGGTGGTGTTCGACCGCAACTACGTTCTCAACGGTGACGTCGCCGACGTCGTGTTGGCCGTCGAGGACGGTCGCATCGAGCGATGGAGCGGCGTGACCGTCGAGCCCGCAAGCACGCTGGACCCCACCCGCCGACTGGCCCACCTCAGCCCAGGCGAAGCCACAGTGATCGGCACCGATCCCGGGATCGCCGACACCGCCGCCATCCTGCTGGCCGCCGAACAGATCGGCGCGGCGTCCCAATGCCTGGACCTCACCGTGGCCTACACCAAACAGCGCGTTCAGTTCGGCCGACCGATCGGTAGCTTCCAGGCACTCAAGCACCGGATGGCCGACCTGTATGTCGCAGTCCAGGCCGCTCGGGCGGTCGTCGCCGAAGCGGTGGCCGCGCCGGGCCCCCGCAACGCCAGGCTCGCCAGGCTGGCAGCCAGCGAGGCATTCTGCACGGTGGCCGGCGAGGCGATCCAATTGCACGGCGGAATCGCCATCACCTGGGAACACGATATGCACCTGTACTTCAAACGCGCGCATGGCGGCGCGCACCTCTTCGGGTCCCCGCGGGAGCAGTTGCGCGCACTGCAAGCGGAGGTCTTCTAGTTAACGTCGCACTCCGGGCCGGGATCCCGCCGTTCTATGTGATGGATGTGTGGCTGGCTGCCGCCGAGCGCCAACGAACCCATGCCGACCTGGTGAACCTCTCCGCGGGCCAACCCGGTGCGGGAGCCCCGGAACCGGTCCTCGCCGCAGCGGAGCGTGCGCTGCGCAGCGGGCCGCTGGGTTACAGCGTGGCACTGGGTATTCCCGCGCTGCGCGAGGCCATCGCCGACTCATACCGGACCCGTCACGGCCTCGACGTCGGAGTGGACGACGTCGTACTCACCACGGGTTCCTCCGGCGGATTCCTACTCACCTTCCTGGCCTGCTTCGACGCCGGTGACCGGGTGGCCATCGCCAGCCCCGGCTACCCCTGCTATCGCAACATCCTCTCGGCGCTGGGCTGCGAGGTGGTGCAGATCGAGTGCGGACCCCAGACCCGCTTCCAGCCGACGGTGGAGATGCTCGCCGCACTTGACCCACCGATCAAGGGGGTCATCGTCGCCAGTCCGGCAAACCCGACCGGGACGGTCATACCGCCGGCCGAACTGGCCGCGATCGCCAACTGGTGCGACGCCGAAGGAGTCCGACTGATCAGCGATGAGGTCTACCACGGTTTGGTGTACCCCGGCGCGCCCGGGACTT
>CAZADG010000107.1:0-8026 GCA_964483865.1 uncultured Mycobacterium sp. | reverse complement strand
CGGCGGTCGCCGGGGCCAGCCTGGTGTCGGTGTCCTGGGCGCTGCAGGGCACCCGGGCCGGACTCGCCACCCTGCTCTACACCCTCACCAGCGTGGCGATGTTCACCGTCAGCGGCACATACCACCGGGTGAACTGGAAGTCACCGACCGCGCGCACCTGGATGAAGCGACTCGACCACTCGATGATCTTCATCTTCATCGCCGGCAGTTACACGCCGTTTGCCTTGCTGGCGCTGCCCGAAACGGACGGTTGGGTGCTGTTCTGGATTGTCTGGGGCGGCGCACTGGCGGGGGTGTTGCTCAAGATGTTCTGGCCGACGGCACCGGCCTGGGTGGGGGTGCCGCTCTATCTGCTCCTGGGTTGGGTGGCGGTCTGGTTCATGGGCCCGATCATGCACGGCGCCGGGGTGGCCGCCCTGGTGCTGCTCATCGTCGGCGGTGTGTTCTACAGCATCGGCGGGGTGCTCTACGCACTCAAGTGGCCCAACCCGTGGCCGCGAACCTTCGGCCATCACGAGTTCTTCCATGCATGCACCGCGGTCGCGGCGATCTGCCACTACATCGCGATGTGGTTCGCCGTCTTCTGGTAGCCGTGCCGACTAACTGGTTGAACCAGTTTCTGTGATTTGTTACTCTTCCGCCACGCGAAGCCGGCGTAGACACCTTCCACTGGTTCATTTCCGGCCGACAGGGATGGTGATGTGGCGGTGCCCGGTGCGCGGTTCGGCGCGGCAGCCTTCATGGTGGGTCTCCTGCTCGCCGGGCCCCAGGCCCTAGGTGTCGCCGGAGCCGACCCGGGAGAAGACAAATCGCCCTCGGCATCGGCGGGTTCGACGAGGCCGGCGGAATCCCACACGTATTCGGACGACAGATCCCGTCGTCGTACCGCCGGCGCCGGCCGTTCGGCCCCCAGCCACCGAAGTCTCCCCGGCGGAGACGACGCCCCGGCCTCTGCTGAACTGAGGGAGAACTCCGAATTTGCTGCGCCCGGGGCAGCCGAGTCACCGCGGCGGAAGATATCGACGAAGTCGCCCCACCCGGCGCCCGGGGCGTTTTCGCTGGCTCCCCCATCGGCAACCAGACCGTTTGCTGCCTCGAGGCCCGGATCGGCTACCGCCTCGACACCGGTCGCACCCGCTTCACCGACGCTCGCGACTGCCTCTCCCCTGCCGACTCGAATCGCGCCGACCATCGATTCCCCCGTCCCGCGCGGCGATGCCGTGGCGGCACTGGTCGCCCGGATCCCGGGATCGCTGGAGGCTGCGGCCGCTGCACCGGTGGCCAGTGCCGCGCCCGACAGCCTAGTCTCCGACATTGCCGTTCCGGTGGCGTCGCCGACTGAGGCGCTGGGCCTGTGGGCGGCGGCGATCAACAGTGCGATCGCTTCCCGGCTAGCTGAACGAATCCGACAGGCCGGGGCGGTGGCCACCAGCTCCACAAGCTTGGACCTCGGGCTCAGTCCGGACGGCGATTTACTGTCCGCGAGCCCCGAATTGGCCTACGCCACAAGCATTCCGGTCAATGAGACCTTCACCATTCCCGGGCAGACCTTCACGATTGCCGAGACCCCGCTCGGCCCCTTCGGCCTGTCACCTGACGTCAACGACGTCTTCGCCAACCGGTCGAGCGTGTCCCAGTCCACCTTGCGAATGCCCGGCGTGACGGTGCAGCTCGGTTCCCCCGAGACCACGATCGACGTCAACATCACCGCCGCCATGGCCGATTCCGCGGTCGCGACGTCACAGAGCGGCCAACTCGGTATCGGCTTCGTTATCCCGAAGACGGGCGTCGACGTCAGCGGTGCGATCTCGGTCAACATTCCCTTCAGCGTCACCACCAACGGCCCCATTACCATCGACGGCGTCACGCTGACCGGGCTGACCGCCGGCCCGGTGTCAGTCGGATCGTGCAGTTCCGCCTCAAGCTGCAACGACACCCTCGCCCTTCCCCGTATCACCATCGAGAGCGATGGACCGCTACTCAAGGGCGTGATCGGCGGTCAGGACACGACGATCCGCGTCGACGCCGAGGGCAGTGTCGGTCCGATTCAGGTGACACCTGCTGGACTCACGGTCTACACAGCCTCCGGACCCGGCGGTGGCCCCATCCCGTTCGCCGTCAACGGTGACATCCCGGTCGACATCCCCATCACCGCCGAGTTCGGCGACGTGATCCTCGACGGCTTCACACTGCCGAGCGGATCCAGTTGGACACCGAACGATGCACCCTCGGCATTCGCCATCTGGATGTCAGACGGCGGGCCGCTTCAAGCCTGGTCCGACGACGTTGGCACGAATCTCATCATTCCGGTGAGGGCGGTAAGGATCCCGACGATCCTGCTCGAGCTTCCGGCGGTGAGTGCGCTCATCGGCGGACCTGACACCACCATTCCGATCACCCTGTCCGGTGGCATCGGACCGATCCAAGCGACACTGGGGTTTTCGGGGTGGCCCCCGGTTCCCAACCAAGTGACCCTTGCAAGTCTCGACGGCGGGGAGATCCCAGTCACCGCCACGATGGATGTTGGCGTCGACGTGCCGTTGAAGGTCACCGCAACACCGGTTCAGATTTCGGGACTGGGCACTTCGGGACTGGGCGGCTCGGTATCGGTTCCCGCATCAGCCGTCCCGCTGGAGACCACCCCACCGACCGCAGCACCGAGGACGCCGATCATGCTGCCGACACCAGCCAAGCTGGTACAGGGGCTTCGCGCGCAGGTCATCGGGTTCCTCGACAAGGCGGGCACGCGGCTGTCGAATCTGCCGGAGAATCGACTAGCCGGCGCACTCGCCGACACGGCATGGCTGGCGCGAAAGGCGTTGTCTCCCGTCGGCATTGATGTGCAGCAGTGGGGATCGGCCGAATGTGTGACCACCAAGGATTGCTCCGGTCAGGACCTGACCGGAGCGAACCTCTCCGGGCGGGATCTGGACGGCGTGAATTTCACCGGCACGGTGTTGACGCGGGCCGACCTTTCGAATGCGACGCTTCGCAAGGCGCATCTGGACAAAGCCGACCTGACCAATGCGACCGTCTTCCAGACCGACATGACCGACGCGACACTGGCCGGCGCCACGCTGACCGGTGTGAGGTTTTTTTCAACCGCAACCCTGGTGGGCGCTGACCTCTCGGGGCAGAAACTCACGTCAGCCCAACTGAGCGGTAAGGACTTCACCGGAACAAACCTCAGCAACGCGAAACTTCAGTCAGCCAACCTTCAACGTGCCACCCTCACAGGTGCCAACCTGTCCGGCGCCGACCTGACTTCCGCCAGGCTCGACGGCGCGAAACTCAACGGCGCGAATTTGAGCAACGCGGATCTGACCAACGCGGTTATCACGCAGGCCTATCTGAACGGTGCGACGTTGCGCGGGGCGATCCTGAACGGCGTGTGGGGTTGGCCCAGCGCGATCCTGAGGGAGGCAGATTTCTCCGGCCTGGATTTCCGGGCGAACAACCTGATGGACCTGCGCGGCAAAGACCTCACCGGTGCCAACTTCACCGGCGCACGCATGAATGGCGTCGGACTCGAAGGCGCCACCCTCACCGGTGCCAACTTCACCGGCGCACGCATGAGGGGCATCGACCTCGTAGGCGCCACCCTCATCGGTGCCAACCTGTCCGGCGCCGACCTGACCGGCGCCCGCCTCGACCGCACCACACTCACCGGTGTGCGCGGGATGGCCACCGCAACACTGACACGGGCCGACTTCAACCATGCCAACCTCAGCGGAACCGACCTGTCCGGAGCGAACCTCAGCAACACCTTCCTGATCAACGCCGACCTCAAGCGCGCCAACCTGGCCAACGCCAACCTCACCAGTGCGTATCTCGACGGCGCCTATTTAGTCCGAGCGAACCTGACCGGAGCGAACCTCAGCCACGCCGAATTCACCGGGGCCGATATCAGGAGAGCGAACCTGACCGGAGCCCACTGGCAGGACACCACCTGCCCGGACGGTTCGAAGACCGACACCGGATGCTCGTCCGTGGACATCACACCGATCACCATCCCCACCATCGAGGTCGGACAAGGCGGTTTTGCCAGCAGTCTCGACCCTGTGGGAGTTATCTCATGGCTGTGCACGATCGCGTGCACCCTTCCCCAGATCGGGGTCAGCGCCAACATCGGGTCCGGAGCCGGGATCGTTGTCGAACCCATCACGATCGGCTTCCTCGACAGCGACAACACCGCGTTGACTGCCACCATCGGCGGCCCCGGCAAGGGCGTCGGCATCGATGTCACCGGCGGCGTGGGGCCGGTCACGATTCCGCTTCAGTCCGGTGCTACCAGCGGGCCGACCGAGATCGCCTGGCACGACGATATGACGATCCGGTCGGATGTACCGGTCAGCGGGACCGTCCACACCCTGCGCACCAGCGATATCGCGACCTCCATCCCGTACGACGTCGCAACCTGGTACCGCCAGGGTTTCTGCGGTGGTGGGTTTTGCTCATGGACGGGTTGGGGGGCTCGGGTGGGCGTGGCCGCCGGTGACCTTGGTGGCACCCAACCGCCGATCGTCATCGCTCCGGAGACCACGTTCGGCCCCGCGCCGATCGCCTGATTTCAACCGAAACACCACCGACTTAGTTAAAGGGGTACTCGTGGCTGCTGCACAGTTCATCGGTCGCGTCGGAGGCCTCGCGGTGGCCATCGGCATCGGCACCGCCGTTGTCCCGGGCGGCGCCACTGCGTGGGCCGATTCCGGCTCGATTCGGTCGGACGACTCGGCGCGACCGGGCGGCGCAGACTCTGCCAAGCCGACGGCGGGCGGACGGGCACGCGGCGGGCCGGCAGCCACCCGCAGTTCCGCTGGGAGTAGCACCAGACCCAATGCCGGCCGGGGGATCAGCACCGCTCCCCCGGCCGCTGAGAGAGCCCCGTCGCTGAAACAGGATGCCCCTGACCCTGTCTCCGATCCGGCGCCGACCGCTCTGCCGCTACCCTCTGCCGCTACCCCGATCCATCCGCACGAGTCGGCGGGCCACATCACTGCGCTCGCACCGGCAACAATCAGCGCACCGCTTGCCGCGTCGGCCGGCGTTGGTGCCGATCCGCTGGCCCCCGTCGCCGAAGCACTGTCGTGGTCATTGCTAGCCCCCGCCCGCCGTCAGCCCCTGAACGGGGCGCCCCCCGCCGCCCAGATCGCAACGGGCACCTCACAGCCGGTCACCAGCAACGGCCTCACCGTCGATCCCACTGTGGAAATCACATCCGACGGCATCGTGCAGGGAACCCTGCGGGCGGTCAGCGCGCGGGGACTGGCCATGACCTACACAATCCTCGGCAAGCCATGCCAGGCGGCAGTCGGATCCGGCGACAGCGGCAAGGGCTGTGGACTTGGCAGCAACGGCGGCAAGCTGAGTATCGACACCGTGCCGGGGGTCGGTGGGCCCGATCCGCAGAGTTACACGATCCTGCCGTATGCGACCTGGCTCGACGGCGGTTCCAAGGGCACCGAAACGTTCAAGATCCGGGTGCGTGAGGTGACCGGATTCGACGCCTTCATCACCGGGATTCCGCTGATCGGCATGATCGCCGCACCCACGATCGACCTGCTGCAGACGCTTCCGGTGCTCAGCGGTCTGCTCGCTCCGCTCATCGGCTCCTCAGTGGTGGCGACGATCGACGCCGACGTTGCCACCCTGGCACCCGGAGACCGGCAACTCGCCTTCACCTACAAAGTGACCTCCTTCGACGGAACCAAGCTCAGCACCAACTTCTTCCCCTCGGTCGGTGTGGGGTCGGGCGCTGATCAGGTGGCTCCCACCGTGCTCGTCGGCCCGGGCATCACCCAAGCGGGATACACCGGGCCCTACGACCAGCCGGCACCGGTTCCGGGTCTGTGGCCGTCGATCTGGGTCGGCAGCACCCGTGAAGCGGGCTACAACGTCATCACCTGGGATCCACGCGGTGAGTGGAACTCCGGTGGAGTGCTGCAGGGAAACAACCCGTTCTACGAGGGCCGCGACGTCTCGGCAATCCTCGATTGGGCCAGCGTCTACACTCCCGCCCTCACTGACGACACCGGTATCGCAGCAGGCATGATCGGCTACTCCTACGGCGGCGCCATCCAACTGGTGGCGGCCGGTATCGACAACCGGATCGACGCCATCGTCCCGGAGATGACGTACAACTCGCTGCTGCAAGCGGTGTACCCCAACGAGATCTACAAGACGATCTACGGAAGCTTCCTGTCGCTCTGGCTCAACGTGATCGGGGCGCGGATCAACCCGTTGATCAACCAGCAGGCGATCACCGGTGACCTCTTCGGGGTGATCACCGAGGAGGCGCAGGCCTTCCTCTCCAACTCGGGTCCCACCGCACTGCTCAACAAGATCAACATTCCGACGCTGCTGGCGCAGGGCACCACCGACATGCTCTTCACGATCCAGCAGGCGATCCAGAGTGCCCAGGCCCTGCAGGCGAACCCGTACAACGTTCCGGTCAAGATGATCTGGTTCTGCGGCGGCCACGGAGTGTGCAATTCCGGAGAGGCACCGGGCCAGAACGCCTTGCTGATCGCAAGCCGGCTGGCGTGGCTCGACCAGTACGTCAAGCGTGAGGGCAGCGCCGCCGACGCACTCCCGACGTTCCAGTGGTACGACCAGACGAAGGTTCTGCACACCTCCGACCTGCTGCCCTACGATCCGGCATTCGCCACCAGAACCACCGTCGCGACCGGGGCGTCCGGCGGTTTGGTCATCGTCCCGTTTCTGGGAGGTTCGAGCAGGGCGTTCAGCGTTCCGTCGGACTCACTGGCCCAATTCATTGCCGCAATCCCAGTACCCGGCGTAGCCCGCAACGCGATCAACGTCGACCTTTCGCCCCAGGCACTGACCGCCGGCACCCAGGTCGTCGGCGCTCCACAGCTGACATTCACCTATCGGGGCCTGGGAACCTCCAACGCCCTATTCGCCCAGTTGATCGTCACCGACGCGCTAGGAAAACAGTCCGTTGTCGGCGACCAGGTTTCCGCGGTACCGGTGAGTCTGGACGGACGCGAACACCGCATCAGCGTCCCGTTCAGCATCGCCAACGTCGCTTACGCGGTCCAACCCGGGGACAAGTTCACCCTGCAACTGACCAGTTCGACGCTGCCCTACCTCAGCCTCTCAGCGTTCGGCGTGGTCGATGTGTCCGCCATCGACCTCACGCTGCCCTTGGCGAATACCTAGGCCGGCGTGACGTTCGCCGGCGACCAGTAGGCCTTCATCGAGGCGACCTTGCCTTCGCTGTTGAACACCATCACGTCGATGGGCTCGATGCGGATTCGGTGATCGCCGGCGCCGACGGTGATGGCGAACATGAAGGCGGCCTCGTGCCCGGCCACCCGCAGGGCCAGCAATTCGGTCTCCTTGGGCGCGTTCTCGATGTTCTTGTAGAAGCCCTCGATCGCACCCCGGCCGATGTGCACCTCGCCCCCCACTGGATCCTCCACAGTGGCGTCCGCGGCGTAGAGATCGGCGACGTCCGCGGCGGTTCCGGTAGCCACGAGGTCCAGGTAGCGGTGGACGACAGACTCGATGTGTTCGGCGCTCAGCATTGCGCCGACGCTACACCGGGAAGGCCGCTTCGGCGGACGCCGACGCTATCCCGGCACGCCGAGCGCTGCAGCGAGTTCGGCTGTGCCGGTGACCGGTAAGTCGCACACCCGGCCACGGCAGACGTAGGCCGCATCGACTCCGCCGATCCGGCCGCGGCCCTCCAGCAATGGCATGGAGTCCACCGCCCCGCCGACGACGATGGTCCCGCCCGGCGCGATCCGGCGAGCGGCGGCCAGCAGTTCCGAATCGGCGTCCACGACCGAGACCGCCACCTGCAACGGGCCCCGGACGGCGGCCTCGGCCACCGCCAGCCAGTGGCCGGCCGAGCGTGGTACCCGGTCGAGCAGCGGGGAATGCGCCAGCAGTGTCGCGGCGGCGGCTTCGGCGTAACGGGTCGCCCGGTCGGCGTCGACCAGATGCGCGGCGGTCAGTAGCGCCTCGGCGATCGACGACGCCCCCGAGGGCGTGGCTCCGT
>CAZADG010000106.1:0-8080 GCA_964483865.1 uncultured Mycobacterium sp. | reverse complement strand
GAATTCGTCCGGCTCCTCCTCGTCGCTGCGCTCCGCATCGTCGTCGGACCGGCCACCGATACCCTGTGTCCGTGACGGAATCGCCGATGAGTACCGCCGACGGGGGAGACGCCCCCCCGCACCGCTACACCGCGGATTTGGCGGCCCGGATCGAGCGGCAATGGCAGGACAACTGGCAGCAGTGGGGAACGTTCAACGTGCCCAACCCGGTCGGGTCACTGGCGCCAGCCGACGGCACCGCCGTGCCCCAGGACAAGATGTTCGTTCAGGACATGTTTCCGTACCCCTCGGGTGAGGGCCTGCACGTCGGCCACCCCCTCGGCTACATCGCCACCGACGTCTACGCCCGCTTCTTCCGGATGACCGGCCGCAATGTGCTGCACGCCCTGGGGTTCGACTCCTTCGGCCTGCCGGCCGAGCAGTACGCCGTGCAGACCGGAACCCACCCTCGCACCCGCACCGACGCGAACATCGAGAACTTCCGCCGTCAGCTGGGCCGGCTCGGGCTCGGCCACGATCAACGCCGCAGTTTCTCGACCACCGACGTCGACTTCTACACCTGGACGCAGTGGATCTTTCTGCAGATCTATAACGCCTGGTTCGACCCGGAACTGAACAAGGCGCGGCCGGTTGCCGAACTGATCGCCGAATTCGACAGCGGAACAAAAACTCTCGACGACGGACGCACCTGGTCGGAGCTGAACCAGGGCGAACGAGCCGATGTAATCGACGGCCACCGGCTGGTCTACCGCGCCGACTCGATGGTCAACTGGTGCCCGGGTCTCGGGACCGTCCTGGCCAACGAAGAGGTCACCGCCGATGGTCGAAGCGAGCGCGGAAACTTCCCCGTGTTCCGGAAACGCCTGCGGCAGTGGATGATGCGCATCACCGCCTACTCCGACCGACTGCTGGAAGACCTCGACGTCCTGGACTGGCCGGACAAGGTCAAGGCCATGCAGCGCAACTGGATCGGCCGGTCGACGGGGGCCTCGGCACTGTTCGCCGCCGCGGGTTCCGATATCGAGGTTTTCACCACCCGCCCCGACACCCTGTTCGGCGCGACCTATCTGGTGCTTGCTCCGGAACACGAAATGGTCGACAAACTGGCCGCTGCGTCGTGGCCTGAGGGCGTCGATCCGCGCTGGACCGGCGGTGCTGCCACCCCCGCTGAGGCGGTCGCCGCCTACCGGCGTTCGATCGCCGCCAAGAGTGATCTCGAACGCCAGGAGAACAAGACCAAGACCGGTGTCTTCCTGGGCAGCTACGCCACCAATCCGGCCAATGGCGAGCAGATCCCGGTGTTCATCGCAGACTACGTCCTGCTCGGCTACGGCACCGGCGCAATCATGGCGGTACCCGGTCACGATCAGCGTGACTGGGAGTTCGCCGCCGAGTTCGGCCTGCCAATCCTTGAAGTCATTGCCGGCGGCAATGTTTCGCAGGAGGCACATACCGGTGGCGGCGCTCTGGTCAATTCCGGTTTCCTCGACGGCCTCGGCGTCGAAGAGGCCAAGAAGGCCATCACCGCCCGACTGGAGGTCGACGGCCGGGGTAGTGCCCGCGTCGAATACAAACTGCGTGATTGGCTGTTCGCCCGCCAACGCTATTGGGGCGAACCGTTTCCCATCGTCTACGACGCCGACGGCCGGGCCCACCCGCTGCCTGACTCGGTGTTGCCCGTCGAACTCCCGGACATCGAGGATTACTCCCCGGTGCTGTTCGACCCGGATAGTCCCGACAGCGAGCCCTCCCCGCCGCTGAACAAGGCGCATGACTGGGTTCATGTCGAGCTGGACCTGGGCGACGGCCTGCAGACCTACACCCGCGACACCAACGTCATGCCGCAGTGGGCGGGCAGTTCCTGGTACGAGTTGCGGTATGCCGACCCGCACAACAGCGAACAGTTCTGCGCACCGGAGAACGAGGCCTACTGGATGGGCCCGCGCCCCGCCGAGCACGGTGCCGCAGACCCTGGCGGTGTGGATCTCTACGTCGGGGGAGTCGAGCACGCGGTGCTGCATCTGCTGTATTCCCGGTTCTGGCACAAGGTGCTTCACGACCTGGGCCACGTCACCTCGCGTGAGCCCTACCGCCGCCTGGTCAATCAGGGCTACATCCAGGCCTTCGCCTACACCGATTCCCGGGGTGCCTACGTCCCGGCCGCTGAGGTGGTCGAGCGCGACGGGAAATTCTTCCTGCCCGGCGGTGACGCTTCGGCCGGCGAGGTGGAGGTGTTCCAGGAGTTCGGCAAGATCGGCAAGAGCTTGAAAAACTCGATCTCCCCGGACGAGATCTGCGACTCTTACGGCGCCGACACCCTGCGGGTCTACGAAATGTCGATGGGTCCGTTGGAGGCGTCGCGGCCGTGGGCCACCAAAGATGTCGTGGGCGCGCACCGCTTCCTGCAGCGGGTGTGGCGACTGGTGGTCGACGAATCAACGGGGGAGACGAGGGTTTCTGAGGACGGTCTTGACGATGACACCCTTCGGGCGCTGCACCGGACCATCGCCGGGGTGCGCGACGACTACACCAACCTGCGCAACAACACCGCCGCGGCCAAGCTGATCGAGTACACCAACCACCTCACCAAGGCGGGTGTTACCTCCCGCGGCGCGCTGGAGCCGCTGGTATTGATGGCCGCTCCGCTGGCACCGCACCTGGCCGAGGAACTCTGGCGGCGATTAGGCCACGACGCCTCGCTGGCCCACGGTCCCTTCCCGGCGGCCGAGGAGCGCTATCTCCTGGCCGACACTGTTGAGTACCCGGTACAGGTCAACGGCAAGGTTCGCGGCCACATCACGGTCGCCGCCGACGCCGGTAAGGACATCCTGGAGCAGACCGCGCTGGCCGACGAGAAGGTGCAGGCTTTCCTGGCCGGCGCCACCCCGAAGAAGGTCATCGTGGTGCCGGGCCGGATGGTCAACGTCGTCGTCTGATCTCCCGCCCTTGCCGCGAGTGTGCGTGTCAGTACGGCGACACGCCGCCGGGGCGGACGTTTCGCGCACGCTCGCCGGGGATTAGCGGGGATTAGCGGGGGAGGGGTCCCCGCGGCCGGATGATCACCTCATGGGTGTGGGCGTCCGGGGGAGTGGCCACCACCTGCGCCACCACCCCGGCTACGGTCGCCGGCGTCAGGAACCGCGCGGGGTCGTACTCGCCGCCCTCGTAGGCCACCAGATCACGTTGCATCTCGGTGTCCACCCGGCCCGGATGGATGCTGGTGACCCGCAGCAGCGGTTCGTCGGTGCGCAGCGAGTCGGCGAAGGCCCGCAGCGCGAACTTGCTCGCGGAGTACGACGCCAACCCGGGCGAGGCGTTGATGCCGGATCCGGAATTGATGAACAGCACCTGCCCGCGGGCCTCGCGCAACGCGGGCAGCAGAGCCAGGGTCAGGGCCACCGCGCCTGTCACATTGACCTCGAAGGTCGCGCGCCACTGTTCCGGGGTCGACTCTGCCACCCGGCCCGGATAGGCCACCCCGGCGTTGTGTACCAGGACGTCCAGCCCGGCGATAACCTCTGCGGCGGCGTCGATTTCGTCGAGGTCGGTGAGCTCCAGCGGCCAGGTGGTGGCGCCCAGGCGCTGAGCGATGGCGTCGAGCCGCGGTGACGGCCGGCCGGCCAGCAGCAGTGTGTGGGTGGGCGCCAGCGCCTCGGCGATTGCCGCACCGATCCCGCCGCTCGCCCCGGTGATCAGCGCAGAAGGCATTTCGGGCACGCGGGCAACCCTACCGACCTGCGCAGGGGCGCCCCACACCGCACAATGAACCGGTGGCCGTCGACGGCGTCTTCGCCCCCACCCAGCTCGCTGCCCGCGCGGCGTACCTCTTGCGCGGCAATGACCTGGGCGTGATGACGTCGGCCGCGCCGAAGCTTTATCCGCACATGTGGAGTTGGGATGCGGCGTTCGTGGCGATGGGCCTCGCGGCGCTCAGCGTGGAACGGGCTGTCGTCGAACTCGACACCTTGCTGTCGGCCCAGTGGTCCAACGGGATGATCCCGCACATCGTGTTCGCCGAAGGGGTCGACGGCTACTTCCCGGGACCCGACCGGTGGGCCTGTCGGCGGCTGGCCGACGCCGCCCCGGCCAGCCGCCAGACCTCGGGTATCACCCAGCCGCCGGTGCATGCCATCGCCGTGCAACGCATCCTGGATCGGGCCCGCACGCGTGGCCGCTCGACCCGGATGGTGGCAGAGACCTTTGTCGACCGGCGCTGGAACGACCTCATGCGGTGGCACCGCTGGCTGGCCGAAGCCCGCGACCCCAGCCAGCACGGGCGGATCACCCTCTACCACGGCTGGGAGTCCGGGATGGACAACTCTCCCCGGTGGGATTCGGCCTACGCCAACGTGATCGCCGGTGCGGTACCGCCCTATGAGCGGGCGGACAACTGCATCATCACCGATGCCGCCCAGCGCCCCTCAGACGTCGAGTACGACCGGTACCTGTGGCTGTTGGAGGAGATGAAGTCGGTCGGCTACGAGGACGTGCGGCTGCCGACGGTCATGAGCTTCGCGGTCGAGGACGTGTTCGTCTCAGCGATCTTCTCGGTATCGTGCGAGGTGCTGGCCACCATCGGCGAGGACTGTAATCGCCCCAATTCAGATGTTCGCGATCTCTACGGATGGGCGGCGCGGTTCCGCGCTGGAGTGATCGACACCGTCGACCAAAGAACAGGCGCGGCAAGGGATTACGACCTGCGGGCCAGATCGTGGATCAACACCGAGACGGCTGCGCAGTTTGCTCCGCTGCTGTGCGGCGGGCTGTCGCACCAGCAGGAACGCGCTCTGTTGAAGATCTTTGACGGCCCGCGGTTCTGTGGCCATCCGGATCTTCGGTTCGCCCTGGTCCCCTCAACCTCCCCGGTGTCGAAGGATTTCCGGCCGCGGGAGTACTGGCGCGGCCCCGTGTGGCCGGTGCTCAATTGGCTGTTTTCCTGGGCGTTCACCCGGCAAGGTTGGTCCGAGCGATCGTTGCGGCTACGCGCCGAAGGCTTGCGACAGGTCAGCGACGGTACTTTTGCCGAATACTACGAACCGTTCACCGGTGAGCCACTGGGCAGCATGCAGCAGTCCTGGACCGCCGCGGCGGTGCTGGACTGGCTGGGCTAGCCGCGATCAGTTCTCTTCGGTAAGGCGCTCAAGGGGTTTGAGTGCTCGCACGAGGTCCGCTCGCTCGTCCTCGGAAAGCCTGGTGAGCAGTTCGGCCAGATGGGTGCGCCGAGCCTGGAGGGCTTCCTGGTACTGCACCTGCCCCTGGGGTGTCACCTCAACCAGCACCGCGCGCATATCGGATTGATCGCGAGAACGTTTGACCAGACCGAGGTTCTCCAGTCGCCGGATGGCCACCGTAGTGGTCGGGGTGCGCACCCGTTCCCGGGCGGCGAGTTCGGTCATCCGGATCGGGCCGCTGTCGAGCAGCGTCAGCAGAATCGAAATCTGGGCCATGGTCAGATCGGGCTGCGAAGCCCGGTTCGGGTCCCCCCGGCGCACTACCGTCACCAGCTTGGCGAGAACCCGTTGCAGGTCGCCGGCTAACGCGGTGAGCTGCGACAGGCTGTCGGACATGGTGTGCCAGTCTAACCGGCACCCGGTCTGGCAAGGGCCGCACTCATCACGAGAATCAACGGCGGGCCCGAGCGTCGCGCCAGCGGACCAGAGCTTCTGCCGGACCCAGGTCGTAGTCCGGTCCGTCGCAGCCCACCGTCAACAGTGTCACCCCCAGGCGCGCCAGCGCCTCGGCTCCTGCCACCACCGTCGCGGCGTCGCGCCCCTCAACGCCGGAAGAGCGTTCGACGTCCGCCGGATCCCGGCCGACCGTCTCGCAGTGCCCGTCGAGCACGGCGGCCTTGCCCGGGTAGGTGTCGGCGTTGGTGAAGCCGTGCCAGATGTCGGCGTGCTTGGCCACCAACTTCAGCGTCTTCTTCTCGCCCCCTCCACCGATCAGGATCGGGATATGCCGGGTCGGCGCCGGATTGAGTCTGGCCAGTCGCGCCTCGATGCGGGGTAGGGCGGCGGCCAAATCGTCCAGCCGGCTGCCGGCGGTGCCGAACTCGTAGCCGTATTCGTTGTAGTCCTTCGCCATCCAGCCCGAACCGATGCCGAGGATCAGCCGACCATCGGAGATGTGGTCGACGGTGCGGGCCATGTCGGCCAGCAACTCCGGATTGCGGTAGGAGTTGCAGCTCACCAGAGCGCCGATTTCGATGCGGGAGGTCTGCTCGGCCCAAGCGCCGAGCATGGTCCAGCACTCGAAATGGGCGCCGTCGGGATCGCCGTAGAGCGGATAGAAATGGTCCCAGTTGAACACCACATCGACGCCGAGGTCCTCGCAGCGCCGAACGGCGTCGCGGATGTACTCGTAATGACTGGAATGCTGCGGCTGCAGTTGCACGCCGATCCGGATCGGGAAGGTCATACATCCACCGTAGGACGCGCGGACCGCTCGGGGCGGTGTCCTCAGCGCGCGGCGTGTACCAGGGTTGCGGCCCACAGCTTGCCGCGGGCGCGCATGGCGCCGACCTCGCGGAGTTCGGTCAGCGCTTGCCGCGGATCCCGTGAGCCCCCGGCTGGCCGCCCGAAGCTGACCCGTACGTCGGTTCCCTGCCGGCGAAGCTTGAGGCCACCGCCGAAGTAGTACCAGGGCCTCGACACGTTGACCTCGTGCACCGGCCAGGCGAACAGCTCGACGGGGCGCCCGCCATCGAGGGCCTGTGCCGCGTCAGGCCGCCCGAGTTGGGTTGCGAGCCTGCGAAGCTGAGCGGGCCAGGCACTTCCGGGCCCGAATGCGACGAATGACAGGGTTGACGAATGCAGTCGGAGCTCGCCGGGAAGGCTGTTGATTCCCCGCAGTAGCCAGGCCGGGGTGCTCATCTCCGTTGCCGTCATCCGCGTTCGACCCGGCGAAGCACCGACCGCAGGATCTCCACCAGAGAACGCGGCTGATCGCCCTGTACCGAGTGCCCGGCATCGGGGACGACGATCACCTGCTGGAATCCCGGAGCTGTGCGGGCGAACTCGGCGGCATCATCGTCGTTGACGAAGAACGACTTGCCACCGCGGACCAAGGTCGTGGGAGTCCGCAACTTCCGGGCATCGTCCCACAGTCCCTGGAAGCCTTCTCCGTTGCGGAAGGTGTCGTAGCGCCACGTCCAGGTACCGTCAGCGAGCTGCTTGGAATTGTGAAACACGCCGCGGCGCAACGACTCCCGGGAACGGTGCGGGGAGGCGGCCACGGTGACGTCGACCATCGCGTCGAAACTGGGGAAACTGCGATCGCCCTGGACCAGGGCCACCGCACCCATCTGCGCCTTCGTCATCTGTTCGTGGCGTTCGGGGGCTGACGGGGTCACGTCGACCATGACGAGCCGCGATACCAGTTCCGGTGCGGTGACGGCCAGTCGCAGTGCGGTCAGCCCGCCCAGCGACATGCCGACCACCAGATCGGCGTCGGGCGCCAGTGCGCGTACTACCGGTTCGATCGCTGCGGCGTTGAGCTTGGGCCCGTAGTCGCCGTCTTCGCGCCAGGACGAGTGACCGTGCCCCGGAAGGTCGATCGCCAGCGCCGGCCGGCCGAGGCCCAGGATCACGGTGTCCCAGGTGTGGGCGTTCTGCCCGCCGCCGTGCAGGAACACCACCTCCACCGGGCCGCTGCCCCAGCGCAGCGCACTGATGGGACCCTGCGCGACGCGGGCCACCTGCGGAAGCGGCCCCGTCGTCCCCGCCTGCGCGGCGTTGTGAGGCAGATACACGAACTCGTCCACGCGTCCATTTAATCGAAATGGACCGTAGAACATGGACCGTAGAACGAAGCTGCGCCCAGATCGCGATCCGGCGGGAAGGCGATCTGGGCGCAGGGTCCATGGGGAGTTACCCCTCACGCGGGAGTTATCCCGCGATGAACTCCTCAAGCTGTTCGCGAGCCACATCGTCGGCCAACTGCACCGGCGGGCTCTTCATCAGGTAGGCCGAAGCCGGGATGATCGGGCCGCCGATGCCACGGTCCTTGGCGATCTTCGCGGCGCGTACCGCGTCGATGATGATGCCGGCCGAGTTCGGCGAGTCCCACACCTCGAGCTTGT
>CAZADG010000105.1:4386-8439 GCA_964483865.1 uncultured Mycobacterium sp. | reverse complement strand
GAACAGGGATGCGGGCTTGAACTCCGTCATTCGTCAGCCGGCAAGCTCTGTGGCGAAGGTCTTTCCCATCAGGCCGCGAGCCACATAGTGACCCATGCCGATGCCGGGATCCCGGCCCCGACGATCAGGATGTCGACGTGGCCGCTGAGGGCCTGTCGCGTGAAGTGACGGCTGAGCAGGGCGACGGTCATTTGGATTCCTTGTCGAAGGGGGCCATGTACATGAGTGGGACGAAACCGCATTTCCGTAGCATCGAAAACCGTCCTCCGGGAACCGCTTTGGCTTCGGTGGTGAAGTGGCCGCCGAGGCCTCGGGTGAAACCGCGCCGGTCATAGCGGGCCAGGGTCTCGTCGATCAGACTCTGGGATATGTCCCAGATCCGGTTGCCTGTGATGTCGACCAGCGCGCCGTTCTGGACGTAGTAGCCGACCGCGCCGTCGCGTTCGACGGTGATGCCGGGGGTGGTGTGCACGGTGATGGCGTCTGCCAGGGTGGCTGCTCTGTCTGCGTCGAGGTCGGCCGCCCTAGCGCATTCGATGGCGCGACGGGCGCTGCGCAGCGTGAAATCCTCGCCAGCAACGACCGGATCGATGCCGTGGTCGTGGAGCAGGGCGCCGGCGAACAACAGCTCCTCATCCACATCGATGCCATCGACGTCGGCTAGGGCACGCCCGAAGATCCACGAGCGGTAGCTGTGGGTGCGGATCACCGGGTTCTGCTCTGCGGCGGCGGCCTCGACTTCGCGGGCGAATCTGCTGTCGGGCGGCCTGATCTCCCGGTCATTCGGGCGGGCAGCCGTCGACGGCTTGGCGCCGCGGAGTCGGTGCAGAAAGTAGTCCCGCTGGCTGCTCACCACCGAGCCCAGCAGGTGCAGCCGTTCCCGGCGGGTGAGCCGGCCCTTGGTGCGCTGCGTCCAGGCGAAGCCGCCGATGCGATTGGGGTCGGGGCGGGTGGTCATCGCGTGGCCCGACGGTCAGAGCAGAGGCCTAATATGAACATGAGTCATGTTCTAACCCAGGCTGGAGGATGTCAACCCCCGGCACCGGCAACGCGGCGGACAATCCGTACGTCCCCGCCGGCGAAATGGTGGTCGCGGGACATCGCAGCGAACAGGCGTGCTCGACCAGTGGGTTCCGGCTGTAGCCAACTCCAGACCGGATCGTCGTGAAAGGCCCGACTGGGCGCCGCCGACAACTCGGTGATGTCGCCTCGGTGCGCGGCGGAAACGTCGATCGCCGCGGGGGCGGCCTGACGTCAACCAGCCAGAGCGCTGTGCCAACCCAGCGGGTTGAGATTGCGGAACGGGTCGGTCCGGCGAACCTGTTGCAGATCGCGCAACACTCCCTCCAGAGCGCTCTGGGTCCGTTCCTTGACCGCGGCCTCCCACCTCGTCGCCGGCATCTTGGCGGGCTTTGCGGTGCTGATCGGTGTTCCGAAGCGCAGGTACATCCGCTGCGGCCGGGGGATGAGCGTCGGCCCGAGGCCGCGCATGAGCGGTATGTTGACCTCAGGTTGGCGCAGAACATGTTTCGCAAACAGGCGACCCGCTTTGCCCCAGGCGCTGTCGCGCTCGACGAGTGCCTGATACACGTCGTCACCGCCGACGAGGCCGACCGGGACGATGGGGTAGTCATGGGCGATGGCCAGCCGGGCGAAGCCGTTTCGCTTCTCCCAGAAGAGTTGGTATTCCTCACCTTTGAACTTCGGCATTTCCCGACCGCCGCCGGGGAAGACCAGCAGCGTTTCGTTGTTGCGCATCAACTCGGCGCCGTTTTCCTGGTTGCCGACCACCGCGCCGACCGCCGCGAGCACATCCGCGGACAGGCCACGCTGATCCGCCAGGCCTCGGTTGGCCAGGCCGCGCACGCGCACGCCGAGTTCGCGGTGGACGAAGTACGCGGTGAGCACCATCTCGGGCCAGCCTGCGGACGTGTGATTTCCGACGAGCAGGAAGCGCCCGTCGCTGGGGAGGTTCTCCAGTCCGTCGACGTAGGGCTTGCACAGATCGACCATCGGGTTGAGCCGATCCGCGAGGGAGAAGATGGCTTTCCGAATCGCCTGCACGCGTTCGGATTGTTCGATGAGGTCGCTCATTGGTCCATCCCGTCTGTCGTCGTGCAACCCGATGATAACCACGTACTGACCAAATGACCAATTTGGTCAGTTCAGTCAAATCGCGGGCCATGCGGGCTATAGTCGGGACGTGCGTACGCCCCCTGTCGAGCTGCCCGAAGAGCATTCGGCCAAGGCGGCCAGACTGCTGGAGGCGGCTGGCGATCTCCTCATCGGACGAGGCGCTAGGGGATTCACCGTGGCCGACGTCGCCCAACGGGCTCATGTCGGCAAAGGCACCGTCTATCTGTATTGGCCGACGAAGGAAGACCTCCTCGTTGGTCTCATCGGCCGGGCGTTCCTCAGCCTTATCGACGATCTGATCAAGACGCTCACCGATCAGCCGGACCTCGGCCGCCCGTCACGCTTCTGTCCGCTGATGGTGGAGATCGCGACCAGTAAGCCGCTCGTCGCGGCCCTTCAACGCCACGACGAGGATCTTCTCGGCGTGCTCACCCAACATCCGCGCTCGGTGGCCCTGCATGACGCACTCGGCCCCGGCGCGGTTCTCGTTGCCGTTCTTCCGATCTGGCGGCGCCACGGCTTGGCCCGTACCGATTGGGAACTCGCCGATCAGATCTGCGCCCTGCACGGACTCATCGCCGGGATCGCCATGTCACTCATCGGCCCCGCCCCCGCCTCCGTCTCCGCTGTCGATCCGCTGGCTGTCCTCGGTGCGGCCGTGACGGCACTGCTGGGTCCCGAGCGGGCGAGCCGGAAGCAGCTGGTGGCCAATGCATCTGAGATCGTCGAATTCCTCCACACAGGCAGGGCGGCTGCGATGGAGCTGATCGACCCAACCACATCCGAAGGCACGTCATGATGCGGCACTTGGTTTTCACCGAGCCTGGCAAGCTCGAATGGCAGCAGACCACCGAACCTGAACCCGGCCCGGGGCAGGCTGTTGTCCGCCCTCTGGCCGTTGCCCGCTGCGATCTCGACTTGGCGATGGCGGCCTTCGGCATCTTTCCGGGGCCGTTTGCGGTGGGCCATGAGATCGCGGCCGAAGTGGTCGACGTCGGTCCCGGGGTGCAGCGCGTCAGGCCTGGGCAGCGCGTAGCGGTGCCGTTTCAGGTTTCATGTGGCGCCTGTCGGCGATGCGATGAACGGCACTATGCCGCTTGTGAACCCAATCAGGCACGTGCCGGCGCGGCATTCGGCTTCGGCCCGTCGGGTGGCGGGCATGGCGGCGGCGTCTCAGAGCTGCTTCTGGTGCCCGATGCCGATCACATGCTCTGCCCGGCACCGGATTCGATCAGCGACGCTGCATTGGCCACCATTCCCGACAACCTCATCGACGCCTACCGCACCGTCGTCGACGGACTTCGCGAACGACCGGGCGCTGAAGTTCTAATCGTGGGCGGCGACGCTCCATCGATCAGCCTTTATGTGATTCTCTGCGCCAAAGCCCTGGGCGCCGGTCGGATCCGTTACGCCGACAGTGACGCGCAACGACTGGCGGTGGCCTCCGATCTCGGGGCCGAGGTCACCGATCTTGGTGGGGAGTTCCCCCGACGACTCGACCGGGCGCCCATCGTGATCGCCGGGTCCCTTCAGGTGGAGGGCCTGCACTGCGCGATCCGATCCACCGAGGCTTTCGGGCGACTCACGCCGGTGACCATCCACTTCGGAACGGGGACATCGCTTCCGTTGCTCGAGATGTACACGCGCGGCATAACCTTCCACACCTCGCGCGCGGACTCCCGGCGCTACCTACCTGAGGTTCTCGACCTTGTTTCCGTAGGCCGGATCGATCCACTCACTGTGCCTACCACCGTGGTGAAGTGGGGCGACGCCGCCCAACGCTGGATGGATCCGGCACTGAAGATGGTCGTCTGCCGCTGAAGCGGGCTGCGTTTCGGCTGGCGGTCAATCTCGCGGCGTCAGGATTACCACGGGGATTTCGCGGGTCGTTCGCTGCTGGTACTCGGCGAAGTACGG
>CAZADG010000105.1:3042-4286 GCA_964483865.1 uncultured Mycobacterium sp. | reverse complement strand
GGGCGTTATCGTTTACGTCGACGCCGGCGGCTCGGGCTCGTGCGCGGCTGGCGCGGAGGTCGGCCGCCCAGCACGCCAGACACCCGAACGCAACTATCCCAGGCCACGACAGCCAAAACGTGAATGCCGCGGTAGGACCAACGGCGTCCCAGTGGGCCATCGCCACTACGCGCAAAGGGAGCATCGCCAGGATCGCTGCCAGCGTTAGGCCGACTTTCCACCAGCG
This sequence comes from uncultured Mycobacterium sp., assembly GCA_964483865.1. Classification (GTDB taxonomy): domain Bacteria; phylum Actinomycetota; class Actinomycetes; order Mycobacteriales; family Mycobacteriaceae; genus Mycobacterium. The sequence goes on along the minus strand of CAZADG010000105.1, from coordinate 4,060 downwards.
CGGGTCATTGCGCCGGGCGATGCCCCAGGCCATGGCGTACGCGATCGGCGTCACCGTGAGGAACGCGGCCTGGGCGCCCAGGGTGCCTTCACCAAGTAAGAGCAGCAGTGCGACCTCGGCAGTGAAGGTGGCCGCGGCGACCGACAGGGCCCAGCGGCGGCGACGGCGAGATCGCGCCGTCACTGCGAGGACGGCCAGGAAATAAGGACCCGATGCAATGAAAGCCCATGCCGAGGAATCGCCACCGAAACGAGCGATCGGAGCGTAGAGGGCCAGTGTCGGCAGGAGCGCCAATGCACTTGCTACGGCCTGGGTCTTAGCCGGGAGCCTGTTGAAGCGGTCGTGAAGTCTGGACGGCTGGCCCTTCGGAGCCGTTCGGGTTGCGAGTTGTTCGGTGGTCGGGTCAAGGGTCATGATGGTGCGCTTTCTTGGCTGGGGGATACGGAGGGTGGGGGCTGACGTCTTCTGCTGGTGGTCGGGAGTCCTAGTTCGCATCGGACACCGAACTCCACGGAGCGGAATCGTCGGCGTTGTCATTGACGGCGCTCGCCCAAGGGACCCAATTGGGAGCGGGGTTGGCATAGGTGCTCGGGGCGGCGGCGAAGGAATAGCTGCCTGAATTGCTGGTGTAGCTGCCGGTGTTGTCGTCGCCGGCGTCAGCGGCTGCGTGGCCGGCCAGCCCAAGAGCAGCTGCCGCCAGGCCGCCGGCGACGATTACGGAGAATCCGAGGTTTTTCTTCATGATGTCTTTCCCTTCGGTTGTCTTTGTGTCGTGTCCGACCTCTTGCACCTCCAATCACAGCGGCATTTGATGATCGCGTCCAACGAATAAAATCAATAAAAACAATCGCGATCCGCGATCACTTATCTCGGACGGAGATCCGTCAACTTGGGTACTTCATGACCCTGTTCACTGGGATGAACTTCCCCGGAGAATCGCATCAACCGGAAAACACGGTTCTCGGGCCAGTCGACGCGGGACGGATTGATCCGCTGGGGGGTGCTGACCACAGTGGTG
>CAZADG010000105.1:0-2942 GCA_964483865.1 uncultured Mycobacterium sp. | reverse complement strand
ACGGCGGGATGTGAAGGCAGGAAAGCGAGAACGAACAACGCGCCGGCGAGGCAGACACCGGCCGCGGTGAGGCAGCCCGCGCTCATCCCGGACAGGAATGCGTCCTGGACCGTAGTGCGGACCATGCCGGCGACCGGGCCGGGGGACTGGGCGGCCACCGCCAGCCCCTGCGCCAGGCCCTCCTCGGCGATCGAGCGGGCCGGAGCCGGAAGTGCCTGCAGCACAGGGTTATCACCGAGTTCGCGGATGTAGAGCGTGGAGAAGACGCTGCCGATCACGGCGACGCCGAGGGTGCCGCCGATCTGACGGGTGGCGTCATTGACCGCGGAGCCGGCGCCGGCCTGCTCCGGCCGGACAACGCCCATGATCGAGTCGGTGGCGGGTGCGGTGGTCAGGCCCAGCCCGCCGCCGAGGAGGACCATCTGCGCCGCGATGACCGAGTACTCGACAGACAGGTCGATCGTGCTGATCCAGGCGAATGATGCGGCCATCATGATCAGGCCGAGGAACACGATGGCCTTGGTGCCGATCCGGCTGACGGCAAGCTGGGTGCCCAGGACCGAGCCGACGGCGATCGACAGGGCCACCGGAAGGATGCGCACGCCGGTCTCCAACGGTCCCCAGCCCTGCAGCATCTGCATGAACTGGATGATCAGGAAGATGAACCCGAAGAGCGCGAAGAACGCGACGGTCACCGCGCCACTGGCCGCGCTGAACCGCAGGTTGGTGAACAGGGTGACGTCGATGAGCGGGTCGGCCTGCCGGCGCTCCCACACGATGAAGCCGATGAAGGCGCCCAGAGCCAGAGCGAAACCGGCGAGTGTCAGCGGGGAGGACCATCCCCGTTCCGGCGCCTCGATGATCGTGTAGACCAGCGCACCGAGCATGACGACCGACAGCAGCAGGCCGCCGCGATCGAGGCGAGAGGTGCGATCGGGGGAGGACGCCGGGATGAAGACGGGTGCGGCGACCGCGGCGATCAGCGCGATGGGAACAAGAGCCAAAAACAGGCTGCCCCACCAGAACACCTCCAACAGCGCTCCGCCGAGGATCGGGCCGATCGCGACTCCGAGTCCGGTGACTGCACCCCACAGGCCGATGGCTGCGGCCCGCTGCTTGGGATCGCGGAAGGTGTCAGTGATGATGGCCAACGTTGTGGGGTAAATCAGCGCGGCGGCAATACCCATGACCAGGCGCCACCCGATGAGGGAGGCGGTGGTGGTGCAGAAAGCCGCGCCGATGCTGGTCGCCGCGAGGAGAATCAAACCGGCGATCAGCGTGCCCCGCCGGCCGAACTTGTCGCCGATGGTTCCGCCGGCCAGCACCAGTGCGGCGAAGGCCAGGTTGTAGGAGTCGACGATCCACTGCAGTCCGCGGGTCGAGGCTCCCAGTTCCGAATTGAGCGTCGGAAGGGCGACGTTGACGATCGTGGTCTCCACGTTGATTGCCAGCGAGGCCACCAGCACGACCGTCAGGACGGCGGCCGGGTGGATCCGCCGCTGGGGTGCGGCATGAGAGTGCGGAAGGGTCTGGGTTTCGAGAGGCATCGCGGTCCGCCTTATGTTGACAGCAGTAACATCGGCAAGCATGACAGCGGAAGTTAGCGCTGTCAACATGTGGGTGGCGGTTAGCTGGTGCCCTCGTCGAACACGTCGAGCAGACGGTCGGTGATCAGCTGTTTCCGGCTTTGGTCAGCTGCCGCGAGGGGGCCGTCGAGGAACAGGACCGCCAAGCCGTGGACGGCGGCCCACGCCGCCTCGTCGAGTCCATCCCGCCGGTCCGGCGAGAGCACCCCGGCGTCGACGAGGTCGTCGATACACCCGCTGAGGATCATGAACGGGTGCTGTTCGGGTGCGACGTCGTTGTCGACGTGGTGAATTCCGCCGGGCGCAAATGCGGTTCTAAAGAGTCCCGGTTCGGCCAGGGCGAAGTCGACGTAGGCCTGGCCGGTGGCCCGAAATCGTGCCAGAGCGCGTCGTTGCCGCGGCCCTCGCGTGGGGACTGCGGCCAGCGAATTCTGCATCGCCTCGCCGAGCAGTGTCATTCCGTACACCTGCACGGCACCCAGTAGGGCCTGGCGATCGGCGTAGTGCCGGTAAGCCGCGGAGTTGCTGACCCCGGCGGCCCGTTGGACGTCGCGCAGCACCACGGCGTCGGGTCCGCTTGTCCTTGCCAGTTCGACGGCTTGGTCGAGCAGGGCCTGACGCAAGTTACCGTGGTGATAGGAAGCGGCCGCCATGTTGACAAGTCTTACATCAGTTCTCGCCTCTAACCTGAACCCGTGACACGACTACCCGATTGGGTTCAGCGACTTGACCTGGAACCGCATCCCGAAGGGGGCTGGTTTCGGGAGACCTGGCGCAGCGACGTGACGCTGGACCGGTCGGCTCTGCCGCCGGTCTACGACGGCTCGCGAAGCGCCGGCACGGCGATCCTGTTCGTTCTGATGGGCGATCAACAATCGGCATGGCACGTCGTTCGCAGCGCTGAACTGTGGATGTATCACCGAGGCAGTCCACTGATCTTGGAGTTCGGCCCCGATCCCGACACTGCGACGACCCATCTGCTTGGGCCTGACATCAGTGCTGGCGAGCATCCGCAGTTGGTGGTGCCGCCGGGATATTGGCAGCGCGCTCGACCGCGCGATCCCGAACCAACGCTGGTGAGTTGCGTCGTGGTTCCCGGATTCGACTTCGCCGACTTCACGCTGGCACCGGGCTGATCGGTTCAGGTGGGATTCCGGCGCGAGGTCGCAAATCATCGCAGCAGTTAGCTGGGTGGTGGAAGATGTTGTCACTGCAAGCGCCGATTCTCTTCCAGTGCTAGCCAGGAGCTGACATGCCCGCCGCCGATCCGCACGCTGTGCGGCCATCAGCCAGCTATGCCAGATATGTGGGCAGGGTCGGCGCTCTCGCGGTAGCACTCGGGGTGAGTTCGGCGAT
>CAZADG010000104.1:3325-8454 GCA_964483865.1 uncultured Mycobacterium sp. | reverse complement strand
ATCTTCTTGGCCGACACCTTGGGGTCGTCCAGCAGGTTGATCAGGCCGGCGTCGGTCGCGGCAGACTTGCTCATCTTGGCCGTCGGGTCGGCCAGGTCGTAGATCTTGGCGGTCTGCTTGGCGATCATCACCTCGGGCACCACGAAGGTGCCCGGGAAGCGAGCATTGAATCGCTGGGCGACATCGCGGGCCAACTCCAGGTGCTGGCGTTGGTCCTCCCCCACCGGCACCAGGTTGGTGTCGTACAACAGAACGTCGGCTGCCTGCAGCACCGGGTAGGTGAACAGCCCGACGGTCGTCGAGTCAGCCCCTTGCTTCTGCGACTTGTCCTTGAACTGGGTCATCCGCGACGCCTGGCCGAAACCGGTGAAACATCCCAGAACCCAGGCCAATTCAGTGTGCGCGGGCACATGGCTCTGCACGAAGATCGTCGACCGGGCCGGGTCGATGCCCAGCGCAAGGTACTGCGCCGCGGTGACCAGGGTGCGCTTGCGCAGAATCTTGGGGTCCTGCGGAACGGTGATGGCGTGCAGGTCGACGACGCAGAAGTAGGTCTCGTAATCGTCCTGGAGGCCGACCCACTGCTCGACCGCACCGAGGGCGTTGCCTAGATGCAGGGAGTCGGAGGTGGGCTGCACACCGGAGAAAACGACACGGGATTGCTGGCTCATGGTGGAACAATCCTGTCATGCGGAAGTTCCTCGCGGCTATTGCTGCGGCTTTGATGACCACGACTACCGTGGCCGGATGTACCGGCGCCCCCGGTTCCGGGGAGAAGCGGCCACCCGGTGCGGCCGTGGTGGTGGTCTCGGGCGGCGACGCGGTAAGCCCGTTCACCTCGAATGATCAGGCGTGCGCCACCGGACTTGCGGCGGGCAACACCGACACCGCAATCCGGCAGTACCTGATCGACAAGGGCTACACCGTCTACACCTCACCGGCCATGAACGGCCGCGGCCAGGTGGTCGACCAGCAGGGCTTCGGGGCCTTCGGGGTGTGTCCGGTGACACTGCCGGAGAACATGACCGTCAACTCCACCGGCAGCATCGACACCGCCGGGGAGCACCTGGCCCGCTTCATCAACTGGCTGCACAACGACAGGGGCGTCACCGACGTCGACTTCGTGGCGCACTCGATGGGCGGTCTGTATTCCCGGGCGGCCATCCGGGTGCTGGCCACCACCGACTCGCCGGTGAAGATCCGGTCGCTGACCACCATCGGCACGCCGTGGCAGGGGTCCCACCTTTCCGACTACGCCAACGACCTGATCCCGCTGACCGAGTGCAAGGGCGACAAACTCTGCGAGTCGGGTATGACCCAGTTCAAAGAGCGCGTGCTGCAACTGATGGCCGGCTCCGGCCGCGAGGTCAACAAGAAGTTTCTGATGGGCAGAGACGGCTGGAACGAATTCCAGTCCGGGGTGCTGGACAACATCCCGGTGGTGCTGATCGCCGGCACGAAGTTCACCGCGCCGGGGCCGGCGAACCCGGCCGTGTGGCCCAACGACGGCATCGTCCCCGAGGAAAGCGCGCTGGCCAAGGACATCGGCGATCCGGTGCTGCCGCATCGGCGTTGCCATGTCTTCGACGACACCCACAGCATCTTCGTGTCCAACACGGCCGGGCTGGATTGGAAGACGGCGCTCACCTGGGATCCCCAGGTGTTCGAGGTGCTGCACCAGGCGCTGCAGGATGCACCGAAGGCCCTCGACGCGGCCAACCGGGAAGGCTGTCCAGCGGCCTAGTTGCCCGCCGGCATCAGCATTTCCACGGCTGATTCGACAACCGGGTCCAGTTCGGTTCCGAGGTTGCCCGCCAGCCACTGTCGGGCCAACTCGGCCATCGCCCCGGCGTACATGGCGGCGCCGACCATTCCGGCGAGCCGGGTGGTCGGTGAGGCGGCCTGCCCGTCGTCGATCACCGACTGTCGAAGCTGTTCCTGGGTAGCCGAGCGGCGCGCCGCCAGTACGGGATTGGTGCGGGCCTCGGTGAACAGAATCCTGCCCCGGCGTGGGTCACCTGAGCTGAATGCCAGCACCGTCCTGATGCCCGCCCGCAGTCGGGCTCGATCATCGGGCAGATCCGACATCGCCCCGACAAGTGCAGCGACCAGGTCGGTGACCACGAAGTCGTACACCGCGCCGAGCAATTCATCTGTGTCGGTGAAGCTTTCGTAGAAATACCGATTGTTCAACGCGGCCAGGCGACATACCGATCGCAGGGTCACCGCCGACTCGCCGCCCTCGCCGAACAGTTCGAACGCCGCCTGCACCAGCAGTCGCCGACGCTCAGCCTGTCGCTCCTCGCGCGAAAGCCCACTCCATCTGGACGGTTGTGACACCCGTTGAGGATATCGACCGGTCGTGTTAGCTTTGGTAACGGGTGTTACCACTTCTGCCGATGGCCTGGTGCCGGTGGTCTGGATTCGAGGGAGACGGCGATGGATCGGATCGGGAATGCACAGCGCGGAGTCGTAGCCCTGACACTGGGTCTGGGTTTGTTGATCACCGTCGGGCCCGCGGTGGCGTGTGCCGACGACGACGCGTCACCCCGGGATTCGCGGGTCGGCGCCGGCCGGACACCGGAGCGGCCGGCCAAAGCAGGCAGCGAAACGCGCGAACGTAAACGCAACACACCGCCGCCCGCGGTTCCGCGATCGGCCGCAACATCGCCGAAGCCGCCAGCGGCAGAACCGATTCCGGTCGGCATTCCGAAGGTTCCGGCTGCGACCGCGGCGGCCGTCCAGGCCAGTCCCGCACAAGCCGTACCGCTCGCGCCGACTCCCCTGCGGGCAGCCCCAGCCGTGACCCCGCAACCCGCTGCGGCAGTCCCGCTCACCGCACCGCGACGAATCACCGCACGGGTCGCCCCGTCCCGCACCGCGACCAACGGCGCCTGGACCAATCCATTCGATGTCGTGACCGCCGCTCTGGCGCTGTTCAGCCGTGAGGTCGGACGGGTCCGCCCGTCGGCGACGGTGAGCGGCAACACCGTGACCCACAGCGTCAACAGCGACTGGGGAACCGGCCACACCGCCACGCTGACGGTCAAGGCCGGGCCCGCCACGCTCACCAATTGGACGGTGGAGTTCGACACCCCGGCACAGATCGTCAATATCTGGAACGGACAGATCACCAGCCACGTCGGAAATCACTACGTGGTCAGCAATATGCCCTACAACGGCACCGTCGCGGCCGGACAAGCCACATCCTTCGGTTATCAGGCCACCCCGGGCGCGGTCGGGTCGGCGCCGACCAACATCAAGGTCAATGGTGTCGCGATCGGCGCCAGTGCCCCGCCCACCGTTCCGAGCATTTCCATCGCCGACATCTCAGTCGTCGAAGGCAACGCCGGGACGACCAAGGCAACCTTCACGGTGACCCTGTCCCAGAGTTCCACCGCGCCGGTCACCGTGCGCTACACCACGGCCAACGGCACAGCCACCGCGAAGACCGACTACACCAAAGCCGCCGGCACCCTCACCTTCACACCAGGTGTCACCTCCCACACCATCGTCGTCGCCGTCAAAGGCGACACCACCGTCGAAACGGCCGAAACCCTCACCGTCACCCTCTCCAGACCCTCGGGGGCCACCCTCTCCCGCGCCGTCGCCACCGCCACCATCACCGATGACGACGCCGTTGCCACACCGGGGTTGAGCATCTCGGACGCGTCGGCAACCGAACCGGGCGCGGGTGGGATAGCACCCGGGTACCTGCGCACCTCGGGCAACCAGATCATGGACGCGCAGGGCAGACCCGTTCAGCTGGCCAGCGTCAACTGGTTCGGCGCGGAGAGCACAACCTATGCCCCGCACGGACTTTGGACCCGCGGCTACAAGGACATGATCGACCAGATGGCGACCGAGGGTTTCAACACCATCCGACTGCCGTTCTCAAGCGAGATGCTGCACACCACCGCACAGCCCAACGGGATCGACTTCAGCCAGAATCCCGATCTGCAAGGCCTTTCCCCGCTGCAGGTGATGGACAAGGTCATCGCCTACGCCGGACAGCAGGGCATGCGGGCCGTCCTCGACCACCATCGCAGCACCGCCGGCGCCGGCACGAGCGAGAACGGCCTCTGGTACAACAGCCAGTACAGCGAGGACCAGTGGGTGGCGGACTGGCAAATGCTGGCCGGTCACTACCAGGACAACCCCACCGTCGTCGGCTTCGATCTGCACAACGAGCCCTACAACGGGACCTGGGGCGGCGGGGGTGCCACCGACTGGGTGCGCGCGGCCGAACGAGCCGGAAACGCCGCGCTGGCGGTCAACCCGAACCTGCTGATCTTTGTCGAGGGCGTGGGTACCTACCGGGGCCAAAGCTATTGGTGGGGAGGCAATCTGATGGGCGTCAAAGACCGGCCCGTCACACTCAGCGTGCCCGACCGGGTCGTCTACTCACCGCATGACTACCCGAATTCGGTGTGGGCTCAGCCCTGGTTCCAGACCAGTGACTTCGGCGCCAACCTGCCCTCTGTGTTCCGTCAGGCATGGGGCTACATCTACGAGGAGAACATCGCTCCGATCTGGGTCGGGGAATTCGGCACCAAGCTTCAGGATCCCAAGGACGTCATCTGGTTCGAGGCCATCACGTCCTATCTGTCCGGCGATTTCGACAACAACGGGTCGGTGGACATCCCGGCCGGTGCCGAAGACCTGAGTTGGGCTTACTGGTCGTGGAATCCGAACTCCGGCGACACCGGCGGCATTCTGGCCGACGACTGGCGCACCGTGAACAGCAGCAAGATGTCCTATCTGGCGCCGATCACCTACACCGGCGGAACCGGCACCTCGCTGGCCACATTCACAGTCACCCTCGCCGCGCCCTCGGCCAAAGCCGTCAGCGTGCACTATGCAACCGCGAATGGAACCGCGACCGCAGGCGACGACTACTCCGCCTCGGCGGGAGTGCTGACCTTCGCCCCCGGGGAGACCCGCAAGACGATCACGGTTGCGGTGAAACGGGATTCGCTGACCGAGGGCAGCGAGGACTTCCACGTCATGCTGTCCAACCCGTCGGGAGCCACCCTGACCGACGCGATGGCAATGGGAACGATCATCGACCGGGCAACCGGGACAACGACTCCCGCGCCAACGCCGGCTCCCACACCCACCCCCACGCC
>CAZADG010000104.1:0-3225 GCA_964483865.1 uncultured Mycobacterium sp. | reverse complement strand
ACCCCCACGCCGGGTCCCCACCCCACGTTCACCGACATCATGTCGTTCGGGATGTTCCACGGCAGCAGCCACACCGGCGCCGACGCCCTGGCCGGCGGACGCACGGCCATCACGACCGAGGCCCTGTTGGCCTACAACAACCTTCGCACGTTCACCGGTCTTGCACCGGCGACACTCGAGGAGGTCGGGAAGTGGGCCTTTGCCAATAACCTGACCAACAATTCGCAAGCCTGGGGCAACGACCTGCAGGGCGTCGGGTTGTACTACGCGATGCAGGGCGCCAAGGTGGGCTGGATCGCCGACGACAGGTACCGCCCCCAGATCGTCGCGGATATCGAACGTACCGCCAGACTCGGTTCGGCCGCCGACGTCATGACGATGGTCGCCAAGTACGGTCACCCCGGCTACGCCGTGTATCTGACCGACAACGGCTACCAGACCGCCTTCATCGACACCCTGAAGATGGAACCGCACTACGGCGGATGGATGCACGACCGCGCCAACGGCCGTCTGGTGATCGACGGCGCAACCACCGCCCACGACCTCAACCACCTGACCGTGCTCAGCCATGACCAGACCACACCGTTCATGAACGACACCTGGGACTGGCCGCAGTGGCCGGCGCTCAATGTTGCCGACCGCAGGGTCATCGAGTACTTCCAGAGCATGGTGACCCTGGGCGACCCGAGGGGTTACTCGCTGAACTCCACGGTCACCGGCGCATGGTCGGACCAGCGCAACGCGTAGGCTTCCGGCTTCTCCACCCGCGCCGACCGCGCTCGAGCGGCCAATCCCCCGGTGGCCAGGTGGTAGTCGATCCGCCAGCCGGCGTCGTTGTCGAAAGCCTTGCCGCGCCAGGACCACCAGCTGTAGGGACCCGGGCGCTCGGGATGCAGGGCGCGCATGACATCCACCCAGCCGGACTCCACGAGTTCGGTGAGCCACTGTCGCTCGGCGGGCAGGAATCCGGACTTCTTGACGTTGGCCTTCCACGCCTTGATGTCGTTCTCGGTGTGGGCGATGTTCCAGTCACCGCACAGCACCGCGTCGCGGCCGCCGGCGGATAGTTCGGCCATCCGTTTGGCCAGCTCGGCCATGAAACGTTCCTTCTCCAACTGACGATCGGTGCCCGCTTCGCCGGTGTGGACGTAGAGGCTACCGACGGTCGTCCCCAACACATCAACTTCCAGGTAGCGGCCGTGCTGTTCGAACTCGCTGGCGGGCAATCCGATTCGGACGGCGTCGAACGGGTTGCGGCTGAGGATCGCCACTCCGCTGCGGCCCTTGAGGTGTGGTTCGGCCGAGGCCAGATGCCAGCCCTGCTCCAGGGCAGGCTGCAGCGCCTCGGCGAGCTGGGCGTCGTCGGCCCGGGTCTCCTGCAGGCAGACCACGTCGGCCGCACTGCCTGCCAGCCAGGGCAGCAGTCCGCGGTTATCCGCGGAGCGCTCCCGCACCGCCGCGCGTACTCCGTTGACGTTGACAGTCGTCACGATCACGGCTGGAACCTACCTTGGGTAGGTCACGCGGCGACGATCGGTGGGGCAGTCGAATGATGAGTCCCGCCAGTAGGAGTGGTGACCGCGACAGTGTGCGTGCCGCCCTCGTCGGTGCCGGAGACCACCGTCCAACCCGGGGCCTCCTTGGTGTCGTTGCAGGCCTCGGACACACCGTCGCCGTTGCCGACGGTGGTGGGCCCGCCCCGACTAGCCGGGGTCGCGTGGTCGATATGGCGGATCGGGGCGTCGCAATACGGGGTCCGGCAGGTTCCGTCTCGGAGTGCGATGAACTGAGCCAGAACACGTGGAAATGTCCGGGAAAGCCGCATCGCCCAGCCGACGCGGGTCGGCGCACATTTCGGAGTCCAGGACACGTCGGGTCCGATGAGGGGAATTTATTCGACCATGTGTTCTCTTTTGCGATCGGCCCCTGACGGTTTCGACCACTCAACCGCGTAGGGTCGTGAAGGTGAGCGGCCGGGAACCCATCCATCTCGGTTCGGGCGAGCCGATACTGCTGCTGCACCCGTTCATGATGTCTTCCTACGTGTGGCACGACGTCGCCCCCGCGCTGGCACGCACCGGCCGCTTCGAGGTGTTCGCACCAACGATGGCCGGTCACAACGGGGGCCCTCGCACCCAGTCATGGTTCCTGGACACCAAGACCCTCGCCGACCACGTCGAGACGCAACTCGACGAATTGGGCTGGGGCAGCGCCCATATCGTTGGAAACTCGCTGGGCGGCTGGGTGGCCTTCGAGTTGGAGCGGCGCGGCCGGGCGCGGACGCTGACCGGCATCGCCCCGGCCGGCGGCTGGCACCGCTGGTCCCCGGTGAAGTACGAGATCGTCGCCAAGTTCGTCGCCGGGTTCCCGGTGTGGTTGACCGCCGTGGTGCTGGGTCGGCGGGCCGCGAAACTTCCGCTGGCCAAGCAGGCGGCCAGCGTCCCGTGCAGCGCCACCCCGGCCGGCCTGTCCGACACCGACCTGCTGGAGGTCATCGACGACGTCACGCACTGCCGGGCCTACTACCAACTGCTGGTCAAGGCGCTGCTGCTGCCGGGACTGATGCAACTGGCCGACACCGACACACCGACCAACCTGGTCATCTGCGAGAAGGACCGGGTGCTACCGCACCCGCGCTACACCAAACACTTCCTCAAACACCTGCCCGACGTCGACCGGGTGACCACGCTGGACAACGTCGGCCACATCCCGATGTTCGAGGCGCCCCAGCTCATCGCCGACCTGATCGCCGCGTGGGTGGACGACCACACGCCCAGGCTCAGGTCAGCGACCTCTTGAGATTCTCGGCCAGGGTGCCCAGGAACTGCTCGCTGGTCTGCCACGGCTGATCGGGACCGATCAGCAGCGCCAGGTCCTTGGTCATCTTGCCTTCCTCGACGGTGTGGATGACGACTTCCTCGAGGGTCTCGGCGAACTCGATCACCTCAGGGGTGTTGTCGAGCTTGCCGCGGTGCTGCAAACCGCGCGTCCAGGCGAAGATCGACGCGATCGGATTGGTCGAGGTGGCCTTGCCCTGCTGGTACTGCCGGTAATGCCGGGTGACGGTGCCGTGCGCGGCCTCGGCCTCGACGGTCTTGCCGTCCGGGGTCATCAGCACCGATGTCATCAGGCCCAGTGAGCCGTAGCCCTGCGCGACGATATCGGACTCCACGTCGCCGTCGTAGTTCTTGCACGCCCACACGTAGCCGCCCTCCCACTTCAGGC
>CAZADG010000103.1:0-8593 GCA_964483865.1 uncultured Mycobacterium sp. | reverse complement strand
TGATGTGCGGAATCACCTGCACGGTGTCGCCGAGGTACTCACCGCGACGTTCCTTGGCGATCACCGTCGAGTACACCTGGCCGGTGGTCACGTTGGCCGACCCGGACAGATCACGGTCCAGGAAGCGCTCGTAATGGCCGACGTCAAGGTCGGTCTCGGCGCCGTCCTCGGTGACGAAAACCTCCCCGTGCTGGAACGGGTTCATCGTTCCGGGGTCGACGTTGAGGTACGGGTCCAGCTTCTGCATGGTGACCTGCAGGCCTCGGGAGATGAGCAACTGCCCGAGGCTGCTGGCGGTCAGACCCTTGCCCAGCGAGGACACCACACCGCCGGTGACGAAGAGATGCTTGGTTGCGGCCTGGGAATGCTTGCGCAATGCGGGCAAGAGTGGCCTCCGTGACGACGGCGCAGGGCTTTGTTGTACCGAGCCGATCAGTGCCGACCAGTGCCGATCAGCTCCTGATCAACTCCGATAGGTCCGGTTGGGGCCTGCCGACCCACGGAAACTCACCCTAACACCGACCCGGGCGGGGCGCGGCTGACACACCGGGGCGCTAACGCACGCTCACCGAATCCGCACCGTCCCCGATGCCGTACCTGCCCGGCGCAGCGCCGGAGATCAAGCTCTGCAGAGCCAACACCGTGGTGATTCGACCGGCTTCGGTGTCGATATCGTCGACCGTGGTCACCGCCTTGCCCAGTTCAGCATCGCCGCGGGCCACGGCCAGTGCCGCGACCCCGGTCGCTGAGCCGTCGCGTCCGGCAAGGACGACGCCGGACCCGTGCGGCGCAAGCGCCGCAGCGAACCGGGCCACCGTGAGGCCCTGACTGCCGGCGTCGTCTGCCAGTCCACCACCGGTCACAACGACTGCGGTGTCCGCTGCTTCGAAGGGATTGCCGTAGTTCAGGAAGCCGGTGTCGCTCAGCGCGGTCAACACGGCATTGCGCGCCTCGTAGTCGACAGGTGCCACCTTCGGGTCGCGGTTGATCAGCAGTGCGATACCGAGCAGATCGCCGGCCTGCGCACTCGGGTCAGCCAGGGCGGGGTTGAGTCGGGCGCCGGCCGGCACGATCGGCGAGTTGACCACTGAACGCAGTTTCTCTGCGGAATTGGCTTCCACGAATTCATTGGTCAAAGCGATGGTGCCGGCGACCGATCCGGCGGCCTCGCCGACCAGGCGGGCGACCGAATCCACGTCCGCGTCCTCGGCATTGGGCGCGCGAAACAGCACCACCGACTTACCGACCAGGGCATCGCGGACGATCCGGCCAGCCATCTGTGCGTTGAAAGCGTCTGATAGCGAGAGCTTGTCAGCGAGAGCCTGGTTTTCCGCCGTGAGCGTGTCGATCCGCCCATGCAGATAGTCGTTGTCCGCCCGCACACCTGACGCAATCGGACCCGGAAGTAGCTTCAGACCCCCCACCACACCGAGGACGAAGGCGAGGAACACCGCCGAGAGCCAGATGACGCGGCGCCGCGCCGACCTCACGTCAGGGCATCCAGTTCTGCAACCACTGAGAGAAGCGCTGCCAGTAGTTGGTGATCCAGTCGATGATCGCGGTGTCGGACTGCGAGACCCACAGTGCAGCAATGACGGCAAGAAGCACCGCAAGCACGAGAAGCGCGATCGCACCGCCGGAGATGTGGCTGCGGTACAGCGTCGCAACGGCTTTCGCATCGACCAGTTTTTCGCCGACTTTCAGGCGGGTCAGGAATGCGGACGGGTTGCTCTGTGCGCGGTTCCGGTCGAAGAACTCCTGGATGTTGGCTGACTGGCCTGCGGTGACGATCAGCGAGGCCCCGTGATGGTCGACGAGCAGCAGTGCCAGATCGGTCGCCGAGCCGGCCGCCGGGAACGTCATCGCCCCGATACCGAGATCCTGAATCCGCTCCAGTCCGGAGGCGTGGCCGTCGGCGTCGGCCGGCAGCACAACCTGCGCCCCGCAGCGCAGCACGTCCGCGCTCATCTGGTCGGGATTGCCGACGATGAGTTGCGGCCGGTAGCCGCAGTCGCGCAGCACGTCGGCCCCGCCGCCGACCCCGACCAGCACCGGCTGGTACTCCTTGATGAACGGCTTCAGTGCCTTGAGGTCATCAGCCGCACCGGGTCCGTCGGCGACCACGACGACGTGGCGCCGGTAGACGTCGACGTCGATCTCGGGGATGCCGATGCCGTCGATGAGCAACGGGCTCTCACTGCGGATGAACTCGATGGAGTTCCCGGCGAACGCCTCCAGGTGCGCGACCAGTCCGGTCTTCGCATCATGCATCAGATCGGCGATTTCTTCGTCGGTGCGTTCCACTCCGTTGACCAGAAGCCGGTCACCCGAGTACACCCCGCTGTCGTGTAGCCGGATCTTGGCGCCGTCCTTGATCTTCTTGAAGATCTCCGAGCCCGCATTGTCGATCAGGACGATGTTGTTGGCGACGAGCACTTCGGGCCCGAGGTTGGGGTAGCGGCCGGAGATGGACGGCGACGCGTTCACCACCCCTGCCACCCCGGCATCGACGAGCGCATCGGCGGTCACCCGGTCGAGGTCGAGGATGTCCAGCACGACGATGTCGCCGACCCCGACGCGACGCAGCAGTCGGTCGATATCGCGGTCGACCCGGGCAGTGCCGATGACACCCGGACGTGAAGAGGATCGCGAGAGCAGCTTCATGGGAGCGATTCTGTCGGCGGCGCCAGCTTCCGGCCGGTAGGCGCGCCGTAACATCAGCCCCAGAAGTTGATTTCTGTCACATCTGTAACAGAACGGACTCAGTCCACAGCGGCCCCGTCCGAGCGGGCCGAGTCCAGCAACTCGCGGGCGTGCGCACGGCCGGTATCGGACTCCCCGAGCCCGGCAAGCATCCGGGCCAACTCGGCGACTCGTTGCTCATCGTCGAGACGCCGAACTTCACTGGCCGGACCATTGCTGTCCACCACCAGGTGGGTGTCGGCGTAGGCGGCGACCTGCGGCAGGTGGGTCACCACAATGACCTGGTGGGTGCGGGCCAGCCGGGCCAGCCGCTTGCCGATCTGCACCGCGGCACGGCCGCCGACCCCGGCATCCACTTCGTCGAACACCATGGTGGTGCCTTCGGCAGAGGCCGCCAGAACCACCTCGAGAGCGAGCATGACCCGGGACAGCTCGCCGCCGGAGGCGCTCTTGCTCAGCGGCAGGACGTCGGTGCCGCGATGCGCGGTGAAACCGAACTCGACCGCGTCGACACCGTCGGAGCCGGCGTGGGCGATATCGCCGGACGGCAGCGTCAGCGGCGCGCTGTCGTCCTCGTCGGCCGCCATCGTGCTGACCGTCACGGTGAAGTCGGCATCGGCCATCGCCAGGCCGGACAGTTCCGCCGTGACCGCCGCGGCCAGTCCGGTGGCGGCCGCCGCGCGCGCCCTGGACAGTTTCACCGCGGCAGCGGCGACCTTGTCGGCGAGTTCGTCGACCCGCCGGGCCAGTCCGCTCAGCGCCTCCTCGGAGACATCGAGCTGGGCCAGCCGCTGCCGCGACTCCGCCGCCCAGGCCAGCACGCCGTCGACGTCGGCGGCGTACTTGCGGGTGAGGCTGCGCAACTCGGCCTGCCTGGCCAGCTTGTTCTCCAGGGTGCTGGCGTCGGCGGGCAGGCCGGCCAGGTAGTCGCCAAGCTCGCGGGCCACGTCGCCGGCCGCACCGAGCGCCTCCTGCAGCTGGTGGGCCAGCGACGTCAGCGTCGCGTCGTCGGTGGACTCCAACAGTGCCGCGGCGCGGGCCAATTGCACTGTCGCCGAGCCTGATTCATCCTCATCCGAGCCCGACAAGGCTGCCCTGGCTCCGGCCGCCGCCTCCCGAACCGAGTCGAGTTCGGACAACCGGCGGATGTCGGCGACGAGGACGTCATCCTCGGCCGGCGTCGGGTCGACCCGGTCGATCTCGGCGAGCGCGAACTTGAGCCGGTCGGCCTCCTGCGCCATCTCCCGCGCCCGGTTGGTGCGATCGACGAGATCCCAGCGGGCGATCAGCCACTCGTCGCGCAGCTTGCGGTAGCGCTCGAGCGCATCGGCGACGTCGGCGAAGTGATCGAGTGCGGCGCGCTGTTCCTCCGGCCGCATTAGCCTCAGCTGGTCGTTCTGGCCGTGCAGGGTCAGCAGCCCGGCGGTCAGGGTGCTCAACGACTTGGCGGGCACACTGCGCCCACCGAGGTAAGCCCGCGACGGACCGTCGCGGCTCACGGTGCGCAGCGCGATGATGCTGCCGTCGTCATCACGGTCCGCACCGGAGGAGTCGAGGATCTCCCCGACCCGTGCGGCGATGGCCGGGTCAAGTTCACTGGTGCTGAACCGCCCCTCCACCACCGCCCTTGCCGCACCCGACCGCACCCGGGTGGCATCGGCCCGGGCTCCACCGAGCAGGTGCAAACCGGTCACCACCATCGTCTTGCCGGTTCCGGTCTCCCCGGTCAGCACCGTGAGCCCGCGGTCGAATTCGGCGGTGGCCGAACTGATCGCCCCGAGCGATTCGATCCGGATCTCAGCGAGCATCTACTTCTGCCGCCAACTCGTCACCGGCAGGCGGAACTTGCGCACCAACCGGTCGGTGAAGGGCGCGCTGTCCAACCGGACCCATTTCAGCGGGGTCTGACATTTGGTGATCTCGACCCGTCCGCCCGCCGGGACCGGCGCCTCGCGGCGGCCATCGCAGAGGACGAGGGCGTCGGGGTTGTCGGGGTGGACGTCGAGTGTGATGACGGCGTTGGGGTTGGTCACCATCGGCCGGGCGAACAGGGCGTGCGCGTTATTGGGTACGACGATGATCGCCTCCAGATCCGGCCAGACCACCGGCCCACCCGCGGAGAACGCGTAGGCCGTGGAACCGGTGGGACTGGAGACCAGCACACCGTCACATCCGAACGCCGACACCGGCCTGCCGTCGATGGCGACCATCACGCTCAGCACGCCCTGGTGCGCACCTTTCTCCAGGCTGGCCTCATTGAGCGCCCAGCCCCGGGAGAGCACCTCGTCGCCGACGCTGACCACCACGTCGAGTGTCATCCGCTGTTCGATCCGGTAGTCGCGGGCGATGACATGCTCGAGAATCTCGTCGATGGCTTCGGCTTCCGCCTCGGCCAGGAAGCCGATGCGGCCGAGATTGACTCCCAGCACGGGGATCTCGGCATTACGGGCCAACTCCGCGGCGCGCAGGAAGGTGCCGTCGCCCCCGAGCACCAGAACCAGTTCACAGCCCTCGGCAGCGTGCTCATCAGCATCGGCCACCTCGATATCGGCGCCGGTGGCCCGCAACTCTTCGGGGTCCAGATGCAGATTGCCCCGGTCGACGGCTTCACGGGACAGCAGGCGCAGACGGATCCCGTTGTCACCCAGCGCTTTACCGACCCGAAGCGCGGTTTCGGTCGCCTGCCCTCGGCCGGGGTGAACGATGAGCAGGATGGTTCTTGCCCCGGCGGTCGTCATTGCGGCCCTTCCGCGACGGCCCGGCGCACTGCCGACTCGAGCGCTTCGCCGGTGAGACCGTCGTCGGTCTGGGCCCGCAGCCGTAGGAAGTACTCGACGTTGCCCGATGGCCCCGGCAGCGGGCTGGCCGTCGCCGCGACGGCCTGCCAGCCCAACTCCACGGCCCGGCGGGCGACCGACAGCACCGCACCGGCGCGAAGTTCGGGATCACTGACGACCCCGCCGGCACCCACCTGGTTCCTGCCGACCTCGAATTGCGGCTTCACCATCGGAACGATATCGGCGTGCGGGGCCGCGCATGCGGTCAGTGCGGGCAGCACCGTGGATAACGAGATGAACGAGAGGTCTGCGACGACCAGATCGACCGGCCCGCCGATCACCTCGGGGGTGAGGTCTCTGACGTTGGTGCGCTCGATGACGTGCACGCGCGGGTCAGACCGCAGCGACCACGCCAACTGCCCGTATCCGACGTCGACGGCGACCACCTCGGCCGCGCCGCGGTCCAACAGCACCTCGGTGAAGCCGCCCGTCGAGGCGCCGGCGTCGAGTGCGCGGCGGCCCTCGACGTCGATGCCGAACGCATCGAGTGCGCCGATGAGTTTGTGCGCTCCGCGCGAGACCCATGTACGTTCGGGCGGGCCTTCGACGGCGATCCTGGCGGTGACCGCAACGGCGGTCGCCGGTTTGGCCGCCGGCATGCCGTCGACGGTGACCCGCCCGGCGCCGATCAATTCGGCAGCCTGTTGCCGGGAACGTGCCAGTCCCCGGCGGACCAACTCGGCATCAACCCGAGCACGCCGCGTCATGGGCTACTCAGCCCTTCTCGACCGATTCCAGTGCATCGACCAGGATCTGGTGCGCTTCCTCGAGGCGGCGGCCTATGGTCTCGATGTCAGCGGCCTGGGTGTCCAGATCACCCTCGGTCGGCATGGGGCCGGCGCCGGCGGCGGGGTCCGGTTCGATGCGCGGCAGATCGGCCAGCACGGCGTCGACCTGGTCGCGGATCGCTTGGGGATCGGTGCTCATATCGGCGTTTACGCTAGCTGATCGGCATCGGGCAGCAGTGACCAGCGCTTCAGCGCGGCGCGGGCGGTGTCGTCGCCGGCCCGGACTTGCAGGTGACCGCCGGCGTCCCAGACCGCCCGGGCGGTGGCCCGCACGACCGACAACCCGTCGCCGCCCGGGTCGTGACCGGTCGACGTGACAGTGACCGAATCCGCCCCGGTCTCGGTCTTCCAGGCCGGGTGGGCCGCGACCGCCAGTGGTTCGGCGTCCTCGAGCAGACAGCGGAGATCCTCACCGATGTAGGTGGGCCGCTGGTCGGTCCGGGCGTGTACGGCGTCGCGGGCGGTGTTGACTCCGGTGAGCACCATCAGGCTGGGCAGGTCGGCCGCATTGGCGCCGGCGATGTCGGTGTCGAGCCGATCACCGACCACCAGTGGGGCGCGGAAGTCGCCGCGGGCGAGCGCGTCGTGCATGAGTCCCGGCGCAGGCTTGCCGGCCACCAGTGGCTCGACGCCGGTCGCAGTTCGCAGCGCAGCGACCAGAGACCCGTTGCCCGGCAACAGTCCTCGCTCGGTGGGCAGGGTGGGGTCGAGATTCGACGTCACCCACAACGCGCCCGACCGGATGGCCAGGGCCGCCTCGGCAAGGTCGGGCCAACCGATGCTCATGGACAGGCCTTGCACCACCGCGACCGGACCGTCGGTGAACAGTCGCACCGGGTGTAGGCCTACTTCGGAGACCTCGGCGGCCAGGGCTTCGGTTCCGACGACGAGGACCTTCGATCCTGCCGGTATGCGTTGACTCAGCAGCCTCGCGGCGCCTTGCGCGCTGGTCACCACGTCCTGCACAGCTGCGGTGAAGCCGAGCTCGCCGAGATGTCGGGCCACCTCAGCGGCTGATCTGGTGGCGTTGTTGGTGACGAAGAGAGATCTGCTATCGACCGCGTTGAGCGTCTGCACCGCGCCGATGGTGGGCGCATGACCGCGGAACAGCGTGCCGTCGAGGTCCAGCAGTAGGACATCATGCCGGCGGGCAAGACTTGCCATCTCAGGCCAGCTCGTCGATTCGGTCTTCGGCGTCGGTGACACCGTCGATGTCGGCGGCCGCCGAATGCATGAACCATTGCAGGGCCTCGTCGGTGCGGCCCAGAGCCAGAAGCGTTTCGGCATAGGCGTAGAACAGCCGGGCCGGGGTGCCGCCTGTTCGGGTCGGATCCAGCGGAGGGGAACTGAGCACTGCCATCGCCTGCTCTAGATGGCCGAGGTCGGCGCGGGCACCGGCGGCGACGATACGCATCTCGTCGGCGTCATCACCGGTCAGTTGGGAGGCCTCTTCGCTTCGGGCAAGTTCGATGGCCCGCTCTGGGCGTCCGACGCCGCGCTCACAATCGGCGATGAGCGGAAGCAACTGCGACTTGGAACCCATTCGGCGGGCGGCCCGGAATTCGGAGAGGGCTTGCGCCCAGTCCCCGCAGTGATAGGCGGCAATGCCAACGGCTTCGCGGATCGCCGCGATGCGCCCCGAACGGGTACGAGCGGCCTGCGCGTGCGCCAAGGCGGCCTCGGGGTCCTCATCGAGTAGTTCACCGGCCGCGACCAGGTGTCGGGCCACCGTGTCGGCGGTGGTCTTGTCCAAGGTGAACAATTCGGCCCGGATCTCCGGAGCGAGTTGCTTTGCCTCGACAGTAGGCGGTATCACCGGCCCCTGCCGCTGTGGAGAGTCCTCGTCCGCCTGCAGGTGCTGAGGCTGCGCGGGGCGGGCACGTCCAGCCCCGGAGCGACGCGGCGCCGCGGAATTCGGCTGGCGCCGGGCACCCCTGGGCGGTCCGCCGGGACCACGTATCGGCCGGCTGCCGGCGTCACCATTTCCTTTATCGACCATAGGGTTTACAAGGATACGGTCCGCCTGTCGAAGGAGGCGAATTCAGCACCCGTTCAACGGCGACCCTTCAGCCGCGCTGCGCCCCGGATTGACACCGGTCCGAGGAACTCATTGCGGAATTCGCGAGAAAATCCGGCTTCTGAATATCGAACTCGGAGTTTAAAAGAAGTGGAAATGGGGGAACGCCCCCCGATTTCTCGGGGGGCGTTCCTAATTTGTGTTCGGCGGTGTCCTACTTTTCCACCCGTCGGGGTAGTATCATCGGC
>CAZADG010000102.1:0-8667 GCA_964483865.1 uncultured Mycobacterium sp. | reverse complement strand
GCGATTCCGACGCAGCACTGCAACGTCTGCGCGGCGAACTGGAAGGCCTCTACCGCCGTGACGTGGAGTCCCGGCTGGCACGGAAGTGACCTCGAATTCATGTTCAGACAACCATCCACCGGGAGTTCGCGATGACGCCAAGACGTGTGACCGCGGTTGCACTTCTTACTGTGGCCGGGGTCCTCACCGCGCCGGCGGCGTCAGCCGATGACGACCCGCCCTTCCTCCCCGATGCCGGTTCGGCGCCGGCCGCGGCGATCATCGCTGACCTGGAGTCAATCGGGTACCGGGTCGTTCCCCAGGTCCTCAACGGCGACGCCGCGGCCGATATGGACTTGTGTCGAGTCTCCAGCATCGACACCGTCCCGTCGGATCCGGACGGCACCGACAAAATGGCTTACGTCAATATCGACTGCCCCTCGGTCAGTTAGGCCGAACATGCTGGGCCCCAGCACTTTCGCACTGGGGCCCAGTTGGACGCGGTGGTCAGGTTCCTGCGCCGCCGTTCCCGCCCTCGGCTCCCGCGCCGCCCCTTCCGGGTCCGTTGCCGCTGGCACCGTTCTTCCCCAACTTGCCTGGGTTCTTTCCGGCATTGCCGCTACCTCCGTTACCGCCGTCAGCGCCGTTTCCGGAGATCAGGACGGCGCCGCCGCCGCGCCCGCCAGTGCCGCCTTTACCACCCGCGACACCGGCGGCTCCCGGGCCGCCCACCCCGCCGACGCCCCCGAAACCGCCCTGGAAAGCTCCAAAGCCGCCGGAGCCGCCGTTTCCACCGAGTCCCGCGGTAGTTGTTCCGCCGCCACCGACTCCGCCGACGCCACCGACGCCACCGACGTTCCCTGAGGGCCCGCCGTTGCCGCCGTTGCCACCCACACCACCGGCCCCGCCGGTGGAAGTCCCGCCGCCGCCGCCGTTGCCGCCGCGCCCGCCCTTGGAGGAGAGGTACCCGCCGGTCCCCCCATTGCCGCCCGTCCCTCCGGCACCTCCGGGGCCTGCTGTGGCCGCGCCGCCGCTGCCACCGACTCCGCCGTTGCCGCCCAAGCCGGCGACGAGGCTTCCGTAACCGCCGTTGCCGCCCGCCCCGCCTGTACCGCCGGCGGTAGTCCCGCTGCCGGCTTTGCCGCCGCTACCGCCTGGGCCGCCTGGCTCGCCACCCCAGATTCCGCCGTTTCCGCCATTGCCGCCCGCACCGCCGTTACCACCCGAACCCGCGGGATTGTCGTACCCCGCACCACCGCTACCGCCTGGGTTAACGCCGGTTCCCGGGTCGAGCAGGGGGAGTTGCGCTGAGTTTCCGGCGTTGCCGCCCCGTCCGCCGTTGGGGTATTTCGCCGTTCCGCTACCACCGTTGCCGGCCAGGCCGCCGGTGCCGGAGAAGGACAGGAAGTTGAAACCCAAAATGGGTTTGCCGTTGAAGCTCGTACCGCCCAAGTTTTGACCTGTCAGGCGCCCGATCACGGCGATCCCGAATTCCAAGCCCCAGCCGGCGTCACCTCCGTTACCCCCGTTTCCGCCGTTGATTCCATTCCCACCTTTGCCGCCGCCGGCTTTGAAGAGGTTGCCGTCCGCATCGGTGCCGCCGAAGATGCCGCCGTGTCCACCGTCACCTCCGGTGAAGGGTTCGCCCGGCAGTTTCAGGTCGAGGGCGTTGCCACCGTTGCCGCCCTTGCCGTAGAGGTAGGCGTTGCCGCCGCTGCCGCCGTCGTAGCCGTCGCCGCCTCGACCGATCAACAGGCCGGCGTTGCCGCCATTGCAGGGTTGCCCCGCCTTGCAAAACGGCGAGACGTCGACGTCGTTTTCGGTGAAGCTGTATCCGTCGCCGAGCAGGATGCCCGCGTTGGGACGGTCGGGAGTCCCGTTCCCGATGAAAAAGGAGAGGAGTCCGCCGGTCGCGCTGGCCGCGGGGGAAGCGGAAACGGCTGAAAACAGCACAGTCTGGGCTACGGTGCTCGCCGTCTCCGATGAGCTGTCGCACAGGGCGTCGCCAATCGTGCACTGGTTGGCGGCCGGCTGCACGGATGCCTCGCGTTGTGGGTGGCCGGCGCTCATCAGCAATCCGGTGCCCACCACCGCGACGCCGGTGAGTCCTGCGGTGAAGACAGGAGGATGCACGCGGTTTTTGCGGTGTTTCGACAAGGTCTGATTCCCTTCGCGGCGATTTCACCGCAGTGTTGCGGCCCAGCAAAGGGAATGCAACGGCAACGTAGTTGCGCGCTATCGGCCAACTTCTGGCCGACAGGCGAAGATCGGTTTAACGACGGTTGAACTCAGGCTGGGCTACTTGCAGAGATCAATCAGCTTGTTCGTGGTGTCGGTGGCCGCCCGCATCCGGTCGGTCTGTTCCGGGACCGAGCCGCTCTGGCCCACGAAGAAGTGCTGCGCGATCTCCTGCAGTTGGACGGCCAACAGACCGATCGGCTCGGCAAGCTCGGCCGGTGTGTTCGACGGGGTGAAATCGCGCAGGTAGGACGCCCCGCCGGACATTGCCAGCCGGGTGTTGGCCGCAACGGTGTCCAGGGCGACCGGATCCGGGCCGAGGTTGGCCCGCGACTGCAGCGCGACCCCCTCGGCGACCAGCAGCGCACCCTTACAGGCCGCAGTTTTGGCATCGGCCGAGACGGGGTTGTTCGCGAACATTCCCGGGCGTTCCGGCGCCGGCTTCAGCAACGCCCACAGCGACCCCGCCGCGGCCAGTACGGACAACACCAGTGCTACCGGCGCGAGCACTCGCGAAACCCCGGTCGTCGTGACGGTGGGGGCGGGGTACTGGGGTGGGTACGGCTGGGCGGCGCGGGGGTCCGCAGTGGGTTCAGACATGGCGGCGATCCTACGCGTAGGCTGATTTTGGGCCGATTTCAGCAAATTGGTGTGTCGCGGAGGTCGACGTGGTTCGCGGGTTTCGGATGTTGGCGGTCGCTGCTTGGGGCGGTGCTCTCCTCGCCGGCGCATTGACGCAGGCCCCGGCAGCCGTGGCCCAGACCTGTGCCCCCGGTTTTGTGCCGAACCCGTACACCGCCCAATGCCTGGCCCCGGTGAGCACCCCGATCATCAACGGCATACCGTGCATCCCCAGCAATATCGGCCTGTGCAGTTCCTTCGTCCAGAACCAGCAGCCGCCGCGCGGTCCGCGCCCGGTGGGCTGACGCCGCCGCGCCTAGGTCTTCGTCACCGTCTTGTTCAACAGTCGGGCCATCCAGTGCGGTGACACCTGGGCCATCCCGGCCAGGATCTTGGTCTGTCGGCCGACCGGGAAATGCACCTTCGGCAAGCCCTTCCGGGTGGGATGCGTTGCCGCATAGATCTCCTCGGCGACGTCCGAGGCGCTCAGATGTATCCCGAGTTGTTTTGTGCTGTTGGTGTCCATGCCGTCGACCATCGCGGTCTGGACGAACAGCGGCCACATCGCGATCACCCGGATGCCGTAGCGGCGCCATTCCAGTTCCAAAGCCTCGGTGAGCCCGCGTACCGCGAATTTGGTGGCCGAGTAAGTGGCCAGTTCGGGCTGGCCGTAGATCGCCGACGCGGAGCACAGATTCACCACCTGGGCGCCGCCCTTCTCCTTCGCGCTGGCCCGCAGGTAGGGGAAAGCGGTATGCAGTCCGGCCAGCGCGCCGTAGACGTTGACGTCGATCATCTGACGCTGTCTGGCCAGGGGGATCTCCTCGAACCGGCCGTGGCTGAGCACCCCTGCGTTGTTGACGAGGACATCCAGTCGACGTGAGGTGCCGGTGAATGCCTCCAGTTGCGCCGACCAGTCGTCGGCGTCGGTGACGTCGAGTTGACCGATCGCGATGTCGCCGCCAAGGCCGGTCACCTCCTCGCGAAGTGTCGCCAGTCCGCCCAAATCGACGTCGAAGGCGCCTACGCGGTAACCGCGCCGCGCGAAGGTCAGCGCTGTGGCGCGCCCGATTCCGGCAGCTGCACCGGAGATGACGACGTTCGGTGTCATCCGTCCACACTTTCACTCGGGGTCTCGTAGAGTTCCAGCGGCAGTCCGTCGGGGTCTGCGAAGAAGGTGAACCGGCGGCCGGTGTACTCGTCCACCCGCAGCGGCTCGACCATGACGCCGTGGGACTGCAGATAGTCCGACCATTCGGTCACGTCCCGCACCGCGAATGCCAGATGCCGTAGACCCTGGGCCTCCGGGCGGCTCGGGCGCGCCGGTGGATGGGGGAAGGAGAACAGCTCGATCTGCCCACCATCGGGCAGCGCCAGATCCAGCTTCCAGGACTGACGCGGCTCGCGGTAGTGCTCGGCGATGATCACGAGCCCGAGCACACCGGTGTAGAAGGCCTTGGAGCGCTCATAGTCCGAGCAGATGATTGCCGCATGGTGAATACCTTGCAGTGCAGGGATTTTCACGTCGAACTCCATTGGTGAGCGCGGCCTTGCTCGCGGTACCAGTCGATCAGGTCGGGTCGGTCGATCGCCCGCGGATCCAGAGACACCGCGTCATGGCCGGCCATGATCGAGGTCACTGGAACCTCGAGTTTCTTTCCGGTGCGGGTGTGCGGTATCCCCGGTGCGGCGATCACGTCGTCGGGCACGTGCCGTGGCGACAGTCGGGTCCGGATGGCTGTTCGGATGGTATCCACCAGGGCATCGTCGAGGTGGTGTCCGTCGGCCAGGGTGACGAACAGTGGCATCCAGTACGCCCCGCCAGGACCGTCGATACCCACTACGAAGGCCTCAGTCACCGCCTCGAGGCCTTCCACCACCTCGTAGATGTCGGCTGACCCCATTCGGATGCCGTTGCGGTTCAGTGTCGCGTCGCTACGGCCGTGGATGATCATCGACCCGCGGTCGGTGAGAGTCACCCAGTCGCCGTGCCGCCACACCCCGGGAGCGGGCCCATCGGCCCAGTGGTGATCGAAATATGCTGCGCGGTAACGAGAGCCGTCCGGGTCTTCCCAGAATCCGACCGGCATGGACGGCATCGGCGAGGTGATCACCATCTCGCCGACTTCGCCGACCAGGGGTTGTCGTTGCGGCGACCAGCTGTGCAGGTCCACACCGAGGTAGCGGGTGGCCAATTCGCCGGGGTGTGCCCGAACGCCGGCGGTACCCCCGGCGAAGGCGGTGACCACATCGGTGCCGCCGCTGATCGAGGACACCTCCACTGCGCCGACCTCGGTCCTGATCCACTCGAAAAGGTCCGCCGGAAGCGGTGACCCGGTGCTGCCTACAGTGCGCAGCCGGCTCAGGTCATGCTGTTCGCCGGGATGCAGACCCGCCTTGCGGCAGGCCAGCAAATGCCCCGGGCTGGTGCCGAAGTAGGTCACCGACTCCTCTTCGACCAGCCGCCACAACCGATCGGCGTCGGGGTAGAGCGGGTTGCCGCTGAACCCCACCACGGTGGCCCCGCACAGCAGGCCGCTGACCCTGAAGTTCCACATCATCCAGCTCAGCGCGGTCTGCCAGAAGAACACCTCACCCGGCCCCAGATCGCCGTGCAGCACAGCGGCTTTCAGATGTTCGAGAACCACGCCACCGTGGCCGTGCGCGATGCCCTTGGGCCGGCCGGTGGTGCCGGAGGTGAACAGCACCCAGAGTGGATGGTCGAACGGCACCGGGGTGACGTCCGGGTCGATCGGCGCGGCGACGATCGCGCGGTAGGCATCGCTGTCGAGCAGTATCAGGTGGGGCTCGCCGGGGAGCAGTGCGACCAATTCGGCGGTATCCGCCCGTTTGTCGATCCACCGCCCGGCGTACCGGTAGCCGTCGGTGCTGAAGATCACCTTGGGCTGCAGCTGGCCGAGCCTTGCCGCCGCGCCCTGTGGCGCATAGTCCTGGCCGCAGGATGACCAGACCGCCCCGATGGCCGCCGTCGCCAGAAACGCCACGACCGCCTCGGGGATGTCGGGTAGGTAGGCGACCACGCCGTCGCCGGGACCCACGCCGAGGCGGCGCATCTTGGCGGCGACCGCCCCGACCCGGCCGGGAAGCTCAGACCAGGCAATAGCCGTCCTGGTGCCGTCCTCGTCCACCCCGATGATCGCCGCACCGGGCAGGCTTGCATGCCGAAGCACCTGGTCGACGTAGTTGAGCCGGACGCCGGGAAACCACCGGGCACCGGGCATGGACGGGTCGGCCAGCACCCCGTCGTCGCCCGGTCCGGGACCCGTGTCGGCCGGCACGTCGAAGAACTCCCAGACAGCCCTCCAGAACCGCGCGGGGTTGTCCACCGACCACCCCCACAGGTCTTCGTACTCGCCTGCGGGTGCGCCGTGCCGGACGGAGGCGGCGGCGAAGTCACGCCACCGGGTGTGCAGTGGTTGCGACGTCATGTCAGACGAACTCGACGCTGGACATCTTGATCTGGCCGCCGTCGCGCTCCAGCGTCAGCACCACCCGCCACAGTCGCGGCTCCTGCTGGTCCTTCGGCGCCTGTTGTCCTTCCCGGCGCGAGGTGGCCGAGAGCAGCACGACGGCGGTGTCGTCGGTCATGGACTCCACTGCGGCATCGTTGACGGTGGCTTTGGTGACGATCTTCTCATCCTTGAGCGCCTTGACGAATTCGTCTGCGGTCTCCTCGAAGTTGGCCCGGAACCGCCCTGTGGAGCCGTCCAGTACGCGCCGAACACTGTCGTCGGCGGTGGCGTAGTCGATCGACATCAGATTGACCAGGCCCTGCCTGGCCGCCGCGGCGTATTCGGCGATCTGCTCGCGTTGCCGGTTCTTCTGGTGATGCTCCACGAGCATGTAGGTGGTCGCGGCCATCAGGCCGGCAGTCAGCAGCGCGGTGATCACCACGGCGACCAGTCGCCGGGGCGATTGCCCGGCCGGGGCTGGTGCCTGCGCAGGTACGGGTTCGAAAGCGTCGACGGTGCCGTCCGTTTCCCTCTCGGCGGCCAGGAGTCGCTGCCGCAGTTCCTCGGCGCGGGCGCGGGCCGCCTCGGCCCGCGCCTGTGCCTCTTGTGCTTCGCGTTCGGCCTGCAAGGCCAGCGATTCCGGATCGCTGGACGTCATCGGCTCTCCTC
The DNA here is from genome assembly GCA_964483865.1 of uncultured Mycobacterium sp. Classification (GTDB taxonomy): domain Bacteria; phylum Actinomycetota; class Actinomycetes; order Mycobacteriales; family Mycobacteriaceae; genus Mycobacterium. The sequence goes on along the minus strand of CAZADG010000102.1, from coordinate 1,687 downwards.
GTTTCATCTACCGCTTCACTTGCCTTACAGACTCCGTGGTGGTGTGCAACAGTTGGATCTGTGCGTCCGACCGTAGCCGCTGCCGTTGCGCTGATGGCTGCCGGACTCGTCGCCCCCGCTCCATCTTCGGCCACCGAGTGCAACGACGCCTTCTGTACGCCCGGAATCCGGGGCGGTGTCGTTCTGGGCGCCCCGTGCGGCGACACCGGTTTCTTCGTCTTCGGCACCACCGACTGGGGCCGACTGGTGTTCTGCGGGTCGCCGCGCCGCTACGAACCCCGCTACTTTCGCTCGCCGCCGATGGTGGGGATCAAAGAACTCGACAGCAGTTGCACCGGCTACGAGAACTACGTCGCTCAAGCGCCGGACGGGCTCTTCCTGACCTGTTCCTTCGCTGACGGCCGGGCGATCTGGGTGCGCGGCGACGCGTGAGTCGTCGCTCGAATCACCAATGACGTAGCGAACACAGCGCGCCCCTGGCGCCGGAGTCGCTGGCCACCACAGTGCCATCGACGGCCAGCGTGCAGTGGAAGGTCGGCGGGTTGCTGGATTGCCCACTTGTGGCGGTCACCATTGCCCAGTACTCCGGGTTGGCCAGTTGCACGGTCAGCACCCACGGCTGCCCGGGCCCTAGATCGGCTTCCGCTTTCGGGCTGAACACGTAGGGGTTGTGGCTGTAGTCGGCGAAATTGGGCGGCTCGGTATCCCGGTAGTAGATGTCGGCGTGGAACGGGATCTCGGTGTAGACGGTGTAGGTGACGGTGTGCATCACCGGCCCCTCGGCGTTGGCCGGCGCAGCAATCGCCGTTCCGACGGCAACCAGGGACATGCCGAACGCCGCGAGCCTCACCGGAAAAGTCTGGCACGAGACCTCTACCATCGTCGGTGTTATGACTGCCGAGCGCCCCGCCGTCGAGGTCGATGACGTCGGGGTGCCTGCGGTCGGCACCATCGACGATATCGAGGCCGAACTTGCCGAGGCCGAAGCCGAAGCAGCCGAGGCCGAGGCCGTCGCCGCCGCCGCCAGGTCGAGGGCACGCGCCCCGAGGCGGCGGCAGACCGCTGCGCTGGTGCTGGCAGCCTTGCTGACCGGCGCCGGCTCGGCAGCGACAGGTGTCATGCTCTGGCAGCACGGTAAGGACACGGCGCAGCGCGCCGAGGATCAGCGGTTCGTCGAGATCGCCCGCGAGGGCGTGGCGGCGCTGCTGTCCATCGACCACACCCGAGCCCAGGCTGACGTTCAACGCGTCCTGGACCTGACCACCGGACCGTTTCACGACGACTTCCAGCGCAGCGCAGACGATTTCGTCAAGACCTCGGTGGACTCCAAAGCCGTCACCATCGGCAAGGTCAATGCCGCCGCGCTGGAGTCCGTCGAGGGTGACCGCGGGATCGTTATGGTGGTGGCCACGTCCGAGGTCAGCAACGCCAATGGCGCCGAAAACGATCCCAGGCCGTTCCGGATGAGCGTGACGGTGGCCTGCGAGGAAGAGACGTGCAAGATGTCGGATGTGGAGTTCGTGCCATGAGCGAAGAGTCGAAGACGGATCGCGCATCAGCCCAGAGCGAAGAGTCGAAGGCCGTTGACACCGAAGCCGTCGTCGATACCGAAGCCGAAGTCGACACCGATCGTGTCGGCGACGCCCCGTCGGCCGAGGCCCCCGCCAGTCCGTTGACCCGCGCGGTG
>CAZADG010000101.1:0-8796 GCA_964483865.1 uncultured Mycobacterium sp. | reverse complement strand
CTGGAATCCAGCGGGATGACGTGGGGCGCTGCGGTGTCCTGCATGGTTTCCTCCCGTGAGCGACATCGGTGCCGTCACCGCCGACTATACCCCCCGGGGTTTAGCGTTCGCGGAAGCCCGCGATCGGGTCCCCGGCCGCATCGAAATCCGCCACGACGGTGTCCACCGAGCCCGGGGTGGTGCCGCCACGCAGTAGGTCCAGCAGTTGTTCGCAGGCCTGTCTCGGCCCCTGGGCGACCACCAGCACGCGGCCGTCGGGCTGGTTGGAGGCATAGCCGGTCAGGCCGAGTTCCAGCGCCCGCGATCGGGTCCACCACCGGAAACCGACACCCTGGACATGGCCGTGCACCCAGGCGGTGAGTCGAACCTCATCAGTCATGGACGTTCTCTGGGTCGACGACGTCGAAGGAGATCTCGGCGCCGGCTTTCAGCGTCCGCCCGACCGTGCACACCTGGTCGATGGCCCTGCTGACCACCAGCAGCAGTCGTTCCCGCTCCTCGGGCGTCAGCGAGGAGAGGTCGATCTCCAGCCTTTCGGTGAGCAGTGGGTAGCGCTCGTTGTCGCGGTCGGCGTCTCCGGACACCCGGATGACGGCCGGATAGTCATCACCGAGGCGGCGCCGAAGCGGCTGGTCGCTGGACAGTCCGCTGCAGCCGGCCAGTGCGATCTTCAGGAGTTCGCCCGGGGTGAAGACGCCCTCATCGGTCACCGAGCCGATCAGCACCTGCGCCCCGCGGCTGCTCCGGCCGGTGTAGCGGCGGATGCCGGTGCGTTCCACCCAGAGATCTGTTGTCGGTTCGGTCATGACCCCATCCTGACTTCTTGCCCGACTTCCCGCCGAGGCGGAAACCTGGGCGGGAATGCGGGAAATCCCGCCACCATCTCGGTCTCGGCAGAGATTACCGGCGGATCCGAGGCCGGGGCTGGCAGACCGGGCAGTAGAACGAAGAACGGTTCATGAACTTCTCCCGTCGGATCACCGCACCGCAGCGGCGGCAGTCGCGATCCTCGCGGCCGTAGACATTGAGGGAACGGTCGAAGTATCCCGATTGACCGTTGACGTTGACATACAGGGAGTCGAAGGAGGTGCCGCCTTCCTTGAGCGCCTCGCGCATCACCTCGGCGGCGCTGTCGAGCACCAGCCCGAGTTGGCGACGGGTCAGCTTCTCGGCGATGCGCGCGCCGTTGACCTCTGCGCGCCACAGCGCCTCGTCGGCGTAGATGTTTCCGATCCCCGACACCACAGTCTGGTCAAGCAATTGCCTTTTGATCTCAGAATGCTTGCGGCGCAACACATTCACCACCGCCTCACGATCGAAGCGGGGATCCAGCGGGTCCCGGGCGATATGGGCGACGGGGGCCGGCAGGCGGCTGCCGTCCACAGTGACCAGATCTGCCAGCTGCCACCCGCCGAAGGTGCGTTGGTCGACGAAGCTCAACGCCGTGCCGTCGTCAAGGACCGCGGCGATGCGCAGGTGGTCGGCTTTTGCGATGGGACCGAGCAGCATCTGCCCGCTCATCCCGAGGTGGACAACCAGAGCGGTGTCGTCATCCAGCGTGAGCCACAGATACTTGCCGCGGCGGTCGGTGCCGCCGATGTTGGCGCCGAGCAGCCTCGCGGTGAGGTCCCCTGCCCCGGCCTCGTGGCGACGGACCGCGCGCGGATGGTGCACCTGGACCGCCGTGATGGACTTTCCGGCGAGGTGTGCCTGCAGGCCGCGGCGCACTACCTCGACCTCGGGAAGTTCAGGCATCCAATTCTGATTCGGGGACGGATTCGGCAGCCCGCTCCGCATCGAGGGCCGTCCAGGCCTGGGCGGCTGCATCGGTTTCGGCCGTCTTCTTCGACCGGCCCACTCCCGTCCCGTACGGGTCCCCGTTCACATAAACGACGGCGGAGAAGCGGCGGTCGTGGTCGGGCCCCTCGGAGGTCACCTCGTAGCGCGGGACACCGAGGCCGCGCGAGGCGGTCAGCTCTTGAAGGCTGGACTTCCACTCCAGAGCAGCCCCGAGGGTGGGGGCGGTGTCCAGCAGTTCTTCGAAAAGTCCCAGAATGACCCGCCGCGCGCCCTCCAGTCCGTGCTGAAGGTAGACCGCCCCGAGCAGAGACTCCAGCGTGTCGGCCAGGATGCTGGCCTTGCCGTGGCCGCCGGTGTTGATCTCGCCGCGGCCCAGCAGAAGGTACTCGCCCAATCCGTCGTCGGTCAGTTCCCGGGCCACTCCGGCAAGCGCCTGGCTGTTGACGATGCTGTTGCGAAGTTTGGCCAGGTCGCCCTCGGAATTGTCCGGATGCCGGCGAAAAAGCTCCTCGACGATCACCAGGCCGAGCACCGCATCTCCGAGTAACTCCAGTCGCTCGTTGGTGGGCAGCCCGCCGTGCTCGTAGGCGTAGCTGCGATGGGTGAGGGCCAGGGTCAGCAGGTCGTCGGGAAGCTCGGCGCCCAACGCGTCCAGCAGCTCCTGTCGGGTCATGACGGATCCCCGTCGGGAGTCAGCAGGTTTGCCAGCTTGGCCCAGCGGGGGTCGATCTGTTCGTGGCTGTGGTCGGATCCGGCGCCCGCGAGCGCCACCCCGCACACCGGGCACAGCCCGGGGCAGTCTTCGCTGCACAGCGGGGCGAACGGCAGCGCCAGGCCGACGGCATCGGTGATCGGCTGCTCGAGGTCGATGCACGAGTCGATGACGTGGCCGACCTCGTCGTCCTCGGTGGTGGACTCGGTCAGGCTGTCCGGGTAGGCGAACAATTCGGTCAGCGCGATCTCGACGTCGCCGGTGACCGGCTCCAGACAACGCGAGCATTCCCCGTGGGTGGGGGCGTACGCCGTGCCGGAGACCAGGACCCCCTCCGACACTGATTCCAGTCTCAGATCCAAGTCCAGCGGCGCGCCGGCTTCGATCGCGATGAGATCCAACCCGATTCGCGTCGGGCTGGGCACCGTCTGCCGTACCTCCTGCATGGCACCGGGACGACGGCCGAGCCGCGAGACGTCGAGTGTCAACGGCGAACGACGGTCAGATGGTGCGTGCGGAAGCCTCTTACCGCCGGATCCCATATGGCGATCCTACGACGCGGACCACCGACCCGAGGGCGACGGCTAGTGCTGCGCGTAGTCGTGGGTGCCGGCCGCCGTACGGAGTTGGTGGCGGCCGCGGCTCACGGAGCGCAGCGTGCCATTGAGGTACTCCTCGAACTGGGCCAGCTTGTTGTCGACGTAGATGTCACACTCGCCGCGCAACCGATCGGCCTCAGCATGGGCGGAGTCGATGAGCCGGGTCGCCTCGGCGTTGGCCGACTGCACCACCTCGGTTGCCGAGACCAGCCGCTGCTGCTCCTTGATGCCCTCCTGCACGGCGTTCTCGTAGGAGATGTTGCCGTTCTCGACCAGCCGATCGGCCTCGGCCTTGGCCCGACTGGTCGCCGCTTCGTAGTCCCGCTTGGCCGCCGCGGACAGCCGAGCCGCCTCGTCGCGGGCCTCGGCGACCATGGCGTCGCTGTGCTGGCGGGCTTCGGCGACCATCCGGTCAGCCTGCGACTTGGCATCAGCCAGCATCCGGTCGGCCTCGGCTCGGGCATGACTGACCAGTGAGTCGGCCTCGGCGTTGGCGTTGGCGACGGTACTTTCGGCGTGATCCTTGGCTTCCCGCAGCATGGTGTCGCGGGCGTCCAGCACATCCTGGGCGTCGTCGAGTTCGCCGGGGATGGCATCTTTGATGTCGTCGATCAGCTCGAGAACGTCACCGCGGGGAACCACGCAGCCGGCCGTCATCGGCACACCGCGGGCTTCTTCGACGATCGCGCCCAATTCGTCCAGTGCTTCAAAAACTCGGTACACGGTGCCCACCCTCCAGGCTGTCGCTTTGATAGTGACCAGTGTGCCTGGTGTTACGGCTGTGACTGTGGTGTCGATCCGGTGTGTCGCGAACTAGCGACCGGAAAGTTTGGCCTGCACACGCCGGTTCACCGGATCAGGAAGCAGGTGCGACACGTTCCCGCCGAGACTTGCCACTTCCTTGGCCAGCGAGGAGGACACGAACGAATACTGCGGAGCGGTGGCAACGAAGAAGGTGTCCACGCCCGCGATGTGCCTGTTCATCTGCGCCATCTGCAACTCGTACTCGAAGTCGGTGCCCGTGCGCAGACCCTTGACGACGGCGGTGAATCCGCGTGCCCTGACGAAGTCCACCACCAGGCCTTCGCCGGCCTCGACACGCAGGTTGGGCAGATGCGCGCAGGACTCCTCGATCATGGCGATCCGCTCGTCGACCGAAAACATCCCGGCTTTGTTGGGATTCGTCAGCACCGCGACGATCACTTCGTCGAATTGCGCGGCGGCCCGTTCGAACACATCGACGTGCCCGAGGGTCACCGGGTCGAAGGAGCCGGGACAGACCACGCCGGTCATCCGCGGTCCGCCTGGAGACTCCGCGCTGGCGATCATTGGCGTGACGCTAGCAGCCATCGACGTCCGCGCCCTCCAACCGGGTGTCGCCGTAACGGCGGACCGGCCAGGGCGACCAACCGGCTGGCCAGGTCAACTCCGGCGCGGACATCGGCCGTTCCACGACCACCACGCTTCCGGCGCCTACCCATCCATGATCGGCGAGGGCGGCAAGTACGGCCTGCATCGGCGCCGCGGGCAGGTCGTAGGGCGGGTCGGCGAGCACCAGGTCCACCGGCCGGATAGGTCCTGCGGACAGCACCACAGCCACCTGGCCCCGGCGTACGGTGGCGCCGGGCAATCCGACGGTCGCGATATTGCGCGCGATGATCTCGGTAGCGCGCCGATCGCTTTCGATGAACAGCACCGAGGCCGCTCCGCGCGACAGCGCCTCCAACCCCAGGGCACCCGAACCCGCATAGAGGTCGACCGCGTGCAGGCCGTCGAAGTCCAATCGGGTGGCCAGCACGTTGAACAAGGCTTCTCGCACCCGGTCGGTAGTCGGCCTGGCCGACGACGGGACGGCGAGGCGCCGACCGCCCGCGGCGCCGGCGACAATCCGGGTCACTGCACTACAGCAGGGTTGACCAGTAGTCCCAGAAGCGGACCAGGATCAGCAGCAGAATCGCGGTGAACCACAGCGTGACCAACGGCCAGCGCCACTGATAGACGGCATTCGCCAACGGGTTCGACCCCGCCGGGCGGAACGCGATCGACGCCGCCACTGCGAACAGTGGCACGGTCACCGACCAGACCACCATGCAGTACGGGCACAACGCGCCGATTCGGTAGAGACTCTGGAAGGCCAGCCAGTGCACGAACACCACGCCCAGGGCCGCCCCGATCGTCAGACCAACCCAGTACCAGCGGGGTAGTGACACTCTTGCCAGAGCCAGCACCCCGGTCACGATGACCAGCGTGAAGGCGATGACCCCGAACAGCGGGTTGGGCGGCCCGAAGACCGAGGCCTGCGGGGTGCCGATCACCGACCCGCAGGCCAGCACCGGGTTGATACTGCAACTCGGGACAAACTTGGGGTCCTTGAGCATCTCGATCTTCTCGACCAGCAGCGTCGAGGACGCGATGAGCCCGATGACTCCGGCGATCAGCACCCACCAGGCGCTGGCTCGACTCACCTGCACGCAGGTTGGTGCGGTGACCTCGGCGCCCCCGGCATCCACCGCCGCCGGCGCGGCCACGCTCACGGGGCCGGGGCCGGGGCCGACGGCGCGGGCGAGGGAGTCGGCATCAGAGCGGGCAACGGGCCGACGACGGCGCGAACCTTCGCCAGCAACTCATCCGGGTTGGCGGGATTGATGTCCTCGCCGTTGAGCCGGATCGTCGGTGTCGCAGTCACATTCGAGGCGGCGGCCAGACCCTTGACCATCTTGTCGTACTTGCCCTTGTTGATGCAGTCCGGAACACCGCCGGTGACGCCGGCCTGCCGCGCGGTCTCGATCAGCGCCGCATTATCCGGGCCGGCACCGGTGCCTTCCTCAGGCTGCTTGGCAAACAGCGCGGCGTGGAACCGCTTGAAGGCATCCATGTTCTCGTCGGCGACGCAGTAGGCCGCATTGGAGGCGCGGGTGGAGTAGCCGCCGTTGACCCGGTTGAGGATGGCCAGCATGTTGTAGTCGACAGCCGCGGCGCCGCTATCGACCAGTTTTGCGATCGTCGGACCGAAGTTCTTCTCGAAGTCGCGGCAGTGCGGGCACTGGAAGTCTTCGTAGATGGAGAGGACGGCCTTGGGTTCGTCGGTGCCGTCCTTCTTGATGATCGACTCCGAGGCGACCCGCACGGCCCGGGGGTCGGTGGTCTTTCTGTCGGTGCCCATGACGATCCAGAGCACCAACCCGACGGCGAAGGCAACCACCAGGGCGGTCAAACCTACCTTGACGAGCATGTCACGCTTGCGGTCCTGAGCTTTCAGGTCGTAGCGGGGCGTACTTTTCTTCTTGGCCACGGTCGGTGAGATCCTCGCTGTCGATCGATCTGGGCGCTTCCAGAGTACCGGCGGCCGCCCGTAGTTCTCAGTCGCGGGCCAGGTGAGCCCGCAGCGCGGAGATCATCCCGGCGTTGGCGCGCGCCACGCCCCCGCCCAGGACGTTGAGATTGAGAAAGGCGTGGATCATCGACGGCATGAGTCGGTGGTCGACAGGCACACCGGCCTCGCGCAGTCGGGTCGCGTACTGCTCGCCCTCGTCACGCAGCGGATCGAAGCCGGCGGTGATGACCAGTGCCGGTGAGAGCCCGGACAGATCGTCGGCCAGCAACGGTGAGATCAGAGGGTCGGTGACGTCCAGCCCGGAACCCTCGATGTAGCAGTTCTGAAACCAGTCCATGTCGTGCTTGGTCAGCAGGAAGCCGTCACCCAGCAGCGAGCGCGAGCGGGTTCCACCCCGGCAGTCGGTGACCGGATAAATCAGCCACTGCAGCGCGGGTAGCGGATCGCCGGCGTCGCGGGCCAGTCGGGTAACCACCGCCGCGAGGTTTCCGCCGGCGCTATCGCCACCGACCGCCACCCGCCGCGGATCGGCGCCGAGATCGACGGCCTGCCCCCGGGCCCACCGGTAGGCGGCATAGGCGTCGTCGGCGGCCGCCGGCGCAGGGTGCTCGGGAGCCCGCCGATAGTCGACGGCCAGGACGTGCACCCCGGCGTCTCGGCAGATCAGACGGCACGCGGAGTCGTGACTGTCGAGGTCGCCGAAAACCCAACCCCCGCCGTGGAAGAAGACCAGAAGCGGCGCAGAGGCACCGCCGTTCGGAGGACGGTAGTGCCGGGCTGGGATGGTGCCGGCTGGGCCGGGAATCGACACCGGTGTGATCGCGGCGACGCGGACATCGCGTTCGTCAAGGGTCTGGGTCAGCGTGCTGTTGCTGATCCGGGTGGCGACGGGGTCGTCGGCGACCACCAGACCGTCGATACCCGCCACCTTCTGAGCGGCCAGCAGCATCTGGAGAGAAGGATCCAAGGTGTTGCCGTCGATGGTTACCGCACGACCTCCGGAAAGCAGCCGTTTGGCCGCATCGGGCAGTCGGGGGATGAGCTTCACGCCCAGCTTGTTTCCGACGATCAGCGCCCGCTCCCTGACGGTTGTCATGGCTGGAAGCCTACGCCCGGGCAGGTGCTTGACCTCGTCAGCGCCGGTGCGCCTCGAAACCTCTTTCCACTCGGTACTATCCTCACGCAATCCGATCTACGGACGAACCAATGCACAGGCAGGGTGACATGACACCGGCGGCCGCAATCCCCACCGTGACTCTCAACGACGACCACAGCATCCCGGTTTTGGGCCTTGGCGTCTCCGAACTGACCCCCGCCGAGGCCGAGGCCGCCGTCGCCGCGGGCCTGGCCGCCGGTTATCGACTCATCGACATCGCCTCCGGGGACAACGAAGAAGCGGTTGGGCGGGCGATCGCCGCCTCGGGAATCCCTCGCGAAGAGTTGTACGTCACGACCAAATTGGCGACGGCGGACCAGGGCTTCCAGTCCTCCCAGGACGCGTGCAAAGCCAGCCTGGCACGACTTGGCCTGGACTATCTCGACCTCTACCTCATCCACTGGCCGGCCGAGGAAAACGGCAAGTACGTCGACGCCTGGGGCGGAATCATGAAGTCGAAAGAGGTCGGCGACACCCGTTCGATCGGCGTCAGCAACTTCTCCCCAGAGCACCTGTCGACCATTATCGATCTCACGTTCTTCGTCCCCGCGGTCAATCAGATCGAGTTGCACCCCCTTCTCAACCAGGCCGAGTTGAGGGCGATGCACGCTCAGCACGCGATCGTCACCGAAGCGTATTGCCCACTGGGGTCCGGAAAGTTGCTGGAGAACCCGGGCGTGGTTGCTATAGCCAATGCGCATGGCAAGACGCCGGCACAGGTGCTGATCCGGTGGAGCCTCGAGGCCGGCAACGTCGTGCTCCCCCGAGCCACCAGCCCAGAGCGACTCGCCGAGAATATCGACGTTTTCGGCTTCGAACTCTCGGATGCAGAGGTAGACATGCTCAATAACCTCGACGACGGAACCCGTTTCCGCCCGAATCCGGAGACCCACGCCGGCGACTGACCTGTCCTTGGGCAAATTTTTTCACGCGATCCGTGACACTCAGGTTTCTGTAAGGTACAGTTCTTTCTTGTAGGCTTGTTCACAGGAAAGAGACGCGGTCATGGGTCGGAAAGTTCGCTCGTGCGTCATCACAAGCGTTGCTGACCCCTCGGACAACTCAACAGTGCCCGCGGTGGCCGCCTCAGGTGGCGCCCGCTAGCCCAACAAAGCCGCGAACGCGGCGGCCGACGTGAGGGGCAGTCGGCCGCCGCGTTCGCCAATTTAGGCCCGGCGCGGAAACCTGCACGGGA
>CAZADG010000100.1:0-8817 GCA_964483865.1 uncultured Mycobacterium sp. | reverse complement strand
GCGGAGCGACCCGGGGATGGGTTCCGGAGGGCAGGAGCGGAGCGACCCGGGGATGGGTTCCGGAGGGCAGGAGCGGAGCGACCCGGGGATGACGCTGCAGGGAGACTTCGGCGGAGCGCGGGTCGCCGCGAATGTGCCGTTGACGTCGATGACGACGTTGCGGGTCGGACCGACGGTCCGTCGGGTGATCACCTGCGCCAGCACCGATCAGATCGTCGCGACCCTGCGGGCCCTCGACGGTGCCGGTGAACCGGTCTTGATTCTCGGCGGCGGATCCAACGTGGTCGTCGCCGACGACCTGACTGACCTCACCGTGGTGCGGCTTGCCAACAGCGCGATCACGGTGGACGCGAACAAGATTCTGGCGCAGGCCGGTGCAGACTGGGACACCGTTGTCGCCCGCGCCGTACAGGCCGGTCTCGGCGGGTTGGAATGTCTGTCCGGAATCCCCGGATCGGCCGGGGCTACCCCGGTGCAGAACGTCGGAGCCTACGGCGTCGAAGTCGCGGACTGGATGACTCGGGTCCGCCTGCTGGACCGGCGCTCCGGTGAGGTGCGCTGGGTGCCGGCGGACCGGTTGGGCTTCGGCTACCGGCACAGCGTGCTGAAGAACTCCGCCGAGGCAACCGTTCTGGAGGTCGAATTCCGGCTCGACGCCGCCGGGCAATCCGCGCCGGTACGTTACGCCGAACTCGCCACGGCACTGGGTCTGGCCGTCGGCGATCGGACCGACCCGCAGCGGGTGCGCTCGACAGTGCTGGCGCTACGCGCTGCCAAGGGCATGGTTCTTGACGCCTCGGATCACGACACCTGGAGTGTCGGTTCGTTTTTCACCAACCCGGTGGTCAGTGCCGAGCAGTTCCTGCGGATTCGTGAGGCCTCCGATGTCCCGGTCCCGAGCTACCCCGCCGACGGTGGCGTGAAGTTGGCAGCCGGTTGGCTGGTGGAGCACGCCGGCTTCGGCAGGGGTTTTCCGGGGGCGGGTCCGTGCCGGTTGTCCACCAGACATGCTCTGGCGCTGACCAACCGCGGCGGGGCCGGTTCTGACGACGTACTCGCGCTGGCGCGCACGGTGCGGGACGGGGTGTATGCGACGTTTGGTGTGACGCTCGTTCCCGAGCCGGTGCTGGTGGGATGCGCGCTGTGACTCCGCTGCCCTGAGTCAGGAACGCCGGTTGAATCGGCTGGCGTTGGCTTGGTCGCGGGGTCGCATGATGATCTGGTCGATGTCGACGTGCGAGGGGCGCGAGGCGACGAACCCGATCACCTCCGCAACGTCTTGTGCCACCAGTGGGGTGATCCCGGCATAGACCCTCTCCGCGCGCTGGTGATCGCCACCGAAGCGCACCAGGGAGAATTCGGTCTGCACGGCACCCGGGGCAATTTCGGTGAGCCGCACAGGTTTTCCGAGAAGCTCCCCGCGAAGGGTCCGGTGTAGAGCGCCCTGCGCGTGTTTGGCGGCGGTGTAGCCGGCTCCGCCGTCGTAGACCTCCAGTGCGGCCGTTGACGTGACGGTGACGATCAGGCCGTCACCGGAGGCGATCAGCGCCGGCAGCAGGGCCCGGGTCACCCGCAGCGTACCCATGACGTTGGTCTCCCACATCCACCGCCAGTCCTCGAGGTCCGCTTCGACCACCGGTTGCAGACCTTTGGCGCCGCCGGCGTTGTTGACCAGGACGTCGACCCGTTGGAGCCGGTCCGCCAGCGCCCGAACCGCGGCGTCGTCGGTGACGTCGACGACCGCCGCCGTCCCGTCGATCTCGGCAGCCAGCCGCTCGACGCGGTCAGCGCGGCGGGCCACCGCCACCACGTGGAATCCCTGCGCTGCGAGCGTTCTGGCCGTGGCCTTGCCGATGCCCGAACTGGCACCGGTGACCACGGCGACACGCGAGTGAGCGTCCGCAATGTCTGTCACCGGACCGACTCTAGCCAGCGCGGTATCGGCACGGTGACATGATGGACGCGTGCGGCATCCCCGGGACCTGACCGACGTCGGTGCCCTGCCGCGCCGAGTGGCGGTGTTGTCGGTGCACACCTCGCCGCTGGCGCAGCCCGGTACCGGAGATGCCGGTGGCATGAACGTTTATGTTCTGCAGACGGCGTTGCATCTGGCCGCCCGCGGCGTGGACGTTGAAATCTTCACCAGGGCCACCTCGTCGGCCGACCCTCCCACGGTCCGGGTGGCGCCCGGTGTGCTGGTGCGCAATGTGGTCGCCGGGCCGTTCGAGGGCCTGGACAAATACGACCTGCCGACGCAGTTGTGCGCGTTCACGGCGGGGGTGTTGCGGGCCGAAGCCAACCACGAGCCCGGGCACTATGACATCGTGCATTCGCACTACTGGCTCTCCGGTCAGGTGGGCTGGCTGGCTCGGGAGCGCTGGGCGGTGCCACTGGTTCACACCGCCCATACCCTGGCGGCGGTCAAGAATGCCGCGCTGGCCGATGGTGACGCGCCGGAACCGCCGTTGCGTGCGGTCGGCGAACAGCAGGTGGTCGATGAGGCTGACCGTCTGATCGTCAATACCGAAGACGAAGCGCACCAACTAGTTTCGCTGCATCACGCCGATCCTGGGTGTATCGATGTGGTTCATCCCGGAGTTGACCTCAAGGCCTTCACCCCGGGTGATCGGGCGGCCGCACGGGCGGCGCTCGGGCTGCCCCCCGGTGAGCCCATCGTCGCGTTCGTCGGTCGCATCCAGCCGCTGAAGGCCCCCGACGTGCTGCTGCGGGCGGCCGCGCTGATGGCGCCGACCGCGAGAGGGCCGGTTCGGGTGGTGGTCGCCGGCGGGGCGTCCGGCAGTGGCCTGGCCGAACCGGACGGCCTGATCCGGCTCGCCGGTGAACTCGGCATCGCCGAGCGGGTGACGTTCCTGCCGCCCCAGCCACGTGAGCAGTTGGTCAACGTCTACCGGGCCGCCGACCTGGTGGCGGTGCCCAGCTATTCGGAGTCCTTCGGCCTGGTGGCGGTGGAGGCCCAAGCCTGCGGAACACCGGTGGTGGCGGCCGCCGTCGGTGGCCTGCCGGTCGCGGTGGCCGACGGTCGAAGCGGAACCCTGGTGGCCGACCACGACCCGCTGCGCTGGGCCGAGGCGATCGCGGCGTTGCTGGACTCCGACCCCGAAAGGCTTCGCCGCGGGGCGATCGAACATGCCGGGCGGTTCTCCTGGGACCACACCGTCGACGGGCTGCTCGCCAGCTACGGCCGGGCGATCGCCGACTACGACCGGACCCACCGGTCGCACGATCTGAGTGCACGCCGTGCCGGGCGCCGCTGGACGATTCGTCGGGGGGTGCGCGCATGACATCCGAGGATCCGCGTCTGGCCGAGCAGCGTGTTCGGGAGGAGATCGAGGCGACGCTCACCGAGCACGGGCTGAACTTCACCCGCTATGAGGGAGCGCACGGCGGACTGCCGGGGCTGATCGTCGAGTTGCCCGGCGAGCGCAAGCTGATCACCAACACCCTGCTGAGCATCGGGGAGCACTCGGTGCGGGTGGAGTCATTCGTCTGCCGCCGTCCGGACGAAAACCACGAGGCTGTCTACCGCTTCCTGCTCAAACGCAACCGCCGCCTCTACGGGGTGGCCTACACCCTGGACAACATCGGCGACATCTATCTGATCGGGCGGATCGCCCTGGACGTCGTCAACGCAGATGAGATCGACCGGGTGCTCGGTCAAGTGCTCGAAGCGGTCAACAACGATTTCAACACCCTCCTGGAGCTCGGGTTCGCCACCTCGATCCGCAAGGAATGGGCCTGGCGGGTGGCCCGCGGGGAGTCGTTGAAGAATCTCAAGGCCTTCGAGCACCTGATCGACGATGACGATGACGGGGCCGCTCCCGGCGACGCCGGCGAACCCGACAAACAGTGAGCGCCGCCGTGAGACACTTCCCGCTATGGCTGACGGTGACTGCACGCTAATCCTGCTCCGCCACGGCGAAAGCCAGTGGAATGCGCTCAACCAGTTCACTGGATGGGTGGACGTCGACCTCACTGACAAGGGCCGCGCCGAGGCGGTCCGTGCCGGTGAGCTGATCGCGGGACTCGACCGCCTGCCCGACGTGCTCTACACCTCCTTGTTGCGCAGGGCGATCACCACCGCGAACATCGCACTGGACAAGGCTGACCGACATTGGATCCCGGTGCACCGCGACTGGCGGCTCAACGAACGGCACTACGGGGCGCTGCAGGGTCTGGACAAGGCGGCGACCAAGGCCAAGTACGGCGAGGAGCAGTTCATGGCCTGGCGGCGCAGCTATGACACCCCGCCGCCCCCGATCGAGCGCGGAAGCGAGTTCAGCCAGGACGCCGATCCGCGTTACGCCGGTATCGACGGCGGCCCGTTGACCGAGTGCCTTGCCGACGTGGTGGCACGGTTCGTCCCGTACTTCGAGAGCACCATCGTCCCCGATCTGCGGTCGGGCAAGACGGTGTTGATCGCCGCCCACGGCAATTCGCTTCGGGCTCTGGTGAAGTACCTCGACGGGATGTCGGACGCCGAGGTGGTCGGTCTCAACATCCCCACCGGGATCCCGTTGCGCTACGACCTCGACGCCGACCTCAAGCCAATGGTTGCCGGCGGAACCTACCTCGACCCGGCGGCCGCGGCTGCGGGAGCGGCTGCGGTCGCCAGCCAGGGATCCACATAAACAACCGGTGAACAGCCACTGAACTCGGGGTTCGGCGAGCGTACCGGGTTTTTTCGCTGGTCCTCCGAATGCGTACGCTTTCGGCGTGAGCGTTAGCGCGGCGGCTGTGTCGGGCCTCGCGGGAGTGACGGGTGTGGGCTTGGGTGCCGGTTTCGTCAGCCTGCTGCCCCGGATTCGCCGCCGGCGCATCGCCGCCGGCGTCAACCGGCTGACCGTCTCGGAACTGCTGCGGCGGGCGGTATCGAATGCGCCCATAGGACTTCTTGTCGTGGACGGGTCGCGCCAGATTCTGGTCAGCAATCGGACTGTCGTCGGGATGGGCATGGTGCGCGAGGGCGTGCTCGACGACCGGCTCTGGGAGGCCGCCGAGCACACCTTGACCACTGGTGAGGAAGCCGATGTCGATCTCTCCGCGCCGCACGGACTGTCCGGGCGGCGCGCAGGCCTGGCGGTGCATGCCAAGATCCGGCTGCTCAGCGACCAATCGCCCCGGCTGGCGGTGATCTATCTCGACGATCAGTCCGAGCAGGCCCGGATGGAGGCCACCCGCCGAGACTTCGTCGCCAACGTCAGCCACGAATTGAAGACCCCCGTCGCTGCGATGGGAGTCCTCTCCGAGGCGCTGCTGGAGTCGACCGACGATCCCGAGACCGTGCAGCGCTTCGGCAGCATGATCTACGCCGAGTCCCAGCGGCTCGCCAGTATGGTGGGCGAGCTCATCGAGTTGTCCCGACTGCAGGGCGCCGAGGCGCTGCCCGAGATGGTCGCGGTTGATGTGGATACCGTTGTCCAGGAGGCGATTTCCCGCTACCGGGTGGTTGCCGAGCGGGCGGACATAGCGATCACCACAGATAATGCGACCGGATTCCGGGTGTTGGGCGATGAGGAGTTACTGGTCACTGCGATCGCGAACCTCATCTCCAACGCCATCGCCTACTCCCCGAACAACTCCACGGTGTCGATCAGCCGTCGCCGCATCAACGGCATGATCGAGATCGCGGTGACCGACCGCGGGATCGGTATCGCCAAGTCCGACCAGGAACGGGTGTTCGAGCGGTTCTTCAGGGTGGACAAAGCCCGCTCGCGCGCTACCGGCGGCACCGGCCTCGGCTTGGCCATCGTCAAGCACGTCGCAGCCAATCACAACGGCAGCATCAGGCTGTGGAGCCAGCCAGGAACCGGTTCTACCTTTACCCTGTCGATTCCCGCCTACAGCGGTCCGGACAACCAAGCCACCAAAGATCAGGAGGACCAGTGACCCGGGTGTTGATCGTCGAAGATGAGGAGTCGCTGGCTGACCCGCTGGCATTTCTGCTTCGGAAAGAGGGGTTCGAAACCACGGTCGTGGTCGACGGACCCTCCGCCTTGGCCGAGTTCGACCGGACCGGCGCCGACATCGTCCTGCTGGATCTGATGTTGCCCGGGATGAGCGGCACCGATGTGTGCAAGCAGTTGAGGGCGCGATCCGCGGTTCCGGTGATCATGGTGACCGCCCGTGACAGCGAGATCGACAAGGTTCTGGGCCTCGAACTCGGTGCCGACGACTATGTCACTAAGCCGTACTCCGCCCGGGAACTCATCGCTCGCATCCGGGCGGTGCTGCGACGTGGCACGGAGGCCGAGGAGATCGGCGACACGATCCTGGAGGCGGGCCCGGTCCGGATGGACATCGAACGCCATATCGTCAGCCTGGACGGTGTGCAGATCCCTATGCCGCTCAAGGAATTCGATCTGCTCGAATACCTGATGCGCAATAAGGGCCGGGTTCTGACCCGCGGACAGTTGATCGACCGGGTGTGGGGTGCGGACTACGTCGGCGATACCAAGACCCTCGACGTTCACGTCAAGCGCCTGCGGTCGAAGATTGAGACTGATCCGGCCAACCCGGCGATGCTGGTGACGGTGCGCGGGCTGGGTTACAAGCTGGAAGGCTAAGCCCGGCGGTGAGGACCAGCCGGCAGGGTCAGGCGGCTGTCGGTACCTTCACTTCGACATCGCTGATGTTGATGAATCGCCACTCCACAGACTGAGGGTGCCTAACGGTGTGCCGTTCGGGACGCCGGGTGCACGGCGACCAACGGAAAACCGCTGCGCCGCTTGCAGATCGCCGCGAGTTCGCCGTACGTCTTCTCGCCGAGCAACTCGGTGAGCTCAGGGGCGTAGGACTGCCACACCGGCTTCTTGCCGACATGCGCGGCAGGATCGCCGGTGCAGTACCAGTGCAGGTCTTCCCCGCCCTCGCCCCAGCCGCGACGGTCGTATTCGGTGATGGTGGTTCTCAAGATCTCGCTGCCGTCGGGCCGGGTCACCCATTCCTGGGTCCGCCTGATCGGAAGCTGCCAGCAGACCTCGGGTTTCATCGTCAGCGGTACCACGCCGAGTTGGAGCGCTTTGCTGTGCAGGGCGCAGCCGATCCCACCGGGGAAACCCGGACGGTTCAGGAAGATGCACGCGCCCTTGTATTTGCGGGTGCGCAGACTCGGCTTGTCCTCGTAGGAGTCCTTCTCCAGGTAACCCTTGGGTCCCAGACCCTTGTCGCGGAACTGCCAGTCCTCGTCGGTGAGTTGCTTCACGGCATCGTCGAGGGCGGCGCGGTCGTCGTCGTCGGACAGGAACGCTCCATGCGAACAGCAGCCATCGTCAGGGCGCCCGGCGACGGTGCCCTGGCAGGCCGGGGTGCCGAACACACACGTCCAATTCGACAGCAGCCAGGTCAGGTCGGCGGCGATCAGGTGCTCGGGGTTGGTCGGATCGTAAAACTCCACCCATTCGCGGGGGAAATCCAGATCGACCTCTCCGGGGTGCCTCTGTGTCACGGAGTGCAACGGTAGACCACGGAGAGCGCTAGGTTAGTCTCCGTGCGACTGGGCGTGCTCGACGTGGGCAGCAATACGGTTCATCTGCTGGTGGTGGATGCTCATCGCGGCGGGCACCCGACCCCGATGAGCTCCACCAAGGCGCCCCTGCGGCTTGCCGAATCGATCGACGACTCCGGCAAGCTGACCCGTAAGGGCGCAGAGAGGCTGATCGACACCGTCGCCGAGTTCGCCAAGATCGCCCACAGTTCGGGCTGCGCGGACCTGATGGCCTTTGCCACCTCCGCGGTCCGGGACGCGACCAACTCCGACGACGTGCTGGCCAGGGTGCGCGCCGAGACCGGTGTGGACCTGCAGGTCCTCACTGGTGTCGATGAATCGCGGCTCACCTTTCTGGCGGTTCGGCGCTGGTACGGCTGGAGCGCGGGGCGCATCATCGACCTTGATATCGGCGGCGGATCGCTGGAGATGTCCTCGGGCGTGGACGAGGAGCCCGACGTCGCCTTGTCACTGCCGCTTGGGGCAGGTCGGCTCAACCGCGAGTGGCTGGATCGTGATCCCCCCGGGCGTCGGCGGGTGGCGATGCTCCGGGACTGGCTGGACAGTGAATTGGCCGATGCGGCTAAGGCGATGCTGGACGCCGGGGAGGCGGACCTGGCGGTGGGGACCTCCAAGACCTTCCGGTCACTGGCGCGACTGACCGGCGCGGCACCGTCGGCGGCCGGCCCGCGCGCCAAACGCGTCCTTACCGCCAACGGTCTTCGGCAACTCATAGCGTTCATCTCTAGGATGACCACGGAAGACCGTGCCGATCTGGAAGGGGTCAGCGCCGAGCGGGCCCCGCAGATCGTGGCCGGCGCGCTGGTGGCGGAGGCGAGTATGCGAGCACTGTCGTTGGAGTCGGTGCAGATCTGCCCCTGGGCGCTGCGCGAAGGCATCATTCTGCGCCGACTGGACAGTGAGGCTGACGGGACCGCGTTCGTGCAGGCTGCGCGGGCCGATTGAGAGGCGAGACACGATGAGCGCATCAGATGACAGCACCCGGCCGCTGTCGGTCGCGGACCTGCTGGCCCGCAACGGCACCATCGGTTCACCGCCGGTCGGGGGCCGGCGCCGGAAGCGTCGACGGAACAGCGACGGGGTGTCCGTCTCCGAGTTGACCGGCGAGATACCGGTGATCGGGACTGGGGAGGTCCCGATTGTCGGCAATACAGAGTCACCTGACGACGTCCTCGAAGAGGCCGCCGAAGAAGACGGAGAAGCGGAATACGCCGAGGACTACTCCGGCGACGAAGAAGGCGACGAAGAAGGCGACGAAGAAGGCGACGAAGAAGGCGACGGAGAGGTCGGAG
>CAZADG010000099.1:0-9028 GCA_964483865.1 uncultured Mycobacterium sp. | reverse complement strand
CCGCCACCACACGATGCCGCTCGGGGACCAGAAGGCGAAGAGTGCGAACACCTGCACCGCTGCGATGGTGACGTAGGTGGTGCTCGACAGTGTGCGACCCGCGCCCAGCGGTGCCAGCCGACCCAACAACCCTCTGCCGCGATTGGTCAGCAGCAGGGAGTGCCCGATCGGGAACTGAGCCAGCAGCGCGCCATTGGTCAACCAATTCCACGGCTGCCCAACGGTTCCCAGCGACCTGCTCATGCCGAAGTACATCGCGACCATCATGGCCACCACCCCGACCGCGAACGACAGGTGGCAGACGAGTCCGTAGATCAGGGCGACGAACCTGCGCGTCCCGGAACCCGGTTCGCTGGTGGACAACCTACGCACCGGCCCTCCCGTCGTCGTGGGGCCCTCCGCCTGTCCTACGCGTAGCCTAACGCTCGTGGGCCTTGGCAAGCGTTTTCCGATGCTGCGCTGGTCGGTGCTGAGGACCGGCCTGGCGATCCGCAGGTTCAACACGACGGGTCAAACCGGGGACGGGCGGGAAGCCGCGGCGGCCGACTTCGTGGAGGCACACGCGCGCCCCGGTGACATCGACGACGTGCTGGCGACGATGGACCGCTACGCCTACGACAAGTCCTTCCTCGTCAACGTCGGTGACGAGAAAGGGGCGCTGCTGGATGCGGCGGTTCGCCGGGCCGGCCCGCGGGTGGCGGTGGAATTGGGTACCTACTGCGGTTATGGCGCACTGCGGATCGCCCGCGCCGCGCCGCTGTCCCGAGTGATCTCAGTGGAGTTGGCGGCAGCCAATGCCGCGGTGGCACGACGGATTTGGGCTCATGCCGGAGTTGCCGACCGCGTCACCTGCGTCGTAGGAACCATCGGTGACGGCGGGCGCACCCTGGCGGTTCTGGAGGCTGAGCACGGGCTACAGCCTGGTGCCCTGGACTTCCTCTTCATCGATCACGACAAGAACGCCTACCTGACCGACCTGGCCGCGATCGCAGAGCGCGGCTGGCTTCACCCCGGTTCGATCGTGCTGGCGGACAACGTCGGGTTCCCCGGTTCGCCCAAGTACCGGGCCCATATGCGCGAGCAGCAGGGCAAGCGCTGGCAGACCGTGGAGCACCGCACGCACGTCGAATACCAGACGCTGATTCCGGATCTGGTGCTCGAGTCGGAGTATCTGGGTTGACCCCCACCGGGATCAGACGGCCTTGCCCGCTTCGCTGATGCCGAACCGATTGTGCAGTCTGACCAGCGGCGCGGGCGCCCACCAGTTGCGGTCACCCATCACCCGCATGAAGGCCGGAACCAGCACCATCCGCACCAGGGTGGCATCCATCAGCACCGCCAGCGTCAGACCGACTCCGAACAACCGCATCACCGCAACTTGCGCGGCGACCAACGCGGCGAACGAAATGGCCATGATGAGTGCTGCGGCGGTGATCACCCGGCCGGTGTGCGCCAGTCCCAAGGCCACGCTCTCGTCGTTGTCACCGGTTTTGAGCCAGAACTCCCGGATTCGGGAGACCAGGAACACCTCGTAGTCCATGGACAACCCGAATGCCACGCAGAACAACAGCACCGGCATGTTGGCCACCAGCGTGCCGGTGACGGTGGTGCCCAGCCCGCCCAGATGACCTTCCTGGAAGATCCACACCGTCGCCCCGAAGGCCGCTGACAGCGACAGCATGTTGAGGATCAGCGCTTTGACCGGAAGCACGACACTGCCGGTCAGCAGGAACAGCAGCACCAGCATGATGACCGCGATGAGTCCCAGCACCAGGGGCAGCCGCGAGGTGATGGCGTGGACGCTGTCGCGGTTGGTCTGCGCCAGGCCGCCGAACTCGGCGGTCCGCCCCCCCGGCGTGGCCACCTCGTGCAATCGGCTGAGTTGAGTCTCGGATTCCCGGGAGAACAGCGGCACCGAACTGCCGACGGTCAGCAGGGTGCTGCCGGCAGCCTCGCCGGTGGCGGCCACCGGTGGTCCGGCCACCCGGCCGTCGATGTAGGTCCCGTTCGGCGCCGACACCGAATTCACGTCGGCGACCCGGGACAGTTCCGCGGCGTAGCGCCCGATTTCAGCAGGGTCCAGACCCGTCGAGTCGGTGATGATGATCGGCACCTCGGAGTCGGAGTCGACTGCGAAGTCGGACCGCAGCAGATCGCCGACCTGATGGGCGGAAGCGGATTTCGGCAGTACCCGATCGTCGGG
Organism: uncultured Mycobacterium sp.; assembly: GCA_964483865.1. Lineage (GTDB taxonomy): Bacteria > Actinomycetota > Actinomycetes > Mycobacteriales > Mycobacteriaceae > Mycobacterium. Next base: position 6,825 of record CAZADG010000099.1, on the reverse strand, counting down.
AAATCCGGGCTTGACCCCGAAGAACGGAGCGCCGAGGACGGCCAGCAGTGCCACCCCGGCAAGTCCGATGGGGACCGCGCGGGCCATCACGAATTTCGTTGAGCGATACCAGAACTGTTGGGCGATCGGTTTGGGCACCGGTTCGGGACGGCCCAGGAGCCTGCGCAGCCCCCGCCGTACGTCCAGCGCGTTGATGCGGTCGCCGAGCAGCATGATGGCCGCCGGTGTGATGATGACCGCGGCGAGCGCGGCGAACGCCACCGTGGCCACCCCGGCGTAGGCGAAGGAACGCAGGAAGTTCATCGGGAAGAGCACCATCACCGCCATCGACAACGCAACGGTGACCGCGGAGAACAGCACCGTTCGACCGGCGGTGAGCATGGTGGTGGCGACTGCTTCTTCACGACCGGACCCCGCGGCCAACTCGTCGCGGTAGCGGCTGATCATCAGCAGGGTGTAGTCGATGGCCAATGCCAAACCCATTGCGGTGGTGAGGTTGAGCGCGAAGATCGACACGTCGGTGAAAAAGGTGATGGTCCGCAGGACAGCCAGCGAGCCGAGTATGGCCATCACCCCGACGCCGATCGGTAGGGCAGCAGCGAGCAGGCCGCCGAACACCCAGATCAGGACCAGGAAACTCAACGGCACCACGATTGCCTCGAGCAGCAGCAGATCCCGCTTGGACTGTTCGGTGACCTGGAGGTTGACCATGGCCGTGCCGCCGGCCCGGACCAGGATGCCCCCACTTTCACCGACCAGGGCGTCGGTGATCTCCTTGGTGTACCGCTGTTGCTCAGCCTCGGTGCCGAGCACTCCGGTGACGATCAGCCCGGACTTCTTGTCCGCGCTGACCAGGGCGGCCGCCGCCGGCCCCTTCGAAGTCCAGGCCGAGTTGACCTCGGCGACGCGGCCGGATCGGGTGAGCATCTCGACGGCGGCGGTGGCGACCACCGTGGCCTGTCGGCTGTCGTATCGGTCCGGGGCGGTGACTACCAGGACCAGCGGAACCTTTCCCTGGCCGAACTTGTCGGTGAGCATCTGCGCGGCGCGGGAGGATTCGGCGGTCGGGTCCTGAAATCCGCTGGGGGAAAGCTTGTCGGCGACCGGAACGCCGAAAGCCCCGATGAGTGCCGCCAGTACCGCGGCGACGATGATGACCCGCCGCGGTGCCGCAACGGCCAGCCGGGCTATTCGTTCCAGCACTATCCGTCCTTAGCTCCGGGCGTCGTGGTGACGCCGGTGATTCAACGCTAGAGCGTCGCCTGCTCGGCTGCCGCCTTCCCACTCAACCACGCCCCGTGCACCGTCGAGTGCATGGTCGGGTGCTGGGCTTCGCCGGCCAGCCACAGTCTGTCGCCAATTGGCTCGGCCAGCGCCTCCCGGTCCTCCTGCCCAGAACCGACGGCAGTGAACGAGTATGAGCCGCGGCTGAATTCGTCCTCCCACCATCGGGAGGCCTGGGCAGCCAGCGGCGGACGGAACTCGCGCGGGTAGATCGCCGCCAGCAGCTCGGTGGCCGCCGCAGCCTGCCGGTCGACATCCAAACCAGCCACCGCCACGGCGGCAGCACCGCCGTTGATCGCCATCAGCGCCGGGCTGCCGCTCACCCGGTTGAGGTTGTACCAGCCGGTGAACGGCCGGCCGGGACTGCCGAAGATCTGGATCTGGTCGACGTCGTCCCAGAAGGCGGTGTCGAACGTGAGCACCAGTTTCTCGAACCGGCCGAAACCCAGCCGCTCGATCGCCCGACTGTGGCCGGCGGGCAGCGGCGGATCGAATCGGATTGCGCCGCTTTTGAGTACGCCGAGGGGCACGGTGACGATCACCTTGGCCGCCCGCCACCGGCCACCGGCACTTTCCACGTCGACATGGTCAGGTCCACGAAGCGACACCGCCGTGATCGCGGTGTTCAACGCTATCGGCAGGCCCTCGGCCAGCCGTCGGGTCAGTTGGCCGTAGCCGGCTGGGAAGACCCGCTGGGCGCCGCGGAAGTCGCCCTCCTCATCCAGCGCGCTCAACGCCAGCGTGTCCGGGGTCGCGCCGTAATCGCCGGCGTAATCGGTCAGCGCGGCGGCGACCGAAGGGTCGTCGGAGAAGTCGGGCGACAGCGCGTCGATCGCCGCTCGCATCGACAGCAGATCCGCTCCCCCATCGGCCGCAGCGCGCTCCAACTGTCCGATGGCCCTGGCCACCTGCTCCTCGATATCGTCGGCGTCGGCCCGGGTTCCATCGGCCGCGTAGTACTCCACCCACCCGGCGCCCTCGGCGGACCCGACGTCGAAGACGGTCGTGTCGATGCCGAGCAGGTTCGCTTCGTCATAGATCGGATTGCCCTCGGTGCCGTGGATCCACGAGGCGCCGAGGTCGACCGGGACATCAGGCCAGATATTCGAGGTCCAGATCCGACCGCCGATCCGGTCGCGTGCCTCCAGTACCAGGCAGCTTCGCCCGGCCTCGAGGACGGTGCGGGCAGCGGCCAACCCGGCGATACCGGCACCGATCACGATGACATCGACGTCACGGCCTCCCGGCGGGGATGACGGCCCGGACTTTTCGGCACAGCCGGCCAGTGCGGCAGCGGCACCCAACGACATCGCGCCGACCAGGACATCGCGGCGGCGAAGTCCCACCGGGACCGGTTCGACACCGCGCCCAGCCATGGGTGCAGACTACGCCCGCGTCAGCACGGCAGCCGTTCACCTAGCAGTTACCCGAACCGCAGGTGGCGGCCACGCACCGGTGCCATACTCGCAGCCAGCCACACGGCGGATCGAAAGTTTGGGGAGGGCGCAATCATGAGCGAAGTCATCTACACACCGGCCGGGTCGGACGGAGATGACGTTCGCACCGGGATGACCGCGCCGTCACTGCGCAAAGCGATCGAGGACCACCTGCGCTACACCCTGGGCCGGCCGGCCCAGCTGCTGGAACCGCAGCACTACTACCACGCGCTGGCCTTGGCTGTCCGCGACCGCATGCAGAAGCGCTGGACGGACACCACCCAGACCTATCTCGACCTGTCCCGCAAAGTTGCCGTCTACCTGTCCGCCGAGTTCCTGATGGGCCCGCATCTAGGCAACAACCTGCTCAACCTGGACCTGGAGGACGAGGCCCGCGCGGCGCTGGCCGAACTCGGCCAGGACTATGACGAGGTGCTGGCCTGCGAGGAGGAGCCAGGGCTGGGTAACGGCGGACTGGGCCGGTTGGCCGCGTGCTATCTGGAGTCGCTGGCGACACTGCAGCGCCCGGCGATCGGATACGGGATCCGCTACGAATTCGGCATCTTCGACCAGGAGATCCGCGACGGCTGGCAGGTGGAACGCACCGACAACTGGCTGGCCGCCGGCAATCCGTGGGAGATCGCCAAGCCGGAACTCAACTACCGGGTCGGCTGGGGCGGCCACACCGAGCACTACACCGACGCCGCTGGCGAGCCCCAGGTCCGCTGGGTTCCCGAGCGGATCGTCAAAGGCAGCTACTACGGGACACCGATCCAGGGATACGGGGTCAACACCTGCAACACTCTGACGTTGTGGAGCGCCCACGCGGTCAACGCGCTGGCGCTGGAGGCCTTCAACGCCGGCGACTACTACCGGGCCGTCGAGGACCAGGTGGTCTCGGAGAACGTCACCAAGGTGCTCTACCCCAATGACGAGCCCGAAGTCGGAAAACAGCTGCGGCTGCTGCAGCAGTACTTCTTCGTGTCCTGCTCGCTGCAGGACATCCTGCATCTGCTGGAGGACTTCGCCGGCCTCACCGCGCACGCGCTTCCCGACCGGGTCGCCATCCAACTCAACGACACCCACCCCTCCATCGCGGTAGCCGAGTTGATGCGGCTGCTGATCGACGAGCGGGGCTTCAGCTGGGAGGAGGCCTGGCGGATCACCGTCGCGACGATGGCCTACACCAACCACACCCTGCTGCCCGAGGCGCTGGAAACCTGGCCGCTGGCCATGTTCGAGCGGTTCCTGCCCCGGCACCTGGAGATCATCTACGAGATCAACAGCCGTTTTCTCGACGAGGTGCGGGCCCGCTTCCCCGGCGATGACGCCCGGGTGCGGCGGATGTCGCTGATCGGCGAGGACGGCGCCCGCAGCATCCGGATGGCGCACCTGGCCACGGTCGGCAGCCACGCGATCAACGGTGTCGCGGCGATGCACTCAGAACTGGTCAAGACCACCATCCTCAAGGACTTCCACGACATGTGGCCGGAGCGGTTCTTCAACAAGACCAACGGCGTGACACCACGCAGGTTCGTCGGCCTGTCCAATCCCGGCTTGCGCAAACTGCTCGACCAGACCATCGGGCACGGCTGGATGACGGACCTGCAGAAGTTACGCGGCCTGGAACGCTACGCCGACGACCCGTCGTTCCAGCAGCGCTGGGCCGCGGTCAAGCGGGAGAACAAAGCCCGACTGGCCGACCTCATCACGGCCAAGACCGGTATCGAACTCAACCCGGACTGGATGTTCGACGTCCAGGTCAAGCGGATCCACGAATACAAGCGCCAGCACCTCAACGCCCTGCACATCATCACGCTCTACAACCGGCTCAAGGCCAACCCGGAACTCCAGATCGCCCCGCGCGCTTTCATTTTCGGCGGCAAGGCCGCACCTGGGTACTTCATCGCCAAATTGATCATCAAGCTGATCAACTCCGTCGCCGAGACGGTCAACAACGACCCCGACGTCAACCGGCAGATGAAGGTCGCCTTCATCCCGAACTTCAACGTTCAGAGCGGCCAGGTGATCTATCCGGGCGCGGACCTGTCCGAGCAGATCTCGACCGCCGGCAAAGAAGCCTCCGGCACCGGAAACATGAAGTTCATGATGAACGGCGCCTTGACCATCGGCACCCTCGACGGCGCCAACGTCGAGATGCGCGAGGAGGCCGGCGCGGAGAACTTCTTCCTGTTCGGGCTCACCGTCGATGAGGTTCACGAACTGCTGGCCAAGGGATACCACCCGCGTTCCTACCTCGACGCCAACCCGGAATTGGCCGCCGCCATCGGGGCGATCGCCGACGGCACCTTCTCGCACGGCGACACCGAGGTGTTCGCGCCACTGGTGTCCAATCTCGTCGACCATGACCCGTTCCTGGTGCTCGCCGACTACGCCGACTACATCCGCTGCCAGGGCGAGGTGGACCGCACCTGGCAGGACCGGCACACCTGGGCTCGGATGTCCATTCTCAACAGCGCGCGCAGTGGCAAGTTCTCCTCGGACCGCTCGATTGCCGAGTACTGCGACGAGATCTGGAATGTCCAACCCGTGACGATCAGGGGGTAGCGGTAACGATGACGTCGGTGGACAACGCTTGGCGCACCGGGTCCCACGGTGAGCTGACCGATCAGGTGATCACGCAGATCGACGCCTGGTTCCGGGCGGCCAACTACCTGTCGGTGGGGCAGATCTATCTGCTCGACAACCCGCTGCTCCGCAGGCCTCTGTCCCGCGAGGACGTGAAGCCCCGCCTGCTCGGCCACTGGGGCACAACACCAGGCCTGAACTTCCTCTACGCACACCTCAATCGGGTGATCAAGGACCGCAGCCAGTCCACCGTCTACATCACCGGCCCCGGTCACGGCGGGCCCGGACTGGTGGCCAGCGCCTACCTGGACGGGACTTACACCGAGACCTACCCCGATATCACCCAGGACGACGAGGGCGTCCGCCGGTTGTTCCGGCAGTTCTCCTTCCCCGGCGGCATTCCGTCGCACGTCGCCCCGGAGACCCCCGGATCGATCCACGAGGGCGGCGAACTGGGCTACGCGCTGTCGCATGCCTACGGCGCGGCCTTCGACAATCCCGACCTCCTGGTCGCCGCGGTGGTCGGCGACGGCGAGGCTGAGACCGGTGCGCTGGCGACCAGTTGGCACTCCAATAAGTTCATCCACCCCGCCAAAGACGGCGTGGTGCTTCCGATTCTGCACCTCAACGGCTACAAGATCGCCAATCCGACTGTGCTGGACCGGATTCCGCAGGACGAACTGCGAAGTCTGATGGTGGGCTACGGCCACAACCCGCACTTCTTCGAGATCGTCGACGACGGCTCGACCGATCATCTCGACGCGCATCGGCGCTTTGCCCGGCTGCTCGACGATGTGCTCGACGAGATCGCGGCGATCAAAGCGCGCGCGGCAGCCGGCGACGAATCCCGTCCGGCCTGGCCGATGATCATCTTCCGCCACCCGAAGGGCTGGACCGGCCCGGCCTACATCGACGGCAAGAAGACCACCGGATCCTGGCGGGCGCATCAGGTTCCGCTGGCCAGCGCCCGCGACACCCCGGAGCATCTGCAGGTGCTCGCCGAATGGCTGGGTTCCTACCGCGCCGAGGAACTGTTCGACGAGAACGGCACGGTGCACAGCTGGATCTCCGACCTGGCACCGGCAGGCACGCTACGGATGAGCGACAACCCCCACGCCAACGGTGGACTGCTGCTCAAAGACCTCCGACTGCCCGACTTCCGGGACTACGGCGTGGACGTGCCGGCCCCCGGTGCGACCGTAGCCGAGGCCACCCGGGTACTGGGCCAGTGGCTCACCGACGTGGTGCGACTCAATCCGGACAACTTCCGCATCTTCGGTCCCGACGAGACGGCGTCCAACAGGCTGCAGTCGGTCTTCGGCGTGACCGACAAGCAGTGGAACGCCGAATTGTTCGGCCCCGAGGTCGACGATCACCTGGCCCGCGCCGGGCGGGTGGTGGAGATGCTCTCCGAGCATCAGATGCAGGGCTGGCTGGAAGGTTATCTGCTGACCGGCCGGCACGGCCTGTTCAACTGCTACGAAGCCTTCATCCACATCATCGACTCGATGTTCAA
>CAZADG010000098.1:0-9369 GCA_964483865.1 uncultured Mycobacterium sp. | reverse complement strand
GATGGGGCCCTGACTCTGGTGGTGGATCGCGAGCGCGGAGCCGGTGTGGTGGAGACTCGCGTGCGGCGTCTCAGTGACGATGAATCGGCGGCTGTGTGGTCCGGTGACGGGCAGATCGCCCGCGAACTCGCCGACGACATGTGGTGGTGACAGATACCCTCTCGCGATGGACCTTCATCGGGCGAAACCGCTGCTCAGTCACTTGGTGAAAAAGGCTGCGGCCGCGCGTCGGGATCACCATTCGGGGTGTAACCGATGAGTGCGTCCAAGCCGTTCCGCGGTGTCGTCAACGTCGACATCCGAGACTCGGTGCCCGACTGGACGCCTTACGAGCAACCGAAGGCATCCGATGGCGCCCCGAACGTGTTATTCATCGTCTGGGACGACGTCGGTTTCGCCTCCTTCGAGTCCTTCGGCGGGCCGATCCACGCGCCGACGATGCAGCGGCTCGCCGACAACGGGTTGCGCTATACCCAGTTCCACACCACCTCGATGTGCTCGCCCACCCGAGCGGCGCTGCTGACCGGACGCAACCACACGACCGTCGGCATGGGCTGCATCACCGACCTGGCGATGGGCTTTCCCGGTTCCAACGGGCACATCCCGTTCGAGACGGCGACGGTCGCGGAAGTCCTCAGCGAACGCGGCTACAACACCTATGCCGTGGGCAAATGGCATCTGACGCCCTCGGACGAGACGAACATGGCGGCCACGAAGCGGAACTGGCCCACCGGGCGAGGATTCGAACGCTTCTACGGGTTCCTGGGCGGGGAGACCAGCCAGTATTACCCGGACCTGGTACAAGATCAGCAGTTCGTCGAAGCTCCGTCGGATCCGGTAGGTACCGAGGAGTGGCTGGCGGGCGAGCAGGGCTACCACCTCACCGAAGATCTGGTGGACCACGCCATCGCGATGATCGGCGACGCCAAGCAGGTCGCACCGGAACGGCCATTCCTGATGTACTTCTGCCCCGGCGCCGGCCACGCACCGCACCAAGTCCCCAAGCAGTGGGCCGACCGCTACCAGGGCACGTTCGACATGGGTTACGAAGCCATTCGCGAGCAGATCCTGGCACGCCAGAAGCAGATGGGCATCGTGCCGGAGTCCACCGACCTCTCGCCCCTGAACCCGTTATCGGAGTTGACCAACCTCGACGGCAAGACCATGCCCGAGACGAACCCCAACAGCGTTGTACGGCCTTGGGATTCGCTGTCCGATGATGAGAAACGACTCTTCGTCCGGATGGCCGAGGTGTTCGCCGGGTTCGTCAGCCACGCCGATCATCACATCGGCCGGCTCATCGACTACCTGGAGTCGATCGGCGAACTGGACAACACCCTCGTCTTCGTCGTCTCCGATAACGGTGCCTCCTCGGAGGGCGGTCCGACCGGATCGGTCAACGAGAACAAGTTCTTCAATGGCGTAGCCGACGACCTCGACGAGAACATGAGGATGATCGACAAACTGGGTTCGCCTGCCACCTTCAACCACTACCCGAACGGCTGGGCCGCCGCGTTCAACACCCCCTTCAAGCTGTTCAAGACGTGGGCGTGGGAAGGGGGGGTGTGCGACCCACTGATTGTGCACTGGCCCAACGGCTTTGAGGCCAGAGGCGAGATCCGAGACCACTATCACCACTGCACCGATCTGGTTCCGACGGTCTACGAGTGCCTTCAGGTCGAGCCACCCGATCAGGTCAGGGGTTTTACCCAGTGGCCATTGGAGGGCACCAGCCTCGCATACAGCTTCTCCGACGCCGGCGCGCAGACCCGCAAACCGATCCAGTTCTACAGTCTGCTGGGCACCCGATCATTGTGGCGAGACGGCTGGAAGGTCAACGCCCTGCACGCCGCCAAACCCTCGAATTCGGGCCGGTTCCATCTGGATCGCTGGGCTTTGTACAACACCGACGCCGACCGATCGGAATGCCACGACCTCAGCACGCAACACCCCGACCTGGTGAAGGAACTGGAGGTGCTCTGGTACGTCGAGGCCGGCAAGTACAAAGCCCTTCCGTTGGAGGACCGCGACGCGCACACCGTTTTCAACTCTCCCAGGCCACGGATCTGCCCGCCCAGAGACCGGTTCGTCTACTACCCGAACACCATCGAGGTTCCCGAACCGGTTGCAATCGACATCCGGGGCCGCTCCTTCAAGATCGCCGCCAGTGTCGAGATCACCGCTTCGGATCCGTCCGGGGTCTTGTTCGCGCAGGGCCACCGCTTCGGCGGGCATTCCCTCTACGTCCGAGACGGAACGCTCAGGTACGTCTACAACTTCCTCGGCGAGCAGATACAGGTCATGTCCGCAGAGTCCGTTCTGCCGCAGGGACCTTGCGTTCTCGGGGTCGAGTTCGTCCTGGAAACCACCGCCTGTATCCGCAACACGCCGATTCCCAACCAGGGCGTCGGTACCGCCAGGCTTTACATCAACGGTCAACAGGTCGCCGAATACCCCGGCATGAAGACCCAACTGCGAAGGTTCTCCCAGTGCGGTGAGGGCTTCAATGTCGGCCTGGACCGCGGATGCCCGGTGACCTCCGACTACATCGGTACCAGCCCGTGGCGCTTCACGGGCGGCACCATCAACCGCGTGACCGCCGATGTGAGTGGCGAACCCTATTCCGACTTTGAGCTGGAACTCGCCGCGCTGATGAGCGCGCAGTAAAGCGACGGTGTTCCGCTGCGCCGGCCGGTTCCTGTGAGATGCTGCCGAAGGGCTACTGGACGAGGTGACGAAGGCGTTGACCATGACCGGACTTGCAAGGTAGCGGGTGCCCGCGAACGCAGGCGGCACGACCGCCGAGGTGGCCGTTGTGACAACTCGTCGGGTCGATCACGACCGCGTCGCTGACTATCGACTGTGGAGTGAGAAGGTTCGAGCTCGCCTGGAGCGGACGCCGGGGTTCGTGTCGGCCGAGCAGTTGCCGGCCGTCCCTGGCCAGCAGGACTTCTGGACGCACATCGTTCGGTTCTCCGACAAGGACTCCTCGGTGCGGTGGACCGACTCCGCCGAACTGGCGGCACTGGTCTCCGAAATCGAGTCCTACACAGAGAACCTGGAAGTCTCGGCGGTGCGGATCGGTACAAACGATTGGCTGAACTTCGGGCTCAGCACCAAACCCGGGCCGGGTGCGCCCGTGAAATGGAAACAACTCATCGCCGGAATCATGGTTCTGTACCCGACGGTGGTCGTGGTGAACCAACTCCTCGGGCGGCTGGTGACCGTCCCCTTCGCGTTATCGCTGTTACTGACCAACGCGATTGCCATGGCGTTGGTGATGATGGTTTTTCTTCCGCAGCTCTCGCGAGTGCTGCATTGGTGGCTGCTACCGGCCGATCCGTTGCCACTTTCGAAGACGATCGGCGGTGCGGTACTGCTGCTGGGGGTGATCGGCGCCTGCCTGACGTTGTTTCTGGTGCTTTTTCCGGGGTGACCCATCATCGAGGCTATGGCGGGGACGGACGTAGGCCTCAGGCCGACAGGGCAAGTTCGGGAGATTCGATCCACATTTCCGCGTCGCTGAAGAATCCTGCTCCGTAGGCGAAGGAGACGGCGTCGAACACCGTCTCGACAGCCTCATCCTCGACGAGCAGTTCGATACGGACCGCGGGGTTGAACCGCAAGGGGCTCCGGTAGCTCCGGTAGCCCTGGGTCGCGAACTCGCTCCAGCTGTCAGAAAGGTTGTGCTCGACGCGGACTGATCTGACGCCTCTGGCGGGGACGACTGCGGACAGCGACGACGCGGTGACGCGCTCGGCGAGGATGATGACGGTCTTCATGACCGGGCTCCTATCTGTTCATTTCGTGTTTGCGATGCTGAAGACCACTTTCCCCGGGTTCCAAGCCCACCGGCGTCCACCGGTGGGCCCGGGCAACGGTTGATTGGGTTGTCCCCTGATCGGAGTACCGGCATCCGTTTCGGGCCAGCGGCCGATGCCCCTACATTGAGCGGATGTGGAATGAACAACGTCGTTGGCCGGCTCGAACGGGTCTGGCGATCACGTGCTTGGCACTTCTGGTCGTGTCGTCGGGTAACAGCGGGCAGATCGCCTGGGCAGACGGACCGATGACCGTGCCGCGCCCGTCTGCCCCGGCGGTCGGGCCGGAAATTCTCCTGGACCTCAGCGATCCCGCTGCGGCGGCCGACTGGACGACGGTCAACGATCCTGTGATGGGCGGCCGGTCGACCTCGACGGTCACCTTCGGTGACGGTGGCCTTCTTTTCTCAGGCACCATCTCGCTGGACAACAACGGCGGCTTCGCCTCTGCCCGCGGTCCGGTCGACCCCGAGATCGGGCGCCGGGCAACCGGCGCGACATCGCTGGGAGTGCGAGCACTGGGCGACGGAAAGACCTACGTGTTGAAGGTAGAGACGGGCCAGCCGTGGTCCTATATCCAGCGCTTCTCGACCGAGGCCGGCGTTCGGCGGACCTACGACCTGCCGGTCGGCGGCTTCCAGTCGGTGGGCCGGTTCCTCGATCCCGTGCCGAGCGCGCCGCCGCTGGAACCTTCGATCATCAGTCGGGTCGCGATCTACATCCTCGACAAGCAGCAAGGTCCGTTCCAACTCATTGTCAGTGCCATCGAGACGTCACGCTGATGAGCCGATGTTCCGAACCGCCACGCCCAGAACAGGTTTCACTCTTGCTAGCCTCACTTCATGCCGCGTAAACTTACCGACGATCAAATTGAGGCCTACCTGGATAGTCGCCCAGGCTGGGCAGTCCTGAGCACTATCGATCGGGACGGATTCCCGCACTCGGTGCCCCTCGGATACTTCCGCCTCGGAAGCGACATCATCATGGGAGTGCGTGATCGGACGCGCAAAGTCGCCAACATCGAAAACAACCCGAACGTGAGCATCGTGCTCGAAGACGGCTCCACCATGGCAGATATCCGGGGAGTGATGCTCCAAGGCACCGCCCGCATCGTTCGCGAACCAAGCGAAGCGGTTCAACTCGCGAGGGAAGGTGCGCGGGCGCGGGGAGTGCCAGAGTCCGAATGGCCCACCGAACCCAGGCCTGGTGCCGCCTACATCCGCATGACACCGGTGAGAACGTTGTCGTGGGATTATGCGCCTTCAACGCCGGACCAGGCGTAGCGCCAGAACTCCTTCGCCTTTTTCCTCATGCCGCGGCCCGGACGCCGCTAGCGTTTCAGACCGGGTCAGTGCGGAATGCACCACCGCAATTGAGTAATCACGGAGGTGGAGTGCGTTACGTAGCGATCACAGCCTGCCCGACGGGCATCGCCCATACGTACATGGCGGCGGAGAAGTTGCAGATGGCGGCCTCCGAGGCCGGCCACGAAATCAAGGTCGAGACACAGGGCTCGATTGGTTCGGAGAACGTCTTGACCGCCGCCGACATCGCTGCGGCCGACGCGGTCATCATCGCCGCGGACAAAAACGTTGAACTCGACCGCTTCGCCGGCAAGAGGGTCCTCACGGTGGGGGTGGCCGAGGGCGTCCATAAGCCCGCCGAACTTCTCGAGCGCGCGATCAAGGCGCCGGTGCAAGCCGGGACCGCTGCAGTCGGGGCGGATGACAAGGTCGGGCTGGGGGCTACTCTCTACCGGGCGTTGATGGCAGGCGTCTCGCCGATGATTCCCTTCGTGGTCGTCGGCGGTCTGCTCATCGCTGTCAGCCTCTCGCTTGGCGGAACCCCTGACCCCTCAGGTGGTCTCGTCGTGCCCGAGGGCAGCTTCTGGTGGAAGATGCTGCAAATCGGGACCATCGGTTTCCAGATGATGATCCCGATTTTGGCGGGCTTCATCGCCATGTCGATCGCCGACCGGCCTGGTTTGGTCCCGGGGATGATCACCGGCATCGTGGCCAACACTGGAACGTTGTATGGCTCGGAGGCGGGTTCGGGATTCCTCGGGGCGATTTTGGCCGGGTTCCTGGCGGGGTACGTGACGCTGGCGATCAAGCGGGTCAAGGTACCCAAGTTCATGGCCGGCATCATGCCGATCATCGTCATCCCACTGTTCGCCACAGTCGTTTCCTCGTTGGCCTTCATCTACGTCCTGGGTGCACCCATCGCCGGGCTCTTCACCGCTTTGACGGGCTGGCTGTCGGGGCTGACCGGCGCCAACGCCGTCGTGTTAGGCATCATCTTGGGCTTGATGATCGCCTTCGACATGGGCGGTCCGGTCAACAAGGTGGCGTTCCTGTTCGGCGTCGGCTTGATCGCGACCGGCCAGACCGCGCCGATGGGCATGATCGGCGCTGCGATCGCCGCCCCGCCGATCGGCCAGGGCCTGGCCACCGTGCTGCGTCGCAAGCTGTACGACGACTCCGAGCAGGAGTTGGGCTTGGCCGCGATGTTCATGGGCTTCTTCGGAATCACCGAGGGCGCAATCCCTTTCGCCGCTGCCGATCCCGCCCGGGTCATCCCGGCCAATATGGTCGGTGGGGCCGTGGCCGGCGCCACCGCGGCTCTTTTCGGGGCGACCAACGCGGTGCCCCACGGCGGCGGCATCGTCGCCGTCCTGGGAGCGGTGCACGGCGTTCTCGGCTACATGATCGCGATCGCCCTGGGGTCCATCATGACCGCGCTGATGACCGTCGGCCTCAAGATGCGGAATCAGGCCAAGTCGCGGGTCGTGGCGGAGTCGCCGGCGGCCGAAGCGCTCACGCAGTCCGAACAACCCGCCGGACCTGCTGCCGGCACCGCCGCCGTGGCAACCGCGCCGGCCAAAGTTGGACTCGGCCAATACATCACCGTCGATACGGTCGGTGTCGAACTGACCGCGACCGACCGGGATGGCGCGATCGCGGAGTTGGTCGGCATCGCCGCCCGGACGGGCAAGGTCAACGACCCGGCCACGGTGGTCGCCAGCGCGCTGGCCCGGGAGGCGACCGTGAGCACCGGTCTGGGCGACGGAATAGCGATTCCCCACGCCAAAACCGATGCGGTCTCCGAACCGGTCGTGGTGTACGCCCGGTCCCGCGAGGGCATCGACTGGTCAAGCCGCGACGGCAAACCCGCCTCGGAGCTGTTCCTGATCGCGGTGCCCGAGCGGGCTGCCGGCGACGCTCACCTGTCCATCCTGGGCGCGTTGTCCCGCAAGCTGGTCAACCCGCAGTTCCGCTCCGAGTTGTCCGCAGCCGGACCGGACCGGGCGTACGAACTGCTCTCTGGTGTTCAGTGAGCGGCTAAACGCCGACATCAACTGGGTGTTCCCGGTGCCGTCGCGTTGCCTCTGGCCTCCGGCATTTCGTCGGCAATATCAAGGTGCAGGAAGTCCGGGGCCTTGAGTACATTGCGCAACATCAACCGGATGGGCCGCGGCATGTCGGCGGCATCGGCGTCGTGGTGGATCCGCGGGTCGACCAGCCGATAGTGCCGCCCGCGGCTTTCGAGTTCACAACCGCCTGCCGCCATCACGTTTCGAACCCAGTCCGAGTCCGGGCCGTAGGTGAGTGCGATGACGTAGCCGTTGCCGCGCCGGAAGGCCCACAGCGGGGTCCGGAAGACGCGCCCCGACTTTCGTCCGCGATGAACGACGACGGCCCATCCCGGGGCCCACGGGGCGATGAGCCTGGTGCCCTTGTTGAGGGCGAACTTGTTGATCTTGGCGACCCATCGTGGTGCCGGCACGCCGCGATCGTATGCCATCGCGAACTCACGGCGAACCCACGCGGCTACAAGGGAAACAAGCGGTCGATGTCGCGGGCGACCTGCGCCGCCCACGCGGTGTAGGCGGCCGGTCCGGGGTGGAAACCGTCACTGGCGATGTGCGTGAGGTCCGACTGGAAATCCGGAATCACCAGATGGCAACCGGGACGGTGCGGCAGCCAGAGCGCGAGTGCCGCGTTGAAGTCGCGGGCGCGGGCGCCTAGGTACCAGCGCAGTGGCTGCGGCAATGCCGGGAACAGGTGCATCGGCGGTAGCGCCGTGAACAGAAGGGCGCGCGGCGTGAAGCGCGCCCGTAGCAGGTCGGCAAGCGCAGCCTGGCGTGCCAGCCAACGGCGGCGGCTGATACCGCTGGTGACATCGTTGACGCCGAGGGACAGCACCACGACGTCGAAGCGTTCCTTGGGCAGCGCTGCGAGGTGTTTGTGCGCGTCAGCGGTGGTGTAGCCGGTCTGTGCCTCCAGCCGCCAATCAAGGGCGCGGCGCGCCGACAGTTCCGCCGCTAGGCGACCGGTCAGGGCGTCGTCTTGCGAGGCTGCGCCCACGCCCGCCGCGGCGGAATCACCCGCTATCAGCAGGCGAAGGGGTACGCCGCCGCCCGCTCGCCCGGAGCGCGGTCCAGGGGGCTCCGGCAAGCGTGGCGTGACCCGGCGGACGTGGCGCCCCTGCAGCAGCAGAAGGGGGCCGAGGGCAGCGGTGGCGAGCAGGTGGCGCAGGTGAATCTCCTTTCGGGGGCATCCCTCGGGGCGCGGTGCCTGAGCGCCATTAACAGTGCCAGCAGCACTACGATCCTCGTTGATGACTCAGGGGAAATCTGGGCCACCGGCCAGAGCAGCGCAGATCAGCGAGGTGGTTCCGCTCGATGTTGCCGGCTCCGGCGTCCTGCCACCGGTCGCCGGCTGGGTGCGGCGACTCTTCTGGATACTCGAACGTGTGGCGCCACCGCTGGGATCGCGGTGGGCGGTCGAGTTGTGGTGCACCCCGCCGGTTCTCGAGTCGAGTATGCGAATGCCCCCGGGTGTGCCCCCGGGGAGACCGATAGAAGCGGTGTGGGATGGGCATCGGGTCGTCGGGGAGGAGTGGGGCGAGGGGCCGCCGGTCTATCTGGTGCATGGTTGGGGCGGCCAGCGCGCGCATCTGGCGGTGTTCGTCACACCTCTTCTGGAGGCGGGGTATCGGGTCATTGCGTTCGACCTGCCGAGCCACAACGAATCGGATCGGGGTGCGCTCGCGCCGGGGCGTACCACTGCGATCGAGTGTGCCGACGCGATCGCGGCCATGATCGAAACCCATGGGGCCGCCCACGCGGTGGTTGCCCACTCACTTGGTGCGAACTCGACGGCGCTGGCGGCGGCAAGGGGAGCAACGGTTGGGCGCCTGGTCGCCTTGGCGCCGATGGGGGAGTTTCCGCTCTACCTCGATCTGTTCGCCGCGCGCCACAACTTCGGCCGCCGGATCCGTTCGGGTCTGCACCGCCGCCTCGAGAAGCGGATCGGCATGCCGCTGCACGAGACGAATATGACGTGGAACGGGCGTCTCGCCGACTATCCGCCGCTTCTTCTCATCCATGACCCCGATGACCCGGATAGTCCCCATGCCGCCAGTGAACGGGTGGCAGCGGAGTGGCCGGGGGCGCGCCTACTGACCACTCGGGGGCTTGGCCGGTTGGCGCACTACCGAATCCTGCGGCACCGTCAGGCAATTCGCGCCGGCCTGGAGTTCATCG
>CAZADG010000097.1:0-10117 GCA_964483865.1 uncultured Mycobacterium sp. | reverse complement strand
CTGATCAGCGATGAGGTCTACCACGGTTTGGTGTACCCCGGCGCGCCCGGGACTTCCTGCGCGTGGGAGACGTCCCGCAATGCCGTTGTGGTCAACAGCTTTTCGAAGTATTTCGCGATGACGGGCTGGCGCCTCGGGTGGCTTCTGGTACCCGAGGAGCTACGCCGGGCGGTGGACTGCCTGACCGGGAACTTCACCATCTGCCCACCCGTGCTGGCGCAGCACGCCGCGCTGGCCGCTTTCACCCCGGAGTCGATCGCCGAAGTGCAAGGACACCTGGACCACTACGCGGCGAACCGGGACACACTGATCGCCGGGCTGCACCAGATGGGCATCACCCGATTGGCGCCCGCCGACGGGGCGTTCTACGTCTACGCAAACGTCTCCGACCTCACCGGCGACTCGCTGCGGTTCTGCGAGAAGCTGCTTTCCGACACCGGTCTGGCGATCGCACCGGGTATCGACTTCGACACCATCCGTGGCAACGCCTTCGTCCGGCTGTCCTTCGCCGGGCCGAGTTCCGATATCGACGAGGCGTTGCGCCGACTGGGGCCCTGGCTGAGCCGTTAACGCAACGTGGCGGTGCCGTAGAGGAAGAACTCGTACAACTCAACCACGGTGCCGGCCATCGATACGGCAACCACTCTGTTCAAACCGGAGAAGGAATCCGTCACGGTCATCGGTACCCGTTCCCGCAAATCCCACGCTTTAGGGTAAGCGCATGCCATTTTTCGACCACGAACTCGGCCGCATCCACTACCGCCACTGGGCAGTCGCCGAACCGCGCGCCGCGGTGGTGTTCCTGCACGGGTTCGGCGAACACAGCGGCCTGTATGACCGGTACGGTCGCGCACTCAACGCCGAAGGGATCGACCTGTGGGCGGTCGATCAGCTCGGGCACGGGCAGTCACCGGGCAATCGCGGTCAATTCGGGACGCTCGAGGACAGCTCCGCGTTGGCCGAACGGCTGACGGAACTGGCCGAACAGGAATCACCCGGTGTACCGCTGGTGGCACAAGGACATTCATACGGAGCGGTTGTGACCTTGTTCCGATTGCTGGAGCAGCCCAACCGGTATCGGGCTGGCATAATCTCCGGCGCGCCCCTGGTACCTATCGGTGAACTCGTAGATCTCAACACCGCGCTCAACCTCAACACCGGCGGACTGTCCAGCGACCCGGACTACCTGAACCTCATCGAGGACGACCCGCTGGCGTTCACCGATGCCGACAGCCGTGCCCTGACCCGGGAACTCGACCGGGGCTGGGACCGATTCGGGGCCGAACTGCCCGGACTTACGGTGCCGACACTAGCTGTGCACGGCGCGATCGACCCGTTCGCCGCGCCCGGCGCGGTGCGCGCCTACGCCGAACAGATCCCGGCACTTCAATACCGGGAGTTTCCCGGTACCCGCCACGACGTGCTCAATGACATCACCCATGCCGAAGTGACCGCCACCATCGTCGGGTTCATCGATCACACCGTGGGGAACTAGACCGGTGATCTAGATCGAAAAATGACATCGCGGTAGAGGTCGCGCGAGACTGTGAAATTGCTGTTAGCGTCGTTTTGCTTTGCTGTGGATCGGCTCGGGAGGGGCGTTGGCATGGAATCGGTTTACGCACGTTATGTGGGTCGAGTAGGCGGCCTGGCCGTCGCTCTGGGAGTGGGCGTGGCAATCGTGTCCGCACCGGCACCGGCCGTCGCCGAGACCGGAGACCCCGACAACAGCAGCGCGGCCGAAGCCACGGCGAAGCGTGCAGGGACGGCCGCGGGCACGGCGGTGGAGCGACGCCGTCCCGACGCACGGGCTGCCAGGACCGCGTCGCCGAATTCCCGTGACACCGATGGGGGACGCAGTCGCGGAACGATTTCGAAGCCGGCAGCGTCGACCACACGCCCGCCCGCGGCGGTCACCGATTCCGCTCCTACACCTGCAGCGTCAGCCGCCGCGCAACGCAGCGTCGTTCCAGACTCCCGGGCGCGTACCGCTTTTCCCGCTGCCGCGGTGGCCAGTCCGGTGGTCAGTGCAGCGGCAGAAATCGTTGTGAAACAACAATTTCCCACTGCATCGGTGGCGACTGCTAATACTCCCGCACCGGCCGCTTTCGGACCGGTAATGAGGGCGGCGACCAACCGCTTGGCCGCGGGTCGCTCCACGAATTCGCCGACGTGGTTGGGTTCCAACGGCGATCCGGCCGCCCCGCAGGCAGGGCCGCTGGCATGGACGGCGGCCGCCTTTGCCCGCCGGGAACTGCAACCCTCCGCCGCGGCATCCACCGCCGGTTCGGTTGCGTCCGGCCAGCCGGTGAAAACCCTCTTCCAAAGCCTGTTCGGCAACGGCACCGCCGAGCACCCCGACGCCGGCATCCTGATCGGCAACGGCTACAGCTACGACGCCAGCAACTGCGCCGGGCAGACCATCTGCCAAGGCGGCAACGCCGGACTGCTCGGCAAGGGTGGCGACGGCTACAACGGCGGCAACGGCGGTTCGGCGGGCTGGTTCGGGAAGGGCGGCAACGGCGGCGACGGCCTGCCCGGCCAGGACGGCGGAGACGGTGGCGCCGGAGGTCTCTTCGCCGGCAGCGGTGGCAGCGGCGGCCGCGGCGGTAGCGCCTACTACTTCGCCGGTGTCGCCGGTGACGGAGGCAAGGGCGGTGACGTCGGCATGCTGTCGTTCGTCGGCAAGGGCGGCAGAGGCGGCCTCGGCGGTGACGGCGGCGGCGGTTCGGTAAGCACCACCGTGTACCCGCCAAGCACCGATCAGCTGCCCTACGCCGTGCCGGCGCCGTACTCCGGGGCTACCACCGAGCCGCTGTTCACCGTCGGAGAGACGACCACCCTCACCAGCGACCCAGACGGCGTCTACCGGTTGACCGGGACTCCCGACGGGATGGGCGCCTACACCGATGAGCAGGGTCTGGTGCACGTGTTCATGAACCACGAGTTCGGCGACGGATTCAACAGGATCATCTCGACGATCCCGGTGCCCACCGCCGAGCCTCCGGACCCGCTGGTCGTCAAGGGCGCCTATGTCAGCGAGATCATTCTCAATCCCGAGACCGGACGGGTGATCTCCGCGGACCAGGCGTTCAAACAGGTGAAGATCTGGGACCCGGTGACCGAGACCTTCATCGACAAGACCGCCGAATGGCAGGACCCGGACACCAAAACCTGGAAATTCGCCAAGTTCTGCTCGGCCTTCCTCGGCGGGCCCGAGGTCGGGCTGCTGGACCGGATTTTCTTCACCGGCGAGGAGGACGGACTCAACTCAAGCGGCAATATCGATCCCACCTTCGACGGACTCGGCGGCGAGCGCGTCGCCATCGCCGACGGGGTCGCCTACGCGCTGCCCGAGATGGGGCACTTCCAGCAAGAGAACGCCATCGTCTTCCCGACACCGGACAACAGCAAGACCTTCGTGCTGATCCCGGAGGACCGGTCGGGCAAGGACAGCCAGTTGTACATGTATGTCGGAACCAAGAACCCCGACGATCCGAACCCCATCATCCGCAACGGGCTGGTCGGCGGCGAGTTGTATGTCTACCGCGCCAAGGACACGTCGATAAATACCGAAGACCAGTTCGGCCCGGGTGACGGAACGCTGCCGGGCGAATGGCTGCAGGTTCCGAAGGCGCTTGCCCTCGGCGACGAGCAGGAATTGGAAAAGTGGGTTCAGGCCAATAACGCATTCGATTTCGCCCGCATCGAAGACGGCGTTACCAGCACGACCGAGCCGGGGGTCTTCTACTTCGCCGTCACCGGTGCCGAGGGCCTTGCCAATGAGTACGGCCGGTTCTACCAGATGACGTTCGACAACCCGCTCAACCCCCTCGACGGCGGCGGTATCACCGTGAAGCTCGCGGCGCAGGATCTCAATGACGGCCCGATCAACCCGGACAACGTGGACATGAACCGGCAGGGCCAGATCATGATCCAGGAGAACATCAACCGCGAATGGCGCGGGAAGGGGCCCTTCGCCGACGGCGGGGAGGGCCGCATCTGGCAGTACGACCCGGTCACCGGCGCGCTGTCCATCGTTGCGCAGATGAGCCAACTGCCGTCCGAACCGGTGTGGTACCAGCGCCCCGCCGGCTGCGACCCGGCCGGCAGCGGGGCGAACCGTTGCGTCAATCCCTCGCCGGGCGGCACCTGGGAGTCCAGTGGGATCATCGACGTCTCGGCGATCTACGGGCAGGGCGCCTGGCTGTTCGACGTACAGGCCAACACTCTCGACAACGATGAGGTCTACCAACTGATCACCGGTGAGACCGGCCCACCGCCCGGCGATCCATTCGCGGTGTGGGACGGCGGCCAACTGCTGCTGCTGCGCACCTCAAGTCCCCTCAACGGCGGCAATGCCGGCAACGGCGGCGCCGGCGGCAACGGCAGCTGGCTGTTCGGCAAGGGCGGTGACGGTGGCGGCGGCGGCAACGGCGGCACCGCCGTCACCGGCGGTGTCCAAGGTCTGGCGGGCACGGGCGGCACCGCCGGTACGGCCCGTTTCCTGTTGTTGTTCCCCAACAACGGCGTACCGGGTAGTGAGGGAGCGGGCGGCGGCGACGGCTGCCTGTCCGGCTGCCCGCCGCCAGGAGCGAAGATCTTCGCCCCGTACATCGACATGGGCTCGCTGGGCCAGCAGGCCTACACCTGGTACATGAACAACAGCACTCCCGACAAGCAGCCCGGCGTGCCCAGCCTGCTGGACACGATCGACAAGACGGGCATCGAGGCCGGAACCCTGGCCTTCGTCAACCAGCAGGGTGCCGGGGGTCCATTCGTCTGGGGTAGCAGCCCGCCGCCGGGACCGGGCGAGCAGTCCGCCAACATCGAATTCACCTCCGAAACGGGGCAGCGGATCGCCCGCGAGATCTCGACCGCGATCACCGGGAAGAGCTTTGAGCCGATCGTCTCGTTCGGTGGAATCACTGCCTGCCAGAACAACGTTGAGATCGGCCAGCTCACCGGCAAAACCGGCAGTACGGACAGCAACGTGGTGCGCGCGACCGGGCAGACCGTGTTCAACCTGGCGCTCGAGACGCCGATCGACCTGAGCACGATCGAGCAGGGCAGCATCATGGGGCAGTTCAAGATCAACAACGGTGCGACCGACACCTACGCGGTCGACAAGAACGGGGTCTTCACCTTCACCCATATCGCCGGTTACGAGGTACCCAAGGCCGTCGGTGGTTCGCTCGTCACGGACGGCAACAACGTCACCGCCATCACCATCAAGCTGGACAAGGGGCTCAATCCGGTAAACGAGGACGCCCGCACGTCGGTCACCTTCGGCTATCCGGAGGGCTTCGAGGATATGAAGAAGACCTATGTGCAGGCCATCAAGTACTTCTACGACCTGGGTGTCCGGCACTTCGACCTCGACATCGAAGGACCGGCGCTGGGAATCGGCCAGTTGGGCATCGTGAACCAGCGCAACCGGGTGTTCAAGTCGATTCAGGACGAGAACCTGTTTCCCGACATGAAGCTGTCCTATGTGCTGCCGATCGGACCCAACACCGGTTGGTACGGCGGCGGCGACCCGGGACGTCTGGTGGTCTCCGCCGGCCTGGTCGGGCTGGACGTCAGCACCTGGAACATGATGGCCTTCGACTACGGCGTTGAGGTCTACAACTACATGCTCAAAACCGGCAAGAACATGGTGGACATGCTCATCGAAGAAGCGGACACCGGAACTAATGTCGCCGGATTCCCGATCAAGGGTGCAGTCGACTATCTGGTGGATTTCAAGCTTGCGACCAATCGCGAGGAGGCATTCCAGAAGCTGGGGGTCACGCTGATGATTGGCCAGGACGACACGCTGTACGTCGCGGGTTCCACACCTGAGGGCTACAGCCCCGGGGATGCGGCCGTCGTCGAGGCCATCACACTCGACCAGGTGGCCGGGCCAGGTCGGACCGTGTACAACTGGGCCGACAAGAACGGAGTCGGGCTGCTGTCTTTCTGGTCGCTGGGACGTGACAGGCCAAGCTACAACACCGTGACGTACAACCCGAGTCTGTCGGTGACGTATCAGACGGGCTCGCCGGCTGCTCCCTACGTCCAAACCCAAACGGTCGCCGGCGGCGGGTCCACCACCGTCGTCCTGCCGTACGTGCCGCCGGCGGGTAGGGCGCTGAACCAGACCGGCTCCTTCTATTACGGGCCGCAGGGCAACTACCTCGGTACTTTCACGATCAGCACCAGCAACACGCTCGCCATCACCGACGTCTCCAAAACAGCACCCTTCGTCCCGGTCGGCGGCTCTATCGACCCGATCACTGGCGTGCTCACCGGGGTGTTTAACGGGAGCGTCACTGACACGGTCTTCGGTTGGGTCGGTTTACAACCGAAGATCCTCAAGGAGTACCAAGATCAGGACCTCGCGTACACCAACCTGCTCAATCCCTACGACGACCTGCCGAAGGGGGCCGTTCTGTTATAGCCAGGTGTCGGGAGTAGTTGTGGTCAGGAACGCTTCGAGGTCGTCGCGCCACTGGGCCGGGGTCGTCTTGTCGGGTTCTATGCCGGTGTACTCGCCGCGGTAGAACAGCAGCGGCCGGGGCTTGACCGCCGGCACCTCGGAAAGTGCCTGCACCCCTCCGAAGACGACGAAGTGATCGCCGCCGTCGTGAACGGAGGCCACCGTGCAATCGATATGAGCCAGCGATCCATCAAGCACCGGGGAACCCAGAGCGGAAAGGTGCCAATCCACACCGGCGAACTTGTCGGGCTCCTTCGATCCGAATCGAGCGCAGGTATCACGCTGCTTCTCGGTCAGCACGTTGACGCAGAACTGCCCGCTGGCCTCGATGGCCTTCCAGGAACGGGAAACTTTGTTGGGGCAGAAGAGAATCAGTGGTGGGTCGAGGGACAGCGCCGCGAACGACTGGCAGGCGAATCCGTTGGGCTCACCGTCGTGCATGGTGGTGATGATGGTTATCCCGGTGCAGAACTGCCCGAGGACCTGGCGGAAAACCCGCGGGTCGATCGACTCGGCCATCTGCTATTGATTGCCGTGGGAGCCGATGCTGAAGTCGTGACCCCACAGGCTGACCGCGGTGCTCTCCCGGGCGATCCAGTCGTGATCTTCGACTTCCATCCCCTCGCACCCGAATTCGACGTCGAAGCCGCCCGGCGTCTTCATGTAGAACGACAACATCTTGTCGTTGACGTGGCGGCCCAGCGTCGCTGACATCGGAACCTTTCTCCGCAGCGCACGGTCCAGGCAGAGACCGACGTCGTCGCTGCCCTCCACCTCGACCATCAGGTGCACGATCCCACTGGGCGTGGGCATCGGCAGGAACGCCAGGCTGTGGTGCCGTGGGTTGCAGCCGAAGAACCGAAGCCAGGCGGGCGGGCCGTCGGCGGGCCGGCCCACCAACTGCGGGGGCAGTCGCATGGAGTCCCGCAGTCTGAAACCGAGGACGTCGCGGTAGAAGTGCAACGACTCGGCATCGTCGCGGGTGGACAGCACCACGTGCCCCAGGCCCTGCTCGCCGGTGACGAACTTGTGCCCGTACGGGCTGACCACCCTGCGGTGTTCGAGCGCGGCACCGTGGAACACCTCGAGCCGGTTACCGGACGGGTCGGCGAAGGTGATCATCTCGTCGACGCGCCGATCCGCGAGTTGGGCCGCGGTAGCCTCCTTGTACGGCACGCCCTCGACGTCCAGTGCGTACCGAACCCGCTGCAGCCCTTCGGCGTTCGCGCATTCCCAGCCGGCCTCGGAGAGCCGGTCATGGTCACCCGGGACGATGACCAGCCTGGCCGGGAAGTCATCCATCCTGAGGTAGAGGGCTCCGTCAACAGAACCCTTGCCCTCAACCATGCCGAGCACCTTGAGCCCGTACTCACGCCAGGCAGGGACGTCGGTGGATTCGATCCGCAAGTAGCCGAGGGACCGGATGCCGTTCACGATTGGCCTCCCAGGAAGTCGATGGTCAGCTTGTTGAACTCATCGAACTTCTCGACCTGAGCCCAGTGACCGCATTGCCCGAAAACGTGTAGTTGAACCCGGGGAATCTGCTTGAGCGCGACAAGTGCCCCGTCCAGCGGGTTGACCCTATCCTCGCGACCCCAGATCAGCAGCACCCGTTGGCGCAGCTTGTAGACGTCGCGCCACATCATGCCGAGTTCGTAGTCCGGTCCGGCGAAAGACTTGCCCATGGCACGGGTCGCCGCAAGGGACTCCGGCGAACTGGCGATGGCGAACCGTTCGTCGACCAACTCCGGCGTGATCAGTTTCTGGTCGAAGACCATGATTCGCAGGAAGCGCTCCATGTTCTCCCGCGTGGGCTCGGCGTTGAACCGGGCGAGAAGCTTGACGCCTTCGGTGGGGTCAGGGGCGAAAAGATTGACGCTCAGGCCGCCCGGACCCATTAGGACCAACCGTCCGGCCCGATCCGGGTTATCCAGGGCGAACCGGACCGCGGTGCCGCCGCCCAGCGAATTACCTACCAGCGCAGCACGTTCGATGCCGAGGTGGTCGAACAACGCCAGCACCGCATTGGCGCTGTAGCGGTTGTACTGCTCGTGCTCAGTGTGCTTGTCGGAGTGGCCGTATCCCGGCTGGTCGATGGCGATAACGTGGAAGCGCCGGGCAAGAACGGCGATGTTGCGGCCGAAGTTCGACCAACTCGATGCACCCGGACCGCCGCCGTGCAGCAGCACGATCGTTGGACCGTTGCCCTCGCCGGCCTCGTGGTAGTGCAACCGCATGTCACGATCGCTTGCGCGCACTTGCGCGTACCGCGAAGTCGACTCGAAGGTCACATTTTGTTGAGATTCGGCCTCGCGGATGAACGACGTCATCAGACCATCGTGTCGCCGAGCGGAAGCCCGAACTCCTGATTGCCGTACATGACATAGGCACGCTCGGCGTCATTGGCGGCATGGACCCGCCCGGCATGCGCGTCGCGCCAGAACCGCTGCAGCGCCTGGTCGTTGTTCAGCGCGGTCGCGCCGGCGGCTTCGAAGAGCCGGTCGATGGAGGCGATGGCGCGCCCGGTGGCCCGGACCTGGTCGCGACGGGCCCGGGCCCGAAGTTCCATCGGAACCTGCTTGCCGTCACAGAGCAGCGCGTACTCCTCAGCGAGGTTGCCGCTCAGCTGCCGCCAGGCGGCGTCGATATCGCTGGCAGCCTCGGCGATACGCACCTTGGCGAACGGGTCGTCCTTGGCCTTCTCGCCGGCGAACGCCGCCCGAACCCGCTTGCCCTGATGCTCGACGTGGGCGTCGTAGGCACCGTAGGCCATGCCCACGATCGGGGTGGAAATCGTAGTGGGATGCATTGTGCCCCAGGGCATCCGGTAGACCGCGGCCGTGTTGTTCTTGAGTCCACCGGCAGAGCCGTCGTTCATCGCCCCGTAGGACAGGAAGCGGTGCCGCGGCACGAACACGTCCTTGACGATCAACGTATTGCTGCCGGTGGCCTTGAGTCCGACGACATTCCAGTCGTCACGGATCTGGTAGTCACCCAGCGGCATCAGGAAACTGCCGAAGTCGACCGGACGGCCGTCCTTGATCACCGGACCTCCGACGAAGGTCCAGGTTGCGTGGTCACAGCCCGACGACCACAACCAGGTGCCGTTGACCAGGTAGCCGCCGTCGACCACAACGCCCGCGCCCATCGGCGCGTACGAGGAGGACACCCGTACGCTCGCGTCCTCGCCCCACACGTCGTCCTGGGCCTGCTGGTCGAACTGGGCCAGGTGCCAGTTGTGCACCCCGAGGATGCCGCCCGCCCAACCGGTCGAACCGCAGGCACTGGCGATCCGACGGACCGCCTCGAAGAACAGGGTCGGATCGCACTGTAGGCCGCCCCACTGCTCCGGTTGGAGCAGCTTGAAGAAACCGGCCTCTTCGAGGTCGGAGATGTTGGCGTCGGGCAGTCGACGCAGTTGCTCGGCCTCGGGTGCGCGTTCCCGCAGCCTCGGCAGCAGTTCGTCGATGGCGGCGAGAACCGTCTGAGCGTCGCGCTGTTGAATGGACGTCACTGCATACCTCCGGAGCGTGCGTAACTGCACTTCAGACTAGAACACGTTACGATTTGTGTCGAGCGGCAGGAACCATTGCCTGGTAGTTCACCGTATTGTCATTTCTGTAACGCGTTCTAGTT
>CAZADG010000096.1:0-10123 GCA_964483865.1 uncultured Mycobacterium sp. | reverse complement strand
ACCTGCGACCACTTGACCCCCAGTCAAGTGCGCTACCAAGCTGCGCCACAGCCCGTTGCCGACCGCCAGGACGGCCAGCAGGTCGAAAGCCTACCGCAGACCCGGCCCGGGCCGAATTCGGGCACACAGGTCAGATCGTCAGCAGCCGGTACAGGCCGATCAGTCCGACGACCACGATCACGGCCCGCAGCGCGGCCGGGGACAGCCGGCGCCCGTAGTGCGCGCCGATCCAGCCACCGATCAACGATCCGCCGGCAATCAAGCCAACGACCGGCCAGCTGATCCGGTCGAAGGCGACCAGCGTGTAACTCACCGCAGCGACGATGTTCACCAGCATGGCCAGTAGGTTCTTGGCCGCGTTCATCCGCTGCACGTCCTCCGGCAGCAGCGCCCCCATCACGCCGATCAACAGAATCCCTTGCGCCGCAGTGAAGTAGCCACCGTAGATACCCACTGCGAAGGTGCCCAGCACCAGTGCGGCCATCCGTGCCGTGGAGACATGGTCGGCCGAACGTCCGGCCGTGTCGGCGCGCCGGCGGGCGTAGGCCTGGATCCGAGGACCGGTCACCACGAGGACCAACGCCAAGATCAAGAGAACCGGCACGATCTGGGTGAACACCTTCTCCGGCAGGTGCAGAAGGAGGAACGCCCCGATACCGGCGCCGATGACCGAGGCCGGGATCTGCCACCGCAGTCGCGGCCACTGCCCGGAGAGTTCTTTGCGATAACCCCAGGTTCCCGAAACGCCGCCAGCCACCAGGCCGATCGCATTCGACATTGTTGCGGTCACCGGTGGATAGCCCAAGGCGACCAGGGTCGGAAAAGTGATCAGCGTTCCTGAACCCACGAGGGTGTTGATCGCTCCCGCCCATACGCCCGCGAGAGCGATGAGGACCATATGGGCAACCGACACCCGGAAAACCTAACCGCAGTACGCCTGTGGATGGAATTGCCGCTGTGGACAACTCGCCGACGCTCGCGGTGCGGAACCGAGTCGTGTCACCCACCGGCGATAGTTTTCGCACATGAGTTCGAATGAGGTGTCTGTCGCCTTCGCCGCCCTTGAGGCCGCGGTGCACACCCTCGGGGCGTTGGATTGGCAGAAATTGCCGGCTGCGGAGTTGTTACGCGCCCTCGCTCGGCTGGAAACCGCGCGCCGCCAGACAACCGCCTGCGCGAACGATCTCGCTGCGGTGATCGAACAGTGCGATCAGCAAGCACTGGGTGGAGTGGCGCACAAGGTCATGGCCGACGTCATGCGGACCACCGTCAGCGAAGCGCGACGTCGCACCCGCGATGCCAACCAGCTGTGCCCTCAGACCACCCTGACCGGACAAACGGTCCCTCCGGCACTCCCCGCGACGGCGAAAGCCTGGCATGCGGGCCTGCTCGACGTCGACCACTTACGCACCATCCAGAAATTCTTCCGGGATCTGCCCGACGACATTCACCCGACTCAAGTCGAGAAAGCCGAAGCCTTCCTGGCGGAGAAGGCAACCGAGCTGCGACCAGACCAACTTTGCGTGGTCGCCGACCGGCTGGCTATTCAACTCAATCCCGACGGCACATTCTCCGACGAGTACCGGGCCGGCCAGCGAGGGTTCCAGTGGTGCGGCCGGCAGCGGCCGGACGGCATGAGCGTCGGCAGGCTCATCGCAACGCCCGAATTGCGGGCGGGCTTGGAGGCGGTCTTCGCGAAACTCGCCGCCCCCGGGATGTGCAACCCCGAGGATCAATCCCCCACAGTGGCGGGGGATCCTGACCCTGAGGTCGCTACGCGCGACCGGCGCCTGGTGGCGCAGCGTCAACATGACGCATTGGGCGCGCTGGTACGCCGCCAACTCGGCGACCCCGCATTAGGCAAACACAACGGCTTACCGGTCACCATCATTGCCTCTGCAACGGTCGAGCAAATCTCTGCTGCAACCGGTTACGCCGTCACAGCCGGTGGCACCATGCTGCCCATGCGCGACCTCATCCGGATGGCCAGTCACGCTTATCACTATCTGTGCGTGTTTGATAAGCACACTGAGCGAGCGATTTATCTCGGGCGGAGCAAGCGCATCGCGTCGGCGGATCAGCGCATTGTTCTGCACAGCAAGGATCGTGGCTGCACGGCGCCGGGTTGTGACGTACCCGGATACCTGACAGAAGTGCATCACGTCGATGAATGGTCCGCCGGCGGACTGACCAACATCGACAAGCTGACGTTCGGCTGCAGAGGCCATCACGCGCTGATCAAGCCGGGCGGCTGGAAGACCCGAAAGTGCTCCGACGGCTCCACGGAGTGGATTCCACCGCCCCATCTACCCGTCAAGGGCGGCGTCAACAATTTTCATCATCCGGAGACGCTGCTCCCCCGGGACGATGAGGAACCCTAGCGGGGCGTCGGTTGCCGTGCTGCGGCTCACCTCCTTCCAGCGACAACAGGCAAGACAGCCGGTTACCATCTCAGCAAAGCTCCAGCGGAGCAACGCTAGGGGGAATTCCATGCAGGGCAAATACGCCTTCGACGCGATCCGGTCCGCGTTCACCGCGCTGGCCGCCACGACCGCCGCCGTCGCGTTGGCCCTGCTGGCTTCCTTCACCGCCGGCATCCAACTGCTGACGAGCACCCTGCTGGTGATGGGCGGCAATGACAACCCGGCCGGGCTGACGCCGAAGATGCAACAGGAACTAGGCGGTGACCCGTGGTTTCCGGCACCGAACACCGACATCTTCAAGCCGGTCGGCACCTTCGGCGACGGGTACATCGACACCGAGAACAACCCGTTGTCGCCGTTCTACGGCTGGGACTTCACCCGCGTCGAATGGCCGGCCGGCATCAGCCTGCGCCAGCCCTACGAACCGGCACAGCAGCAGGGCGTGCACAACATCGACTGGGCGATCTACCAGACGCTCCCGACCTTGAATCCCGGCGAGAAGACCGTCGCCTTCGGCTACTCATCAAGCGCCAATGTGATGGTCCGCGAAATGCGGGCCCTGCAGAACCAGCCCGGTGGGCCTCCCGCCACCGATCAGCTCGAGTTCTTCCTCATGGGCAACCCCAACCGGCCAAACGGCGGCATCATGCAGCGCTTCCCCGGGTTGTACATCCCCTTCCTGGACATCCGCCTAGACGGCTCCACGCCGGTCGACACTCCCTACGCGACAACCGATGTCAGCTGGCAGTACGACGGCACGGCGGATTTCCCGCTCTACCCGGTCAACCTGCTGGCCGATATCAACGTCCTACTGGGTGCATCGCTACTGCACGGCAACTACTACCCCGCCGATATGAACGGTCCGCGCGCATTCCCGGACACCACCATCGGGAACATCACCTACATCACCCTCAAGCCGACGCGACTTCCGTTGCTGCTGCCCCTGGACTACCTCGGATTTCCCCCAGCCCTGCTGGATCTCGTCGAACCGGCGCTGACCGTAATGGTCGAGTGGGGCTATGACCGCTCGATCAGCCCGGGCACGCCCACCAGGGCACGGCTGATTCCGCGGGTCAACCCGATCAAAGCTGTCGCCGATCTGGCCACGGCCGTCGTCGAGGGCGTCCACGACTTCTGCGAGGACATCAAACCCGCAGCACGAGCATCGACCACGGCCACCGCGCCGGCCGCTGCCGCCCGCATCGCGAACACCGAACCCGCGCCAACGCCACGCCGGATCGAGCGCACCACAGAGCAGCCGACAGCCCACAAGCGCGAACACCAAAGCCGGGCCGACAAGCCCGAAGCCCGGCCAGCCGCCGCCAAGGCCCCGCGCAGCGCAGCGACCGACGCTGCGCGGCGATCGGCTCGCCGGGCGGCCTAGCGTGGCTTGAGCTTTCGCTTCTCCCGGACCCGGACGTTGATCCGGATCGGCGACCCGTCGAAACCGAAGGTCTCCCGCAGTCGGCGTTCCAGGAAACGCCGGTAGCCCGCCTCCAGGAAGCCGGAGGTGAACAGGACGAAGGTCGGCGGCCGGGCAGTCGCCTGAGTGGCGAACAGGATTCGGGGCTGCTTTCCACCCCGCACCGGCGGTGGGGTCGCCGCGACGACCTCCTTGAGCCAGGTATTGAGCTGTCCGGTGGAGATGCGCTTATCCCAGGATTCCAGAGCGGTCTCCATCGCGGGCACCAGCTTCTGCACCGCCCGTCCGGTCATCGCGGAGATGTTGACCCGCGGCGCCCACTGCAACTGGTGCAGTTGGAGATCGATCTCCCGGTCGAGGAGGAAGCGACGGTCCTCGTCGACAAGATCCCATTTGTTAAACGCCAGGACGAGCGCTCGGCCGGCCTCGATGACCATCGAGAGCACCCGCTGGTCCTGTTCAGTGATTGGCTGCGACCCGTCGATCAGGACGATGCACACCTCGGCGGCGTCGATCGCGCTGTGGGTGCGCACCGAGGCGTAGAACTCATGACCGCTGGCTTGTCCGACCTTCCGGCGTAACCCGGCAGTGTCGACGAAACGCCATATCCTGCCGTCTAATTCGATCAGCGAATCCACCGGGTCGACGGTGGTTCCGGCGACATCGTGGACCACCGACCGCTGCGAGCCCGCCAGCCGGTTGAGCAACGAACTCTTGCCCACGTTCGGCTTTCCTACCAGGGCCACCCGGCGGGGCCCGCCGCCCCGCGGCGCGGACTCCGAGACCTCCGGAAGCGCGGCGATCACCTCATCGAGCAGGTCGGCCACCCCGCGGCCGTGGATCGCGCTGATCGGGTGCGGCTCCCCCATGCCCAGCGACCACAGCGCGGCCGCATCGGCCTCGCCCTTCTCGTTGTCAACCTTGTTGGCCGCCAGGAAAACCGGCTTTCCGGAACGCCGCAGGATTCGCGCGGCCGCCTCGTCACCGGCAGTGGCGCCGACCACCGCGTCGACCACCAGGATCACCGCGTCGGCGGTCTGCATCGCCACCGAGGCCTGCTCGGCGACCAATTGCTGCAGCCCTTTGGCGTCCGGCTCCCAACCCCCGGTGTCCTGCACGACGAACCGGCGTCCGCTCCACAACGCGTCATAGGAGACCCGGTCGCGGGTGACGCCCGGCAGATCCTGCACGACGGCTTCCCGGCGGCCCAGGATCCGGTTGACCAGAGTCGACTTCCCGACATTGGGCCGTCCGACGATCGCCAGCACCGGCGGCGGTCCGCCCGCCTCTTCAGTGTCGTCGGACACCTGCTCGTCGGTGAGTTCCCAATCGCTCTCATCCGACCAGGTTCCGTCATCGTCTATCGGACCGCTCACCGCAATGCTCCCGTCCGCTCGTTGACGAGATCGCGCAGATGGGCGATCACCTCGGCTTTTGTCATGTCACTGGTGTCGACGATCAGCGCGTCCTCGGCGGGACGAAGCGGCGACACCGCACGGGTGGAATCCAGGTGATCGCGGCGCCGTACGTCGGCCAGTACCGTCTCGTAGTCGTCGGCCAGGCCCGCGGCGACGTTCTGATCGTTTCGGCGCCGGGCCCGGGTCTCGGCTGAGGCGGTCAGGAAGATCTTGACGTCGGCATCGGGCAACACCACGGTGCCGATATCGCGCCCCTCGACCACCACGCTCTCCAGACCGACAGCCAGTTCGCGCTGCAACCGGACCAGGTGCGCCCGCACCTCTGGCACCGCCGAGACCGCCGAGACGGCCCGGGTCACCTCGTCGCTGCGGATCTGCTCGGAGACGTCCTGCCCGTCCAGGTAGGTCTGCTCCACCTCCGGGTCGAACCCGACCGACAGCGGCACATCCGCGGCCGCGGCGATCGCCATCGGATCATCGAGGTCGGTGCCGGCCCTGAGTAACGCCAGGGTGACGATCCGGTACATGGATCCGGTATCCAGGTATCGGGCTCCAAGTTCCTTGGCCAAACCCCTTGAGACACTGGATTTTCCGGTTCCGGCGGGGCCGTCGATGGCAATCACTGCAGCGCTCACAATCCCACCGCCTTGTATAGGTCGCCGACCTCTTTGCGGGTCAGTGCCCGGATACTGCCGGGGCGCTGGTCACCCAGCGTCACGGCCCCGACGTCGGTACGCACCAGCGCCTGGACCGGGAAGCCGACGGAGTCGAGCATCCTGCGCACGATGCGCTTGCGTCCTTCGTGAAGCGTGATCCGCAGCAGCGACTTACCCGGCACGGCGTCGACCACCGCGAAGTCGTCGACCTTGACCGGGCCGTCGTCCAACTCGATTCCCTCGCGCAGGGTCTTGCCCAGGCCGCGGGGTACCGCCCCGTTGACGGTGGCCAGATAGGTTTTGGGCACCTCGAAGGAGGGGTGCATCAACCGGTGCGCCAATTCGCCGTCGTTGGTGAGCAGCAGCAGCCCCTCGGTGTCGGCGTCGAGGCGGCCGACATGGAACAGATTCTTGTTGCCCCGCACGCGGTGCTCCACCAGATCCCCGATGCACGGGCGGCCACGATCATCCGACATCGTCGAATGCATGCCGCGCGGCTTGTTCACCGCGAGGTAGACCATCGAGTCATCCAGCACGATCCTGGATCCGTCGACACGGATGTCGGCGGTGTCGGGATCCACCCGGGTGCCCAGTTCGGTGACCAGGCGGCCGTCGACTTCGACCCGCCCGTCCGTAATCATCCGTTCCGCGACCCGACGGGAGGCGATACCGGCCTGCGACAGCAACTTCTGCAGTCGCACACCCTCCTGGCCGGACATCGCGTCAGCCATCGCCGTCGGTATCGACATCGAAGGCGGCCGGCGCTTCCGGCCGAGCGGCACCGGACAGCTTGGCGAAACGCGGCTCGCTGTCCAGACTCTCGCTCAGATCGTCGATGACGTCGACGTCGGGCAGCAGCGGCGCGATATCCGGAAGATCCTCCAGCGACGACAGGCCGAGGCGCTCCAGGAATAGCTCAGTGGTGGAAAACGTGGTGGCCCCGGAGTCGGGGTCGTTGCCCACTTCGATGATCAGCCCCCGTGCGACCAGCGTGCGCATCACGGCATCGCAGTTGACACCGCGAACAGCGCTGACACGGGCCCTGGTGACCGGCTGCCGGTAGGCCACCACCGCCAGGGTCTCCAGTGCGGCGCGGGTCAACTTGGAGCGGGCACCGTCCATGACGAGCCGCTCGACGTAGGGGGCGTAGCGGGCGCGGGTGTACAGCCGCCACCCACCGCCGGCTTCGCGGAGCTCGATTCCGCTGTCGCGGCCGGTCAGCTCCTCGGACATCGTCGACAGGATCTCAGTGATCCGGTGCACCGGTTGCCCGGTCACCGTGCCGAGGGTCTCGGCGCTCACCGGGGCGTCCACCACCAGTAGCAGCGCCTCCAGGATTCGACTCAACTCGTCGTCGTCGACATCATCGACATAGCCACTCTCGACATCCGATGCCAGGGTGTCGTCAGTCGTATCGTCAGCCTGCTGCTGAGTCTCTTCCAGAGTCACTGTTCTTCCCACTCGGCTCTCACCAGTTCTTCGTTCACCAAGCTGTTTCCGGTCCACGAAATCTGCAGGACACCAAGAGGTTCTGACTGCTCGAATGCTACCGCCCGGGCGCGGTACAACTCGAGCAGCGCCAGGAAGCGCCCGACTATCTGGATCGGCTCGCCGCAATCGGCGACCAGATCCGAGAACGACGCCCAGTGCCCCACACCCAGGCTCTCGAGCACGGCCATCAGCCTCTCAGCCTGCTCGGGCACCGACACCCGGGCGGCGTGCAGATGATCGGTGCCGACGGTGGGGACCGGCCGGGGAGTGAACGCCGACGCGGCGATCTCGGCGAAGGTCTGGGGGTCGACGCCGATCATCACCTCCGGCAGCAGATCGGCGAAACGCTCCTCCACTGCGACAGAGCGCGGGTAGCTGCGCAGCGCGGCGGCCTCCAACTCCGCGAACATCTCGGCGACGTGCTTGAACGCCCGGTACTGCAGCAGCCGGGCGAACAGCAGATCCCGCACTTCCAGCAGGGCTAGATCCTCGGTGTCCTCCACCTCCCCCGCAGGCAGCAACCGCGCCGCCTTGAGGTCCAGCAGAGTGGCGGCGATGACCAGAAAGGCGGTGGTCTCGTCCAGTTCCAATTCGGGACCGATCTGGCGGGTATAGGCGATGAACTCGTCGGTCACCTCGTGCAGCGCCACCTCGGTGACATCGAGGCGGCGGGCGAAGATCAGCTGCAACAGCAGATCGAACGGCCCCTCGAAGTTGGTCAGCCGGACGCGGAAACCTTTGTCGGGGCCGCGTTCGAGGACAGAGTCTGTGGTCACTTGCCGAAGCGGTCGATGACCTCGCGCGCGAGCGCGCGATACGCCTGTGCACCAGTCGATTTCG
Source organism: uncultured Mycobacterium sp. (assembly GCA_964483865.1). GTDB lineage: Bacteria > Actinomycetota > Actinomycetes > Mycobacteriales > Mycobacteriaceae > Mycobacterium. Next base: position 1,872 of record CAZADG010000096.1, on the reverse strand, counting down.
GGGCCCATGTGATGATGGGCTCCCCTGCGACGCTGGTCTCGGGGAAGCGGACGGTGCGGGTGATGACGGTGTCGAAGACCAGATCGTCGAAGCGCTCCAACACCCTGGCCATGACCTCGCGGGCGTTGACCGTGCGGGTGTCGAACCGGGTGACCAGGATGCCGCTGATCGACAGTTTGGGGTTGAGCCGGTCACGGACCTTGTCCACGGTGTCGGTGAGCAATGCCAGGCCGCGCAGCGAGAAGAACTCGCACTCGGTCGGAATGATCACACCGTCGGAGCACGCCAGGGCGTTGACGGTCAGCAGACCGAGCGAGGGCTGGCAGTCGATCAGCACGTAGTCGTAGTCGTCGAGCACAGGGCGCAGTGCCCGGCCCAGCGTCTGCTCCCGGCCGACTTCGTTGACCAGTTGGATCTCGGCGGCCGACAGGTCGATGTTGCTGGGAATCAGGTCCAAGCCGTCGACCCGGGTGTGGATCAGCACGTCCTCGATGGGCACCCGCGGCTCGACCAGCAGGTTGTGCACCGTGTTCGCCAACTCGTAGTGCGGCACACCCAGCCCCGCCGACAGTGCGCCCTGCGGGTCGAGATCGACCAGCAGCACCCGTCGGCCGTACTCGGCCAGCGCCGCGCCCAGGTTGATCGTGGAGGTGGTTTTCCCCACGCCGCCCTTCTGGTTGCACATGGACACCACCACAGCTGGACCATGGCTGGTCAGCGGCTGCGGTGTGGGTACCGGCCGAGGCGGACGGCCGGTCAGGCCGATCGGGGTGTTGTCTTGCTCGTCGGTCACGCCCCAACTCCTAAAACGGCCCCCCGGATCAGGCGAACCGGCGGCGTGGCGAACATCGGCGCAAAGTCTATCCATGGCCACCGGCCTACTGTGGGCGCATGGGCGTTAAGGACCGCATCCCTTTCCTACGCTGGTCGTTCTGGCGGCTCGCCCTCGGGCTGCCGAGCATTCTGAAGACCGGGCAGGTGGGCGACGGCCGCGAAGCCGCCGTCGTCGACTACGTGCTGGTTCATGCCCGGGCCGGTGACCTCGACGACGTGATCAACGCCATCGACCGATTCGCCTACCAGGAGTCGATCCTGATCAACATCGGAGACGAGAAGGGTCTGCTGCTGGACGCGGCGGTGCGCCGCGCCATGCCGGATTCCGGCGTCGGGCTGGCCCTGGAACTGGGCACCTACTGCGGGTATGGCGCACTGCGGATAGCACGGGCGGCGCCACGGGCCCGGGTGTTCTCCGTGGAGATGAGCCCCGCCAACGCCGAGAACGCCCGGCGGATGTGGGCGCATGCCGGTGTCGCCGACCGGGTGACGTGCGTGGTGGGGACGATCGGCGACGGCGGACGCACCTTGAACGCGCTGGCCGGACACGGTTTCGGCAACGGCGCACTGGACCTGCTGTTCATCGACCACGACAAGAACGCCTACCTGCCCGACCTGCTCAGCATCGTCGGCCGCGACTGGCTGCACCCGGGCAGCGTGGTGGTGGCCGACAACGTTCTGGTGCCGGGCTCACCCAAGTACCGCTCCCACATGCGGCACAGCGACTCCTTCGACACCGTGGAGCACCGGACCCACGCCGAGTACACCAAGATTCCCGATCTGGTTCTGGAGTCGACCTACCTGGGTGGTTAGGCCCTCGGGTGGGCGCCCGCCCACACCTCGCGCAGGGCGTTGACCGTGACCAGCGTGTAGATCTGCGTCGTCGTCACCGACGCGTGCCCGAGGAGTTCCTGGACGACCCGGACGTCGGCGCCACCGTCGAGCAGATGGGTGGCGAAGGAGTGCCGCAGCGTGTGCGGGGAGACTGCCGCGCTGATACCGGCCCGTTCGGCGGCGTCCTGCAAAACCTGCCAGGCG
>CAZADG010000095.1:0-10194 GCA_964483865.1 uncultured Mycobacterium sp. | reverse complement strand
TTCGACGGCGACCAGATGGCCGTGCACCTGCCGCTGAGCGCCGAAGCTCAGGCCGAGGCCCGCGTCCTGATGCTCTCGAGCAACAACATCCTGTCGCCGGCCTCGGGCAAGCCGCTGGCCATGCCCCGTCTGGACATGGTGACCGGGCTGTACTTCCTCACCACCCACATCGCTGGGGACAAGGGCGAGTACACCCCGGCGGCCAAGGACACCCCGGAGACCGGCGTGTACAGCAGCCCGGCCGAGGCCATCATGGCGATGGACCGCGGCGTGCTGAGCGTTCGCGCCCAGATCAAGGTGCGTCTGGACCAGTTGCGCCCGCCGCACGAGACCGAGACCGAACTGTTCGGCGAGAACGGCTGGCGTCCGGGCATGCCCTGGATCTGCGAGACCACGCTCGGGCGAGTGCTGTTCAACGAGCTTCTGCCGCAGCGGTATCCGTTCGTGAACAAGCAGATGCACAAGAAGGAACAGGCCAAGATCATCAACGATCTGGCCGAGCGCTACCCGATGATCGTCGTGGCGCAGACCGTCGACAAGCTCAAGGACGCCGGCTTCTACTGGGCCACCCGTTCGGGTGTCACCGTCTCGATGGCCGACGTGCTGGTGCTGCCGGAGAAGCAGGAGATCCTCGAGCGTTACGAGGACGAGGCCCGCGGTATCGAGAAGAAGTACCAGCGCGGTGCGCTCAACCACCAGGAGCGCAACGACGCCCTGGTCGAGCTCTGGAAGAAGGCGACCGAAGAGGTCGGTGACGCGCTGCGCGCCCACTACCCCGACGACAACCCGATCATCACGATCGTGGAGTCGGGTGCCACCGGTAACTTCACCCAGACCCGCACCCTGGCTGGCATGAAGGGCCTGGTGACCAACCCGAAGGGTGAGTTCATCCCGCGTCCGATCAAGTCCTCGTTCCGCGAAGGCCTGACCGTGCTGGAGTACTTCATCAACACCCACGGCGCCCGAAAGGGTCTGGCGGACACCGCACTTCGCACCGCGGACTCCGGGTATCTGACCCGTCGTCTGGTCGACGTCTCCCAGGACGTCATCGTCCGCGAGAACGACTGCGGTACCGAGCGTGGCATCGTCGTCGACCTCGCCGAACGGGCGGCCGACGGCACGCTGATCCGAGATCCGTTCGTGGAGACCTCGGCGTATGCGCGCACCCTGGCCGCCGACGCGGTCGACGCAGGAGGCAACGTCGTCGTCGAACGCGGTCACGACCTGGGCGACCCGGCGATCGACGCGGCGCTGGAGGCCGGCATCACACAGGTCAAGGTCCGCTCGGTGCTCACCTGCGCGTCCGCCGCCGGCGTCTGCGCGATGTGCTACGGCCGCTCGATGGCCACCGGCAAGCTGGTCGACATCGGTGAGGCCGTCGGCATCGTTGCCGCGCAGTCCATCGGCGAGCCCGGCACCCAGCTGACCATGCGCACCTTCCACCAGGGCGGCGTCGGTGAGGACATCACCGGCGGTCTGCCCCGCGTGCAGGAGCTGTTCGAGGCCCGCGTCCCGCGCGGCAAGGCGCCGATCGCCGAGGTGTCCGGCCGGGTCCGGCTGGAGGACACCGATAAGTTCTGGAAGATCACCATCGTCCCCGATGACGGGGGCGAGGAGGTCGTCTACGACAAGCTGTCCAAGCGTCAGCGGCTGCGGGTTTTCAAGCACGACGACGGCACCGAGCGTCTGCTTGCCGACGGCGACCACGTCGAGGTCGGCCAGCAGCTCATGGAGGGCTTCGCCGACCCGCACGAGGTGCTGCGCGTCGAGGGTCCCCGCAAAGTGCAGATCCACCTGGTCAAGGAGGTCCAGGAGGTCTACCGGGCGCAAGGCGTGTCGATCCACGACAAGCACATCGAGGTCATCATCCGGCAGATGCTGCGCCGCGTGACGATCATCGATTCGGGTGCCACCGAGTTCCTGCCCGGCTCGCTGACCGAGCGCGCCGAGTTCGAGGCGGAGAATCGTCGCGTCGTCGCCGAGGGCGGCGAGCCGGCGGCCGGCCGGCCGGTGCTGATGGGCATCACGAAGGCCTCGCTGGCCACCGACTCGTGGTTGTCGGCGGCGTCCTTCCAGGAGACCACCCGCGTGCTCACCGATGCGGCGATCAACTGCCGCAGCGACAAGCTCGCCGGTCTCAAGGAGAACGTCATCATCGGCAAGCTGATCCCGGCCGGCACCGGCATCAATCGGTACCGGCACATTCAGGTTCAGCCCACCGAGGAGGCCCGCGCCGCCGCGTACACGATCCCGTCCTACGAGGATCAGTACTACAGCCCGGACTTCGGTCAGGCCACGGGTGCGGCCGTTCCGCTGGACGACTACGGATACAGCGACTATCGCCCGTAGTCCTGCAGAGCAGACCCGAATGCCCCGGCACGCAGACGCATGCCGGGGCGTTCGGGTTTTCACCGCCGGCCCACCTTGCCGAGCGGACACAAACTCGCATGGATGGGCCTCCCGCTGTGCGAGTTCGCGACTGGGCGCGGTAGAAAGGGATCCGTGCTGATCGGTTCCCATGTCCGCTCCGACAATCCGCTGGCCGGTGCGCTTGAGGACGAGGCGGACGTCGTTCAGTTCTTCCTCGGCGACCCGCAGAGTTGGAAGAAGCCGCCACCCCGGGCGGATGCCGACCTGCTGCGCCGTTCACCAATCCCGACATATGTGCATGCGCCTTATCTGATCAACGTCGCCTCGGCGAACAACCGCGTGCGCATCCCGTCGCGCAAGATCCTGCAGGACACCTGCGACGCCGCCGCCGACATCAATGCGACGGCGGTGATCGTGCATGGCGGGCACGCCGACGATAAAGACGTCGACGCCGGTATCGAGCGCTGGGCGAAGGCGATCGCCGCTCTGAACACCGACGTTCCGGTCCTCGTGGAGAACACCGCCGGCGGCACCCACGCAATGGCCCGCCACTTCGACACCATCGCCAGACTGTGGGACCGGATCGGCGACACCGGGATCGGCTTCTGCCTGGACACCTGCCACGCCTGGGCGGCGGGGGAGCAGCTGATCGACGCGGTGGACCGGATCATGGCCATCACCGGCCGCATCGACCTGTTGCACTGCAACGACTCCCGCGACGCGGCCGGGTCGGGCGCGGACCGGCACGCCAACTTCGGCTCCGGGCAGATCGACCCGCAACTGCTGCTGGCGGTTGTGCGCGCGGCCGACGCGCCGGTGATCTGCGAGACCGCCGACGAAGGCCGGCGCAACGACATCGCATTCCTGCGGGACAACCTCTAAGTCAGGTATACCTTCCGCAACGTCTCGGTCACCGTCCACACCGTCCGCGCGCCGGCGGCGAGTCGCACCAGGTCGCCCGGCTGAAGGCGCAAAGGCGTTGTTCCGTCGTCGAATTCGACCGTTGCCGATCCGGCGAGGACGACAAAAATCTCTTCGCTCTCCACGTCGCGCATGACCCCGGGCGTCATCTCCCAGACACCGACCTCCAGTCCGCCGAACTCGCCGAGGTTGGCTACCGCGGTGCGCGGCTGGCCGGTTACCGCCTGATCGGCTTCAACGGCCTTGTGCTCGAGAGGATGGGACCCGGCATGAACCACGGTGTTCGGTCGCATGGAACAGCAGCATGCCATCATTACCGATCTTGTGCAGCTGTCGGCGAAATGTAACATTCAGGCATGCCGGACACTCACGTCGTCACCAATCAGGTACCCCCACTGCTCGACTACAACCCCGCCTCCTCACCGGTGCTGATGGAGGCACTCATCCGCGAAGGCGGCCAGTGGGGAGTCGACGAAGTCACCGAACTGGGCGCACTCTCCGGGAGTGCCACAGTCCAGCGCTGGGGTGATCTCGCCGATCGCAACGTGCCGATCCTGCATACCCACGACCGCTACGGCCACCGGGTCGATGAGATCGAATATGACCCGGCCTACCACGAACTGATGCGCACCGCGATCGCGTACGGCCTGCACGGCGCCCCGTGGGCCGATGACCGGCCCGGAGCGCACGTAGTGCGTGCCGCGAAGATGAGCGTCTGGACCCCCGAGCCCGGGCACGTCTGCCCGATCTCGATGACATACGCCGTCGTGCCCGCGTTGCGGCACAACCCGCAACTGGCCGCCGTCTACGAACCGCTGCTCACCAGCCGCCAGTACGACCCCGGCCTGAAGGTCCCGACCACCAAGTCCGGTATCACCGCCGGGATGTCGATGACCGAGAAGCAGGGGGGCTCCGATGTCCGCGCCGGCACCACCCGCGCGGTCCCCAACATGGACGGCAGCTACACGCTGACCGGGCACAAGTGGTTCACCTCGGCGGCGATGGGGGACATCTTCCTGGTGCTGGCCCAGGCGCCGGACGGGCTGAGCTGTTTCATGCTGCCCCGGGTGCTGCCCGACGGCACCCGCAACCGGATGTTCATCCAGCGGCTCAAGGACAAACTCGGCAACCACGCCAACGCCTCCAGCGAGATCGAGTACGACGGCGCCACCGCTTGGCTGGTCGGCGAGGAGGGCCGTGGGGTGCCGACCATCATCGAGATGGTCAACCTCACCCGCCTGGACTGCACGCTGGGCAGCGCCACCAGCATGCGTCAGGGACTCACTCGGGCAATCCATCACACTCAGCACCGAAAAGCTTTCGGCGCCTATCTGATCGACCAGCCGCTGATGCGAAACGTCATCGCCGACCTCGCCGTGGAGGCCGAAGCTGCCACCATCGTTGCGATGCGCATGGCTGGCGCTACCGACGCCGCGACCCGGGGCGATGAGCGCGAGACCCTACTGCGCCGCATCGGCCTGGCGGCGTCGAAGTATTGGGTTTGCAAGCGCGCCACCCCGCACGCCGGCGAGGCGATGGAATGCCTGGGTGGCAACGGTTACGCCGAGGAGTCCGGCATGCCACGGCTCTACCGGGAGGCGCCGCTGATGGGCATCTGGGAGGGTTCCGGCAATGTCAGCGCCCTGGACACGTTGCGGGCCATGGCAACCCGGCCCGAATGCGTGGAGGTGCTCTTCGACGAGCTGTCCAGAACTGTCGGTACCGACGCGCGGTTGGACGCCCACGTCGCGGGCCTGCAGGCCAGCCTCGCCGACCCGACGACCATCGAGTACCGCGCCCGCAAGGTCGCCGAGGACATCAGCCTGGCCCTCCAGGGTTCGCTGCTGGTGCGCCACGGCCACCCCGCGGTCACCGACGCCTTCCTGGCCAGCCGAATGGCCGGCGATTGGGGCGGAGCGTTCGGCACCCTGCCCACCGGCCTGGATTTGAGCCCGATCATCGAGCGTGCGCTGGTGAAGGGGTGAGCGAACCGGTACCCGTCGGGCCGGGCAACGCTGGCCGAGTGTGCGGTTCGATAAGGCCTGGACGGCGTGTTGCGGATGAAACCGCACAGTCGCGGGTAGGTGGCCCCGTGGGGGTTGGCGCGTGGAACTGACCACCATGACCTACGAGGTCACCGGCCGGGTCGCCCGGGTCACCTTCAACCGGCCCGAGAAGGGCAACGCGATCGTGGCCGCCACCCCGCTGGAACTGGCGGCCTGCGTCGAACGCGCCGACCTCGACCCGGCGGTGCACGTGATCCTGGTGTCCGGTCGGGGCGAGGGCTTCTGCGCCGGATTCGACCTTTCCGCCTACGCCGAGGGATTGGGCGACGGCCCCTCGTTTCCCGGGGGATCCGACCGCGAAGGCACGGTGCTCGACGGCCACACCCAGGCGAGGAACCATCTGCCGAACCAGCCGTGGGATCCGATGATCGACTACCAGATGATGAGCCGGTTCGTGCGCGGGTTCGCCAGCCTGATGCATGCCGACAAGCCGACGGTGGTCAAGATCCACGGCTACTGCATCGCCGGCGGCACCGACATCGCCCTGCATGCCGACCAGGTGATCGCCGCCGCCGACGCCAAGATCGGCTACCCGCCGACCCGGGTGTGGGGCATCCCCGCCGCCGGGCTGTGGGCGCACCGCCTCGGCGACCAGCGTGCCAAACGCCTTCTGCTGACCGGAGATTGCCTGACCGGGGCGCAGGCTGCCGACTGGGGTCTGGCCGTGGAGGCACCGGCTCCGGAGGATCTCGACGAGCGCACAGAAAGCCTTGTCGAACGCATCGCCGCGGTCCCGGTCAACCAGCTCATCATGGCCAAACTCGCCCTCAACACCGTGCTGTACCAGCAGGGTGTGGCGACCAGTCGGATGGTCGGCACCGTGTTCGACGGTATCGCGCGGCACACCCCGGAAGGTCACGCCTTCGTTGCCGATGCCGGCGAGAACGGATTCCGGGAGGCTGTGCGGCACCGCGACGAACCCTTCGGTGACCATGGCCGGAAAGCTTCAGGCGTCTGACATGCCGCCGCGAACAGTCCGCATGACGGCGCGGTCGGTGGTGCTCTCGGTTCTGCTCGGCGCCCATCCGGCCTGGGCCACCGCCGCCGAGTTGGTTCGGCTGACAGCCGATTTCGGCATCAAGGAGAGCGCCCTGCGGGTGGCCCTGACCCGGATGGTCAGTACCGGTGATCTGGTGCGCTCCGACGACGGGTACCGGCTCTCCGACCGCCTGCTGGCCCGTCAGCGCCGCCAGGACGCCGCCCTTCACCCGGTGACTCGCGACTGGGACGGAAGTTGGATCACTGTCGTGGTGACTGCGGTGGGCGCTGACGCCCGCGCCCGGGCCGCGATGCGAACCACCCTGCTGCACAACAGATTCGCCGAGCTGCGCGACGGTGTGTGGATGCGGCCGGATAACCTCGACGAGGCGCTGCCGCCGGAGATCCGCGCTCGGGCGCGGGTACTGCGTTCCCGAGACGATGCCCCCGCCGAACTCGCTGCCATGCTGTGGGACCCGCCCGGCTGGGCCAAGGCCGGCAGGCGACTGCTGCGCGAGATGGACCGCGCCGGGGACATGCCGGAGCAGTTCGCGGTGGCCGCCGCCATGGTCCGGCATCTGCTCACCGATCCGGTGCTGCCGGCTCAACTGCTGCCGGACGACTGGCCCGCCGACCGACTGCGGGAAACCTATGCCGACTTCGCCGCGACACTGGTGGCGCGGCGCTCCGACGATCTGGTAGCCGTCCGATGAGCGGAGCGAAGAGGACGAATCGGCAAGGAGGCACCATGACAGTGAACGTCGTCCGCAACGGGCCGGTGACGACCGTCATCTTGGATCGCCCGCACGCCCGCAACGCCGTCGACGGTCCCACCGCCCTGGCCCTCTACGATGCCTTCGAGGAGTTCGACCGCGACGAGTCCGCGTCGGTGGCCGTGCTGTGGGGAGACCACGGAACCTTCTGCGCCGGCGCAGATCTCAAAGCCATCGGCACCCCGGACTCCAACCCCACCCATCGGACCGGCCCCGGCCCGATGGGCCCGAGCAGGATGGCGCTGTCCAAACCGGTGATCGCGGCGGTGAGCGGATATGCCGTTGCCGGCGGCCTGGAACTCGCGCTGTGGTGCGACCTTCGGGTGGTCGAAGAGGACGCCGTGTTCGGGGTGTTCTGCCGGCGCTGGGGCGTGCCCCTGATCGACGGCGGCACCGTCCGACTGCCGAGGCTGGTCGGGCACAGCCGCGCGATGGACATGATCCTCACCGGACGACCGGTCGGTGCTGAGGAGGCCCTCGCGATGGGTCTGGCCAACCGGGTGGTGCCCGCCGGCCAGTCCCGCGCCGCAGCGGAGGAACTGGCCGCCGACCTGGCCCGCCTGCCGCAGGGCTGTCTGCGTTCCGACCGGCTCTCGGCTCTGCATCAGTGGGGGCGCTCGGAGGCCGAGGCGATGGACTTCGAGTTCGGCAGCCTCTCGAAGGTGGCCGCGGAGACACTCGCCGGTGCGAAGCGGTTCGCCGACGGCGCGGGCCGGCACGGCGAACCGGCCTGAGCCGGGGACTACGGCTACCGCACCGTGGTGAACACCGGCCCCGTCCGGGCCGCGATCTCGAGGGCCGCCATCAGGCCCGTCCGATCCGGTTTCCCGAACCGGAATCGTCCACGTCCGGTTCGCCGTCCCGGTAACTCACCGTGTTGTTGAGTCCGACGACCGAGAGGTCCCCGTCCACCCGTTCGAGCCTGATGGTGTTGTCCGCGCCGCCGATGCTCACCGACGCGCACCGGCCGGTCACCGTCAACGTGTTGTTGGAGCCGCCGACGGTCAACGACTTCCCGTTGCCGCAATCGATGTCGGCCCTGGTGCCGAATGACCCGTAGTTGATGCTTCCGGCGTCGACGGTGTCGGCGGTGCCCGCTGATCCGCAGCCGGCCAATCCCGCGGCCAGGCCCACGGCCAGAATCAGGATCGGCCCAGCGCAGACAGCCCTCAGCATGACCGGGAGCCTATAGAGTTCATCGCTGATGACAACCCGGCCGGCCAAGTCGCCCAAGCTCAGTCGCGAGGTGATCGTCAACGCCGCGCTGACCTTCCTGGACCGGGAAGGTTGGGACGCCCTGACCGTCAACGCGCTGGCCACCCAACTCGGCACCAAGGGGCCGTCGCTCTACAACCACGTCGACAGCCTCGACGACCTCCGGCGCTCGGTGCGGATGCGGGTCATCGACGACATTTTGCAGATGCTCAGCACGGTGGCGGCCGGCCGCACGCGCGACGACGCCGTGATGGCGATGGCTAGCGCCTACCGCAGCTATGCCCACCACCATCCCGGCCGCTATTCCGCCTTCACGCGGATGCCCCTCGGCGGCGACGACCCGGAATTCACCTCAGCCTCGCACGCAGCGGCCGCACCCGTGATCAACGTGCTGGCTTCCTACGGACTTGGCGGCGAGGACGCGTTCTACGCCGCACTGGAGTTCTGGGCGGCGCTGCACGGCTTCGTCCTGTTGGAGATGACGGGGGTGATGGATGTCGGGGTGGTGGGCGGGAAAAATTCCAGCCCGGTCAAGGTCGACACCGACGCCGTTTTCTCGGACATGGTGCTGCGACTTGCCGCCGGCATGTCCCACCGCAGCAACGCTGACCTGCGGTAAAGAGCGGGTCCGCTGGTTTTGGAGGGCGCTGCCCTAACTGGTATTGTTAGGCATCGAGCCTGGCCGCCAGGTGCGCTCACGCGCGCTCGCCGGGCAAATTCGTATGTTCACGGTGCATCGAATCGGTTTCGATGTCCAGCGCGTGCGACACGCCCGGCCGCGGGTTACGCGGGAGGGTTAAAACTGCAGTACAGAGACTTGGAAATGAGAGAAAGCCGGTAATGCCTACCATTCAGCAGCTGGTCCGCAAGGGCCGCCGCGACAAGATCGCCAAGGTGAAGACCGCGGCCCTCAAGGGCAGCCCGCAGCGGCGCGGTGTGTGCACCCGCGTGTACACGACCACCCCGAAGAAGCCGAACTCGGCGCTTCGCAAGGTCGCGCGCGTCAAGCTGACCAGCCAGGTCGAGGTCACTGCCTACATCCCGGGCGAGGGGCACAACCTGCAGGAGCACTCGATGGTCCTGGTCCGCGGTGGTCGTGTGAAGGACCTTCCCGGTGTGCGTTACAAGATCATCCGCGGCTCGCTGGACACCCAGGGCGTGAAGAACCGCAAGCAGGCTCGCAGCCGCTACGGCGCGAAGAAGGAGAAGAGCTAATGCCCCGCAAGGGACCCGCTCCCAAGCGTCCTCTGGTCAATGACCCGGTTTACGGGTCGCAGCTGGTGACCCAGCTGGTCAACAAGGTCCTGCTCGACGGCAAGAAGTCGTTGGCCGAGCGCATCGTCTACGGGGCTCTCGAGCAGGCCCGCGACAAGACCGGCACCGACCCGGTCGTCACCCTCAAGCGGGCGATGGACAACGTCAAGCCGGCTCTCGAGGTCCGCAGCCGCCGCGTCGGCGGCGCCACCTATCAGGTGCCCGTCGAGGTTCGCCCGGAGCGCTCCACCACTTTGGCACTGCGCTGGCTGGTTAGCTTCTCCAAAGCCCGTCGGGAGAAGACCATGGTCGAGCGCCTGGCCAACGAGATTCTCGATGCCAGCAATGGTCTGGGCGCTGCCGTCAAGCGGCGCGAGGACACCCACAAGATGGCTGAGGCCAACCGGGCGTTCGCGCACTACCGCTGGTGACCGTCGCAGCTCGCTTCGGTGCGCCGGCGTAGCCAACACAGCAAGACGAATACAGCCTTTAGTCAATTTTCTTCCCGAAGGGAATCCCCGTGGCACAGGACGTGCTGACCGACCTGAACAAGGTCCGCAATATCGGCATCATGGCGCACATCGACGCCGGCAAGACCACGACCACCGAGCGCATCC
>CAZADG010000094.1:0-10233 GCA_964483865.1 uncultured Mycobacterium sp. | reverse complement strand
CAAGATCGGGCGCACATTTTGTCGGAGCCGCGGTGTAGAACGGGCTCAGGGTTCGGGGAAGGGGGACGGATATGTACAGAACCGAGGTGCGGCGTCGCCGGGCGCGGAGGAGCTGGCCGAGATGCCCGGAGACGGGCAAGCAGCGTCTGGGTGAACGCAAGGACGCCAAACTCACCCTCGAGGCGGCGCGGCACCACCGGGCCAAGGCGCAGCTGGACGGCGCTCAGTCCGGTTGGACAGTGTGCCGCGAGTATCAGTGCGAGCACTGTCGCGGCTGGCATTTGACCTCACGGCCCTCGCAGGTGACGACACGCATGGTCAGCTGATGATCCAGCCGACGCCGGACATCGGCACCAGTGCACTGATCGGGGCGGCGCCGGTCGGGACGGGTTAGCCGCCTCGGCTGAGGTGGTCGATCACCGCATCGAACGCGTTGAGGATGAATTGATCGGCGTTCGGGTCCGCGGACACCGGTTGTGAGGACTGCTTGACGATCGCGATCCCGTGGCGGCGGTCCACGTAGATCCACTGTCCGTGGACGCCGATCGCGGTGATGGCCTCCCGGCCGGGCGTGTGGCGGATCCACCACTGGGCCCGGTAACTCCAGTCCCCGCCGGCGTACGCGCCCGTCGCCTCGGGACCGGTCGAGAACGCCTCCCGGCTGCCGCCGGCCTCCAGGGTGTCGATAATCGCCGGGGCGATTATCTGCTGACCGCCGGCGGTACCGTCGTTGAGCAGCATCTGGGCGAATCGGACCAGATCGCGAGGTGCGGCGTTGAGGCCGCCGCCGGCCACCAGGGTGCCACAACGGTCAAGGAGCACATAGGTTTCCGCTTCGGTGCCCAGCTTGGTCCACAGCACCTCCGCCATCTGGTCCTGGAATGACTTACCGGTGGCCCGGTTGGTCACCCAGTTGACGACGTCGGTCTTGGGGGTTTGGTAGTGGAAGATCTCGCCGTGCCCGTGGGCGGGGTTTTTCTCGAGGGTGGCCAGGAACGCATAGATGCTGTCCGGTGCCGTCGCCCCCGGGATCTCCAGAAGCCCGAGCGCGAGGCCGTACTGGGCGATGCCGGAGGTGGGGTCGGCGTAGTCCTCGTTGAAGTCGATCGAGTTCGTCATGTCCATCACCTGGCCGACGGTCGCCCCGGCGAACGCGGACGCGTCGGCCAGTTCGGGGATGATGTCGGTGATCTGCTGGGTTTCCTCGAGCAGACCGGCGTGGACGGCCATCAGCGCGAAAAGCCCGGTGAAGGATTTCGTGACCGACATCATCTGGTGCGGTTGGGCGGCGTGCATGTCGTTGTCGTAGTACTCGTAGACCAGACGGTCGGCGGTGGCGACCAGGAACGAGTCGGTATAAGTCTCGCGCAGGAAGGCCGGTAGGTCGGCGAGTGTGCCGTCGCCACGGGCGACGACGAGTTCGCCTATCGCCGGGTCGATCTGGACGTTCAACGGAGCGGGGGTATCCGATGTCGGTACCGGTGCGGTGGGGAACACCGAGCGCATATGCAGGTAGGACCAACGGTTGTAGGGCGGCTCCATCATCGCGTTGGTGCGGTTGACCTGCTTGTCGGGCGGCGGTGGGAACCCCTTCATCAGGCCGAGCTCCCGGGCGGTGGCATAGGGGTTGTCGGTCACGGGCCGATCTTATTCGCCGTCGTTGCCGGACATCAGGTTTCGGCCCGCTGCGCTGTGTTCGATGGAGAACGATTCGTCGTCCCAGGGCTTGTCCAGCAGCCACACCGACATCGCGTGCGCGCGGACGGCGCAGGCGAAATAGAGGTTGGGCAGGATCACCTGACGGTGCAACGCATTGGAGACGAAACCGCCGTAGCAGATCATGCCGCTGTCGTGGACATAGCTGCCGAAGGCGAACCCGGTCGAATTCTGGTTCAGCTCGGTGGCATTGAGCGTCAACGCCAACTCGGCCCCCTTGGCCTCAGACTCCACAGTGAACGGGAAGCGCTGCAGCACCAGCAGCCCGTGTCCGTACAGCGGATGGTTCTGGGTGCCGAGGATCTGGCACAGCGATGACCCGTCGCCGTAGGGGAACTCCACCGTCAGGGCCTGGCCGCCGCTGGAGGCCAGCACCGCCGGTGGCTGGCGCATGAATTGCTCGACTGCGGCGGTGAAATCCGCTTCCGGCCACTGGCAGGGCTCCTGCCCAGCCCGGACCAGAACCTGAGCGGCGAACATCATCTCGTCCGGCTCTGCGCGCAGTCCGTTCTCCGGGTGGCCGCTGACGGCGGGCCGGGCGCCGACCGCTTCGGCCAGGCGGTGGCCGAGCATCCGGGCTTCGGCGAGCTGGGTCACCGCCGCCGTGCCAAGCAGCACGCCCATCCACTCGGCGGTCTGCTCATGCACCCGGCCCAGGGAACGTAGGCTCAGGGTGCGCGTCTGGGAGTCGTAGACCGGCCCCGACATCGAGGCCAACCGCAGCGGTCCGTGGTTGAGTTCGGTCAGCGCGGACTCAGTCAGGTCGAAGTCGGTCACCATCTCGGTGCGGATTCCGATGAGGTAGCCGACCTGTCCGTCCGGGCCGGTCTCCTCCCGGATGATCTCGATGGTTTGCGCGTTCTCGTGGGCCCACCAGGTGAAACCCCGATCGGTGCGCACCGCCCATTCTTCGTCCACCTGGAGTTGCTCGCGGTAGAGCCAATCGAGGATGTGCTCGCCAACGTTCATCGCGTTCATTACCCGTCACCGTAACGCTTTGACGCTGGCAGGCGCGTCGCGATGTAACGCCGGGGCCTCCAACGCCTACATTCGATTCATGGTGTCTATTCGCTCCACGCTGTCAGCGGGGGTCGCCGCTGGCCTGGTCATATCAGCCACCGGCGCCGCGGTGGTGTCCACGTCGGTGGCCGCCCCGGCACTACGGTCGGTGGCTTCACCCGCTATCGAGCTCAGCGCCGTCATGGCCGCGCTGCCACAGCCCGCCGCCGCCCTGCCGACGCTCCCCGACCCCTTCGTGATCCCGACAGGCAGCTCGGCAGGTGACTGGATTATCAACGGCTACAACGCAATCCAGCCCTGGGTGCAGTACGGCGTCGAACTGGGGGCGTGGGCGTTCAGTTGGTTGCCGTGGCCTATCGGCCTGATCGGCCCGCAGGCCAACATCCTCTACAGCGGCTGGCAGCCGATCGGCCAGTCGCTGGCCTACAGCGCCGCATACCTGTTGGACCGCCAGTTCGAGCTGATCGTGCCGACTTTGGTCAACGGCCTCAGGACGGGCGTCAGCAACCTGGTGCAGGGCGAAATCCAGTGGGTCTTGAGCTTCTTCCCACCACTGCCACCCATCAACTTCCCGGTGCTTCCCGGTGCCGCCACGCTGGCTCGGTCGGCTGCCCTGCCGCGGGGCGCGGCGACGATGGACACTAGCGCAGCTGTCGAGGCTCCCGCCGCCGAACCGGCACCCGGCGTCGATCCATCCCCCACCGCCGATCCGGATGCTGCCGCCGATCCGGCCGCCGCAGCGGATCCGGCCGCCGCAGCGGATCCGGCCGCCGCAGCGGATCCGGTCCCCGCCGAGGAGGCTGCGCCGACACAACGAATGCCCCGAACGGCGGCGCGCTCGGTGGCGCGCGCGCAGCGGTCGGCTCCCGCTGCAGCGGCGGTCTCTGCGTCTGCGGCCGCAACGTCGGCCGGCGAAGCACCGGCGCCCAAGAAGGCCAAGGAACCGCAGGCTTCGATGCGGGCCGGGAAGACCAAGGCTGGTGCAGCCAGCAGCACCCGCACGGTCCGCGCTGCGCGCTGATGGGAGGAGGGCAGGGCGCCCTCGCCAACTAGGGGGATGGGGTTGGGGGCACCCTGCCGCAGGCACAGCGTAAGCCAATTTGACACACGCTGAGCGATATTCGGCAAGAGGGGATTTAGACCTCGACGCCGTCGGAATAGGTTGCCAACACCGCAACCTCTCGGACGGCATCCGGTTCGGCCTCATGAGCCAGCGGATCGTCGCCGAGCAGGACGAAGTCCGCAGCCTTGCCAACCTCCAGTGAGCCCACCAGGCCGTCGGCGTGGCACATCCAGGCGGCGTCGATTGTGCTGGCGCGCAACGCCTGAGCGACCGAGACCCGTTCGGCAGGGTTGAGTACCTCGCCACCGTCGGCCATGGTGCGGGCCGCGGCGGTGGCGATGTAGTTCAGCGGCCCGATCGGCGAGACCGAGAAGTCGCAGTGGAAGCTGGCCCGCAGACCGGCGTTGACCGCCGAGCCGTAACGATCCAGGAGATCGGCGCGCGCCGCACCCAGAATGTCGTCGCGCATGACCTTGCCCCACAGCCGGATGTGGTTCATCAGGAAACTCGGGGTGATCCCGAGTTCGGCCATGGCGGCGATGTGTTCGTCGTGCAGCAACGAGGAGTGCTCGGTGCGGTGCCGCTTGGCCGGATCCCAGGACGGCAGCTTGGCCGTCGCGGCGAAGGCGGCCATCACCATGTCCAGGGCGGCATCCCCGTTGGCGTGGCACATGATCGGCCACCCCGCCGCCACGGTTGCGGCGAAGTTCGCAGCGAGTTGTTCCGGGGTGAAGTTGGCCACCCCGCGGGTGTCGCGGCCCAGATAGTTCTCCCGCAAGTAGCCGGTGTAGCCCTGGTTCGAGCCGTCGGAGACCCACTTGACGGTCTGCGAACGCAGCCGGTCATCCCCGGAGCCGGGCGTAATTCCGGCTCTGGTGAAGTCGTCAAGCTTCTCGCCCCACAACGACATTGAGCCGCGGACCGGGAACCCCGGCTGGGCGAAGACGCGGTGCAGCAGGTCGACTTCCTGAACACCGGCGATTGCTCCGGTGGCCGCCTCGTGGACGTAGGTGACGCCGGCTCTGGCGGCCATGGTGGCGATACCGGCGATGGCTTTCGCGATCACCTCCGGTGTCAGGGCGGGAAGCACTTTCATGAACGGGACCATCGCCCCGGCTTCGGAGACGATGCCGGTGAGCTTGCCGTCACGTGCGCCGTAGTCCCCGCCCGGCGGGTTCGGCGTCACGGCGGTGACACCAACGGCGGCGTATGCCGCAGAGTTGACGTAGAAAAAGTGCTGGGAGGCGTTCATCACCACGATCGGCACCGCGGTGGAGACCTGGTCGAGCAGGTCGATGGTCAGGTCGGGCTGGCCGGGAAGCAGGCTCGGGTCGTAGAGCTGTCCGACGATCGCCTGTCCGGCCGGGGCCGTGGCTACCGCCGCCTTCAATGCGGCCAGTACCGCGTCGAGAGTCTTGTTGGTGTAGGGAGAACAGTCCACTCCGTTGAAGACCAGCGCCGAGGACACCAGGTGCACATGGGGTTCGACGAATCCGGGCAGGATCACCCCGGCCTTGTGGTCGAGCAGTGTGGTGTCGGGCCCGACGAACGCCTCCAGATCCGAACGGGATCCGACGGCGAGGATGCGTCCTCCGGCCACGGCCATCGCCTCGGCACGGGGCAGGTTCTCGTCGAGGGTGACCAGCGATCCCGTCACCAGAAGTTCGGCCTTGCCGGTGACCCCACGGTGCTGCGGATGCACGGAGCGGTCGGCAGGCGCCACGCCCTCCAGCGAGACCCGCGCCGCGTTGGCTGGGTGGGGTGCGCAGCAGCCCCCGGCGTTCGAGTGCGCGGTCATGGTGGAGCCTTCCTTACTTCAGCGGGATGTCGTTGGTGCTCTTCAGTTCCTGGTACCGCGTCGACAGAGCGGTGTAGCGAGACCGGATACGTTGTTGCTGGGATTCAAGCCCGCTGCGCGAGGTTGTCGACTCGGAGGCGATCAGATCCGAGATCGAGTACGCCGTCCAGAAGGCATTGCTGTGACGATAGCCGCCGGGTTCCAGTCCGAACACCTCACGCAGAATATTCAGGTCGTGCGGGATGGCGAAGCTGTCTCGGGAATCCTGGTGACTGAACAGGTAGTAGAAGTTGTCGAATCCGGCCCAGGTGATCGCCGACATACACAGGCTGCACGGCTCGTGAGTGGCCAGGAATACCAGATCCCGGGTAGGCGACTGGGCCGCCATCTCGTAGAACCGGTTCAGGGTGCGTACCTCTCCGTGCCACAACGGGTTCTCGGTCTCGTCGTTGGTGCCGGCGATCACCAGCGACAGGTCCGATTTCCGCAGGATCGCCGCGCCGAAGACCTTGTTTCCGCGGTTCACACCCTCTTCGGTCAACGGGATCACGTCATTTTCGATCACGTCGAGCAGTCGACCGGCGAGGGTCCGTGGGCTCATTCGGGAAGTATAGGGAGGGGCACTGATGACGGAGGTGGAGCATGACCATGGAGCCTTCCGGCGACGTCGCCGGGCCGGCATTGCTGATCATCGGCCAACCTGTGCGGCGCGGCCGCGAACAGCACTACCAGGAGTGGGAGAAGACGATCATCGCCGCGGCGTCACGCTATCCCGGATATCGCGGTGTCGAAGTGAAGCCGCCCAACGACATTCAGCAGGACTGGGTGATCGTCTATAAGTTCGACTCGGTCCCGAATCTGCGGAACTGGCTCAACAGTTCAACCCGGCAGACCTTGCTCAACGAGGCGAGAGAGCTCTTCGATAGACCGGGCACCGTACAGGTGATCGCCCGGGACGGCGAGATCGCCGACCCACTGGTGACGGTGATGGTGACGAACCGCGTCGCCGAGGACCGCGAAAAGCAGTTCCTGGCCTGGCGCGAGACGATGGCAGAGGCCGAGAGTCGCTTCCCGGGCTTCCGCGGTTCGGAAGTGTTCCGCCCGATCAAGGGTGTTCAGGAGGAGTGGACGACCATCTACCGCTTCGACACCGCCGAACATCTCGATGCCTGGCTGACCTCCAAGGAACGCCGAAGGCTCCTTGCCGATTCACCGTTCGGCGACTTCACGCTGCGCACCATCGATGAATCGTTCGGCAGCTGGTTCACCTTCGACGGCGCCTCCGCGAGGCAGCCGTCGAGTTTCAAAACCTCGATCGCGGTCTGGTTCGGCCTCTACCCCACGGTGGTGTTGCTGACGATGCTGGCCGCACCGCTGCATTTGCCGTTCTGGCTTGGAATGCTGGTGGGCAATCTGGTGTCCAGTTTCGTGATGAGCTACGTGACGATGCCCTATTACGGAACACGAATCCTGCGGTGGTGGCTCAACCCCTCACCGACGGCTCGTCAGCCGTGGACCGATCTCAAGGGCCTCGCCCTGGTTTTGGCGGTCAACGCAGTGTGGGCGTTGATCTTCTCCGTCGCGACCGCGTCGGGAGCTAGCGTGTAACAGATGTCGGCCGACGTCATTTTCGTCAACGGAAAGTTCACCACGCTCGACGACTCCGACTCGGAGGCTGAGGCCGTCGCCGTCACCGGCGGACGGTTCACCGCGGTCGGTAGCCGATCCGAGATCGAGAAGTTCGCCACAACAGATACCGCGGTCATCGACGTGGCGGGCCGCCGGGTCGTCCCAGGTCTCATCGACGCCCACTGCCACCCCATCGAGACGCTCTGGATGAAGGACGACTGGGTCGACGCCCGCTTCCCCAGCACCGACTCGGTAGCCGAAACCCTGAAGAAGTTGTCCGATCGGGCGGCGACGGCGAAGCCGGGGGAATGGATCTTCGTCGCCTGCGTCTCGGCCTCGGAGAACAAGTTCACGGAGAAGCGGCTGCCCACCAAAGCCGAACTCGACCGGGCCGCCCCGGATAACCCGGTGATCCTGGGCAATGGGACGCATATGGCGATCGTCAACTCCACGGCGCTGAAGGTGCTGGGCATAACCAGGGGCCAGACCACACTGCCCAAGGGCGGCAGCGTCCTGCTCGACGACGACCACGAGCCCACCGGGGTGATCACCGACGGCTTCGCCGACATCCCGAGTTCGCCACACCCCAGCGAGGTCGCCGGCTATATCGCCCAGGGCATCCCAGAGTTCTGGAACGCCCACGGCTACACCTCGCTGATGGCGATCACCCCCCATCAGGTGGTGCCGGCACTTCAGGCGGTCAGCGCCGAGGTGACCCGACCCAATATCCGCTACTCGGTCTCGGTATGGGCGGCCCCGGACGGCAGGGGGTTCCCCGCCGATCTGTCCGATTTCGAGATGCCCGCGCAAGCAGATCCGGACTATTTCAGGTTCGTCGGCATCAAAGCCTGGGTCGATGGCGAGAACGACTGCCGTACCGGCTACATGTACCAGCCGTATCTGGGCCACTTCGACATCGATCCGCCGGGCGGACGCGGCACCCTGGTCACCCCGCAGGAGGACGCCAACGCCTTCGCCGACCGAGCCCACACCAGCAATCGGATCGCAATGCTGCACTGCTCGGGTGACGCCGCCGTCGACATCGGCCTGGGGGCCTACGAACACTCGGCCCAGGTTGGACCCCAACCAGACACCATTCGCCGCATCGAACACTTCGGTATGTTCCAGCTCAACGACTCTCAACTGGAACGGGCGAAAAAACTCGTCGCGCATGGCTTGCGAATCTCGGTTCAGCCGATCTGGCTGACCGAGCTGGTCAAGGCGGACAACGAGAACATGGGCCCGGAGCGGACCAGGACCGGCTTCAAATTCAAAACGTTGATCGACGCCGGCCTGGAGCCGGCGGCGAGCACCGACATGACCGGGATCTATCTCGGCAACGTCGAACCGTTCACCGCGATGCAGGCGATGGTCACCCGCGAGTCCGACGACGGCCTCTTCGAGCCGCACGAGGCGATTTCGGTGAAGGATGCCCTGCGGATGTGGACGATCTGGCCAGCCCGGGCGATCGGTGAGGGCGAGCATCGAGGCAGCATCACGGTCGGCAAGCTCGCCGACATGACGGTGCTCACCGACGATGTTCTGTCCATCGACCCGGACAGGATTCACACCGTCGCAGCCGCGACGACGATCGTGGGCGGCCGGGTGGTGTACAGCTGCGACTGACCATCCCCCAACACTGGAGGCTCCGAGGGGCCCTGCACCGCCACTGGTATACCTGATTGCGTGATGAAGACGGGCTCAGCCGCTTTTCTGCTCGCTGCTGCGGTCGCCGGCTTCGGCGTGGCCGGGTGTTCCAGCGAACCGACCGCCACCGCCGTCGAGCGGGTCGCTGAAGCCCCGGCCAGCCTGCCTACCCCTGGCCGGGTGGACGTCGCCGAATTCGCGACCGTGATCGCCAAGCCGGGCGTACAGATCATTGACGTCCGCACCCCAGAGGAATTCGCCGACGGCCATATCCAGGGAGCGGTGAACATCCCGGTTCAACAGCCCGGTTTCGCCGCCCGGGTAGCGCAGCTCGACCCGAAGGGCACCTACGCGGTCTACTGCCGCAGCGGCAACCGCTCGCAGTCCGCAGTGGCCCAGATGAGGGACGCCGGCATCACCAC
The DNA here is from genome assembly GCA_964483865.1 of uncultured Mycobacterium sp. Classification (GTDB taxonomy): domain Bacteria; phylum Actinomycetota; class Actinomycetes; order Mycobacteriales; family Mycobacteriaceae; genus Mycobacterium. The sequence continues at coordinate 938 of CAZADG010000094.1, read as the reverse complement.
TGTCTACGAATTGGCTGAGGGCACCAAAGGATGGACGGCCGACGGCCAACCGCTGGTCCACTAGCGGCCCTTACTCCCCCTCGGCGCACTCCAGCACCGACAGCAGATCCAGCATCTCGTCCTCCCCGATCACCCCGCGGCGGTAGCAGGCGCGCGCCATGTCCCGCAGCATCGGCAGGGTGAAGCGAAGCCGGCCGTACTTGCCCGCCTTCAACGGCTTGATAGGCGCACCGTCCGGCTGAGAGAAGATTCCGCTGCGCATCCCCGAGTAAACCCACTGCACCGATCTGCCGAAGAAGGCCGCGACCTCACCGGTGCCGTAGAACTTCTCCTCGAGGGCAACCGGCTCTGCCGGGACGCGCGGCGCCGGCTCAGGCTCGGCCCCGCACCCCGCGGCCTGAAGGAGAGCCACCTCGATTTCCACGCCAAGAGTCCTGGTCCCGGCCAGCGCGAGGGCGGCGAAGCCGAGTTCGTCGACCGCCTTCACCTCCATGCGCAGCGCGTAGTCGATCGCGCTGAACCCGCCGTCCATGGTGCACGGATCCAGGTCATGACCCATCAAGAGGTTCAGCCCGTGCCGCTGGAGCACCAGGCTGAGCCGGCGAAGGTGTTGCTCGCGGCCAAGATCATCCATCGGGAAGGGCATCCAGATGTCGACGTGGGTGGCGATGGCCCGACTCAAGGCGGTGACCGCCGCCTCCACCCCGGCGAGGTCGTCGTGGGACATCGCCTCCCCTGGTTCGAAGCAGTAGGTTTCGGTGACCACCGCGCCCTGCTTGGCTGCCCGCTCGGTCAGGTCGAAGTGTCGAATAGTCTCCCGATCGCCCAACGCAATGACGGCATAGCTGGTGTTGATCGACTGCGACATCACATCCCCCCTTGCTTAACTATTTCCCTTTGCTGCCGTGAGGGCATCAAGCTAACAAAGGGGTACGACA
>CAZADG010000093.1:0-10241 GCA_964483865.1 uncultured Mycobacterium sp. | reverse complement strand
CCGGGACCCGCCCGGCCGTTGGACCGCGCCGAAACGACACTCGACCCGGCGGCGGTGGCCGTACAGCGAGTCGACGATCAGCCTTCGACTCTGGCCGAGGTCCTCGACGAGACCTGGACTGACGCCGTCGTGATTCTTCACGACGGTCGCATCGTGCTGGAGAGCTACGACAACGGGATGACTCCCGATTCGGTTCATCTGATGATGTCGGTCACCAAGTCTGTGGTGGGTTGCGTAGCCGGCGTTCTGATTACCAGGGGTTTTCTTGACCCGGCTATCCCGATAGACATCTACGTACCGGAGATCACCGGGTCGGGATACAGCGGCGCCAGCACCCGCGACTTGCTCGACATGCGCACGGGTGTCCTGTTCCGCGAGGAATACACCAACCCTTATTCCGAGGTCCGGCAGATGGAGCGCTACATGGGATGGCGCCCCGGATTGAGCCCCGGATACGACGGCGGGATGTATGCCTTCCTGGCATCGATGGGCGCCGTCGGCCCGCACGGCGGGTCGTTCGTGTACCGGTCGGCGGACACCGACATGCTGGGCTGGGTGTGCGAGCGCGCGGCCGGTGTCCGGATGGCCGACCTGATCTCCGATCTGATCTGGCGGCCGATCGGAGCGGAGTTTCCGGCCGAGATCACTTGCGACGGAGTAGGTTCGGCGATCCACGATGGCGGGATGTCGGCGACGGCACGCGACGTCGCCCGGTTCGGGCAGATGCTCGTCGATGACGGCTTTGTTGCAGGTGAGCCGGTGGTGCCGACCACGTTGTTGGCGCCGTCGCGCACCATCGACCCCGATATTCGGGGAGCCTTCGCCTCGTCGGCCTCCGAAGCGACGCTGAATGGAGGTTGGTACCGCAACCAGTTCTGGTACGTGCCCGGGCCGCTGGGTGACCTCCAGGTCTGCCTGGGAATCCACGGTCAGATGGTCGTCGTCGACCGAGCTACCAAGACGGTGTCGGTCAAGATGTCGTCGTGGCCGGCAGCGCAAACGCCGGCCTACCTCGTCGACACTCTCCGGGCCTTCGCCGAAGCCGGCCGCTTCCTTGCCGGATTGTCGGGTGCGACTCCGGCGCAGGGCCCGTTGACCGGTCCGATCAGTATCGTCAAGGGTCGCGAGCGTGGCGACGCCTAACGCCGGCTACTTGACGAAGCCGATGGGATACACCGCTGGGGGACTGGACAGCGGTTCGCTGACGTACATCGCGCGGATTCCATCGATGTAGCTGCGGCAGCGGCGGGTGAGTCCGTCCTCGGTCTGCATCCGTCCCTTCGTGACCAGAATGCCGAGATCGGCACCTTTGAATCGGTAGTCACCGGGTCCGTACACCCGCAGGAAGAAGCATTCGTCCTCGTGGGTCACGTCATGCCAGTCGTTGGTGATACCGATGAAGCGCAGTGTGCCGTCCTCGGTGAGCCGGTACCGACCGGTTTCGGGTGCGGCCAGAATCCGCTCCACCGAGTCTTTGGGTTCCTTCATGATCAACTGAGCCCACACGTCGACGGCGGCGAGTTCCCGCCAGCGCTCGTTGATTTCGTCGACGTCGACCCGATAGTTGAGATCCATGAACTCGAGAAGGTGGAACAGGAACAGCGGAATGTCGGCGTAAGCGCCGGCGGTGACGTTGGTCATTGAGGACGCTCCCGAGATCCTCGGGTTGAGCTCGCCGAGATACACCTCATCGGAGTCCAGGTCCACCAGGACGTCCACCTCGAAGAAACCTCGGTAGCCTTCCTTGCGAAGCCGGTCTCCCAGTCGCCGCACATGCTGGATCGCGGTGTTGCGGTGTGCCTCGGAGAGCGCCTCTGGGAAGAGGTCGTTACCGCACCACCCACCGCGGTAGGGGGTTAACTCCGGATAGCCCGTCAAGTCCGTCATGAACGGGCCGACCACGGTTCCGTGCTCGGTGTTGACGGCCTCCACCGCCACGGCACGGTTGTTGATCCGCTTCATGATCTTGAGGTCCTGGCCGATCATGTTCTCGGCGTCGCGGTCCCAGTCGGCTTCTTTGGTGATGAAGAACGTCGTCTTGCCCGAGTCGCCGTAGGGCGTTTGGACGACCAGATCCGAGCCCAGGCCCGCCTCGGTAGAGAGCCGGTTCAACTGCTCATAGCTGTCGGCCCGGGCCAGGATGTTGGGCACCGACGGAGCGCCGGCCTCCTCGCCGAGTCGGGTGGTGACGATCTTGGAGTCCAGATGGCGGCGCAACGAATCCGGCGGCAGGATCAGGTTGTAATCGAGTTCGCGGCAGATCCGCTCGGTCTCCTCGTCGAAGAAGACCATCGCGATCATCGGACGGAACTTATCTCCAGCGCAACGGGATTCAATGTGCCTCTGCACTTCCGGGTCGCGAAGGAGGTAGTTGTTGATCTCCTCGGAACTGGTGAACTCGACATAGGGCTTGCTGTTCGGAGTGAACACCCGGGGGTGCGCTCCGGCCCAGGAGTCGTGGTAGACGATGTATTCGAAGCCACGGACCCACCGGTCTATTCCGAGCAAATTGAAGGCCGTCGGACCGACGAAGAAGATGGGTTGTTCGTTGGTCCGGAAGAACGTGCGGATCTCCGGGATGCCATTAAGTCCTCGCGATCGGAATACGCTGGTTATCATCTGAATTCCGAGGCCCTCCCGGTCGTTTGGCGTTGTGCCGTGAGGAATCCTCTCACGTTGCAGGACGCTCTGACCTGGAAACAGCGGGGATATCGATCTTACGAAGGAGACCTGAATGGCTCAGCATCCACTGGACTCAATGTCGGCCGAGGAGTTCCGGCGGACCGCCGAGATCCTCCGCGGCGAGGGCCGGGTCGGCGACGGCTGGCGTTTCATGTCCATCGAACTCAAGGAACCCGAAAAGAGCTTCGTCAAGGCCTGGCGCTCGGGAGATCCCGTGCCTCGAACGTCCTTCTCGGTGCTGCTGGACCGGGCCGAGAACAAGACCTACGAAGCCACCGTGGACCTGACTGCCGGCAGGGTGGTTTCGTTCGAGCACATCCCCGATGTGCAGCCCAATTTCACCGTCGACGAGTTCTACGAGATGGACGAGGCGATGCGCAAGCATCCCGACGTCATTGCCGCGCTTGCCGAGCGCGGGTACACCGACATGAGTCTCATCCTGATCGACACCTGGGCATACGCCAAGGCTCTTATGCCGGCGTCGGTGGAACTGGCCCGGGCCGTCCTCAAGCGGAAAGAGAAGTACCCGAACCGTAGGCTCGGCTGGTGCGATCTGTGGGCTCGGGCGACGCCGGAGGGCAACCCCTACGGCCATCCGGTCTCCGGCCTTCAACTGGTCGTCGACATGAACACCCACGAATTGCTCGAAATAGACAACGACCACTCCTACGGCCAGCCCGAGGTGGACTGCGAGTACGTGCCCTCGGTTCGGGGCATTGAGCCGCGCACCGACGTCAAGCCGCTGCACATCACCCAGCCCGAGGGCCCATCGTTCACCCTCGACGGTTCGGAACTGAAGTGGCTGAACTGGACGATGCGCCTCGGCTTCAACTACCGGGAAGGTCCGGTTATCTACCAGCTGTCCTTCGACGATAACGGCACCAAACGCGATGTCGCCTACCGCATGTCGCTGGCCGAGATGGTGGTTCCGTATCGCGATCCCTCTTTCGACCATTACCGCAGGACCGCCTTCGACATCGGGGAGTGGGGCCTGGGCGTGATGACGACCTCGCTGGAGTTGGGCTGCGACTGTCTCGGCGAGATCGTCTACCTCGACGCGACCCTGGCCAACACCAAGGGCGAGCCCTACACGATCAAGAACGCGATATGTCTGCACGAGGAGGACAACGCCGTTCTGTGGAAGCACGTCGACTACAAAACCGGAGCCGAGGTGCGCCGGCAGCGCCGGATGGTGATCTCCTGCCATGCGACCGTCGCGAACTACGAATACCTGATCTATTGGCGTCTCTATCAGGACGGCAACATCGAGTGCGAGATCCGGGCCACCGGGATCATGGTCACCACGCCCTTCCCGGAGGGCTCGGCCCCGCCGCCCTACGGAACTGTTGTCGACAAAAACACCTATGCCCCGTTCCATCAGCACTTCCTGGTCGCGCGGCTGGATTTGGACGTCGACGGTGAGGACAACACCGTCATGGAGATCGACTCGGTTGCGCCGCCAGTGTCCGGAGACAATCCCTACGGGCTGGCTCTGGTGACCGAGGCGACGCCGATCACCTCCGAGGCGGAATCCGCCCGGGACTTCGACTGGTCGACCCAGCGGAGCTGGAAGGTGGTCAATCCAAACAAAACCAACAAGCACGGCACCAACGTGAGCTACAAACTGGTCCCCGGAGCGTGCTTCCCGGCGATGATGGATGAGTTGTCACCCCAGTATCTGCGGGCTCCGGTGATCGGCCACACCCTGTGGGTGACCAAGAACAGTTCCGACGAACGCTGGCCGGCCGGTGCGTACCCCGTCCAGTCCGAGACCGATGCCGGGATGACCGAGTGGATCAAGGACGACGCACCGCTGGTGAACACCGACGTCGTGCTCTGGTACGTGTTCGGCATCCACCACATCACCCGGATGGAGGAGTGGCCGATCATGTCGGTCGACACCGTGTCGTTCTGGCTCAAGCCGTCCGGCTTCTTCGACCGCAATCCGTCGATCGACGCGCCGCCGACCGCCAAGGGTGGATCGGGGTCGTGCCACACCAGTTGAGTTGAGCGGGGCGGGGTACGCCTGGGCGCCTAGAAGCTCAGGCGACCTAGTCCACGATGGTGGGCGTGTCCTTATGCAGAGTCTCGCCCCAGAAGAACGCCGGTGACTTCGCACGCCAGATCAGCATCAACACCATCCCGAGCAGGATGAGGCCCAAGCCGAGGATAAGGACCAGGCCCACACCGAAGATGCTGGCGCCACTGCCGTAATCAGGAGAAGCGCTGTCGTGCAGGGTGATGAGCAGAACCGCGAACAGGCCCAGTCCGCCCAGCAGTGGGAACAGTAGCTTGAACACGAAGCTGTTGACGCTGGTGAACAACTCGCGGCGGAAGAACCAGATGCAGGCGAAGGCCGTCAGGCTGTAGTAGAAGCAGATCATGATGCCCAACGCGTAAATGGTGTCCATCAGGGCGTTCTGGCTGAGTAGATGCAGCACCGTGTAGAACGTGCCGGCGAAGACCCCGATCGCCACGGTGCCGAAGGACGGAGTCAGGTAGCGCGGATGAATCGCCGCGAACTTCGACGGCAGCGCCTTGTAGGTCGCCATGCCGAGCATGGTGCGAGACGAGGGCAGGAATGTGGTGATCAAGCTGGCTGTGCTCGACGCCAGCACCGCGAGGAACAGCAGAAGATGCCAGGGGTTGCCCAGCACCGGTTCGGCCAGTACCCCGAAGACGTTGCTGGAGTTCGCGCTGTTGCCCAGTCCCAGTCCCTCGGTGCCCACTCCGGCATACATCTGGCTGGCGGTCGCCACGATCAAGTAAGTCAAGAGGATCGACGTGACACACAGCAGGGCCGCGCGACCCGGTGTCTTGTTCGAGCCCTTGGACTCCTCGTTGACCGTTAGGCAGGTGTCCCAGCCCCAGAACGCGAAGATCGAGCCCGACAGTCCGGCGACGAACGCCGAGAGCGTCAGCCCAGCGGGGCTGAACCAGTCCCACTGGAACGCCATACCGGTCGGCGACGAACCGGACTTGATGATCGCGAAGACCGCGAACGCCGCCAGCGTGACCAACTGGAACCCGACCAGGACGAACTGCACCTTCTCGGTGGTGGTGACGCCGTGGTAGGCCACCCAGGTCGCGACGGTGAGGAACGCCAGGCAGGTCGCGACGTTGATCCAGGGCGTCTCCCACAGTCCGCCGACGTGTGGATTTCGGAAAACGTCTCCGAGGAACCGGTAGAAGAACTCCACTGCCACACCGGCGAGGTTGGACAGCACGATGGCGGTCGCCAGGATCGACGCCCATCCGCCCAGCCAACCGACATAGGGGCCGAACGCCTTGGTGGTCCAGGTGAACGAGGTGCCGCAGTCCGGCATCACCTTGTTCAGTTCGCGGTAGGCGTAGGCGGCGAAGAACATCGGCAGGAACCCCGCGATGATGACCGCGCCCATCTTCGCGCCGGTCTGGGTGACGAGAATGCCGATTGTCGCGGTCAGAACATAGGCCGGTGCGACGCAGGAGATCCCGAGTATGACGCTGCCGAGCACCCCGATGGAGTTGCGGGACAGGCCCTTCTCCTCGAGGTCGGCCTCTGGCGCGTGGTTCAGCTCGTGTACCTCAGACATGCCGCCCCCGCCGGGTTCGATTCGAGTTTCGACTTTGCAGTACCGTACCGCTGACACGGCGGGGTGGATGGGTGTTTGCTTTGCAGGATGCAGCCTGAGCGGATGGAGATCTCAATGACCGAGGTAGTCGACGCGGCTGAAACCGGTGTCGTGGTCGGAGCCGACGGCTCCGACCACGGTGTCGCCGCACTGAAGTGGGCGGCCAGCACCGCGGTCGCATACGGGTTGCCGCTGACCGTTCTGCATGCCCGCCCCGACGCCGAGGCCGAGCCGATCCTGGTGCGCGACCCCGATGGTGTTCTCGGCGAAGCGGTGGCGGTCGCCCGCGCCGCGCAACCTGACCTGGAGATCCGCGCGCTGCAGATGCCGGATGCCCCGGTGCAGTCGCTGCTGGCGGCCGGGGAGAACGCCGATGTGCTGGTGCTCGGGTCGCGCGGCGTGGAGGGTTTTCGGGGGCTGCTGCTGGGGTCCACCACCATGCACGTCGCGCCCTACGCGCAATGCCCGGTGGTCGTGGTGCATTCCGGCACCGAGGGCGGTATCCCGTTCGAGGGGTCAGCTGACTACCCGGGCAACCCGGGCCAGGTGGTGCTGGGTTACGACGGTTCGCCGGCGTCCAACCGGGCGGCGGCGTTTGCCTTCCGGCACGCGGAGGCCATCGGGTGCGGTGTGGTTGCGGTCAGCGTGGAGGCCAGCCGCAGCGAACCCGAGACCGAGCAGATCGACCCGGAGAACGCCACGCCCGGTTCGGACACCAGCGCATTCCACTCGCCGGTGATCGTCACCGCCAGTTCGTTCCCGGATGTCCCGGTGTCATTCGTCGCCGGGACCGGCCGGCCGGCCGAGGTGCTGCTGTCCGAGGCGGTCGGCGCTGAACTGCTGGTGGTCGGCAGCCGCGGCTCCGGCGGGTTCTCCGGGCTCATCATGGGTTCGGTGAGTCAGAAGGTGCTGGCCCACGCCAGCTGCCCGGTTGCGGTCCTGCATCCCGGCATTCCCGCTGAAACCGCAGCCGGGATGGCCTGACGGGATCGCCGCTAGTCCAGCAGTATCGACTTGACCTTTACCTCGGTGGCCGGGCTGCCGTCCTGGCTGCCACCGGCGACGCCGGCCTCTGCGATCTTGTCCAGAGTGGCCAGTCCAGTGGAGTCGATGGTGCCGAACACCGTGTAGTTCGGCGGCAGCTTGGAGTCCTTGTAGACCAGGAAAAACTGGCTGCCGTTGGTGTTCGGTCCGGCATTTGCCATGGCCAGCGAGCCGCGCGGATACAGCACCGGCTTCTGCAGCGCCGGATCACCCTTGGGGTACTGGTTGGTTGGATACTCGTTGGCGAACGAGTAGCCGGGCCCGCCGGATCCGCTGCCGGTGGGATCGCCGCACTGAAGCACTCCCAGTCCGGGGGCGGTCGTCAGCCGGTGGCAGACGGTGTCGTCGAAAAAGCCCTTCTGGGCCAGGCTGGCGAAGCTGTTGACGGTGCACGGCGCCTCGGCGTTGTTGAGGACCAACCCGATGTTGCCCTGGTCGGTGGCCATCGAGACACTGATCGACGCCGGGTCGGTGGGCACCTTGCCGGTATTGGGTGGGGTGACGTCCCTGGACTTCGGTTCGGTCGCCGGGTACTGGCAGTTGGCGCCGAGATCGGCGGGCGGTTTGAAGGCCGGCAGCTGATCGGGACCGCCGCGCACAAGTTCGGTGGGTGTCGACGGACCTGCCGGTGCCGTCGCGGAAGTGCTCGCGGCGGCCTCGGCGTTCCCGGTTTGGTCCTTATTGCCCTTGGTCACGAAATACGCGATGGTCGTAGCTCCGACCGCCAGCGTCAGCATCGCGGCGACGACGGTCAGGATCCGCTGCCGCCGGGCCTGCTGGGCGCGCCGCTCGAGTTGCTGCTCGAGATTCTGCCTGGCGGTTTCGCGTCGTTCTGCGTTGGTGGGCACCGCTGTTGGTCCTCCCTCTATCTCCGTCACACGGGCGTTTCAGCCGCGCAAATGAGTGTGCCAGCCCGAACTGTGAACGGTGAGCACGACCCGCCCCCACCCCGCCGCAACCGCAGGATGGGAGACTGATCGGCGTGTTGCTCACCGGTTTCCCGGCCGGCATGTTGGCGTGCAATTGCTACGTGCTGGCTCAGCGTCAGGGGTCGGACGCCATCATCGTCGACCCCGGCCAGCGGGCCTTCGGGCCGTTGCGCCGGATTCTGGACGAAAACCGGTTAACCCCCGCGGCGGTTCTGCTCACCCACGGCCACATCGACCATCTGTGGTCGGCGCAAAAAGTGGCCGACACCTTCGGCTGCCCCGTCTACATCCATCCCGAGGACAGGTTCATGCTGACCGACCCGATCCGAGGGTTCGGGCCGCGTTTCGCGCAGCTGGCGTTGGGGGTGATGTTCCGGGAGCCCAGGCAGGTGGTCGAACTCGACCACGACGGCCAGACCCTGGATCTGGGCGGCATTCCCGTAACGGTCGACCACACCCCTGGCCACACCCGCGGATCGGTGGTCTTCCGGATAGCCGGCGAATTGGCCTTTACGGGCGACACGCTTTTCAAGCAGTCCATCGGCCGGACCGACCTGCCCGGCGGCAGCGGCCGGGACCTGCTCGGGTCGATCCTCAACAAACTACTCGTGCTGCCCGACGCGACCAAGATCCTGCCCGGGCACGGACCTGCCTCCACCATCGGGATGGAGCGAGTCACCAACCCTTTCCTCGAGGGGCTGACGCTATGAATACATTTCAGGCCCCGAAGGGCGTGCCCGACTACCTACCTCCGGAGTCCGCGGAGTTCGTAGCCGTGCGCGACGGACTGCTGGCCGCCGCCCGGTTGGCCGGGTACGGCGACATCGAACTCCCAATTTTCGAGGACACTGCGCTGTTCGCCCGCGGGGTCGGGGAGTCCACCGACGTCGTCTCCAAGGAGATGTACACCTTTGCTGACCGCGGCGACAGGTCGGTCACTCTGCGCCCGGAGGGAACCGCCGGGGTGATGCGCGCTGTGATCGAGCACGGACTGGACCGTGGCGCGCTGCCGGTGAAACTCTGCTACGCCGGTCCGTTCTTCCGCTACGAACGGCCGCAGTCCGGCCGCTATCGGCAGCTCCAGCAGGTGGGTGTGGAGGCTATCGGTGTCGACGACCCTGCGCTGGACGCGGAGGTCATCGCAATCGCCGACTCCGGATTCCGGTCGCTCGGTCTGGACGGGTTCAGGCTGGAGATCACCTCCCTGGGTGATGAGACCTGCCGGCCCCAGTACCGGGAACTGTTGCAGCAATTCCTTTTCCGCTTGAATCTCGACGAGGCAACTCGGGCGCGCGCCGAGATCAACCCGCTCCGGGTGCTCGATGACAAGCGCCCGCACATCCGGGAGATGACCGCCGACGCGCCAGTGATGCTGGACCATCTCTCGGACGCCGCCAAAGCACACTTCGACACCGTGCTGGCCCACCTTGAGGTGCTGGGGGTGCCGTATGTCATCAATCCGCGCATGGTCCGGGGGCTGGACTACTACACCAAGACGACCTTCGAATTCGTCCACGACGGCCTGGGTGCGCAGTCCGGTATCGGTGGCGGCGGTCGCTACGACGGGCTGATGGCCCAACTCGGTGGCCAGAACCTTTCTGGCATCGGCTTCGGACTCGGTGTGGACCGCACCATGCTCGCGCTGCGCGCAGAGGGCAAACCGGTCGGCGCTCAGAATCGGTGTGACGTCTTCGCGGTACCGCTGGGGGAGGCGGCCAAACTGGAGTTGGCGCGGCTGGCCGCAGCCCTGCGGTCGGTCGATGTCCGGTCCGATCTTGCCTACGGGGACCGCGGTGTGAAGGGTGCCATGCGTGCCGCGGACCGGTCGGGCGCACGGATCGCCCTAGTCGCCGGTGACCGCGATATCGAATCCGGCACCGTCGGAGTCAAGGACCTCTCCACCGGTGAGCAAGTGGACGTTCCCGTCGATTCCGTTGTTGCCGAGGTCCTTTCGCGGCTTCGCTGACCCCGG
>CAZADG010000092.1:0-10344 GCA_964483865.1 uncultured Mycobacterium sp. | reverse complement strand
CGCTCACTCTACGGCATACGCGGTCGCCGACCGCGTGATCACGGACAACGGCGTAGGCTCGGTACATCAGCGGCTTTCCGCATATGACTGATCGAAGTCGTTTCGTCGCTGAATCGAACGGCCGGTTCGCGGCCAGGACGGGAGCGTCACCATGACGCCGAACCACAATCACCCCGCGCTCCAACACAAGTCGGCGTCGCCGGTGCGCACGCCACGGCTACGCCTGAAGGCGAAAGCCCCACAGACAGGCCACGTCGACGGCGCCTGGTGGCCTCGCACCGATGCCCTTCTCGCGGAACTTCCCGATCTGCTGGCAGTGCTGTCGGTCAGGCTGGGACCCATCGACCGTGTGCTCTACAACATCGGCGAATGGAAAACTGCACCCGCCAGACTCTCATTTGGGGAGCGGGCGATCCGTTTGGACGGATACCGGCATCAGCCGGCGCACACCGTCGAGATCCTCGGAATCGACCGCAGGAGAATGACCCTCCTCGTCGTGCCGGCCGGCACCGACCCCGGCGAGGCCCACACCGCGATGATGGCGGCGGCCGCACCTGCGGGCGTTTCGACGGTGGACGACCTCCTCGCGCTCACCCTGCAGCACAGCGAAATACAGCCCGTGCGGGCCGGCGCGGACCAGGAGCGTTGGGAATCCGACGGCGGATCTCCCCGCAGGCCGGCGCTGGCCGGCCTCTCGGGCAGGAGTAATCGATGACTGTCAGTGTCCGGCTCGACAACGGTATGACCGATGAATTCACCCGCTTCGATGACCATTTCATCAAACACAGTGATGGTTCTTTGGAGGTCATCCGGGCGGGGACAGCACCGCCCAGGAGCTATCCGGCTGGAAGCTGGACCGATGTCAGCGGGGACGGAACTCGGGAACGACGATGGATCTTCCGCCACGGCTAAGTAGGCGCGCCTATCAGGGCCGGCTGTAGAGGGATCAGCCGCAGCGCCGGGACCCGTCACCGCCTTCGTCGCCAAGCGGTAGGTCACTGCGCAGCCGACCGACGGTATCGAGGGCCTTACGGATAGCGCCGATCGCCTCGCCGACCAGTTGGTGATCCGGATGGTCGACCAGTGAATTTCGAGCAGATGTCGGGTTTGAAGAAGCCGGAGGTCGGAAAGACTTAGTGCAAAAATCTGATTCACTATTTCCCTTTGTTGACCTCTTCTATTCTGCGCCTCATTTCAGAAGAAAGCCGGCAGGCAATGGCGAATGCCATAGCCCGACGAGGAGAACACCTGCGAAACCGGTTGCGCGGATGTGTATTTCATCCCCGGCGTGCGTGGTCATGCCGAACGAGCGCATAGCAGGGAGTCCGTCGTCGATGCGTCGCCGGGTTCCGCGGCCGCCATCATGGTGTCATGGGCCCGCCCCGCCTCGGTGTGGGGCGGCACCACCAGCAGCATGATGCTTGTTCCACTGGCGCCGAGGATCTCGACCGTATTGCTCTCTCGCCGACGGCTACCCGACAGGCGGACCAGGCTGTCGCCGATGACAATGCGGTCCGGAGCCTTCGCCCATTCCCTGGAACCGTAAGCGACAGACCCGATTCGCCCCAGACGGATCGAGAGGACGGTGAGCAGGTCAGGCAATTCGGTGGCGAGATCAGCCCTTCGCGGCCACCACGCGCCGTCGACAAACCCGGTCGGCAGCGCTTTGGGCTTGAGGCGAAGTCGCGGTCTGCGCTCAGAAGAGATCAGGATCCACTCGTCGATTGGGTTTTCGTGTGATGGTTGCATGAAGTCGCCGCCGTTCCGGGAGCCGTGACGGACCCCATTCAGTCGGTGGTCGACACTGCGAAACCGCGTGTGCGAGAAACCTTCCGATCTGTTTCAACCCTACGCTGCGAGTGCGTGATCGCCTAGCCGGTCCGGACTGGGATGCCGCTGCCGAGATCTTCTTATCCCAGGCACGATATTCGTCGTCGCGGTTGTCGTAGTACCAGGACTGCAGGCAGAACAACGACATCACGTTGGATTTAGCGGACCGCTATCGGTGATCCGTTGCTCCTGAGGGGAATTCGCGATCCCGCTTGCATCGGGTTCAGCAGCGGCACACGGGTCCCTCGACTGACTTGGCGCCGAATACACCGCTGACCGCCACGCCGGTGAACTGGGCTTATCCGAAGAGCGTAGGCTGAACCCATCAGCGGCATTTCGCATATGACTGGTCGAAGTTGTTTCGTCGCTGAGTCGAAGAATCCGGTCGGTTCGCGGCCGGGACGGGAGCGTCGCCATGACGCGCAGCCACGAAAACCATCAAATCCGGGGAAATGCCTCCGAACTGACTGATCTCCCGGCAGCGCCGACATGCAGGCCCGGGACCATCGACCGGGTGCTCTACGACGTCGGCGAGTTGCCGACGTTCGGCATTCTCGGGACGTTCCCGCCGACTGTCTGTGGCCTGGCGACCTTCAGCGCGGCATTGTGTGGCGGGCTGTCGACCAACGGCGTCGATGCCCGGGTGATCCGTGTGACTGACGGATCGACGAACACGGACTCCAGGGTCATCGGAGAGTTGGTCAACGGGTCGACAGACTCGGTAAGCGCATGTTCAGAACTGTTGGACCAGAACGACATTGTGATAATTCAGCATGAGTACGGCATCTACGGCGGGGTCGACGGAGACGAGGTCGTGGAGATTCTCGGCGCGTTGCGAGTCCCCTCAGTCGTGGTCGCTCATACGGTTCTGAAGTGCCCGACTCCACATCAACGCGCGGTGCTCGAGGAAATCGTGTCGCTGGCGGATCAGGTGGTCGTGATGTCCGAGGCAGCCAATGACCGTTTGCGCACCGGCTATGACGTCGATCCGAGGAAGATCACGACCATCCCGCACGGCGCAGCCATTCCGCGTCACTCTCAGCCGATACGTTCAAGTCGGCCGACACTGTTGACCTGGGGACTGATCGGTCCGGGCAAGGGCATCGAGCGCGTCATCGATGCCATGGCTTGCCTGCGCGACCTGCCCGGCGAACCCCGCTACCTCATCGCCGGTCAGACCCACCCGAAGGTTCTGGCTACGGCTGGCGAGGCTTACCGCTCGGCCCGAATCGAACAAGCCAGGAACAGCGGAGTCTCGTCATCGGTGCACTTCGACGCCGGCTACCAGACGGTGGCGTCGCTCAATGCGCTCGCCCAGTCCGCGGTAGCCGTCGTGCTCCCCTACGACTCAACCGATCAGGTGACCTCCGGTGTGCTGGTCGACGCCATCGCCAGTGGCCGACCGGTGGTGGCAACCGCCTTCCCCCACGCTGTCGAGTTACTCGCCGGCGGAGCCGGAATCGTCGTCGACCATGACGACACGGAGGCACTCGTTACTGCTCTGCACCGCGTTCTGACTGAACCGAACCTGGCCGAATCCATGGCCACCGAAGCCCGGCGATTGGCTCCGCAGATGGCATGGTCGGTGGTGGCCGGGCAGTATCTGCGTCTTGCCCATCGACTGGTCGGCGAGCGGTCGGCGCTGACATGACCGCCCCGGCCCCCGCAGCCGAACCGAAGTTCGATCACCTGCTGAAGATGACTGATCACCGTGGCACCTTCGAACACGCGTGCTTGGCCGAACCCCGGCCCGAGCACGGCTACTGCACGGACGATATGGCGCGGGTACTCGTGGTCGCGGCTCGGCAGTCCGACCCGCTCAACCAAATGAATCGTCTGAGCAGAGTCGCCATCCGGTTCCTCAACGATGCGCAGTCCTTCGCCGGCCCATGCCGAAACCGCATGGACCGCAACGGCCAGTGGATAGACACTCCCGCGGTCGAAGACGCCTGGGGCCGCTGCCTGTGGGGCCTGGGAACCGCCGCGGCCCACAGCGGCGTCTCACTGGTTCGCCGGCTGGCAGTCATCCAGTTCGAGCGCGCCGCCGCGGTCCTCTCGCCCTGGCCGCGGGCAATGGCCTTTGCGGCCCTGGGGGCGGCCGAACTCCTTACCGTGCAGCCCGGCCACCGCGCGGCCAGGGCACTCATCACCGACTACGCCGCCGGTATTCCGAAACCCGGCGGTGACCCGAACTGGCCTTGGCCCGAGCCACGGCTCACCTACGCCAACGCGGTCCTCCCCGAGGCGATGATCGTCGCCGGCGTCGCACTCGAGGACGCGACATTGCAGCAGCGGGGGCTGGATCTGCTGGCCTGGCTGCTCGACCACGAAACCGTCGGCGGCCATCTCTCGCCCACTCCCGTCGGCGGCAGCGGGCCGGGAGACCCCCGACCCGGGTTCGACCAGCAGCCGATCGAGATCGCCACCATTGCCGACGCGTGTGCGCGCGCCTGCGGTGTCGACCCCAGCCCGATCTGGCCGGATGGTTTGCGGACTGCGGCGGCCTGGTTCGAGGGCGCCAACGATGTGGGCCTGAGGATGTGGGACCCGCATACGGGCGGCGGATTCGACGGGTTGCACGCCAACGGCGTGAACAAGAATCAAGGTGCGGAATCGACGCTGGCCGTACTTTCTACCTTCCAGCACGCGGGCCGCCTTTCCGCGGCACTGCGATGACTCCGACATCGACCTCCAGTGGCCTGGTGACGCGCACTCCCGTGCGACTCGCGCCGGACCCGGCGCGCGTAATCACCCGGCTCTTCGTGCCCGGCCAGGAGGGTTTCGAGCGACAGGAGTCCAGGGCCGCAACAGTTCTCGCCCGCATCCTCGCGCTGACCGAGAGTCAAGTGTCTGCGGCGCTGGAGGACGTCAGTGCCCGATTCGGTGCACGGCATCGCGGCCTCGCGGGCATCTTTGGCCGACACGCCGCCGAACTCGCCGACAGGCTCAATCCCGACGCCGAGATCTCCGAAGACCGAATGGCTTTGCTCGGCGCAGCCTTCACCAGCGAATACGCCATCGAGGGCGCGGCGTTGTGCAATCCCAGCATGGTTCTCCACCCCGACCAGACCGGATTGAGCCCGGGGGCCGCGCGATTCATCATGAGTGTTCGCGGGATCGGAGAGGGTCACCGGTCGTCGATCGGGTTCCGGACCGGGGTCATATCCAGGACGGGTCAGCCCAGCCTCGACGAATGCGCCCCCTATGCCGCGGCGGGGGCAACCGCTTCGGATCTGCTCGACGCGGAGGTCTTTCGCGTCGAACTCGCCCGACTCGGCGACGCCGGGGAGTCGGCAGCCTACGTCCTCGATGCGCTCGGGAGCCGGTTCACCAAGGCCGAACTCGAGCATCAACTCGCCGCCCTGCAGGCACACCTGAGTACCCGTGGACGGGCACGAGAGACGATCGCGGAGATCCGAGCCATCGCCGAACGGACCTACCGCGTCGAATTTCCCGGCCACATAGCCATTTCCGAGCGGGTGTTGTTTCCCTCGATGCGCGCTGAGGCGGTCGGTATGGAAGACGCCCGGTTCGTCCGCTTCACCGACGACGACGGGTCTGTGCGGTTCTACGCCACCTACACCGCCTACAGCGGATCGCACATCAGCCAGCAACTGCTCGAAACCCGGGATTTCCGGTCGTTCGTCTCCACGCCGATGGTCGGCCGTGTCGCGGCGAACAAGGGTCTGGCTTTGTTTCCCCGACGGATAGGTGGACGCTTTGCCGCCCTGTCGAGATCCGATCGCGAGTCGAACACGATCGCCTTCTCCGATCGTCCGTTCACCTGGATGAGCGCAGTGCCCTGCCAGCAGCCGGTGGAGGCCTGGGAGGTGCTGCAGCTGGGCAACTGTGGGGCGCCGGTGGAAACCGAGGCCGGGTGGCTGGTGCTCACCCACGGCGTCGGACCGATGCGCACCTACCGGATCGGAGCAATACTGCTCGATCTCGACGATCCGAGCAGGGTCCTCAGCCGGCTGCGCGAACCGTTGCTTAGCCCGGCCGCCGACGAACAGAACGGCTACGTTCCCAATGTCGTCTACTCCTGCGGCGCCCTGCTGCACGGCGACACCCTTGTGTTGCCATATGGCATCGGCGACGCTTCCATCGGGATCGCGACCGTTCCGCTTCCCAAGTTGCTGGCGGCTCTCCTGCCATGACCGACTCGGCGTCGCCCCGCCGGATCGCCGGCACCCATGCCGATTCGCCCGTCACGTTTTGGGTCTGTAGAAGTGTGTGCCAATTGGTGTCAAGTTCCGTTACCCGCTTGACCGATAGATTCCGGTCAGATTGGGGCCTACTGCATGTCGGTGCAGCCCCTACAGAACGTCCTGATCCGGTCTGGTGGGTCGTTGGCGAACGTCTGCACGAACGGCCCGAGTTGTGGCAGTAACGCACCACTGGATGAGGCAGCACTCCCCTACGGGCACAGTGCCGTCCTGGGGCCGTTCACCTGCCTGTCGGAAGAATCCGGAATGACGTGCACCGCTGATGGGCGGGGATTCACGATCTCGTCGGCAGGGATCGCACCTGTCTAGCGAGTTCTAGCTGCAGTTCCTTACTGAACTGGGCAGGCGTACTGCATCGCCACGTTCATCAGGCGCTGTTGCGCGCCGGGGCCGACAACCCCTTGGGCAATCAGTTCGTATCCGAGGAACCCCGGAATGCCGCCTTCACACGCCTGGTGTGCGACGCGCCACGCGGTGTCGGGGTTCAGGTTGAATCCGTTGCGCTGCAACGCTTGCATGTAGGTATCGAATTCGGGCGTGCCTTGTTCTGGGATCGCATTCGCCGGGCCGGCCAATGAAACAGCGGTGACCACTGCTCCGATCAGAGGCGCAATCACACGTCTCATGTCCCATCCCCCTTTTATTCGATCTCACTGACTTCTACCCACATTCGCATAACCCACCGACAGATCGCCCAGGGAGATCAACGTGTGATCCAGCGAACGGCTTTGATATGACGGTGCGCCGTCAGTCGATGCCGGCTATGCCCTGATGGAATTTCTTCAGGTGGGTGTTGGACCAGTCGGCAAGGCCCTCGAGGATGGGTCGCAACGCGGCACCGCCCTCGGTGATGCACCCCGGATTTTGCGGAGCCGCTGATGTGCCCCGGGTTGCACGGAGTCGGCTTGCTTGACTTCTGGTCACGAGGTCCGACGAAGGAGCCTTGTCCATGCCCAAACGTTATTCGAGGTTTGCGTTCCTTAGTGCGACCAAAGCGGAGCGAACCGACGTCAACGCGTCCGCCAAGAGGTCCTGTTCGGGATATCTCCCTATCAGCCACTGAAACATCACGGCGGTCTGGTCCAATCGAATTTCAGCCGTTGAAATAACTAATGACTCTTTCGAAATAGTCAATGACTCCGTCGCCACCATGCACTGTCCTGAACTGCGCTATTGCGCTGCGGCCACTCGCCAATCGAACGACGATGCCGACACTACGCCCTTGGGTGGTCGACTGGGAAGGGCAATAAGACCTCCCGCCCTTGGCCAAAAACGCTGCCGGCAATGACCGGCCCTTGCCCTGTTCCCGCACGCTATCCGCGCTCGCTTCCCAAACCGCCCTACCGATGATCTCCGACGCTCGGTGGGCGCTGGGCCGCATGGAAGTGGATCATTGGCGGCATGAAGCGCGAAGTAGCGGCCAAGCTCGACGTTGAGATCACTGCGCCGACGACGTTGGAGTTCCAGATTGCGATTGCGCCGCATCCTGATACCGAGATTGCCGAAGCATCGTCATTCAGAATGGACGGAATTCCTTTGCAGCCAATGGAGATTAGTGGTATCCACGGGAACCGAATCCACAAGCTCCAAGTTCCGGTGGGCCTTCTCGAGGTTTCCTATGCAGCGACAATAGTGGGCCGGACGGCCCCGGCACCGGTGACCGAGTACGACCTGTCAATGTACCTGCGGCCGAGCCGCTACGCGGAGGCTGACAAGTTTTACGGCTTCGCCGCGACGGAATTCGGTGATTTTCTGGACTCTGCGACCCTCCTGGAGAAGGTATCGCTTTGGGTGAGTAGCCGATTGAACTACGTTCCCGGCTCAAGCGATCCGATCGATGGCGCCGTGGACACGTTGCTCGCCGGCGCTGGGGTGTGCCGCGATTTCGCGCACTTGGTGGTCGCACTGCTTCGTGCCGTCAATGTGCCGGCCCGTGTCGTCTCGGCATACGCTCCGGGCCTAGACCCGATGGACTTCCACGCCGTAGCCGAGGCGTATGTCGACGGGCAGTGGCGGGTAGTCGACGGGACGCTGCTTGCGCCGCGCCAAAGCCTGGTCAGGATCGCCACCGGTCGCGATGCAGCCGACATCGCCTTCCTCGCCAACTACAAGGGCTCGATCGCCTTGAAGAGGTTGGAGGTGACCGCGATCGTCGAGGGAGATCTTCCGAAGGACTCAATCGGCCAACTGGTGTCTATCGGCTGAGAAACCCGGCCACGACTGTTTCGAGCTATCGGACGGGTCCGATGCCGCGCCTAGCGCGTGGCCCGGGGCGGCAGCAGCCGATCAGACATGCTGGTCTTTGACCAGGTCCGGTTGAACAGACCAGTCGGCCGGTTCGTCGTCGCTGTCAGCGTCGGCGATCGCCTTGGTCTGCTGCACCTTTCCCGGTGCGCGGTGCTGCGGCGCATAGATGGTGGAGACCTGCACGGCCTCATCGCCGATGTTGGTGATGTTGTGCCAGGTGCCGGGTGGAACCAAGACGCACCGGCCGTCGATGACTTCCTGGTCGAAAGTCAGCTCCTCCTTGCCGGGTCCCATCTGCACCCGACCACGGCCGCAGTCGAGCCGAATGAATTGGTCTGTCTCACCGTGCTTTTCGAGTCCGGTTTCGCCGTTGACCGAAATCAGTACTTGCCACTCCAGGCCACGGCGCGATAGTCCGTGTTCTCCAGCGCCTGAGCCTCCAGGTTGAACGCCGAAGGACGGGGACCGATGTCTGCGATGCGCATTCTGCTGACCGTAGCCCTGCCCGCTCAGCGCGTTAGAGGCTTACTGCCCTAGCGGTCGATACCCCGAGAGGCATTGACTAGAGGTTCTAGGGCAGGGGCCTTGCATGCAGCCGAACGACCGCTTAACGATCAATCCATTCGACGCTCAACGAGGCGAAGCCACCCGATGACCACTTTCGCTAGCGCCCTCTTGGTTGGATTCGGCATCCGCGCAGCCTAGGCGGTCTTCTATTACTTCGGAGGGCACTGGCGGGCCTTCTTGCGTCGGAAGAGGCTCGCGACCGCGTACTTACGTCAACCCAACAAATCGACACGATGGAGCAACCATGATCTCGCTCGGAGTTATTCTTCTCATTCTCGGATTCGTCCTCAAGATTTCCATCCTCTGGTCAATCGGGATCGTCCTCGTCGTCATCGGCGCGGTGCTGTGGATCCTGGGATCACTCGGGCACGCAGTCGGAGGCCGAAGCCACTACTACTGAGCTGCTCCGTTGACGGGCTCACTCACGCGCCGCATGCGCAACGCGGTACGGCTGTGAACCATCTACACTGTCTGATACCTCGCGGATTTTCATCTGCGGGATTCTTTTGGGTCGTCGGCGATCGTGACCATGTCCGGATCCGTGGCACCGCTGCACTGGGCGCTGCTCGACTCGCAGATTGAGCCGATCAGGTTCGCCGATGCCGGCCTGAGGCGAACTGCCTGGGCGCTGAAGGTGATCAGCTTGCGGGGTGATGTCGCTGCCTTGGGATCGGAATGCTGACCTCGACGGCAAGCGCCCGCGCCGATGACGTCGCGTACCTCGTCAACGTCACCGTGCGGCCCGGCTACAACTTTGCGAATGTCGACGCCGCAATGGCATACGGCCGAGGGATCTGTGACCGCGTCGGTCGAGGTTCGACCTACGCCGACGACGTTGCCGCGATCAAGGCGGACTTCGAGACCGGCGACCACTACCAAGCGACATACCTGATCAGCCAGGCCGTCAATGAGCTGTGCCCGGAGCTGATCTGGCATCTGCACAAGTCCGCCGAACACAACGTTCCATGATTTGGCATCGCATTGCCTTCCGGGCCACGCTCAGCCCGGGACCGAAGCGACATCATCCATCCGCGCCGGTGCGCTGGCGAGTGGATTCGCCGCAGTTGGCGACGTCACGACCCGACGTGTCGCCGAGGACCGAAAACATCTCAAGCGGGCTCGAGATCATCTGGGTGGTAGGCATACCGAAGGCCCGACGGCGCCCACCGCACGTTAACCTCGGGGCCAACATGCTGGTTCGACCATTCGACCGAGTCCTCAACGACGCCGACGCAGTTGCCGAACTCCGCGACATGGTCCGCGCAGTCATTGGCGGCCAAATTGTCCTTCAGGGCCTGGGCCATTCGGACGCGTGTTCCAGGTACGAGGATCATGAGGCAACTATTCTGCACGTCGGCGCTCCGGCGGAAACTGGTGGGCCAAACGCCCAGGAACGAGGAAAACCAGAGGGCAAAAACACCCCTCTGACCTGCGTCGGGCTGACAGGATTTGAACCTGCGACCACTTGACCCCC
>CAZADG010000091.1:9680-11340 GCA_964483865.1 uncultured Mycobacterium sp. | reverse complement strand
ATCACTGACAAGGTGCAGTCAAAACTGAGAACCTACAGGTGATGTTGTTGTTGTTTGTTGGTTCTCATTTCTCGTGTCATACTGCATCCGCCTGAAATGCGGTTTTATCGCTTTGTCTCAGATCGTGTCATCGCGGTTTGTCTCACGATGGATGTCATTTCCTAACGCCCGCCAGAACCATGACAAAAGTGCTGGCTCAAAACTTCGTTAGCTGCTTTGTTGCTCTTTATCGTTTCGTCACTTGACGCTAGGGCCGCGTCGTCTCGAACGAACTCTGCCGCCATGAATCCGATTGGGGTGCGATCACTTTCAGTACAGCCCGGGCAGATTCCATAAGCATCAACGGCCCAGCCCACATTGATTTCCGCCCACTGCTCCACCTCAGGCAGGTTCTCCGCGGACACTTTTCACGTGCGGCCCGGTATGGCTTACGTCGCGGCCAATCTGGGCAAGCAGCGCGCTGCAGCCGGCATCGTGCAGGTGCGCGTCGGTCGGACGGTGACTCCGCAGGATGTTGATGACGTAACCACCCGGATACTCGCTGAGCCAATCCCGGTAGCCGTCGTCGTCGTCGCGGTATTCGTGAGCGCCCATGTAGGCACAATTTCATCTGGGTTTCGGCTTCATTTTCATGCTTCTGCACCAGAGGTTTTCTCCTTGGTCGTTGCACTTCCTAACGGCGCTCTGAACACGAGATGCCCGCGTTCTCTGGTTCGAAGCGGAAGACCCGCGCCGCAAAGAGTGAGTCAGCTTATTCGCCTCTGGGGAAGGGGTTTCGGCCTGCCAGTCGGCGATCACTGCTCAAAGCGATACCCCATACCGGACTCGGTCACCAGGTGTCGAGGACTTGAGGGATTGTCTTCGAGCTTGCGGCGAAGCTGGGCGAGATACACCCGTAGATAGTGACTCTCCCGGGCGTAGGAGGGCCCCCACACCTCCCTCAGAAGTTCCTCGCGCCCGACGAGCTTGCCGCGGTTACGTACCAACATCTCAAGAATGCCCCACTCGGTGGGAGTGAGGTGGACTTCGACTCCGTTCCTGATGACCTTCTTTGAGGCCAAATCCACGGTGAAGGAATCGGTCTTGACGACCGGCTCGCTGGCATCGGCTGACGCCGCACCCCGGCGGACGGCGGCGCGAAGGCGAGCTAGAAATTCATCCATGCCGAATGGCTTGGTTACGTAGTCATCGGCACCACCATCGAGCGCGGCGACCTTCTCTGCCGAATCGGAGCGAGCGGAGAGCACGATCACTGGGGTCTCGTTCCAACCCCTCAGCCCGGCAAGAACCTCGAGCCCATCCATGTCCGGCAATCCGAGGTCGAGAACAATCACATCGGGATGGGTTTCGGCGGCCGACCTCAACGCCGCCGCGCCAGTTGAAGCTGTGGTGATCTCGTAGCCGCGGACCGACAGGTTGATTCTTAGCGCCCGCAGGATCTGCGGTTCGTCGTCGACGATGAGGACGCGCGTCATCGGGACTCGTCAGGGAGGGCGGGGAGTTCGATCATGACGGTAAGGCCGCCACCCGGGGTGTCGGTTGCCGAGATCGTACCGTCCATCGCTTCGACGAAGCCTCGTGCTACCGAGAGTCCAAGTCCCACTCCGGATTTGTTGAGGTGGTCTCCCAGGCGCTGGAACGGCTCGAAGAGATTCTCCTC
>CAZADG010000091.1:0-9580 GCA_964483865.1 uncultured Mycobacterium sp. | reverse complement strand
CGGATTTGTTGAGGTGGTCTCCCAGGCGCTGGAACGGCTCGAAGAGATTCTCCTCGGTGCCCCGGGGGATGCCCGGACCTTTGTCCATGACGGTGATGAGTACTGAGTCTCCGACCCTACCGGCGTTCAGGCGGACTATGCTGTCAGGCGCATAGCGCAGCGCGTTGTCGATGAGATTCGCCAGCACCCGCTCGAGCAGACCGGGGTCTGCGAGGACGGCGGCGTCACCGACATCGACTTTGACGCGATCGAGCCCTCCGGTGCCGAATCCGGTGGCACCCCGGCCGATGCTCAGTAGCGCGCGTTGGACGACCTCCTCGAGGTAGACCTTGTGGACTTCGGGGCGAATGGCGTTGGCGGCGAGCCGCGAGGAATCTAGAAGGTTGTCGACCAGCGCAGTCAGCTGATCGATCGACTCTTCCACGGTTGCAAGCAGTTCGGCGGTGTCGGCTTCGGAGAAATCCACCTCGTCGGAACGCAGGCTCGACACCGCCGCCTTCGCTCCCGCCAACGGTGTGCGCAGATCGTGGCTCACCGCAGACAACAGTGACCTCCGCAGCTCGTCAGCCCTTTCGATGGCCTCGGCTCGGCTCGCCTCAACCGCAAGTTCACGCTGTCGGACCAGGCCCGCGGCCTTATTGGCGACGAGGGTGAGGACTCGCCGATCGGCGGCCGGCAGGCTGTGCCCGGCGAGCAGCATCCGGAACTCGTCATCGCCGACATCGATGGCGGTGTCCGCGGAATCCACTGTCAAGCAGGGGTTCTCACCGACGGAAGCGATAACCTGTTCCTCTTCACCGCGCATTCTGATCACGCTGACGGCGCGCTGACTGTACACCTCGCGGACCTTCTCGAGCAGAGCTCCGAGGCTTGCGCCCCGCAGAACCGATCCGGAGAACAGGGTCAGCAGTTCGGCTTCCCGTGACGCCCGCCGAGCTTCCCGTTGACGGCCGGCGGCGCGGTCGACCAGAGCGGCGACTGCCACCGCCATCAGCAGTAGCACCACCTCCGTCACGGCGGCATCGGGTTCAGCGATTGTGAACGTGTAGCGAGGTTCGGTCAGGAAGTAGTTCAACAACAGTCCGGACAGCACCGCGGAGAACGCGGCCGGGGCGATACCTCCGAGCATGGCCACGAACAGCACGCCGACGAAGAACAGTGCCGTCTCGCCGGCGATGTTGAGGTGCCGGTCGAGGAGTAGCGCTGTGACCGCACAGAGGGCCGTCGGCACCACAACCGCACACAGCCAGGAGATCAGCCGTCGCCGGCGCGGTGGTACCGACGCCAGTGAGGGGCCTCGTTTGGCCTCCTCATGGGTCACCATGTGTACGTCGATCTTGCCGGAATTCTGGACGATGGCCGAGCCGATGCCCTCATCGAGAATTCGGGCCCACCGGGAGCGGCGGGAGGTGCCGATGACCAACTGGGTGGCGTTGATCTCGCGCGCGAAGTCCAGCAGCGCCTTGGGCACGTCGTCGCCCACCACGGTGTGGACCGTCGCGCCGAGGCTCGTGGCGAGTTCGCGCACCTTCCCCATCTGGGGTGCGGAGACCCCGGAGAGGCCGTCGCCGCGAACCACATGGACCACCATCAGTTCGGCGCTCGACTTCGAGGCGATTCGTGATGCCCGTCGCACCAACGTCTCGGACTCCGGACCGCCGGTGACCGCGACGGCAACGCGCTCGCGGGCTTCCCAGGTGGCGGTGATCTTGTTGTCTGCGCGATACTTCGCCAGTGCGGCGTCCACCTGGTCGGCGAGCCAGAGAAGTGCCAGCTCCCTGAGCGCGGTGAGGTTCCCGCGTCTAAAGTAGTTCGACAGAGCTGCATCGATCTTCTCGGCTGCGTAGACGTTGCCGTGGGAAAGCCTACGCCGCAACGCCTCCGGGGTGATGTCCACCAGTTCGATTTGGGCTGCTCCCCGGACGACCTCGTCGGGTACGGTTTCGCGCTGTTCGATCCCGGTGATCTGCGCGACGACGTCGTTCAGGCTCTCCAAGTGCTGGACGTTGACGGTGGAGATCACCGAGATCCCCGCCTCCAGTAGTTCCTCGACGTCCATCCACCGTTTGGGGTTCTTGCTGCCGGGGGTGTTGGTATGAGCGAGTTCGTCGACGAGGACGACCTGGGGCCGTCGCGCCAGGACGGCAGCGACGTCGAGTTCGGGAAAGCGGCTGCCGCGATAGTCAACGTAGGTAGGCGGGATGATCTCGATGCCGTCGAGCAGTTCGGCGGTCTTCTTGCGGCCATGAGTCTCGACCACCGCAGCCACCAGGTCGGTACCGCGCTCAAGTCGCCGATGCGCCTCGCCGAGCATCGCGAACGTCTTGCCCACGCCGGGGGCCGCCCCGAGGTAGATACGCAATTCGCCTCGCTTCGGTCTGGAGCCGGGCGAGGCGAGCGTTTCGTCGCTTTCCGACGACGTCTCCGGGGGCGGTTCGGCGCCGGAGGTCACGCGTGGCGGAACGACGGTGTCCACGGCCCCATCATCCCCTGTCCGGCGTCACGGCGCGATCAACCCCTCAGCGGGTACTGCTGGTCAAGCGCGATGTTGAGCTCCACGACATTGACGCTCGGCTCCCCGAGGAAACCCAGCGAGCGTCCGTCTGTGTGGGCAGCGACGAGCTGGCGGATCACCTCGGGGCCTGTGCCTCGCTCACGGGCGATACGCGCAACCTGCAGATCGGCGTACGCGGGGGAGATGTGGGGGTCCAGCCCGCTGCCGCTGGCCGTGACGGCGTCGGCCGGCACCGCCGGGTCGTAAGCCGCGCCCTTGATGGGCAAGATCTGCCCGGAAGCGTAGTCCTCGTCGGGCTTGGCGCACTCCACCCGAACACCCTCGTAGTCGTCGAGGAACGGCCGTGTGATGGCGTCGCACGGCTCGTTCAGGCTGATCACCCGGACCGGCGCGACCACGTTGCCGCGGCTGTCGCGCGGGCCGATCACTGACAGCACCGCTCCCACGCCGCCGCCGGTGCAGAACGGTCGACCGCCGTTCACCCCTTCGAGTTCGCCGACGGCCTTGCTGCGCGAGCACACCTGAGTGAGCAGGCTGGGCTTGTCCGGGGTGTCGATGATGCTTTCCGGTCCGAGATTCGACGCGCTGGTCGCCAGCGGGTCGTAACCATCGCCGGCCGCCGACGGCCGGCTCTGGAAATACTGCGGCAACGGCTTTCCCTCGCCGTCGTTGAATGACTGGCCGATGAGCCTGGAGGCCACCGGATTTCCGTTGACCTCGACGATCGACCCGTCAGCCTTGTCCCTCAGGCCGGGGATCTGGGCTACCAGCCAGATGAACAAGGGATAGCCGAGCCCGACGATGAGCGTGAGCACCAGAAGCGCGCGCAGCGCCGCCCAGTGCTGGCGGAGCAGTGTGGAGAAATTCATGTCACATCCCTGGCAAGAACTGGACGACGAGGTCGATGAGCTTGATCCCGATGAAGGGGGCGATGATCCCGCCCAGCCCGTAGACGTAGAGGTTGCGGCTCAACAGCTTCGAGGCGCTGCTCGGTGTGTAGCGAACGCCGCGCAGTGACAACGGAATCAACGCGATGATGATGATCGCGTTGAAGATGACCGCCGACAGGATGGCCGACTGCGGGCTGTGCAACCGCATGATGTTCAAAAGGTCCAGTCCCGGGAAGAGGGCGACGAACATCGCGGGGATGATCGCGAAGTACTTGGCGATGTCGTTCGCGATCGAGAAGGTGGTCAGCGCACCGCGGGTGATGAGCAGTTGCTTGCCGATCTCCACGATCTCGATGAGCTTGGTCGGATCCGAGTCGAGATCGACCATGTTGCCGGCCTCTTTGGCCGCCGACGTTCCGGTGTTCATCGCCACCCCGACGTCGGCTTGGGCCAGAGCTGGTGCGTCATTGGTGCCGTCACCGGTCATCGCGACGAGCTTTCCGCCTTCCTGCTCGCGCTTGATCAGGGCCAGCTTGTCCTCAGGGGTGGCTTCGGCGAGGAAGTCGTCGACGCCGGCCTCGTCGGCGATCGCTTTGGCCGTCAACGGGTTGTCGCCGGTGATCATGACCGTTCGGATGCCCATCTTGCGCATCTCGTCGAATCGTTCCCGCATACCCTGCTTGACGACGTCCTTGAGGTGAATGACGCCCAGGACTTCGGCTTTGCCGTCCGCCTTCTGCCCGACGACCAGCGGAGTGCCGCCGCCGGCGGAGACCCCGTCAACGAGCTCACCGAGATCGGCGGGCACGGTGCCGCCCTGGTCGCGGACCCATTGGGCCACCGAACTTGCCGCGCCCTTGCGCAACTGGTGACCGCTGTCCAGGTCGACCCCGGACATTCTCGTCGCCGCGGAGAACTCGACCCAGTGGGCGTTGGCGAGTTCGCCCGGGGTGCGGGCCCGGAGTCCGAAGCTCTCTTTGGCGAACACCACGATCGAGCGGCCCTCGGGTGTCTCGTCCGACAGGGATGAGAGTTGGGCGGCGTCGGCGAGTTGATCTGCCGAAACTCCCGGCAGCGGAACGAAGTCGGAAGCCTGACGGTTGCCGAGGGTGATGGTGCCGGTCTTGTCCAGCAGGAGTGTGTTGACGTCACCGGCCGCCTCGACCGCGCGGCCGGACATGGCCAGCACGTTGCGCTGCACCAGGCGGTCCATACCGGCGATGCCGATTGCCGACAGCAGCGCACCGATGGTCGTCGGAATGAGACAGACGAGCAGTGACACCATCACGATCCCGGTCACGCCGTCACCGGTCAGCGCCAGCGAGTCCGGCACACCCGGGTTGTTCGCCTTGGAGTAGATGGCCAACGGCTGCAAGGTGGCGACGGCGACGATGAAGATCATGGTCAGCGCAGCAAGCAGAATGTTGAGCGCGATCTCGTTGGGCGTCTTCTGCCGGTTGGCGCCCTCAACGAGGGCGATCATCCGGTCGATGAAGCTGTCGCCCGGCTTCTGGGTGATCCGGACGACGATGCGGTCCGAGAGCACGGTGGTGCCCCCTGTCACGGCGGATCGGTCACCACCGGACTCCCGGATTACCGGGGCGGATTCACCGGTGATCGCCGATTCGTCAACGGAGGCAATGCCTTCCACTACATCGCCGTCGCCGGGGATGACCTGTCCGGCTTCGACGACGACGACGTCGCCCTGGTTGAGCAGCGGAGCGGCGACTTCCTCCTCGATTCCTGCCTGCCCGGGGCCCCACCCGGTCAGCCGGCGGGCCATCGCGTCAGCCTTGGCTTTTCGCAGCGACTCGGCCTGCGCCTTCCCGCGGCCCTCTGCGACGGCCTCGGCCAGGTTGGCGAAGACGACCGTCAGCCAGAGCCAGAAGACGATGAGCCAGGCGAACCAGCTCGGGTCGAGTATCGCGAGGATGGTGGCCCAGACAGCCCCCACCTCGACGATGAACATGACTGGGTTGCGCCACAAGGTCCGTGGATCGAGCTTGCGCAGCGCATCGGGCAACGAAGTCCACAGCAACTTCGGGTCCAGCAGACCGCCGGACACCTGCTTCCTGGCAGGTCCCTGCTGCAGGACGTCGGCGCCGATCGTATTGGCGGCCATGGTCAGTGAATTCCTTCGGCGAGGGGGCCCAGCGCGAGCACGGGCAGGAAGGTGAGCGCAACCAGGACGAGCGTCACCCCGGCGACCATTCCGACGAACTGGGGCCGATGTGTGGGCAGCGTGCCGATCGACTCCGGGGTGTGCCCCTGTCTGGCCAGCGAACCGGCCAGGGCCAGCACGAGAACCATCGGCAGAAACCGGCCCAACACCATCGCCAGCCCCAGAGCGGTGTTGTACCAGACGGTGTTGACACTCAAGCCGGCGAACGCCGAACCGTTGTTGTTGGCTGCGGAGGTGAACGCGTAGAGCACCTCGGAAAGGCCATGCGGGCCGGTATTCAGCATGGCGGCGCGCTGCCCGGGCATGGCCATGGCGATCGCGGTTCCGGTCAGAACAAGCAGTGGCGTCACCAGGAAATACGTTGCGGCGATCTTGATTTCGCGCGGGGTGATCTTCTTACCCAGGTATTCGGGTGTGCGCCCGACCATCAGTCCGGCGACGAACACCGTGATGATGGCCAGGATGAGCATCCCGTAGAGACCTGACCCGACCCCGCCCGGAGCGACCTCGCCGAGTTGCATGTTGAACAGCATCATCATGCCGCCGAGGCTGGTGTAGGAGTCGTGGAACGAGTTCACAGCACCGGTCGATGTCAGCGTGGTGGCATCGGCGAACACCGCAGAGTTGGCGACGCCGAAGCGCTGCTCGACGCCTTCCATCGCGGCCCCTACGGCAGTGGGAACGGTGCCGTGGGCCTGTAGCTGAAACCGCAGCATCAACGAGACGCTCAGTACTGCGAGGACTGCCATCACCGCGGCAATCGCGTAGCCCTGCTTCCTGCTGTCGACCATCCGGCCGAAGGCGCGGGGCAAGGAAAAACTGATCACCAGCAACAGGAAAATCTCGACCCAGTTCGTCCAGGCGTTCGGGTTCTCGAACGGGTGGGCCGAGTTCGCGTTGTAGAAGCCGCCGCCGTTGGTGCCCAGCACCTTGATCGCCTCCTGGCTGGCGACCGGACCCCCGGTGATGGTCTGCTGTGTACCGGCCAGCGTGTCGACCACCTGGTCATGCAGATTGAAGTTCTGGATGGCGCCACCGGCGACCAGGATGATCGCTGCGACAACCGATAGCGGCAGAAGAATTCGCAGCGTGCCGCGGACTAGGTCGACCCAGAAGTTACCCAGTTCGCTTACATGGCGGCGGGCGAATCCGCGCACCAACGCCACGGCCACAGCCATACCCACCGCGGCGGAGACGAAGTTCTGAACGGCCAGGCCCGCCATCTGGACCAAGTGGCCCTGCGTCGACTCACCCGAATAGGCCTGCCAGTTGGTATTGGTCACGAAGCTGACGGCGGTGTTCCAGGCCAGTGCTGGTGTCATCGGCGTGCCCGGGTCCTCGAGATGCAGCGGTAGCTTGCCCTGGATCAGCTGTAAGCCGAAAAGTAACAGGACGCTGACCAACGAGAAGGCCAGCACGCTGCGGGCGTACCCGCCCCACGTCTGCTCCGACTTCGGATTCGCGCCGATCAACCGGTAGATGAACCGCTCGACCGCGGTGTCCTTCTCGGATGTGTACACCCGGTACATGTAGTCGCCCAGCGGCACGTGGACGACCGCCAGCGCGAGAATCAGCAAGGCGAGGAACGCGATCCCCGCCGTCGTGGTGTTCACTCAGAACTTCTCGGGGAGAAGGAGCGCCGCGGCGACGAATAGCGCCAGGAGCACCGCGAGAACAAGGCCGATGATGTTCTGGTAGCTCACAGTCGCTCGACCAACTTCTGTGCCAAGCCGAGCAGGGCGAAGACACCCACCGTCAACACGGCATATGCCGCAACTTCCATGGAGAAATCCCGCTTCCGGGCCGGCCCACGCCGCCCAACGGGTCGACGCTAGATGCCGGGCGCATGGGCCTACGTGTCCGTTGACGGTTTCTTTACGCTCGCAGCGCCGATATTTCCGAGATTCACACACCCGAGCCGACGCCGGGTCGCTAACACTGTCGCCATGCTGAAACTTCGCATCCTCTCGCCAGCGCGGCTTACTGGCGAGATCGTGGAGGTCCTCAAGCGGGAACCCTGTACCAGCGGTCTGGTGGTGATCAGGGATGCGGCCATTCGCCCGGCGGGCGACGTCGTGGTGGCCGATCTTCCCCGAGAGGCCGTTAACGACATCCTGGCTCAGCTTCGCGCGATGGGCGTGCATCACGAGGGCACGATCGAGATTCAGCAGGTCGACACCTGGTTGTCGTTGGCTGCCTTCAAGGCCGAACTGCGTGCGCCCGGCAGCAGCGCCGACGCAGTGGTGTGGGCCGACGTCGCGCAGCGGTCCTATGAGGAGTCCGAACTCAACTGGACCTACTTGAGTTTCATGTCGCTGGCGACCGTTATCGCCGCGATTGCGATCGTCCTGGATTCCCAGATCCTGGTCATCGGAGCGATGGTCCTGGGCCCGGAGTTCGGCGCGGTGGCCGCCCTCGGGGTCGCCCTGGTCCGCCGTCGTTACGCCCTCCTGGGACACGCCGTCCGGACATTGGTTCTGGGATTTGCCGCCGCCATAGCGGTCACCACCGTCTTCGCTCTGGTATGTCGCGCCATCGGCTGGATCACCCTCGCGGACGTGACCGGTCCTCGCCCGGCGACGGACTTTATCTATAGCCCGGATAAGTGGTCGTTCATCGTGGCGGTCATCGCGGGGGCGGCGGGCGTCCTCTCGCTGACTTCGGCGCGATCCGGGGGCTTGGCCGGTGTGTTCATCTCGGTCACGACGGTCCCGGCCGCCGGCAATATCGCCCTGGGGATCGCGTTCGGGGCAGGCTATGAAATCTGGTCCAGCGCGTTGCAGCTGGTGCTGAACATCGCCGGGATGGCACTGGCCGGGTGGGCGACCCTGGCCCTGCAACAGTTCGTCTGGTCCAGGGTGTCGATTCGACGGGCGAAGGCCATGACCTACCCCCGACGGATGTTGTAGTCACTCCTGAAAAAGTGCAGTCAAAATCGAGAGCCTGCAATGTTGATTGCGGCCGGTGACGGCA
Organism: uncultured Mycobacterium sp.; assembly: GCA_964483865.1. Taxonomy (GTDB): domain Bacteria; phylum Actinomycetota; class Actinomycetes; order Mycobacteriales; family Mycobacteriaceae; genus Mycobacterium. Next base: position 1,020 of record CAZADG010000091.1, on the reverse strand, counting down.
GAGTAGCTGTTGGTATAACTCAAGCCGGGAGCACGACCCGATTGGAGCGATCATGGCCCTGCCCGAACCATCACCGGAGTCGGCCTGCCTGATCACCGGCGCGTCATCGGGCATCGGCGTCGAAATCGCCCGTGCGCTCGCCAAACGAGGTCAGAACCTTGTGCTGCTCGCTCGGCGCGTCGACCGACTCGAAAGCCTGGCATCCGAGCTGTCCGAGGAGTTCGGTGTCCGGGTCGAGGTACTCGGCTGCGACATCAGCGACCCGGCAGCGCGCGCCGAGGTGCCCGACCGTGTCGCCCAGCTTGGTCTCACGGTCGAACTGCTGGTCAACAACGCCGGTTACGGCACGGCGGGCAAGTTCGTCGAGCTCAACCCCGAACGCGAGGTTGGCATGGTCCGCGTCAACGTCGAGGCGGTCACCGCCTTGTGCAGTGCGTTCGTCCCGCCCATGGTGGAACGCGGCCGTGGAGCGGTGCTCAACGTGGCCTCAACGATCGCGTTCCAACCGATGCCCGGTCAGGCCGGCTATGCGGCGACGAAAGCGTACGTGCTCTCCTTCACTCAGGCACTGGACACCGAGCTGCACGGGACCGGCGTTACTGCCACGGCGCTGTGCCCCGGGCCGGTCAAGACCGAGTTCATGGACGAGCCCGGTATGGAGGAAAGCGCATCGGCGCTACCAAAGCCGATGTGGCTGGACCCGGCCGAGGTCGCCGAGGCCGGTGTGCGCGGCGTCGAGAGCGGCAATGGGATCGTCGTCCCCGGAATGGCCAACGCCGTCACCCGCTTGATCGGACGGCATACGCCGCGATGGCTGCTGCTCAGCACCATCCGGCGGCTAACCGGCATGGGGTGAAGCGACCGGGCTTCAACTATCCACCTGCATCGGCGCCGCTGTGAATTAGCCGAACCGCCTCACGCTGTTTAACAACGAAGAGCGCCTTGTCAATCTTCGTTGCATCTCGACAGCAGCAGCAGCTACTGCCGCGCCATGTTCGTGAACCGCGATAGGTGAAGCTG
>CAZADG010000090.1:0-11422 GCA_964483865.1 uncultured Mycobacterium sp. | reverse complement strand
TGTTCAGAGTAGGGCGGGCGGGGCTCGAACCCGCGACCAACGGATTATGAGTCCGCGGCTCTAACCAACTGAGCTACCGCCCCGTGCCCCGGTGCTCCCCGGCGCGCACTGCTGAGCCTATCGTCCGTCCGGCGGCCAGGATCAGCCGGTGACGACGCAGAACTCATTGCCCTCCGGATCTGACAGCACAATGAATTCGCCGAGTTCGTCGCCGCGTTGTCCACTGAGTTGGGTCGCTCCGAGTTCCACGCACCGCGCCGCCGCCGCGTGGAGGTCGGCCACGGCGATGTCGAGGTGAACCCGGTTCTTGACCAGTTTTTCTTCGGGAACCAATTGGAACGAGACAGACACCGGACCGTCGGGCATCTGCACGCACACCCACTCGTCGGACTCGCGCTGCGGGACTCCGCCAAGGACTGCCGCCCAGAAATCGGCCAGCCTGTCGCAGTCGCGGCAGTCGATCACCACCTCCGACAACCTGCCGATGGCCACCTACTGCGCCTGGCTGACCGAGGACATGTGGAAGTCCGGGATCCGCAGCGTGGGCATGACGGCCCGGGTGGCCCAGTCGCTCCACTCGCGGGGCAGCGTGGTCTCGGCACGGCCGGCCTCGGTGGCCCGCCGCAGTAGGTCCAGGGGGCTCTCATTGAACCGGAAGTTGTTGACCGCGCCGGTGATCGCGCCGTCCTCGATCAGGTACACCCCATCCCGGGTGAGGCCGGTCAGCAGCAGCGTGGTCGGGTCGACGGTGCGGATGTACCACAGGGTGGTGAGTAGGAGCCCGCGTTCGGTACAGGCCACCATATCCGCGAGATCCTTTGTCCCGCCGGTCATCAGAAGGTTATCGGCCGGCACGGCCGGCGAGACGCCGAACTCGGCAGCAGCCGACCGCGGATAAACCAACGACGAGATGGTCCCGTCGCGGATCCAATCCACCCGGCCGACGTCCATCCCGTTGTCGAACACCGAGAGCCGCTCCGAACTCGACGCGGCATGCACGAAGGGGGCGCACTCAAGACCGGCGGCGAACGGATCGGAGTACATGGTCAGCGGCAGGTCGGTGAGCGTCTCCCCTACCCGCGTCCCCCCGCCGGGTGCGGACAAAGCGGTGCGGCCCTCCTGTGCCCCGCGTCCGTCCATCGACCAACCCAGGTAGATCATCATGTCGGCCACTGTCGAGGGCGGCATCAGGGTTTCGTAACGCCCGGCGGGCAGTTCCACCGTGCGCTTGGACCAATCCAGGCGCATCGACAGGTCATCCAGCATGCGCTCGACGGGGACATCGGCGAACCAGGGGGTGCTGATGCCAGCCCATGCGCTGGCATCGCCTCGCTTGGCGTTGATCTCCACCGACCCGGTGGGCTGAGTGAAGCGCCGCCGCACCCCGGTCGAGGTGGCCAGGAATGTCGTCTCCACGATGTGGTGGGCGAAACCATACAACCGGTCGGAGCGGCCGAAGCCCGACGACAGCGCGCGTGCGACTCCGGCGAACGCACCCGCCCCGGTACCCGGCAGCGGGTCGTCCCAATCGGCGGGTTCGCCGGCCCCGGCCAGCAACGGAGCCGAGTCGTGGGCCTCCGGCGCGGTATGGGCGGCCTTGTCGGCGGCGGCCACCAGGCCGTCGACGGCGTCTGGGTCGACGACGCTGGACCTCAGCGCACCGACGTGTGCCCTATCCCCCGTCCGCACAATGGAAATCACCGCCGTCGACCGGCTCGTGGACACCCCGTTGGTGGTCATCGAATTGCCGGCCCACCGCAACGAGGCTTCGCTGCGGTCGGTGACGATGACGATGGTTTCGTCGCACCGGTTCGTTTTCGCAGCCGACTGCAGCACCCGTTCGACGGCGTCTTGGGCGCGGATCATCGGACCACCACCGGATTGGCCTCGTCGCTGACGCTCATCGACCCGACTCCTCAAGGGTGTTGAGCACGTTAACGCCGCGGAACAACGCTGACGGGCAGCCATGGCTGACCGCGGCGACCTGCCCGGGTTGGGCCTTACCGCAGTTGAACGCCCCACCCAGTCGCCAGGTGGACGGCCCGCCCACGGCTTCCATCGAGTTCCAGAAGTCCGTGGTGGTGGCCTGGTATGCGACGTCGCGCACCTGGCCCTCCAACCGTCCGTCGCGGATCCGGTAGAAGCGCTGTCCCGTGAACTGGAAGTTGTAGCGCTGCATGTCGATTGACCAACTCTTGTCGCCGACGATGTAGATGCCGTTCTCCACCTGATTGATCAGGTCCTCGGTGCGCACGTCCACCGGGCCGGGCTGCAGCGACACGTTGGGCATGCGCTGGATCGGGACGTGGTGGGCGGAGTCGGCGTAGGAGCAGCCGTTGGAGCGCACCAGTCCGAGCTTGCGGGCGAACACGCGGTCGAGTTGGTAGCCGACGAAGATGCCGTCGCGCACCAGGTCCCACTGCTGGGCTGCCACCCCATCGGTGTCGTATCCGATCGTGGCCAAGCCGTGCTCGACGGTGCGGTCGGCGGTCACGTTCATGACCGGGGACCCGTAACGCATCCGGTTGAGCTTGTCCGGAGTGGCGAAGGAGGTGCCGGCGTAGGCGGCTTCATAGCCGATCGCCCGGTCGTATTCGGTGGCGTGCCCGATTGATTCGTGGATGGTCAGCCACAGGTTGGTCGGGTCGATCACCAGATCGGTGGGACCGGCAACCACCGTGGGCGACTTGGTCTTCTCGGCCAGCAGCGACGGCAATTCAGTCAGTTCGGCGGTCCAATTCCACACGTCGTCGCCGGCGACGGCCTCCCAGCCTCGGCCCGTTGGCGGGGCCAGGGTGCGCATCGACTCGAAACTGCCGGCTGCAGTGTCGACGCTGACCGCCTCGAGAGCGGGGTGCGTGCGGACCCGCTGTTGGGTGATCGACGAGCCGAAGGTGTCGGCGTAGAAGATCTGTTCTTTGACGGTGTTGACCATGGCCGACACGTGGTCCACCCCGTCGGCTGCCAACAGTCGCCCGGAATAATCCTCCAGGACAGCGATCTTGTCTGCGGTCGGCACCTCGAACGGGTCGAGGCGGTAGTCAGAGACCCACACGGCGTCGCGGTGGACCGGTTCGTCGGCCAACTCCACCCGGTCGGCGTTCAGTGCGGACAAAGTCACCGCCACCCCCACCGCATGCCGGGCGGCCTCGGCCGCGATGTCCGGGGTCAACCCCGCGTGCGAGGCGAATCCCCACGTCCCGTCCACGATCACCCGCACCGCCAGGCCGATGTCACGGTCAAGCACCGCCGACTCCAACTCGCCGTCACGCAGGTGCACGATCTCGGTGGTGATGGCGTGCACCCGCAGGTCGGCGTAGCTGGCACCGCCGGCGGTGGCCGCCGACAGGGCGGCCTCGGCCAATCGGGACAGCGGCAGCGCGAGGAAGTCCCCGTCGACAGCGCGTGAATTCACCGCTCCACCGTAACCGGGTGGACCGTCGCTAGGCTGACACACACCGATAGGGGGAACTCAACCGAGGGCGGTGATCACGTGCCGGGTATCTCGGTAGGGCTTCAGATCAGCACACAGCCGCCGCTGGCCGTTACACGCGCCGCTGTTCTTGCGGCACGAGTGATGCGGCTGGATTCGGTGATGCTCATCGACCACTTCCAGAACGTTTTTCCCCAGGCCGTCTGGGACAGCGACTTCACCTGGGTCGCCAAGCAACGCTCGAGTCCTCATGAGATGTTCGACTACCAGGTCATGATGGGCTACCTCGGACCACATGTGGGTCGGATGCGACTCGGGATCGGGGTCACCGAGTCCGTACGCCGGCATCCAGTGCTGATCGCCCAGGCCATGCTGACGCTGTCGCACCTCAGCAGGCGTGCGCCGATCCTGGGAATCGGGGCCGGTGAGCGGATGAATATCGACCCGTACGGACTGGATTTCTCCCATCCCGTGGAGCGATTGGAAGAGGCCCTCCAGGTCATTCGTCTCTGTCTGAGTTCCCGCGGTCCGATCTCCTTCTCCGGTAGGCACTTCCACCTGGACCGGGCGACGATGGATCTGAAGGCCCCGCCCGGCAAGACGCCCGAGGTCTGGGTCGGAGGCCAGGGATCGAGGATCCTGCAACTCGCCGGACGCTACGGGGACGGCTGGTATCCGGCATCGGTAGTTACCCCGGCGGAGTACGCCGACAAACTCGCGATCGTCCGATCCGCCGCGAACACCGCAGGCCGCGACGCTGCCGCCATCACTCCTGCGCTGCACCGGTTCGTGGTCTTCGGATCCTCCGAGCGCGAGACGCGGGCCATGTTGCAGAACAGGGCAATCCGATTGCTTGGACTCGCGGCACCCGCACAGGTGTGGCAGCGCGCAGGAGTGCAGCACCCTCTCGGCGAGCGATTCAACGCTATCGTCGACTTCGTACCCGACCGACATGACCGGGCAACGGTCGAGGAGGCGATCAAGGCAGTCCCCGATGCCGTGATGACCGACGGGCCCCTGCTGTGGGGCACCCCCGCGCAGGTGACCGCCAAGCTGCGGTCATTCGCGGAGGCGGGTATGCGCCATGTGGTCCTCGCGCCGGTGTCCGGTCTGGTCTCGAAAAAAGCTGCGCTGTATGGCTTGCGGGCCGCAGGATCGGTCGCGCGGGCTCTGAGGGCGTGACCATGAACCGGCGTTCGACCCTGCTGGGCTACGGTCTGCTGGCACCGAGCCTGTTCGGCGTGGTGTGCTTCCTGCTGCTGCCGATGCTGGTGGTGGCGTGGCTGAGCCTGCACCGGTGGGACCTGCTCGGACCTATCCGCTATGTGGGGCTGGACAATTGGAGCTCGGTACTAGCGGACCCGGCGTTCGGCAACTCGCTGCTGGTGACGTTGCTGTTCATCGCCATCGTGGTGCCTGCCCAGGTGGTGCTAGGCCTGGCCGCGGCTGCGATGCTGGCCCGCGGCCTGCCCGGGACCGGTCTGTTCCGGGCGCTGTATGTGATTCCGTGGATCTGTTCGCCCCTGGCGGTGGCCGTGCTGTGGCGCTGGATCCTGGCCCCGACCGACGGGGCGGTCAGCACCGTGCTGGGCCGGCGCATCGAATGGCTGACCGACCCGAGTCTGGCCCTGCCGGTGGTCTCTGCGGTGACGGTGTGGACCAACGTCGGCTACGTCGCCCTGTTCTTCCTTGCCGGGATTCTGGCCATCCCGCCGTCGATCCATGCCGCAGCCCGCATCGATGGCGCGAGCTCCTGGCAGCGGTTCTGGCGGATCACCCTGCCGATGCTGCGACCGACCTTCTTCTTCGTCTCGGTGACCGGGGTGGTCAGTGCCGCCCAGGTGTTCGACACGGTCTATGCGTTGACCGGCGGGGGCCCGGCGGGCCGTACCGACCTGGTGGCGCACCGTATTTACGCCGAGGCGTTCGGCGCAGCGGCCATCGGCCGGGCGGCGGTGATGGCGATTGTGCTGTTCGTCGTCCTCGTCGGGGTCACGCTGGTGCAGCACCTCTACTTCCGCAAGCGGATCAGCTATGACCTTACGTAACGCACCGATCTACGCCGGACTGGTGATCGCCGCCGTGCTGACGGTGGCGCCGTTCGCGTTGGGCCTGCTGACCTCGTTCACCTCGGCGCAACAGTTCGCCACCGGCACACCGCTGTCCACGCCTGACCCGGCCACGTGGGAGAACTACACCGCACTGGGCGGGGCAGGTTTCGGCCGGGCATTGGTGGTCACCGCCCTGATGACGGCGATCATCACCATCGGGCAGTTGGTCTTCTCGGTGCTGGCGGCGTACGCGTTCGCCCGCCTGGAGTTCCCCGGCCGCGACGGGTTGTTCTGGGTGTATGTGGCCACGTTGATGGTGCCCGCCACCGTGACGGTGGTCCCGTTGTATCTGATGATGGCCGAACTGGGGCTGCGCAATACGTTCTGGGCGCTGGTGCTGCCGTTCCTGTTCGGCTCGCCGTACGCGATATTCCTGCTGCGGGAGTATTTCAGGTCCATCCCGCAGGATCTGCTCAACGCCGCCCGGATCGACGGGGCGAGCACCCTTGATGTGATCGTCCACGTCGTAGTCCCCTCAAGCAAGCCCATTCTGGCGACCTTGACCCTCATCACCGTTGTCTCGCAATGGAATAGCTTCATGTGGCCGCTGGTGATCACCAGCGGCGAGAAGTGGCGGGTGCTGACGGTGGCCACCGCGGGCCTGCAGTCGCAGTACAACGCGCAGTGGACCCTGGTGATGGCGGCCACCACCGTGGCGATCGTGCCGTTGGTGATGCTGTTCGTGATGTTCCAGCGCCACATCGTCCGCTCGATCGTCGTCACGGGGCTGAAGTGAACATGCGGCCGAGGTTCTCGACGCTGGCACTCGTGGCACTGGTCGCGGTCAGCGCGCTGCTGGCCGGATTCGTGGTGCTCCTGGACCGCTCCTCTGACCCCTCCGGAAAGACCGTCGTCACGGTCCGATTGTGGGACGACCAGGTGGCCGCCGCCTACCGGCAGTCCTTCGCCGAGTTCAGCCGAGCCCGACCAGACATCGAGGTGCGCACCTCCCTGGTCTCCTACGCCAGTTACTTCGACACCCTGCGCACCGACGTGGCCGGCGGCGGAGCCGATGACATCTTCTGGATCAACAACTCCCACTTCGCCGAATACGCCGACAACGGCCGGTTGATGGCGATCACCCCGTCGGCGGACTGGGAACCGTCGGTGATCGGTCAGTTCACCCGCGGTGGAGTGCTGTGGGGCGTACCCCAACTGACCGACGCCGGCATCGCGCTGTACTACAACGCCGACCTGCTCGACGCCGCCGGCGTCACCCCGGAGACGCTGGCCGAGGCCCGCTGGGATCCCGACCCAGCCAAGGACACGTTGCGCCAGCTACTCTCCCGGCTCACCTTCGACGCCGATGGAAAATCCGCGGCCACAGCCGGATTCGACGCGCGGCGGGTTCGGCAGTGGGGTTACAACGCCGCCAATGACCTCCAGGGCATCAACCTGAACTACATCGGCTCGGCGGGCGGGGTCTTCAGCGACGGCGACCGCTTCGCCTTCGACAATCCGCAGGCGGCAGCCGCCCTGTCCTACGTCGTCGACCTGATCAATACCGACCACGTCGCCCCACCAGCGTCAGACACCAACGACAACGGCGACTTCTCCCGCAACCAGTTCCTGTCCGGGCGGATGGCGGTGTTCCAGTCCGGGACCTACAACCTGGCCCAGGTCGCCGGCCAGGCCCGCTTCCGATGGGGGGTGACGATGCTGCCGGCCGGACCAGCGGGACGGGTCAGTGTGACCAATGGCATTGTCGCCGCCGGCAATCCGGCCACCCGCCACCCTGAAGCGGTGCGCGCTGTGTTGGACTGGCTCGGCGGAGCCGGAAATGCCTACTTGGGGCGCAGCGGGGCGGCGATCCCGGCGGTGCTGTCTGCGCAGCGGGTCTACTTCGACTACTGGCGGGCCAAAGGCCTGGATGTCGCTCCGTTCTTCGCGGTGCTCGACGGCCCGCGGATCACAGCCCCGGGCGGAGTCGGATTCGCCGCCGGGTTCCAGGCCATCAAGCCGTTCTTCGACGAGATGTTCCTGGGCCGACGGCCGGTCACTGAGACGTTGGCGGCCGCCCAGGTCGCAGCAAACACCGCTGCCCAGCGGTAGCGGGGCCGCGAGGAGGCTAACTGCCGCCCAGCCCCTTGACCTCCAGCACGATCGCCAGTACCGACACCGCCGCAACGATGCCCAGCACCACCCAGTCGAGCCGCCGTGGGCGGGACGGAGCCGCTGAGATCTGGCCGGTGCCGCCGCGGGCGGTGATCGCATCGCCCATCTCGTCGGCCCGGCGCAGCGCGACAGTCACCCCGGCGGCCAGGAGATCGACGAGGTCAGCCAGCCGACCGCGCCGCCGGGACCGCCCGTCAGGCATGACCGCCCGCGGCCGCAACCGTCGGGCGGCGTAGAGCAACCGGAACTCATCGAGCAGCATCGGGAAGGCGCGCAGCGCCAGAGCCAAGGCCACCGCCCAATCGTCGACCGGAACCCGGAACCACTTCAACGGCCGGCCCAGGGTCGCGATGGCAGGCGCCACATCGGCGACGTTGGTGGTCCAGGAGATCATCGCCCCCAGCGCCAGCAGCACGATCGACAGCGCGGTGAATCGCAGGAACTTCAGCAACCCGCCTGCAGCGAACTCATAGGACCATAACTGCACCACCGGGTCGCCGCCGCCCATCGCCGCGGTGAGCATGCCGAACAGCAGCAGCAGCCACAGCCACCGGGGGATCGAGGGAACAGTCCCGCGCGGGATGCGGGCCAGCCGGATCGCGACGACGACGAGCACCGTCATCAGTCCGATGGCGATCCAGCCCGGGTAGAACGACAGCAGCAGCGAGACCGCGAAGACAACGATGAGTTTGGTTCCGGCCCATAGCTCGTGGATCACCGATGTCCCGGGCACCGGGCGTAGCAGCACCACGGCGCGACGCTGACGACTCACCGCATGTCCCCCACCGGGGCGAGCACTCCGCGCTCCAGATGCAGGGTCCGCGGGCACAGCTCCTGCAGGCCGGCGAAATCATGTGAGATGACGATCACGGTCAGCCCGGTGTTGAGCCGCAGATCGGTCAGCAGCCGCAGCAGGCCGCGCTGGCTGGCGGCATCCAGACCGGCCAACGGCTCGTCGAGGATCAGCGCCCGCGGCCAGCGGGCCAACAGTCCGGCGATGACCACCCGGCGCATCTGCCCGCCGCTGAGTTGGTCGACCCGACGCTGCGCCAGCGATCCATCGAGCCCGACGGTGGCCAGCGCGGAGATCACCCGGCCGGTGTCGTACGGCGAAAAGCCTGCCGCCGAGGCCACTTCCAGGTCCACCCTGCTGCGCAGCAGTTGCAGCCGAGCCGCCTGGAATGCAATCGCCACATCGCCGACGCACTCGTGGGCCGGCCGGCCACCGACCAGGCAGGAACCGGTGGTCGGTTCGGTGAGCCCCGCCATGATCCACGCCAACGTGGACTTGCCGGAACCGTTGCCGCCGTGGATCAGCAGGCCGTCACCCTCATGGACGGTAAAGCTCACATCGTCCAGCGCGGTCTTGGCCCACGGGGTCCCGCTGCCGTAAACATGGCCGACTCCGTTGAGTTCGAGAACCGGCTTGCCGCCCTGCGAGACGGGGACGGCCGTGGCGGCGGGGGCGGCGGCGTGCTCGACCATCACCATGTTGTCCTGCGACTCGCTGAGATTGACCGTACGGTCGGCGATCTCAGCCTCGCTGTTGTAGTGGGTGATCTGAACAAGGGCCGTCCGATGGCGCCGGGTCAGGCCCGACAGCACATCGAGCAGCCCGTCGCGGCCCTTTTGGTCAACCATGCTGGTGACCTCGTCGGCGATCAGCATCGAGGGCTGCCGGGCCAAGGCCGCGGCCACCGACAGGCGCTGCAATTCGCCGCCGGACAGTCCGCCGGTGTCGCGTTCCTCCATGCCGGTCAGGCCGACTTCGTCAAGAAGTCGCGCGACATCGGTGCTGGTTCCCGGCGGCAGGCCCCACACCACGTCGTCGGCCACCCGGCTGCCCAACACCTGGCTCTCCGGGTGCTGCATCACCACCGCGGTGCCGCCCAACTGTCCCAGGCCCACTGCTCCGGGGCGTTGGATGCTGCCCGAGGTGGGGGCCCGTCCGCAAAGCAGCAGCATCAGAGTGGTCTTGCCCGAGCCGTTGGCGCCGGTCACCGCGACGTGCTCGCCTGCGTCCACGCTCAAGGTCAGCGGACGCAGCGCGTCGTGGTCGGCGCGCGGATAGCGGAACCGTGCGTCGGTGAGCCGGACCGGAACCGGGGCAACGGGGCCGCTTTCCGACGGGGACTCGAGTTTGTGGACGTCGGGGATGCCGCGCAGCCGTTCGAGCACCCGGCCCAACGCCCACCAACCCACCAGTGACACCAGCACCATGGTGAGGATCGAGTAACCCATGATCAGCACCGGCCAGTACTGGATCGCGGTGTGGAACATCGAACGGGTCTGCTCGGCGGACTGGCGGAACACCTCGCCGTACACCGGCAGGTCGGACATGAAGTTCAAGACGCCGTCGACATTGGCACTCAGGGCATCCAGCACCAGCGTTCGCAGCCGGACCAGCACCATGAGCACGCCGATGATCCACAGGCCGTTGAAGATCCCGGCGATGATCGACACCGCTACCACCGTCGGCGTGCCCCGGCCGCGGCGCTTGATGATACCGGCGGCCCCGCCCACGTAGGCGCAGTTCAGGACCACCATGAAACCGCTGATCCCGGCGATCAGGAAGGTGACGGTTGCGGCCGCGAACGCCGCCGCGAGCAGCACGCGCAACCGGTAGCGGTAGCCCAGCAGGCCCATCGGCACCGCCACCAGCAACGACACCCCACCGGCGAAGGGCACCACCACCGAGATGATGGCCAGCGCCGCACTCAGCGCGCCCATCACCGCGGCCTGCGCCATCTCGACCGGAGTCAGCGATTTGGCGGGAGGTGGTGACGTCGAACCCGCGGGTTGGTGCGCCGGCGCGTCAGGCCGGGTCGACGTCATTGCTCGATTCTGCCAGTCCGCCCGCGCACCGCGGTGCTGCGACCTGCCGACCGTGCGTGGCCGATCGGCGTCACATCCACACGGTCGCCTTGTCGCTTTCCCGCGGCTGGGCCAGCGGATGCCGGCCTCCCAGCAGGTTGGCGGTGATGACGCTGCAGATCCGGTACATCGAGATGTCGAAGACGTTGTTATTCATCGGCTCCTCGATGAAATGCCCGAGCCGTTCGGCGACGATGAAAGTGGTCATCAGCAGCGCCCCGATCAGGACGCTGGCCGGGTGGTGGCTGGCGCCGTCCAGTCGACTGAACGCCATGATCCCGAAGAACCATGCCAGCGCCTGGATGAACAGGTCGTAGTGGATGGGCACGGGTTCGTTGCGAATACGCTCAAGACCGCTCTGCGCGGTCGCCGCACCCGTGTTCGCAGTCATCAGGAGTACCCGCGCCTGAGGGTCGATGTGACCATCGGCGGCCAGCGCTGCGATATCGGCGGCCTGCCGGTTGAGCAGATCCTCAGCGGCGGCGTCGGCGGGGTCCTCGGGGGTCAGGTCCCGTACCCCGTCCACCGCCGGGATTCGGCGCAGCTCGGCCGCCAACTGCCAGCAATACCGAACCTGGCGGCGCAGCATCCGGTCGACGATCTGGGCCATCTCCGATTTGCCGGTGTCAACAGAGGTCAATCCGTTCTTCAGCGTGCGGGAGTTGATGATGACGCTGCCCCACAGCGTGCGGGCCTCCCACCAGCGGTTGTAGGCGGTGGTGTTGCGAAAGCCGATGAACACCGAAGCACCGATACCCAGCACGGACAGGACTGCGGCCGCGTAATCGCTCTGTCCCGGATCCGGGGCCGGCAGCAGCAGTCCGATCGTGACCGCAATGGCGAGGAAGGTGTAGCGAAGCTGCCAGAACACCAGCCCGACGACCCGCAA
>CAZADG010000089.1:0-11608 GCA_964483865.1 uncultured Mycobacterium sp. | reverse complement strand
ACGGCCTGTTCAACTGCTACGAAGCCTTCATCCACATCATCGACTCGATGTTCAATCAGCACGCCAAATGGCTGAAGGTCACCAACGAGATTCCGTGGCGCCGTCCGATCGCCAGCCTTAACTACCTTCTGTCCAGCCATGTCTGGCGGCAGGACCACAACGGGTTCAGCCACCAGGACCCCGGCTTCATCGACCACGTGGTCAACAAGAGCGCCGAGGTGGTCCGGGTGTACCTGCCGCCGGACGCCAACACCCTGCTATCCACCTACGACCACTGCCTGCGCTCCCGGCAGTACGTCAACGTGGTCGTGGCGGGCAAACAACCGCACCCCAACTTCCTGACCATGGCCGAGGCGGTCGCGCACTGCACCCGAGGATTGGGCATCTGGGAGTGGGCCGGAACCGAAACGCACGGCAGCGACCCCGACGTTGTTCTGGCCGGCGCCGGCGATGTGCCCACCTTGGAGGCGTTAGCTGCGGCGGACCTGCTACGACAGCACATCCCGGAACTGAAGGTGCGGTTCGTCAACGTCGTTGACCTGATGCGCCTGCAGGACGAGAGCGAGCACCCGCACGGCATGTCCAACCGCGAGTTCGACATGGTTTTCACCGAGGACAGGCCGGTGATCTTCGCCTACCACGGGTACCCATGGCTTATTCACCGCCTGGTGTACCGCCGCAGCAACGACGCCCGGATCCACGTCCGCGGCTACAAGGAGGAGGGCACCACCACAACGCCGTTCGATATGGTGATGCTCAACGATCTGGACCGCTACCACCTGGTGATCGACACGATCGATCGGGTGCCCGGCCTGGGCTCGCGCTACGCCGTACTGCGCCAGCAGATGCAGGACAAACGCATCGAGGCACGCGAATACACCCGGCAGCACGGAGACGACATTCCCGAGGTCCGGGACTGGGTCTGGCCAGGTGCCCGCGGGGTGCAGTCCGAGTCCTCGGTGGCCGCGACCCTGGCCACCGGCGGCGATAACGAGTAGCGACACTCGCCGCTCGAGTGGAAGGGTCGGCCCTGCACGCCTAGGATTGCGACGTCGCTGCGAAATGCCGGTCGAACGTCAGGTGGTGGGTATGGCACATCCCAGTCCCGAACCGCGGCCGGTCGACGTCCCCGATCCCGAACCTGAGCTGCAGTTCCGCACAATCCACGGCTATCGGCGCGCTTTCCGGATCGCCGGATCCGGCCCGGCGTTGCTGTTGATCCACGGCATCGGCGACAACTCGACCGCGTGGCAGCCGGTCCACAGCACACTCGCCCGCCGTTTCACCGTCATCGCACCCGATCTGCTGGGACACGGGCAGTCGGACAAGCCCCGCGCGGATTATTCGGTGGCGGCCTACGCCAACGGCATGCGCGATCTGCTCAGCGTGCTGGGCATCGACAAGGTGACGGTGGTGGGGCACTCGCTGGGCGGTGGGGTCGCGATGCAATTCGCCTACCAGTTCCCGCACCTTGTGGAGCGGCTCATTCTGGTGAGCGCAGGCGGGGTGACCAAGGACGTCAATATCGCGCTGCGGCTGGCATCGCTGCCCGCGGGCGCGGAGGCGCTGGCCCTGCTGCGGTTGCCGTTGGTACTGCCGACGCTGCAGACGGTCGGAAAGCTTCTGAGCACGGTGGTCGGCTCTGACGGTTTCGGACACGACATCCCCAACGCGCTGCGGATCCTCGCCGAACTTCCCGAGCCGACTGCCTCAGCCGCCTTCAGCAGGACCCTGCGCGCCGTCGTGGACTGGCGGGGCCAGGTGGTGACCATGCTGGACCGATGTTATTTGACCGAATCCATTCCGGTGCAACTGGTTTGGGGTGACAAGGACGTCGTCATCCCGGTCAACCACGCCCACATGGCGCACGCCGCCATGCCGGGCTCGCGGCTTCAGGTCTTTCCGAACTCCGGGCACTACCCTCATCACCACGATTCGCAGCGGTTCATCGACCTCGTCGAGGACTTCATCGACTCCACTCCTGCGGCTGCCTACGACCAACAGATGCTCAGCGAACTGTTGCGCAGGGGCAGCACCGAGCACGCCATCGCGGAGTCCTCCGAGGAGATAGGCGCCAAGATCCTGGTGCTCGACGCACTGGAGAGCGACGAACGCAGCGCTACGTAGTCCGCCTTTCCAACCGGCCTGAAACCCACCCCGCGCCACCCACGGGAATGAGAGGGTGATGTTCACCTTTCGTTAACCCTGTGGACAGAGGGAGTAGGCGTGCTCGAGGTTTCCGAAGTCGGCAACAAGGTCAGCAAGGACGACTACGAAGCGGCGATCCCCGAACTTCGGGTCGGACTGATCAACGCGCAGTACGACCTCCGTGGTGCGGGTTTCCCGGTCATCATCTGGATCGCCGGCGACGACCGGCTCGCCGCCAACGAGTTGGTGAACCGGCTCAACGAATGGATGGACTCGCGCTTCGCCGACACCCGGGTGTTCGCCGACCCGACCGACGAGGAGTACCAGCGCCCGCATCTGTGGCGCTTGTGGCGGTCACTTCCGCCGAAGGGACGGGCGGCGTTCTTCGTGGGCGGGCTGATGCGGGCAGCGTTGCAGCGTGCCCACGGCGAGATCAGCGAACCGGAGTTCTCGATCTGGCTTCGCCACATCGCCAACATGCAGAACGAATTGGTGGCCGACGGCGCACTGATTCTGAAGTTTTTCCTGCATACCCCGATCAAGGAGCAGAAGAAGAAACTCAAGCGAGCCGAGAAGGATCGTCACGTCGGATGGCAGGTCGACCAGCGGGACTGGACGGCGATCGACACCCTGGGCCCGGTTCTGCCGATTGCGGAGCGGATTCTGCGGGAGACCAGCGCCCCGGGTGCACCGTGGACCATCGTGGAGTCCACCGACTCGCGCTACCGCGACCTGACTGTCGCCCGGACCATCCTGGCGGCACTGACCGCTCGGCTCAACGAGAAGGAGGCACAGCGAGGACCGGCGCTAGCCGAGACAGTGTTCGGCGACTTCGACGCCGAGGCGAACGTTCTCTCCGGGGTCGACCTCACTCAGACACTGAGCCGGCAACAGTATCGCGAGCAGCTCGCCAAGGAGCAGGCCAAGCTCAAGAAACTCTCCCTCGAGGCGCGCGATCGCGGGGTCAGCACGGTACTGGCCTTCGAGGGCTGGGACGCCGCGGGCAAGGGCGGCGTGATACGACGGGTCACCGGTGCTCTGGAAGCCGGCGACTACCGCGTGATCCCGGTGGCGGCACCCACCGAGGAGGAACGCAAGTACCACTACCTGTGGCGGTTCTGGCGGGATCTTCCCCCGGCCGGCAAAACGGTCATCTTCGACCGCACCTGGTACGGCAGAGTGCTGGTGGAGCGCCTGGAGGGGTTCGCCACTCCGGCCGAGTGGCAGCGCGCCTTCGACGAGATCAACGACTTCGAGGCCCAGATGGTCGAGCAGGGCTACTTCGTGGCCAAGTTCTGGCTGCATATCTCCCCGGAGGAGCAACTAGCCCGTTTCAAGGCCCGCGAACAGACGCCGTACAAGATGCACAAGATCACCGAGGAGGACTACCGCAACCGGGAACGCTGGGACGAGTACGTCAAAGCCGTCGACCAGAAGGTACTGCGCACCACCTCGGATTTGGCTCGCTGGCATGTCATTCCCGCCAACAACAAGCAGTTCGCCCGGGTTGCGACACTCAAGGCGATCAACAAAGGCCTGGCCCGCACGTTGAGAGACCGCTGACCTTCGGCACTCGCGCATTCTGATCGGCGGGGACGACTGCCCAGTCGCCGAGCCGGCGGTAATGCCGGAGCTGAACTCCGTTAACCCGGGTATCCGCCGCCGGTAGTAGTGATGTGCACGTGATCGAAGTGTCCGTAACCTGAGCCACGAGGCCCGGCAGGCGTGTAGTAGAGGCCTCGCCAGATCACGTCCTGCAAGCCGAATTTGTCGGCGTTCCTGAGTGCGTAGGCCACGATCTCATCGCCCAGCGCGATACCTTCGGGACTTCCGGCATTAGGAATCATGATGTCCACGGCCAGACCGTCCGGGTGCCACCGCTTCGCGTCCGGACGGACACCGATCATGGTGGTGATCTGCGGAAAGTCGGCGCTGATGCTCCGCGCCGCCAGAATCGTCTTGGACTGCAGGCCCTGCTCCGGACAATCACCGGGAGGCAGCATCTCCGGATGGACGTGGGTGGCGGCATCAGCAACCGGTGCCGCCTCGGGTGCGGGAGCCGCTTCCGGAGCGGGAGGTGGCAGAACCACTGGAACGGGTGGTGCCGCAGGTGCGGGACCCGGTGCAGCCGCTGGGGCGTGAACCGCTTCCAGCGCGGGCGCCGGCTGTTCGGCGGGGTTGGGGCCGGCCGCAGCACCAGGCGCCAGGACCACAGCAGAGGACATCACGAACACCGCGGCAATTCCTGATAAATTCTGACGCATATCACGAGATATCTGCGAAAGCATCACGAAACCATAACGGACACATTGCGACTAAACCCGCAGCGTGAGGTCTCCGTGGCCGAGGAATTCGTCACATTTACGCCGAAAAGCGCTTGACCTTGGATTTTGTACGATGCCGTCAGTTCTGTGACCGGCGAGTCGTCTCCGAGTCAATTTTTCCGGTCTGCGCGCGACAAGCCGCCGAGCAGTACTTGACGTTCGCCCAGTCCCGGGCCCATTTTTTTCGCCACTCGAACGGCCGCTGGCACCGCTCGCACACCTTAGGGGGGTGGCCGTTCTTCACTCGAGCTCGGGCCGGCACGGTGATGACTGTAGCGCCGTGGGAGCCGAAATCGCGCCGACGTCCCCCGATGGATCTTCTGTGGAGCTAAGGGGAATCGAACCCCTGACCTTCTCGATGCGAACGAGACGCGCTACCAACTGCGCTATAGCCCCTGGACGCTAAGCAGGTTACCAGTCCGGTCGGGTGAGCGTTCCTACTGACCCGACGCCCTCGGCAAGTCCCTCGACATTCCGTAGTGCCGACGGCTGTACGGAACCTCGTCGAGGTGCTCGAAGATGGGGTCCTCGTCGTCGATGTCCAGCACCACCGCTCCGGGGCGCTGGAGCCGGGTAGGGAACTCGGGGAAGTCCACCTCCGGACCCCGCGTCGCGGATCGCTCCTCGAACCTCGGCGCAGCCGACGGGCGTGAACGCGCCATCCGCTGCGATCGCCGACGCCGCACCTGCTCCTCGATTCGGGTTTGACGACGGAGGTAACCCAGGTAGAGCACCGTCACAGTGGCCACTGCGCCGCAGGCCCACCACAATGTGGGACTGACGGTGAACGCCAAGACGGCGCTCAGCACCATCAATGCGGACATCGTCATCAGTGCCCGCTTGCGGAAGCGGTACTTGCGGGCGCTGACCGCGGCCGCGGTCGCAGTGGAAAGCCGCCGTTGCCGGCTTGACGGCCGCGGCATCACCGAATCGTCTTCGGCCTCCAAACCTGATGAGTCCTCGATGTACTCGTACTCGTCGGCGGTTCCGTCCGGGCGGCCTTCCGGGCGGCCTTCCGGGGAACTGGCCGGATCGGCAATCGGTTCGCCGACCGGCTCCTCGAACTCGGCCTGCAATTCGGCCTCGATCTCTTCCTGAAGGCCCGCTTCGAAACCGGCCACCGAGTCCTCCACGGCACCGGAGGGCGGGTCGGCGACGTCAGTTACGTCAGCGACGGCGTCAACCTCCACTGATTCCGGCTCCGGTTCCGGCGCCGGGGTGTCGAACAGGCTGGCCTGCTCGCCGGCGACGCCGACGGGCAGCGCACCGGAGTTCTCGTCGACGATGTCGACGTCGAGATAGTCCGTCTCGGCCAGCGTCCGTTCGGTGACCGCCGCGACGACCACCACCGACCGGGTTCGCGAGCCCATCCGCGCCTCGCGGACGGCGTCGTCGTACTCCTGGATCACGTCCCGCTGATCGCTGAAGTCGATGACCTGGGTCTCGTCGTACATCTCGGGATAGTCCTCGACGAAGTGGTCACCGCCCTGCCAGTCCGGATCATGCCGGTGACCGGCGGCCGGACCGCTGCGCTTCATCAGCCGGGACCTGACGCCGCCGTTGAGGACGCGGGTGGCCAGAGCGACATCGCTGGTCCGCTTCACGGTGTCGCGTTTGTTGATGAGCATCGGCACCAGGACAAAGAGCCACAGCACCACGAGTGAAATCCAGAGCAATGACTGGGGGATGCTTGGCATGGACCCGCTCCTTTCCCGACCAGGCTAGGTCCGTGACGTCCGCTTTCAGTGGCGGCGCGCCGTGCCAATTACACACGTGTAATTCCCTGATGACAAGCACCAACAGCCCCACGTGTCACATTTGCAACAGCGTGTCGCTGTCAGGCCCACCTCGCCATTCCCCGGCGGACCAATCCGGCCGCCACCGATCCGTCAGTCTCCTCGACGGTCATCGCCACCAACAGGTGGTCGCGCCAGTCGCCGTCCACGTTCAGGTAGCGCTTCAGCAGGCCTTCCTCGCGGAAACCGACCTTGGCCAGAACACGCCGACTCGCGGCGTTCTCGGGGCGCACGGTGGCCTCGACGCGGTGCAGTCCCACCGGCCCGAAGCAGTGGTCCAATCCCAAGGCCAGTGCGCCGGTGGCCACTCCACCGCCGGTCACCTCGGCGGACACCCAGTAGCCGATCCACGCCGACCGCAGCGCACCATGAGTCACGTTGCCCACCGTCAACTGACCACGAAGGCGGCCGTCAAGTTCGATGATGTAGGGAAGCATCCTGCCCCTGCGCGCTTCCGTGCGCAGTCCGGAGTTCATCGCCGGCCATGCCGAAACACTATGGCGCTGAACCCAATCCGCTTCTACGGAGGGCTCCCAGGGCTCCAGGTTCTCCCGCTCAGCCAGCCGGATGCGGCTCCACTGCGCACCGTCGCGCAACCGCGGAGGCCGCAATCGGAGCGTGCCGGCGGGAACCCGCAACGGACCCACCGGACTCGGCCACCCCGGGTGCGCGGTACCGCGACCCCAGAAACTCACGTCAGTCCCGCGCTCCTCAGCCGCGCTGCGCCAGGAACGCGACGTCGACCGCTTCACCGGAACGGACCTCGGCGACGTCGCTGGGGACCACTACCAGGCAGTTGGCCTCCGCCAGCGAGGCCAGCAGATGCGAGGACCCGCCGGGCGCCTCGCCGATGGCTTCCACCAGGTAGTCACCGGTGTCGTGATCACGCAACAGTTGGCCGCGCAGAAAGCCGGTCCGTCCGGAGACCGACGTGATCGGCGCAAGCGTCCGCGCCCGGATCATCCGTCGCATCGGTTGCCGCTTTCCCAGGGACAGCCGGATCAACGGTCGCACCATCACCTCGAACACGACCAGTGCGCTGACCGGGTTGGCCGGCAGAAGAAACGTCGGAACCCCTTCCGGCCCAAGCTGCCCGAAGCCCTGAACCGAACCCGGGTGCATTGCGACACGGCTGACCTCCATGCTGCCCAGCTGGGACAGCACCGTACGCAGGTTCTCTGCCGCGGCACCACCGACCGCCCCGGAGATCACCACGACCTCGCTACGGCCGAGTTGGCTTTCGACCACCTCGCGCAGTTCCTTGGGATCGGTACTGACGATCCCAACCCGGGTGGCTTCGGCGCCGGCATCGCGCGCTGCTGCGGCCAGCGCGTAGGAATTGACGTCATAGACCTGGCCGTTTCCGGGTGTGCGCGAGATGTCGACCAGTTCTCCGCCCACGCTGAGAACCGAAACCCTGGGCTTGGGGTGTACCAGAACCCGTTCACGCCCTACCGCGGCCAGCAGCCCCACTTGCGCTGGCCCGATAACCGCCCCGGCCCGCACTGCGACGTCACCGGGTTGAACATCGTCACCTGCGCGCCGCACATAGGCACCCGACCGCACCCCGCGCAGCGCCGCCACCCTGGTCTGTCCGCCATCGGTCCAGCGCAGCGGCAAGACTGCATCGGCCAGCGTGGGCATCGGCGCGCCGGTCTGAATCCGGGCGGCCTGGTTGGGCTGTAAGCGGGTAGGCGTTCGGGATCCGGCCTCGATGACACCCATCACCGGCAACACCACATCATTGCCGTCGCCGGCGGTGCTGATGTCGACGCTGCGCACCGCGTAGCCGTCGATCGCAGCCTGGTCGAAACCCGGCATCGGCCGCTCGGTGACCACCTCTTCGGCACACATGAGGCCCTGAGCCTCCGCGATGGGCACCCGCACGGGCCTGGGCGCGACGGCGGCAGCCGTCACCCTGGCCTGCTGTTCCTCCACCGAACGCACAGTGCTGCCTTTCTAGGGGGACTGCTCTTTCACGGCGGCTGCTCTTGCACAGCAGGGCTGCCCCTAACGGTCGGTCAGGCCCAGCCGTTCCACCAACCAATCCCGCAACGCCGGGCCATAGTCCTCACGGTCCAAGGCAAAGTCAACCGCAGCCTTCAGATACCCGCCGGGATTTCCCAAGTCGTGTCGAGACCCGTGATGCACCACGACGTGCACCGGATGGCCCTCAGCGATCAGCAGGGCGATCGCGTCGGTCAGTTGAATCTCACCGCCGGCGCCCCGTTCGACGCGTCGCAGCGCGTCGAAGATCGCGCGGTCGAGGATGTAGCGGCCCGCCGCGGCATAGCGCGACGGCGCCTTGTCGGCGGCAGGTTTCTCGACCATTCCCTTGACCCTGAGGATGTCCGGGCTGGCGGCGTCCGGCACGGTCTCGACATCGAACACTCCGTAGGAGCTGACTTCGTCGGGTTCGACCTCGATGGCGCACAGCACCGTTCCGCCCCGCTTGGCGCGAACTTGCGCCATCGTGACCAGAACGCCACTGGGCAGCACCAGGTCATCGGGCAGCAACACCGCCACCGCATCTTCGTCGGGCGAGAGTACTGCTTCTACACAGGCCACCGCGTGGCCCAAACCCAGGGGCTGCGCCTGGACCACCGATTCCACCTTGATCAGCGCGGGAGCCCGCCGAACCTTCTCCAGCATCGCCTTCTTGCCGCGGGCCTCGAGTGTTCCCTCAAGAACGAGGTCCTCGACGAAGTGCGCGACAACACCGTCCTTACCTTCGGAGGTGACGATCACCAGCCGCTCAGCACCGGCCTCGGCCGCCTCCTCTGCCACCAACTCGATTCCCGGGGTATCGACCACCGGCAGCAACTCTTTGGGGACTGTTTTGGTCGCCGGCAAGAACCTGGTCCCCAGACCCGCCGCCGGCACGATTGCGGTGCGGGGAATCGGCACCGGGTTGCTGAGCATGTCTGCAACCCTAACCCGGCGCGCCGGTGGCGCGGCAACAGTCCCACTGGGAGGGTGGAGGCATGGCCGACGTGGGCAAAGAAGACCTCCGAGCGGAATTACTCACGGCCCGACGCGCGACTTCCGGCGAAGTGCGGCAGGCCGACTCGCGACGTATTTGCGAGCATCTGGCCGAGGCGGTGGGCGGTGCGCACGTGGTGGCGGCCTACGTGCCGGTCGGCGCCGAACCCGGCACGCCGGCGATGCTCGACGCACTGGCCCAGCTATGCCGTACCGTGCTCCTTCCGGTGACGTGCACCGGACCGGACGACGAACACCTGCCGCTCCGATGGGGTCGCTACCACCCCGGGAAGTTGGTTGCGGGCCACTTCGGCCTGCGCGAACCTGCCGAGCCGTGGCTGCCGCCAACCGCGCTCGCCGAGGCCCGGGTCGTGTTGGTCCCGGCGCTTGCAGTGGACAGACGCGGCGTGCGCCTCGGCCGCGGCGGCGGTTTCTATGACCGATCGTTGACGCTGTGCACACCCGGCACGCGGCTCGTGGCGGTGGTGCGGGACTGCGAACTTCTCGATCGATTACCGTCCGAGCCGCATGACGTCCGGATGACTCATGCGCTGACCCCCAGCGGCCTGATCGCGTTGGGGTCGTGAGCCCGGGAATGCCGACCGCCGGATAGCGGTTTTAGCACTTGGCGCGGTAGAGTGCTAATACCCAGTCCTTCCGGAGGTTGATGTGCCGACCTATAGCTATGCCTGCACCGAGTGTGACCACCGGTTCGATGCCGTTCAGGCGTTCACCGAGGATGCGCTGACCAACTGCCCCCAGTGCTCAGGCCGGTTGCGCAAGTTGTTCAACTCGGTTGGCGTGGTGTTCAAGGGCAGCGGCTTCTACCGCACCGACAGCCGCGAATCGGGCGGCGGCAAGACCGGCAATGCCTCGGGAGCCAAGAGCGATTCCACCGGCGGTGATCAGTCCTCGGAGAAGTCCGCCAAGCCGGAGAAGGCGCCGGACTCCGCCAGCTCGACGGGATCGACGGCCTCGAAGAGTTCGGCCCCGGCCGCCGCGTCCAGCTGATCGTTATCCACAGCAGTCCCCGCCGCCGAAGGGCAGATGTAGGCGGTCGACTCCTATCGTGACGGCATGGGCGATTCGCTGAATCCCACTCTGCTCAACCGTCTTTCGCGCTTGACGCGGCCTGATTTCGCCCGCACCGTTGCGGCCCGGAGGATCGCGGCCGGACTACTTGTGCTGCTGGCCGGGGCCGCCGCCTGGCGCCCCGACCCGGACAGCGATCCGCGTGAGGTCGTCATCGCCGTGCGCGAATTCGCCCCGGGGGTCGTCGTCGGAACGGAGGACGTGGCACTGCGCCGAGTCCCCGCCGCGACGGTCCCGGACGGCGCCCTCGCCGCACTGGGCGCCGCAGTGGGTGCCAGACTGGCAGGGCCGGTGCGCCGCGGTGAGGTCCTCACCGACGCGCGGCTACTGGGATCGCGGCAGACCAAACTCACCGCCGGCCCGGATGCCCGCAACGTGCCCGTTCGCCTGGCCGATCCGGCCGTCCTGGAGGTGATTCGGCCCGGTGATGTCGTCGACGTCCTCGGTGCACCGTCAGACGGTCGTGATGCCCGGGCCCGCCTGCTGGCCAGCGACGCCGTCGTCGTATTCATCTCGCCGGCCGGCGCAGACCGGGTGGCACTGCTGGCGCTTCCCGGTGCGGCAGCAAACACGTTGGCTGCGGCGAGTCTGATGCACAGTCTTACGTTGACAATCCACTGATTCAGACAAAACGCCTGACATCGGGTCACCACCTTTGCGCTAGGCTTTCGACGCCCAAGGCAATCCTGAGCAAAGAAAGGCCAACAGTGTTAAAAGGTTTCAAGGAGTTTCTCGCACGCGGCAACATCGTCGACCTCGCAGTAGCGGTGGTCATCGGTACCGCGTTCACCGGACTGGTCACGAAGTTCACCGACAGCATCATTCAGCCACTGATCAATCGGATCGGCGCCGGTAAGGACTCGTCCTACGGGATTCTCAAGATCAGCATCGGCGGCGGACAGACCATCGATCTCAATGTCCTGGTGTCGGCGGCGATCAACTTCGTTCTCGTTGCCGCGGTCGTCTACTTCTTCGTGGTGCTGCCCTACAACAAGATCCGCTCCCAGGGATCGGCCGAGGCGGCAGCCGACAAGACCAACCGCCTGCTCACCGAGATCCGCGACGCCCTCGGTGGTAAGGACACCGCACCGCAGTTCGAGCGCGCGATCGACCCGTTGAAAAATCTCCGCAAGTAGCTCAACCCCCCGTTAACGCGAAGATGCCCCCGGCGCCAGCGCATGCTGGGCGGGGGCATCTTTCATCGGCGGGATCTAGTTCATGTTCCAGGGTTCGCCGTAGGTGGTGACGCTGTCGCCGGCGGAGGAG
>CAZADG010000088.1:0-11974 GCA_964483865.1 uncultured Mycobacterium sp. | reverse complement strand
ACAGCAGCAGCAGCTACTGCCGCGCCATGTTCGTGAACCGCGATAGGTGAAGCTGATGTGCGACCGTCACGGTCTTCGTCGGGCCGTTGCGGTGCTTGGCAAGGATCAGATCGGCCTCACCGCCGCGGGGGTCGTCGCGCTCGAACGCGTCGGGCCGGTGCAGCAGGATCACCATGTCGGCGTCCTGCTCGATGGCGCCGGACTCGCGGAGGTCCGACAGCATCGGCTTCTTGTCGGTGCGCTGTTCCGGACCGCGGTTCAGCTGACTCATGGCGACCACTGGGACGTCGATCTCCTTCGCCAAAAGCTTCAGCTGCCTTGAGAACTCGGAGACTTCCTGCTGGCGGGACTCGACCTTTTTGCCCGACGTCATCAGCTGGAGGTAGTCGATGACCACCAGGCGAAGATCGGACTTCTGCTTGAGCCGGCGGGCCTTGGCGCGGATCTCCATCATCGTCAGGTTCGGCGAATCATCGATGTAGAGCGGAGCCTCGCTGATCTCGCTCATCCGGCGCGCCAGCCGGGTCCAGTCGTCGTCACTCATCCGGCCCGAGCGCATATCGGCCAGCTTGATCTTGGCCTCCGCCGACAGCAGCCGCATGACGATCTCTGACTTGCTCATCTCCAGCGAGAACACGACGCTGGAGAGGCGGTTCTTGATGGAGCAGGAACGCAGGAAGTCCAAGCCGAGGGTTGAGTTATGTGTCGGGATCATCGCGCGGCCGGCCAAATACATGTGATCGGCGTTGTCGACCTCGACGCAACGAACAGCCACACTGGCGATCGGCCGAACGTCAGTGATGAATCGCGACCGGCAACGGGCGATGCCAACTCCCGCGCGCCGTTCCTTATGAGCCACGTTCTTCCGGTGAAGCCGGAAAACCTGGTCCTCCGTAAAGAAATTCAAAATGTGGGCAGTGGAACTCGCCTCGGAGCGTCCGTGAACCCGTTTAGCCGCGCGGTGGCAGCGGTAGCCCAGACTGACGATCAGTTCGAAGACGTCATCCGCCAATCGCTGATCGGTCACGCAGAACTGGACCGCTCCGCCTGTGGTGACAGTGCCGTCGGTGTCCAACAACCCGGCCAGCAGGGCACGGCGCTGAGATTCAGAAGCCCGCAGATACGCCTGCGGAATGTGTTTGTTGTTCAAAACACCGATCGTCCTGAGGCGCCCTTGCAAAGTACCGAAGGCATTGCGGCACGACTGGCACAGCTCCAGTCCGCAGGAGGGCCCACCACATCGAGAACAGGTGGGGGACGGCACCGGCGCGGAGAGGAATCGGGCCTTGCCGCCACATGACCGCCCGCAGGTGCGCACCTGACTCGTCTGCGGGACGAAGGACTTTCCGCAGACGACGCACTCCCGCGCCTCCACAGCAGGTGCGCTCGGCAGGCACAGTTGGTAGCGATACTTCGCGGAGGTCGACTTGCGCGCCTCGAAACCCTCCGCCTCGATATGCACGATGACTTCGGGATCGGCTGAGGTGATCTGCGCGCTCCCACATGTTCCGTCGCCCAGCCATGCTCCCAAGGTGTACGGGGGTACTAGAAGATCGGCGTTGGGCGCCTGCAATGGACTGGCGTTAGTCACCGAGTGGTTCAGCCTGCGATCAACCGTCGCGCAGCGCAACGTCTCCGCGATCTCCTGCGTAGTGCGAATCTCGGCGAAGGTGCGCTGATTCTTGTACCGGTTGTAGCCGACAGCCGCTGCCTGCGCAGACTTGCGGGAAGCACGGGTATCGGTCAGCCACTGGTGCTCCGCATCGGCCACGATCACCGAACCGTCGGAGAACTCGACCTCGAAGCAGGGCCGGCCGTGCATCACGTCGGTCGCGGCCACCACGCGAGTCGGCTTGCCGTCCGCGCCGATCAGCCAGTCCCCAACCTTGACCTCGCCCATCGTGGTCCAACCGGTCGGGGTCACAAGCGGCGTATCGAGCTTGAGCGCCTTCCCAACCCCAGGCCTGGCCGCCACCACGATCATCTGACCGGGATGCAGACCATTGGTCACCTCGTCGAGTTCGGTGAAACCGGTCGGCACACCGCGGGAGATCCCACCGGCCGACGCGATCGCGTCGATCTCGTCCATCGTCGGCTGCAGCAGTTCCTCGAGCGCAACGTAGTCCTCGGCGGTGCGACGCTCGGTGACGTCATAGATCTCAGCCTGGGCGCGGTCAACAATCTCGTTGACGTCGGCCCCCTCGGCACCGGCGTAGCCGTACTGCACCACCCGGGTGCCGGCTTCGACCAGGCGGCGCAGTAGCGCCTTCTCGGCCACGATGCCGGCGTAGTAGCCGGCGTTGGCGGCGGTGGGCACCGTGGAGATCAGGGTGTGTAGATAGGGCGCACCGCCGATGCGGCGCAGCAGGCCTCGGCGATCCAACTCGGCGGCCACGGTGACAGCATCGGCCGGCTCACCGCGGCCGTAGAGGTCCAGGATCGCGTCGTAGACGTTCTGGTGGGCGGGGCGGTAGAAGTCCCCGGGGCGCAGCCGCTCGAGCACGTCGGCGATGGCGTCCTTGCTCAGCAGCATTCCGCCGAGCACCGACTGCTCGGCGGCGAGGTCCTGCGGGGGCTGGCGACCGAAATCCTCGGCCGGCGGCGACGAGGGGGGTCCTTGTTGTCCAAGGTCATCTACGACGGCCATCGGGGCTGCCGCACCTCCTTCTCTGCCTTGTTGGCATGAAGCACATCGGTCGAACTCCAGTTCGACCAACTGTGTTTCACGATAAGCTGCGGCACCGACAACGACGGATTCCGAAGCTCTCGGCCACCAGCGCCCAGGGGAACGGTAGATGTTGCTGGCGCAGGCGCAAACCGGGCCTGTTCACCAATCTGTTAGTGGCTTGTGGATACCTGCGCACAACGGTGTTGGCGGCCTGGGGACAACTTGTGGATCACTATGAATTTAGGTCGCATCTGTCCACGTAAAGCCCAGGGTAATGGCCCTGTGAGGTTGTGGATGAGAAGTCGGACGGCGTGTCGGTTCACGTTGCCGTTCCGGGCGTGTTGCATTGCCGTTGCATAGGCAACGAGTTAACAGCCGGTGACGTTAACTGTGATCAGGCCGGCGCGCACAATTCGCCAGGGAAAACAAAAATCCCCGGGGCGGCCGAGGCCACCACCGGGGATTTCGTACAACCTGTTGTCTAGCCCTGAGCGGCGACCTCAAGGGTGATGTCGACGTCGACCTCAGGATGCAGATGCACGCCCACCGTGTGGCTGCCGGTCTCCTTGATATGAGCCTTGGGCAGCCGCACCGTGCGCTTGTCGAGGTTCGGGCCGCCGGCCTTCTTGATCGCCGCGACGATGTCGTTGGCGGTCACCGAGCCGAACAGCTTGCCGGAGTCGTGGGTCTTCACGGCCAGCGCGACGGGGCCCAGGGCCACGATGGCGGCCTTGATCTCGTCGGCATGTGCGCGGTCGCGCACAGTCTTGGCGTCCTGTGCGCGGCGGACGCTGTCGACGTGCTTCTGGGCACCACGGGTGGCGGCGATGGCCAGCCCGCGTGGCAGCAGGAAGTTGCGGCCGTAGCCATCCTTGACCTCGACGGTGTCGCCGGCTGCTCCGAGGTGCTCGACCTCAGCGGTGAGAATCAGCTTCATTGGTTTCGCTCCGTTTCTAGCGGGTCGCCGAGGTGAACGGCAGCAAGGCAACCTCGCGGGCGTTCTTGACGGCGATGGCGACGTCGCGCTGATGCTGCACGCAGTTCCCGGTCACCCGACGGGCGCGGATCTTGCCGCGCTCGCTGATATAGGTGCGCAGCAGAGCGGTGTCCTTGTAATCGATGTTCTGGGTCCTGCCCTTCTTCGAGCAGAACACGCACTTGCGGGTCTTGATCGGCTTGTCCGGGGCCGGACGCCGCTTGGTTGGTTTGGCTTTAGCCATCTGTCAGTCTCTTTCGTTCTCTGAATAGTTCGCGCACGGAGCGCGGGTCAAATGTCAGAAGGGCGGTTCGTCGTCATTGCCGCCGAACGAACCCGATGCAGGCGCGCTGCCCCACGGATCGTCCTGCGCCGCAGCCGCATTTGCTCGGGAAGCGCCGCCGCCGCTGGACGCGCCGCCGCCGAAGCCGCCGCCACCGCCACCGCGGCTGGCCTTGTTGACCTTGGCGGTGGCATAGCGCAGGGACGGGCCGATCTCGTCGACCTCGACCTCCATGACGGTGCGCTTCTCGCCCTCTTTGGTTTCGAAGGACCGCTGCTTGAGGCGACCGGTCACGATCACCCGAGACCCGCGAGTGAGGCTCTCGGCCACGTTCTCGGCGGCCTCGCGCCAGATGTTGCAGCGCAGGAACAGCGCCTCGCCGTCCTTCCACTCCCCGCTCTGGCGGTCGTAGATGCGCGGCGTTGAGGCCACGGTGAAGTTAGCGACCGCGGCACCGGACGGGGTGAACCGCAGTTCGGGGTCAGCCGTCAGGTTTCCGACGACGGTGATGGTCGTGTCACCGGCCACAATGTCCTCCTGGGAGTTGGTGGATTCAGACCGAGCCTACGTAGGTGCTACGACAGCCCGGGCACGTTGTCCACTGTGGTCAGTGCTTGTCGGTCCGCATCACCTTGGTCCGCAACACCGACTCGTTCAGGTTCAGCTGACGGTCGAGTTCGGACACGGTCTTGTGCTCCGCCTTCACATCGACGACGGCGTAGATGCCCTCGGCGTGCTTGGCGATCTCGTAGGCCAGCCGGCGGCGGCCCCAGATATCCACCTTGTCCACAGTTCCGCCGTCACCGCGGATCACGTTGAGGAACGTGTCCAGGGACGGGGCGACGGTGCGCTCATCAAGAGTGGGGTCGAGAATGACCATAATTTCGTATTGACGCATGGAAACCTCATCACCTCCTATGGTCGTGTGCGGCCACACCCGTATGGCATGGCAGGAGGGTCGCCTGCGTCGGCAACCGGCTCAGGCTACCGCAGGGCCCCCTGAACAGCGAAATCAGTCGCGCTGGCTGAAGTACTCCACCGCCAGCAGCCGGGTCGCTTCCGACGCCTTCGCCAGATCGCCGGAGTCGAAGGGGGGCTGCGGGTCGTACTCGATCATCAGTTGGCTGGCCTCGGCGGCTTGGCGGTCCACCAGCAGTTCCACCAGTCGCAGGGCCATGTCGATTCCACTGGACACCCCGGCGGCGGTGATGATCCGTTCCGGCAGATGCTCGACGACGCGCTGCGGGGTGTAGACCGCCCCCAGCGAGGACAGGATGTCCTGGGTGGCCCAGTGGGTGGTTGCGGTCAGCCCGTCGAGCAGTCCGGCGGCGGCAAGCACCAGGCTGCCGGTGCACACCGAGGTGGTGAACAGCGTCTGTTGGTGTACCTGGCGAATCCAGTCGAGCATCTCCTGGTCACGCAACAGCGAACGGGTGCCGACCCCGCCGGGCACCAGGAGGACGTCGGGGTCGGTGACCTCATCGAAGGTGGCGTCACACATCATTCCGAGCATTCCGTTGTCGGTGCGGACCTCGCCCCTGCGGTGGCCGACGAAGACGACGTCGATACACGGGACCCGTTGCAGCACCTCGTAGGGGCCGATTGAATCCAGTGCGGTGTTACGCGGGAACAGCGCTATCGCGACGCGCATCCCATTCCTCCTGTCGATGCCGAGGCCGCAACCGTTGCGGCCACCAGTTGGGGAAGGAGTCCGCGGCCCCGTCGAACGCCCCGCCGGACGGGTCGTCGATGCGCCCGCCCCAGCGGACCAGATCCTCGGCGGGACGGTAGATCTGGCGGATCACCAGAACGACGAGACCGATCACCGCGAGGTCACGCAGCAGCACCGTTGCAGTGAACCACTGCTCGGGCAGGCCCTTGTTCTGCTCGCCGTAGAGATAGAACATCCTCGGAACCCACACCAGTGCGTCGATGGTCATCCACGCCAGCAGCACCCGCCGGTGAGGCACCGCCAGCACCGCCAGCGGCACCAGCCACAGCGAGAACTGCGGGCTCCAGACTTTGTTGACCAATAGGAAGGCCGCGACCACCAGGAAGGCCAACTGTGCGACACGGGGGCGCTGCGGCGCAGTGAGGGCGATGTACCCGATTGCGGCGCAACACAATCCGAACAACATGGCAACGACGGTGTTGAGCACCAGCGGCGGCTCCCAGAAGCCCAGGGCAGGGTCCAGGCCGCGCCAACCGGTGAAGGAACTGATCACATTGAACAGCGAGTCCATGTCCTGGGTTCGTCGGGCGTTGAGCCGGAAGAACTCCGACCAGCCGCGGGGATAGAGCAGCATCACCGGCAGGTTGATGAGCACCCAGGTGATGGCGGCAACGGCCGCCGTGCGCACCGCATGGGCGAGCCGACCCGTCCTTAAACCCAGCAGCAGAAGCGGCAGCAGAAGCAGCGCAGGGTAGAGCTTGGCGGCCACCCCTAGCCCGATGAGGATTCCGGCCAGCGTCGGCTTGCGCCGCGCCCACGCCAACAGGCCGCCGAGCGCCAACCCTGTTGCCAGCGCGTCGAAGTTCGTGAAGATCTGGAAAATCAGGATCGGTGAACCGGCAACCAGAGCGGCGTCCCAGATGCGGCGGCCCGCCAGCATCGCCGTCGCCCACACCGTCGCAAGCCAAGCCAGCGCGAGGCCGAAGGCGGCGATGTTGAAGAACATCACCACCTCGGCTACTCCGTTGAGCAACGGTGCCTTCGTCGCCTTCGCGAGCGCGGTGTAGGTCTTGGCCAGGGACATCGACACGTACTGGTACACCCCGGTGAGCACCGGATACTCCATGTAGCGCACCGCGGGACTGCCGTCGTACTGCGTACGCGGCTTGCCCGCCGAATCCAGTTCCAGCCAACTCGACTTGTACGGAAACTTGCCCTGGCTCAACAACTCCGCGCCGTACATCGGCACGGTGTCGGAGTAGCACAACTCGTAGTAAGCACGCTGGTTCTCCCAGTTGGCCACCCGCCGGTCGGGCGCACCGGTACCGACGGTCTGTAAGCACGGGGCCTTGGTGGACCATCCCAGCGCCAGAAAAACCAGCGCGATCAGGAACATCACCCGCAACGGGGTGAGCACCCTGGTCCGGCCGATCAGCGCGTGGCGTCCCACCGGACCCCCGACGACGCCGGACAACGCCGCGCCGATCGGGTCGGTGCGGCTGGGGAGATCGCGTCCGTCGGCGCTGCGCAGGTCGTCGGCAAGCGGCAGCGGCGACACCGTCGAGCCGGCGGTGAGGGCACCACCCGGCCGCGTCACGGAGGCGGCGGCGGTCCCGGCGGCGGAACGCCCGGGACGGGCGGAGCAGGTTCAGGCACCGGCGGCGGAGGCAACGGCGCGGGTGGCGGAGGGGGCGCCGGGAACGGTGCCGGGCCCGGCGGGGGCGGCGGCAGCGGCAGTCCCGGGGGCGGGGGCGGCAGCCCCGGCGGCGGAGGGGGCGGGGGCGGCAGCGGAATGGTGATCCCGGGCAGCACCTCGACACCGGGGGGCGGGGTCGGAGCCGGCGGCGGGGTGTAGGCCGGTGCCGGCGGGTTGTAGACCGGAGCCGGGGCCACCGGGACGCCGGCGTAGCCGCCGATCTCGCCCGGGGTCGGGAAGGACTCGAAGTCGGTGCCCTGCAGCGCACCGTCCATGGTCGCCTTCCATATGTCGGCCGGCAGGCCCGCCCCGTACACCGGACCGCCCCAGCTGTTCACCAGCGGCACATCGCCCTTGACCGTGCCGACCCACACCGCGGTCGACAGTTGCGGGGTGAAGCCGACGAACCAGGCGTCCCGGTTGGCTCCGGTGTCGCCGAGTTGGTGGGTTCCGGTCTTGCCGGCCGACGGCCGACCGCCCGACAGGGTGTGCCCGTTGGACCAGCCTGGGATGGGCTGCATCGCCGCGGTGACGTTGTCGGCGACATCCGCCTCGATACGCCGCTCACCGGGATTCCCGTCCGCCGCGGCGTCGAAGAGCACCTCGCCCTGGGCGTTGACGACCTTCTCCACGAAGTGCGGGCGGTGGTACATGCCGGAATCCGCCAGCGTGGCATAGGCAGACGCCATGTCGATGACCCGGGACTCGTACTTGCCCAACACAACCCCCGGGCCCGGCGGACCACCAAGACCGTCCTCGGAGAGCGTGTGCTTGAACCCCGGGATGCTCTCGGCGATACCGGCCCGGTGCGCGGCGTCGGCGACATCGGAGGGCCCGTTCTTCAGTTTCAGCATCAGGCGGTAGTAGCTGGTGTTCAGGGACTGCTTGAGTGCCTCGGCGATGTTGCAGCTACCGCAACCCATACCGTCGGAGTTGGTGATGGTCAGTTTGTCGTCCACCTTGTACGGCGAACTGTCCACCTGGTAGCCCAGCCCCATGCCCTGTTCGAGGGCCGCAACCAGGGCGAAGACCTTGAATGACGAGCCCGTCGGCAGGCCGGCCTGGGCGAAGTCGAACCCGGCCGCATCGGTTCCGCCGAAATAGGCCTTGACCCCGCCGGTGCGCGGGTCGATCGAGACGACCGCGGTACGCATCTCGGGCATCTGCCCGTCCAGATAGGACTCGGCGGCATCAACGGCCGCATTCTGGGCCTGTGTGTCGATGGTGGTGGTGATCTGCAGGCCCTGGGTGTTCAACGAGTCCTGGTCAATGTTGAACAGATCCATCAGTTCCTGGACGACCTGGCGCTGGATCAGTCCGTTCGGTCCGGTGGTGAGGTTCTCGTCCTTGGCCGCGTCCGGGGAGATGGTCTGCGGGAAGACCTGCTGTGCGCGTTCCTCTTGCGACAGCGCCCCGATGGTCACCATGCCGTCGAGCACCCAGTTCCACCGGGCGGTCGCGCCCTGCAGGTCCTTCGCCGGATCCAGGGTCGAGGGACGTTGGATCAGCGCTGCCAGCAGCGCGCCTTCCGAGACGGTGAGCTGGTCGACCGGCTTGTCGAAATAGGCCTGGGATGCCGCGGAGATCCCGTACGCGCTGCGGCCGAAGTAGATGATGTTCAGATACGCCTGCAGCACTTCGTCTTTGGACCACTGCTGGCTCATCTTGGTGGAGATCACCAACTCCTTGGCCTTGCGGATGAGGCCACCGAGCCCAGTGCGCTGATCGCCGACGAGAGCGTTCTTGACGTACTGCTGGGTGATCGTGGAACCACCCTGAATGTCGTTGCCGAACAGGTTGTTCGACAACGCCCTGCCGAACCCGGTAATGGAGAAGCCGGGGTTGCTGTAGAAGTCGCGGTCCTCAGCGGCCATCACCGCGTTGCGGACCTGAACAGGCACCTGGTTGATATCGACGTCGACCCGATTACCCTCCGGCGGAACGATTTTCGCCAGTTCCGAGCCGTCGCTGGCCAAGATCGTCGAGACCTGGTTGGTGCGGATGTCGCCGGGCTTGGGCACGTCGACGATCAGATAGGCCAGGCCGAACGTGAGGATCGGCAGCACGATGAACACCGCCGCCGCGGCAGCCAGCCAGCGGCGCAGCGGCCAGCGGCCGAAGAACCGGCGCAGACCCGATGGTTCCCGATCGCCGTCGCCCCTGACGTGGTCTCCCCCGTCACCGGAATCGCTGGGCGGGGGCGGCGGGGTCGTCGGAATGCGGGCGGTCTTGGGGTCGCCGTCGAGGGCGGCCTTCACCTCGTCGACCGGGTCGCGCAGATCGGACACCTTCGGGCCGGCCGTCACCGGCGGCAGGATCGCCGTCACCCGGTCATCGGGTCGGATCGGCGGGCGCACGACATCGGACGGATCGCGATCCTCCGCCCGGTGCCGCGGACCACTGGGCACGCCGTCGCCCACGGGCGGGACGACGGTGCGGTCCTGACCCTCGTCGCTATTCACTGGCCGTGCGCGCGCCCGAACGGCGCGCCGGCCGGGTGCCCTTTGCGGGACGCGGAGTCCCGAGCACATACGACTTGACCAGATGGTTCCAGCTGCAAGTCCGGCATACCTCCACCACGTGTACGGAGAATTCGGTGAACCGGGTCGCCAGCAGAACCAGCTCTTCGGCGGTGCGGGCCGAGCCGGAGACCGCCCCGAGGTGGTCGCCGAACACCCACGACACCAAGGTCAACTGCTCTTTGCGACAGATGGGGCACATCACCGCACTGGGCTTGCCGTGGAATTTGGCGGCACGCAACAGATAGGGGTTGGCGTCACAAACCTCGGTGACACCGGTGCGACCGGAGTACACCTCGGCCAGCAGGGAACGCCGCCGCAGGGCGTAGTCCACCACCTGTCGCTGCAATCGCACGAAGACCAGAGTACGTCGGCGGCCTTTGCGCCGATACGCGACCGACCGCAGAACTTCTACGATCATGCCTGTGGCGAACAGCCGAACGGCCCGCACGAGGGCCAAAGATAGCGATCGCACCGACACCTGCCAGATCCTCGACACCGCAATGGCCGAGGGGCAGCTGTCCATGGCCGAGCACGGCGAGCGGGTCAAGGCTGCGACCAACGCCGCCACTCTGGGCGAATTGCGATCGATCGTGGCTGACCTCCAGACCAGCAACGCCCCCGTCCAACTGCCGACGCTGCGCACCCCGGGTTCGGTCGGCGCTCACGCAGGGTGGGCTCTGCGGCTCGCAGCCGCCGCAGTTCTGGTGGGGCTGGGGGTCGGCATCGGCTGGGGCCTGTTCGGCAGCAACAGTTCGCCACTGAACTCCATCCCCGATCCCGGGGCGAAATCCGATGGCGTGGCGCCGGTGGTGCTCACCCCGCCGCGACAACTGCAGTCTCTCGGCGGTCTCAGCGGCCTTTTTGAGCAGATGCGGCAGAAGTTCGGCGACACCATGGGATACCGGCTGGTGATCTATCCGGACTTCGGCGCACTGGACCGGCCGGACCCCCGCGATCAGCGGCGTACCCTGAGCTACTCCTACCGCGGAGGCTGGGCCGACCCGTCGGCCGGCACCAGAAGCTCCGACTCCGTCGTCGTCGACCTCGCCGCCTTCGACCAGAAGGCGATCATCGGCGTGCTGCGCGGCGCACCGGAAACTCTCGGAATCAAGCCCGACGAGGTGAAGAACACCTACCTTCTGATCGACCCCAGCCGCGATCCCACCACCCCGGGGGCGTTGTCGATCGCTATCTACGTTTCCACCGAGTTCGGCAGCGGGTACATCCAGCTCGCTCCGGACGGCTCGGTCAAGCGCATCAACTACCCCTGACCCGGTCGGCCGGTTGAACAGCAGGGGTTTAAGCTGCTGGTTTGGCGCGTAATATATCGGCTCGATACTATTGCGGTACGTGTCAGTGACATGCGTCGCGGCACCGTAACGAGAAATTCGCAGAGGAGGTGGCTCGGTGCTGGAACTTGCCGTCCTGGGGCTTCTCCTCGAGTCCCCGATGCATGGTTACGAACTGCGCAAGCGGCTCACTGGGCTCTTGGGCGCCTTCCGGGCCTTCTCCTACGGCTCGCTCTACCCGGCGCTGCGCCGCATGCAGGCCGACGGCTTGATCGCCGAGGACGCCGCACCAGAGGGCACCACTGTGCTGCGCCGGGCCCGCCGGGTCTACCAGCTCACCGACAAGGGCCGGCAGCGGTTCGCCGAACTGGTCGCCGACACCGGGCCACAGAACTACACCGACGACGGCTTCGGAGTACACCTGGCCTTCTTCAACCGCACGCCCGCCGAGGCCCGGATGCGGATCCTGGAAGGCCGCCGCCGTCAGGTGGAGGAACGCCGCGAGGGCCTGCGTCAAGCCATCTCGCGGGCGAGCAGCTCGTTCGACCGCTACACCCGGCAGCTGCATCAGCTGGGTCTGGAGTCCAGCGAACGGGAAGTGAACTGGCTCAACGAACTCATCGCCGCGGAGCGGACCGCCGCGTCCAAGGCCCAAACAAACACCGGAAGTACAAGAAGGAGTAAGGCCCATGACTGAGACGGTGTCGACCCCCAATGGGTCGAATGAGGTGCGCGTCGCGATCGTCGGCGTCGGCAACTGCGCGTCCTCGCTCGTTCAGGGCGTGCAGTACTACCAGGACGCCGACCCGAACTCGAACGTCCCCGGCCTGATGCACGTCACCTTCGGCCAGTACCACGTGCGCGACGT
>CAZADG010000087.1:7551-12117 GCA_964483865.1 uncultured Mycobacterium sp. | reverse complement strand
GGCTGTCGACCTCCGACGCGGCGTTCTACCACCAGGAGAACACTGCGACGCCGATGTACGTCGGCTCCCTGTCGATCCTGCGTCGGCCGCGCGGCGGACTGAGCTACGAGACCCTGCTGGAAACCGTCGAACGTCGCCTGCCGCAGATCCCGCGGTACCGGCAGAAGGTCCGCGAGGTGACCCTCGGTATCGGCCGCCCGGTATGGATCGATGATCCCGACTTCGACATCACCTACCACATTCGACGATCGGCGCTGCCGTCCCCGGGAAGCGATGCCCAACTGCACGACCTGGTGTCCCGACTGGCGGGCCGGCCACTGGACCGCAGCCGTCCGCTCTGGGAGATGTATCTCATCGAGGGCCTGGAACGAAATCGCTTGGCGCTGTTCATCAAATCGCACCAGGCGCTGATCAACGGCATGACGGCGGTGGAGATCGGGCACGTCATCGCCGATCGCACCCGCAAGCCTGCCGAGGTGGGCGAGGACATCTGGCTGCCGGCCCGGGAGCCCTCGGACGGTCGGCTGATGTTCGACGCCGTGGTCGACATTCTGGCCCGTCCCGGCCAGGAGTTGAGCGCGTTGCGCTCGACGGTCGGGGAGGTGGTGACCAACGCCGGTGAGCGGGCGCAGTTGGGCCGGCGCGCCGCCGATCTGGCCCGCCGGGTGACCCGGCGCAACGCGCCCGAGAGTCCGCTGAACACCACGGTGTCGCGGCACCGCCGATTCACCGTGGCGGCTGCGCCGCTGGCGGATTTCCGCCGGCTTCGAACCCGCTATGACTGCGATGTCAACGACGTGCTGCTGGCCGTCATCGCCGGTGCGTTGCGCAACTGGCTGCTGTCCCGCGGGGAGCCGGTGCCGGCCGGGATGGCGGTGCGGGCGATGGCCCCGACGTCGGTCTACCCAGACGTCGACATGGCCTCTTCGGGACCCGGACAGGCCATCAGGGAGGTGGCCCCGTTCCTGATCGACCTGCCCGTCGGTGAGGGCAACGCGGTGGTTCGGCTGTCCCAGATCGCGCACGCCACCGAGTCGCATTCGGCGCAGGCGAGCCTGGTTGATGCCCGGACCATCGTGACCCTGTCGGGGTTCCCGCCGCCCACGCTGCACGCCATGGGAACCCGGGTGGCGACCCGGTTCCCTCCGCGTCAGTTCAACCTGCTGATCACGAATGTGCCTGGGCCGCAATCGCAGATGTACATCGCGGGCGCCAAACTCCTGGAGACCTACTCGGTGCCGCCGCTGCTGCACGATCAGGTGTTGGCGATCGGCGTCACGTCCTACTGCGGCATGGTCTACTACGGCATCAATGCCGACCGCGACGCCATGAGCGACGTCGACGTCCTGCCGGAACTTCTCGCTGAATCTCTGGAGGAACTAATCGAGTCCGCTCAATAGCGGGGTCGTCGTACGATTCGGCCATGGGCAAGGACAAGTCGAAGAAGCCGAAAAAAGCCGACAAGAGCAAAGCTGCGAAAATCTCGAACGACGTCTACGAGGCTGAACTTTTCCGTCTGCAAACCGAACTGGTGAAGATGCAGGAGTGGGTCCGCGCCACCGGGGCGCGCATCGTCATCCTGTTCGAGGGGCGTGACGCGGCAGGCAAGGGCGGCACCATCAAACGGATCACCGAGTACCTCAGCCCGCGCACCGCCCGGATCGCCGCGCTGCCGGCTCCCAGCGACCGGGAGAAGGGGCAGTGGTACTTCCAGCGCTATATCGAGCAGCTTCCGACCAAGGGCGAGATCGTGCTGTTCGACCGGTCCTGGTACAACCGGGCCGGGGTCGAGCGGGTGATGGGTTTCTGCACCCCGGCCGAGGAGACGCTGTTCCTGCGCCAGACCCCACTGTTCGAGCAGATGCTGATCGACGACGGAATTCTGTTGCGCAAGTATTGGTTCTCGGTATCCGAGGACGAGCAGTTGCGCCGTTTCAAGTCCCGGCTCAACGACCCGCTGCGGCGCTGGAAGCTCAGCCCGATGGACATGGAGTCCATCTACCGGTGGGAGGACTACTCCCGGGCCAAGGACGACATGATGGTGCACTGCGACACCCCGAGCAGTCCCTGGTTTGAGGTGGAGTCCCACATCAAGAAGCACGCCCGGCTGAACATGATCTCCCATCTGCTCTCGACCATCCCCTATGAGGAGGTGGAACTGGAGAAGGTGGTCATCCCGGAGCGCCCGCAGATCGGCAACTACCGTAGGCCGCCGCGTGACCTGAGCAACTTCGTCCCCGATTTCGCGCTGTCCCTGATGGGTGACAAAGAGGGGTGATCGCCTAGTCTCACCCGCATGCGGGTCTACATCCCGGCGACGCTGCCGATGCTGCAGGAACTGGTCGACGACGGCTTTCTGCAGCCGCGCGGCGGCACCGCCTTCGCGGTCACCCCGGCCCTACGTGAGGCCTACGCCGAGGGTGACGACGAGGAACTGGCTGAGATCGCCATCGGCGAGGCGGCGCTGGCGTCGATCCGGCTGCTCTCCGCCGATCCCGACGGCGGGCTGCCGGTGCGGCGAGTCGTGGTGGTGGCCGATGCCGACAAGACGACGTTGCGGCCCGACCTCGACGATGCCGTGGTGCGGGTGAGCGGCCGGATCGCCATGGACCAGGTGGCGGCGGTCTACGTCGACAACGCCGACGCCGAGCCCGACGTGCGGGCCGCCATCGAGGTGATCGACGAGGCCGACTTCGGTGACGAGGACGCCGAACTGACCGTGGGTGACGCCCAGGACCATGCCCTGGCCTGGTACGCCACCCAAGAGGTGCCGTTCCTCCTCGACTTGCTCTAACGGCCCCGCCGTGCCGGTACGGTGGGGGGCGTGAGAACCCAGGCCAGGCCCCAGGCCAGGCCCCGAACGAAGATCGGCGCCGCGGTCCGCGCCCTGATCGGCCCGGTGTCCACGCCCCTGCTTGCCGACGACTACCTCAAGCTGGTCAACCCGTTGTGGTCGGCCCGTGAGCTGCGTGGACGGATCGTCGCGGTTCGCCCGGAGACGCGGGACTCCGCGACCCTGGTGATCAAGCCGGGCTGGGGCTTCAGCTTCAACCACCAACCCGGGCAGTACATCGGGATCGGGGTGCTCGTCGACGGGCGCTGGAGGTGGCGGTCGTACTCCCTGACCTCGCCGGCCCGAACCGGCACGGCGCGCACCTTGAGCATCACCGTCAAGGCGATGCCCGAGGGCTTCCTGTCCAGCCATCTGGTCAACGGGGTGCGGCCCGGAACCGTGGTTCGGCTGGCCGCACCGCAGGGCGAGTTCGTCATGCCCGATCCGGCGCCGGCGTCGGTGCTGTTCCTCACCGGCGGGTCGGGAATCACCCCGGTGATGTCGATGCTGCGGACGATGGCCAGACGAGGGCAGCTCGGCGGGCAGGAGCGCAGCGACCCGGGGAAAGAACGAGCCGACGTCGTCCATCTGCACAGCGCGCCCACTGCCGACGACGTGATGTTCGCCGCCGAGCTCGCCGAACTGGGACGCAGCCATCCCCGGTACCGGCTGACCGTGCGAGCGACCCGTGTCGAAGGCCGACTGGATCTGTCCCGATTGGCCGAAGAGGTTCCGGATTGGCGCGCCCGGCACACCTGGGTCTGTGGACCGGAGGGACTGCTCGCCGAAACTGAAAGCCTCTGGACCCGAGAGGGTTTGGCGGATCAGCTGCACCTGGAGCGGTTCGCCGCCAACCGGACCCCAGCCGCGGACGGGGGCGGCGCCGTCACCTTTGCTCGCGCCGGGAAAACCCGGTCCGC
This sequence comes from uncultured Mycobacterium sp., assembly GCA_964483865.1. Lineage (GTDB taxonomy): Bacteria > Actinomycetota > Actinomycetes > Mycobacteriales > Mycobacteriaceae > Mycobacterium. Next base: position 8,364 of record CAZADG010000087.1, on the reverse strand, counting down.
CGACGCGGCCACCTCACTGTTGGAAGCGGGCGAGCTGGCCGGCGTCCGGCTGCCGTTCGGCTGCCGGATGGGCATCTGCCACACCTGTGTGGTGAGTCTGGTCGACGGCCGGGTCCGCGATCTGCGCAGCGGTGTGGAGCATGAAGCGGGAACCAGGGTGCAGACCTGCGTGGTGGCGCCCAGCGGAGATTGCGTGGTGGACTGCTGATGGCGATCACCGACGTCGAGGCCTTCGCCCACCTCACCGATGCCGACATCGAATCGCTGGCAACCGAACTCGACGCCATCCGCACCGATGTCGAGGACTCCCTCGGCGAACGCGACGCCCGCTACATCCACCGCACCATCGCTGCCCAGCGCGGACTGGAGGTTGCCGGCCGGATGCTGCTCGCCTTCGGTTCCAAGCGGGTGTGCTGGTGGGCGGGGACCGCCAGCCTGGCTCTGGCCAAGATCATCGAGAACATGGAGATCGCCCACAACGTGCTGCACGGGCAGTGGGACTGGATGAACGACCCGGAGATCCATTCCTCGACCTGGGAGTGGGACATGGTCGGTGCCGCCAAACACTGGCGCATCACCCACAACGTCTCCCACCACAAGTACACCAACATCCTGGGCATGGACGACGACGTCGGCTACGGCGTGCTGCGAGTCACCCGCGACGAGCCGTGGAAACCTCGCAACGTCTTGAATCTGGGTATCAACACGGTGCTCGCCCTCGGATTCGAGTGGGGGATCGCACTGCAGCACTTGGAATTACGCAAGATTCTCAAGCCGGAGACCCGGGCGGCCACCGTGGTGCGGCTCACCGAA
>CAZADG010000087.1:0-7451 GCA_964483865.1 uncultured Mycobacterium sp. | reverse complement strand
CAGGGTCAGTGGTACCTGCGTCAGATGCTGGGCAGCGCCAACATCGATGCCGGCCCTGCGCTGGCATTCATGACCGGCAACCTCGCCTACCAGATCGAGCACCATCTCTACCCGGACCTGCCGAGCCGTCGGCTGGCCGAGATCTCGGTGCGGGTCAGGCAGGTCTGCGAGAAGTACGACCTGCCCTACACCAGTGGGCCGCTGCCGGTGCAGTACGCCAAGACCTGGCGCACCATCGCCAAGCTGTCTTTGCCGGACCGGTTCCTGAGGGCCACCGCCGACGACGCCCCGGAAACCCGCAGCGAGCGGATGTTCGAGGGGCTTGCGGTGCGGTCCCGCGGTCTGAAGACCGCACTGGCCGAGGCCCGGGATCGCCGGAAGGCCGCTCTCCAGCGTCGAAAGTGCGCTGAGATCGACTCCTAGCGGCTTTCAGGCCGATTTCTCGATCCGTGCGCACTTTCGGCCCGCGGTCAGGAAGGGACGTAGGCGAACGTGTCGGGGTTGGGGCCCATCCGGCCCGCCTCGCCCTTGTCCAGGGCCGTCAGCGCCTCGATCTCCTCGTCGTTGATCTCGAAGTCGAAGATCTCGAAGTTCTCCCTCATCCGTTGCGGGTGAACCGATTTGGGGAAGACGACGTCGCCGCGCTCGATGTGCCAGCGCAGCACCACCTGCCCCGGATGCACGCCGAGGGACTTCGCGATGCGGATCACCACCGGGTCGCCGAGGACCTTGCCGCGGGCGATCGGGGACCAGCCCTCGGTGACGATGTTGTGCTCGGTGCCGTAGGCCCGCACCTCGTCGTTGGTGAAGTAGGGGTGCACCTCGATCTGGTTCACCGCGGGCGTCGTCTCGGTCTCCCTGGCCAGTTCCTGCAGGTGGTGGATCTGAAAGTTCGATACCCCGATGCTGCGGGCCCGGCCGTCGGCGTTGAACTCCTCCAACGTCTTCCAGGTGGAGACGAAGTCGCCGTCGTAGAGGGTGGGTAGCGGCCAGTGGATGAGGAACAGGTCGACGTAGTCGGTCCCCAGAGCGCGCAGTGTCTCGTCGAAGGCCCGCCGGGCGTCGTCGGGCCGGTGGAACCCGTTGTTGAGCTTGCTGGTGATGTACACCTGCGGACGGTCCAGGCCGGCCTGGTGGATGCCTTGGCCCACGCCCTGCTCGTTGCCGTACATCTGCGCGGTGTCGAGGTGCCGGTAGCCGATGTCGAGGGCTTCCTTGACCACCGCGGCGGTATCCTCCGGTGGCACCTGATACAAACCGAAGCCCAACTGCGGGATGTGGTTTCCGTCGTTGAGGGTGATCATCGGGACGGTGTTCGGGCCGATGGTGCTCATTGCTGCTCCTTCTCGAGTTCCTAGTGCGCGGTGCTTTCGTCCAAAACCTGTAGTAGCCGCCGGGCCGCGGCGACCCGGCGGGCCTGCGGCCCGGTCAAGCCGTCCAGCGCGCATTCCGGGTCGGCGGGGGGCCCGCGGTGCCCGCAGCCGCGCGGGCAGTCGGCGACGGTCTCGGCCAGGTCCGAGAATGACAGCATCACGTCGTCATGTTTGATGTGCGCCAGCCCGAACGACCGGATGCCGGGGGTGTCGATCACCCAGCCGCCTCCGGGCAGCGGCAGTGCCACCGACTGGGTGGAGGTGTGTTTGCCCTTGCCGACCCCGGAAACCGCCCCGATGGCCCGGTCGGCCTGGGGGACAAGGCGATTCACCAACGTCGACTTGCCGACCCCGGAGTGGCCCAGCAGGACGGTGATCCGTCCGGTGAGCAGATCCCGCACCGCCTCCACGGATTCGTCGCGGCCTGCGGCCACGATGGTGAGGTCGAGGTCGGCGAACTGTTCGGCGAACGGTGCGGCCGGGGCCAGATCGGTCTTGGTCAGGCACAGGATCGGGCGCACCCCACCGGTATAGGCGGCGATCAGCGCGCGGTCCACCAGTCCGGTCCGCGGCGGCGGGTCGCTGAGCGCGACGACGACCATCATCTGGTCGGCGTTGGCCACCACCACCCGTTCGGTCGGGTCGGTGTCATCGGCGGTGCGGCGCAACACCGTCCGACGAGGCCCGCGGCGCACGATCCTGGCCAGGGTGTCGGGCCGCCCGGACAGGTCGCCGACCACCTCCACGTCATCGCCGACGACGATCGGGGTCCGGCCGAGTTCCCGGGCCCGCATCGCGGTCACCGGGCGGTGCGGGTCCCCGCCGAGCACGCACCCCCATCGGCCGCGGTCCACCGTGACCACCATGGCGGTGTGGGCGTCGGCGTGTTCGGGGCGGGTCTTGGTGCGCGGCCGCGAACCTTTACCGGCCCGGACGCGGACGTCGGACTCGTCATAGTCCAGCCGACGGCTCAACTGGTCGCCTCGGCCGCCAGCATCGCCGTCCACAGCCCCGGAAAGTCCGGCAGTGTCTTGGCGGTGGTGCCGATGTCTTCCACCGCCACCCCGGGAACCCGCAGGCCGATGATCGCCCCGGCGGTGGCCATCCGGTGGTCGGCGTAGGACTGCCACACTCCGGCGTGCAGCGGTGCCGCGGTGATCACCAGACCGTCGGGGGTCTGGACGCAGTCACCCCCGAGGCGGGTGATCTCGGCGCTCAACGCCGCCAGCCGATCGGTTTCGTGCCCGCGCAGATGGGCGATCCCGGTCAGCCGCGACACCGACCCCGGTTCGGCCAGCGCGGCCAGCGCCGTCACCGACGGGGTCAGCTCGCCGACGTCGTGCAGGTCGATGTCGAAGCCCGGATAGCTCGGCGGCCCGACGATTTCCAGCGCCGAACCCGACTGGCGCACAACTGAACCCGTCAATCTCAGGATCGCCAGGATGTGGTCGGCGGGTTGCACGCTGGCCTCCGGCCAACCGGCGATCCGCACCGTTCCGCCGGTCACGATGGCGGCGGCCAGGAACGGCAGCGCGTTGGACAGATCCGGTTCGACATCCCAGTGTCGGGCCGCCACCCGGCCGGGTTCGACCGCCCACCGGTTGGGTGTCGCGTCGTCGACCTCGACACCGGCCTGGCGCAGCATCGCCACCGTCATCTCAATATGCGGAGCCGAGGGCACCGAGGTGCCGGTGTGCAGCACCTCCACGCCGTCGGTGAAGGCCGCACCGCACAGCAGGAGGCCGGAGACGAATTGCGAGGAGGCGGAGGCGTCGATGCGCACCGGCCCGCCGGCCACCCCACCGCGCCCGCGCACCGTGAACGGCAAGCCGTCCCCGTCGATGTCCACGCCCAGTCCGCGCAGCGCGTCGAGCAGGGGAGCGATCGGCCGGGCGCGGGCCTGCTCGTCGCCGTCGAAGCGCACCGTCGTCGTGCTCAGCGCCGCCACCGGCGGCAGGAATCGCAGCACGGTGCCGGCCAGGCCGCAGTCGACGGTCGCGCCCGGTCCGGGGTTCAGCTCGCCGTCGACGGTGAGTTCGGTTCCGTCGCCTTCGACGTGCACGCCGAGGGTCTGCAGTGCGCCGATCATCAGGTCGGTATCGCGGCTACGCAGCGCCCCGCCGATGGTCGAGGCGCCGCCCCCCTGTGCGGCGGCCAGCGCTGCCAGCACCAGGGTGCGGTTGGTCTGGGACTTCGAGCCCGGCACCGTCACGGTTGCATCGACCGGTGTGGGTGCACACGGCGCGGGCCACGGGTTCACGGCCTACATCCTGCCTTGCCGGGGCACCATGGAACTATGTGCGGGCGATTCGCGGTCACCACCGATCCGGCGACGTTGGCCGTCGTGCTCGACGCAGTCAACGAAACCGGGCAGGAATTTCGTGGTCCGAACTACAACGTCGCGCCGACCACTGACATCGCCGCGGTCGTCGCCCGGCACGACCCGGATGAGCCCGACGGTGACCCCACCCGCCGGGTCCGGCTGATGCGGTGGGGCCTGCTGCCGAGTTGGGTGAAAGCCGACGCCGACGGGCGGCCGCTTGCGAAGGCCCAGCTGATCAATGCCCGCGCCGACAAGGTCACGACCTCGCCCGCCTTCCGGGCCGCGGCCGCCCGCAAGCGCTGCCTGATCCCGATGGACGGCTATTACGAATGGATGCCGAGCCCGGACAACCCCAAGGGTCGCAAGACGCCGTTCTATCTGCACCGGGCCGACGGGCGGCCGCTGCTGGTGGCCGGGCTGTGGTCGGCCTGGCGCCCGGCGCCCACGGCCGAACCGATGCTCACCTGCACCATCATCACGACTGACGCCGTCGATGGTCTGGGCCGGATCCATGACCGGATGCCGCTGCCGATCGCCGAGGCGGACTGGGAGCGTTGGCTGGACCCCGACCGGCCGGCACCGGCCGACCTGCTGGCCGCCCCGCCGGATATCGGCGGCATCGCGGTGCGCGAGGTGTCGACGTTGGTGAACAACGTCAGGAATAACGGGCCGGAGTTGATCGCGCCGGCCGAGCCGGGCAACCAACCGGTCGGTCTGTTCTAGGGGGCCGACTGGGGTTAGCATCGCCGTAACGCCCATTCGGAGGAATCGACCATGACCGCAGTTGAACCGCAGGCTGAAGCTCAGGCCTACACCATCACGGTGCACAACCCCGCCACCGGCGCAGAGGTCGGCTCGGTGCCGATCGACGATTCCGACATGGTGGCTGCCAAGGCCCGGGAACTGCGGCTGTATCAGCAGGACTGGGAGGCCATGGGCGGGCGCGGCCGCAAGAAGTGGATGCTCAAGTGGCAGGACTGGATTCTGGACAATTCCGATCACCTGACCGATGTCCTGATGTCGGAGACCGGCAAGAGCCGTATCGACGCCGCCCTGGAACCGGTCGGGGTGGCCGACGCCATCAACTACTGGGCAAACCACGCCGAAGAGTTCCTCGCCGACAAGCATCCCAAGGCGCACAGTCCGCTGTTCAAGGTCAAGAAGCTCACCACCCTCTACCGGCCCTACCCGCTGGTCGGCATCATCGAGCCGTGGAACTTCCCGTTGGCCATGCTCGGCCTGGACGTGGTGCCGGCGCTGGCCGCCGGTGCCGCGGTTTTGCTGAAACCCTCTGAGGTGACGCCGCTTTCGGCCGTCGAGTTCGTCCGCGGCTGGAACGAGGTCGGCGCCCCGCCGGTGCTTGGACTGACCACCGGCTACGGCGCCACCGGAGCCGCGGTGATCGACAACTCCGACTACGTACACTTCACCGGGTCCACGGCCACCGGCAAGAAGGTCGCGGTGGCGTGCGCCGAGCGGCTGATCCCGTTCAGCCTCGAACTCGGTGGCAAGGACCCGGCTATCGTGCTGGCCGATGCCGACGTCGACCGTGCCGCTAACGGCATCGCCTGGGGCGGCATGTTCAACGCCGGCCAGGTGTGTATCTCGGTGGAGCGGGTCTACGTCGAGGCCCCGGTCTACGACGAGTTCGTCGCCAAGCTGACCGCCAACGTCAATAAGATCCAGCAGGGCAGCGAGTCGGGCAGCGACTTCACCTACAACACCGGCGCAATGGCCACCGAGGCCCAGCGTGACATCGTCGAACGCCACGTCAAGGAGGCCGTCGCCGCCGGCGCGAAGGTCCTCACCGGCGGCAAGCCCACCGGGGTGGGCACCTTCTTCCAGCCCACCGTCCTCGCCGACGTCGACGCCTCCATGACCTGCATCGCCGAGGAAACCTTCGGGCCGACGCTGCCGGTGGTCAAGGTTGCCGACGAGGAGGAGGCCATCCGTCTGGCGAACGATTCGCGCTACGGACTGTCTGCGACGGTATGGACCGGCGACACCAGCCGCGGCGAGCGGATCGCCCGCCGCCTGGACTGCGGCGCGGTCAACATCAACGACGCCCTGACCAACGTGTTCTGCCCCACCCTGCCGATGGGCGGCTGGAAGGAATCCGGCATGGGCTACCGCTCCGGCGGCGCCAACGGTCTGATCAAGTTCTGCCGTCAGCAGGCCATCACCGCGCCGCGAATCCCCACCCAGAAGTCCGAGATGATGTGGTACTCGGCGTCGCGCCAGCAGGGGAAGTTCGCGCTGGCCGCGATGCGGGCCTTCGCCGGGCACGGCTGGCGCCGGCTGGGACGTAAGGGCTGAGTTCACTCTCGCGGCTTTCGGAACCGGCGGACCGCTTTGTCCGGACGGTGGTAGGTGTTGACTCCGCCGTTCAGCGGTAGCTGCGGCGGGGGTAGCCATTCGGTGGTTCCGTCGCGGCGCCGCCGGGTTGTCCAGCCACCCTTGTCGACGAGGCGGTTGTGCGGCCCGCAGGCCATGGCCAGGTCGTCGATGTCGGTTAAGCCGCCGTCGGCCCAGTCTGTGTTGGCGTGATGGATCTGGCATCCGTAGCCGGGCACGGTGCACCCGGGGAACGTGCAGCCCCGGTCCATGTCGTGGAGCACAACCCGTTGGTCTGAGCTGGCAATGCGCCTGCTCCTTCCCAGCCACAGCGGGCGCCCGGAAACCTTGTCGAACAATGTCAGGTAGTGGTAGGCGTGGCCGGACATCCGGATCACATCCGAGATCGGCAGCACGGTGCCGCCCGCGGTGACACCGACCCCAACCCGGTCCTGCAGGTCCTGCAGGTTGGCCGAAACGATCACGGTGACCGGCAATCCGCGATGAGTGCCCAACTGCGGGTCGCCCAGCCGGCCGTGCACCAGTGCCGACAACGCGTCGTGCTGGCGCTGGGCGGGGGTGCGTCGGTCGGCGTCGATCTGATCCTGGCTGGGTTTGTCATCGACTGCCGGCCGCGGATCGGCGGGATTGCACACCCCCGGCGCCGCGAACTTGGCGAACCACGCCTCCAATTCCGCCCGGAGCGCGGGTGTGGCCACCAGACGACCCGTGCTCATTCCGCTCACGTCCTGTCTACTCCAGGTGAATCCCCGACGCAGCGCGCGGTCGGCGTCGCTGAACTCACCGTCGGGGTTGAGCGTCAGCGCTAACCGTTCCGCCAGTCGGGCCAACTGGTCCGGCCGTAACGAACGGGCATGTTCGGCAAGGAACGCCTCCGCCCCCTCCCGGTCCTCGCGCGGCACCGCGATCGGCAACTCGGCGAGGAACCGCTGGATCACCCGCACGTGTTCGATATCGAGTTCCCCCTCGCGCCAGGCCTGCGCGGTCGCGGGCTGACGAGCAGGCAGCGGCTCTCCGGTCAGGGTTGTCCGGCTTGCCAGCGGCTCCGCGATGGCCGCCCTTCGGCGCGCTTCGGCGGGGCTGATCCTTATCCAGTCGGCCAACACTTTCTGCGGCGCGCCGCCGACCTCGCTGATCGAACGGCGTCCGACCTCCACGACAATGTCACCGCGCACCACCGACTGGCGGCGAACCAGTTTCTCGCAACGGCCCGCCAGTCGGATCAGTTCGCCGGCGCTGAGCCCGGAGAGATCGACCGACTCAAGGACGTCGATGGCCGCGTCGATCTGCCCGACCGCCCCATCGATATCCATCGAATGCATGTTCGAATGATAACGATGCGGTCCGACATTGATGGTGTTCAACCGGATCGGTTGATGATTGGACTGGCTCGTCTGCTG
>CAZADG010000086.1:9037-12603 GCA_964483865.1 uncultured Mycobacterium sp. | reverse complement strand
AACGGGCTGTCGACCCACCCCGCGACCACCGCGAGCCGACTCGGTCGATGCACCGCGAGGAAGCCGAACGGGCGGTCAAAAGTGACATTCACCAGGGTGACTTGGTGCTCATAATCGGGCCGCGCGCCGGTTGTCGCGAGTTCGAACGCCGTGACCGCGGCCGCTTCGAAGCCCTTGGCGAAGAACCGGGCCAGCACATCTTGTGCACCCCTCGATACGTACAGGGGGGCTGGGCTCAGCCGCGGCAGATGCGACGTGATGGGGTCGGTCAGCGAGCGCAGCCCGAACAGGTCGGGCTGCGCGAGCAGGTCATGGCGTTCCTTGATCTCAAACGACGGCAATTCCACGTGCAGGATGTCGCCCGGAAGCGACGCCGGCACCCGACTCACGGTCAAACCCGGCCCGCCACTGCCGAGCTCACTGACCCCGCGCACCCGGGCCCCACCGGAGAGCTCCCGCAGCCCGGCAGCCAGCACCCGACCGGGCTGCTGGTCACCAATCAGCAGGTGAACGTCGACGTCGCCGTCGCCTTCAACGACGACACGGGTGACGGCATCGTCGAGGACCGCGGCGACCGTCAGGTCGTAGGTGGTTCGCGAAAGCCACTGTTCGTCGGGCGCCGTCGACTCCCAGTCCCCGTTGCGCGGGGAGGTGTCGAACGGCTCACGCCACTTCACCCGGGCGGCGAGGGCCGAGGCCAGCATCAGTGCGGTGTCGGCGGTGATCTGCAACGGGAACTTGTCGATCAGGCCGCCGGTCTCCTGGGCGGCCCACCGATCGAGCGCCTGTTGATCGGTCAGTCGTCCCGCGATACCGTCAGGGAGTCCCGATGCCCAATCCTGCTCCAGTGGAATGTCTTTACGCGTCCACAGACCCAACGCCGCGGTGGTCGACTCGCCGCCGCGGAGGATGTCGATCAGTTCGAGGGCATCCCGCTGAGCGGTGTCGGCGGGCCGGCCCAGTGCTGCTTCGAGTTCGGCGCCGGCCACCTCGTCGGCCGCCGAGGCGAGAAGCGCGAGCAGCGGCCACAGCCCGGCGCCCGAGAGGGCGAAGTCACGATCGCCACGGAGCTGACTGCACCACTGAGCGGTCAGTGTGTTCGCAGCCCGGACCACCGGACTGATCTGTGCTGCTTGCGATGTCGCGGCCATCTGATCCCCCTCCCCTTTCATGCGGACTTCTTTTTCTTCGGCTTTGCCTCGTGCTTGTCCTCCGCGCCGGCGATCTCGATCACGGTCAGGACGTCGACCACATTGGTCCGGCTGGCTTGGTTCTCTTCGTAGCACGCGAGCACCTGCTCGCAGAACTCGTACTCCGCGATGGGCTTGACGGGCAGTCCGAGCTCCGCGGCTTCCTCGAGGGAGATCGCGTAGCCGTGGGTGGGATAGTCCTTCGTGAGCCGTTGCGGCAGGCTCACCGCCAGTTCGCGCGGGCAACCTTGCCGGGTCAGCATCAGTCTCCTGCCGTACTCGGCGGCCTCCTTCAGCATCCGGTTCGACTGGTGCAGGATCGTGGGATCCACCTGGGAGACCAGCGGCTGCAGCAGGCTGGAGGCAAGACCGGCCATGGCCGAGACGGTCTCGCCCCGACCCAGTCGGGTGGTGGACTGCACTTCACCGCCCAAGCCGAGCACGATGTCGCGGGCCGCTTCGGTGATCTGGTTCAGATTGCCGATGCGGTCGAGGGCCGACACCCGGGTGCCGGGGTTCTTCTCGTAGTCCAGTTGCACATCCAACGGGCCGAGTTCGGCGGCGGGCCCCATGTAGATCTCGTCGGCGACGAGGCTCAACAGGGTGGCCGCGGACTTGGCATAGTCCGGGATCACCACGCGAACACGGGACGCGACGCTCCGCAACAGCAGAGCGATCTTGTAGGCGTCGCGCGCCGATCCGCCCGGCGAGTCCAGCCAGAGATCAACCGTGGTCCGGGCCTTCTCGGGAAGGGCGGTGGCCCGCAGTGACTGGCTGATCGCGATGAAGGTCGACCCGCGCAGCGATGTTCCGGGCGCGAGTTGCAGAAGCCCGACGACGACGGCGGCCCTGGACTCGCCCGGTGAGGCCGACTGAGCGCTGCCGGACTTTGAGGCCGCGCCGTGTCCCTGAGGGACGTCCTCGTCTGGGATTGCACTCATCGAACGCTCCCCTGGACCGTCCTGTACCGACCTGTCGATGTCCGACTCCACGCCCTCCGAGCGGAGTTTCACATTCTGTTGACCCATCTTCAACCCCCGATCCCCCGCCCCGCTGCCGAGGCGCTCTTACCCGCACCGGTTGGTACGGGCCGCTTCGTCATCCGAGCCACCCACGAGCATGGGGTTGGCGCACCGCCCAGTCGGAGCTTGGCGACGGTGTCTCATGAAGCAACTGCATTTTACGTTGGCCCACTGAAAAATTCGGCTTGTACCGATGCCATTCGAGGGTCACGCGGTGTTCGCGCGACGGCCAGGCCGACCGGCTCCCCGGTACCGCGGAGCCAACTCCACACAAGGACCGGTCGGCGCCGGCGCCACCTCGGGTTCGATACCGGCGACGTAAGCCTCGAACCACTCCCTGCGACGGCGGACGGCGTCGGTCTCCCGCCGTGCCAGGTGCGCGTACTTCAGTTCCTCGCGCTCGAGCGCCGACCGTCGGATCACTGCGGCTCCGTGTCAGACTCTTCCGGCCGACGCGCCGTCACGTAGTGACGTCGGCCGCCGCCTGCCTGGACGCGGGCGATGAAGGCCAGGATCTCCTCGTCCGTGATGCCCACGCGAGGCGCCGACGAATCAGTGTGGTTGCTATCAGGATCATTCATCCGTTCAACTCCCGGGTGTTCCGGGCCCCATGACGGGGCGCTCTTACCCGCACCGGTCGGTGCGGATCGCTTCGTCATCCGAACCACCCACGAGCGTGGGGTTGGTGCACCGCCTAGTCGGAGCTTGGCGACGGTGTCTCGTGAAGCTGACTTCAGTGTACAGGTTCTTCCGACGAATTGTCATGCAGCGCAGCACTATTGCAGTGTCAAGTAGTCAGGTGCGTTGTCAGCGATACACCTGGCGGCGGCGGTCCGGGCACTTCGCGCGGCCACCATGTGCAGCGCACCTGGAGGTCGTTGGCATAGGGTCCGGCCGCGGCGATCGCCCCGCGGGCGGCGGCCTCGGGCCCGCCGCCGGAGCCGGCGTAGATCCGATTGAGGGGCTCCGACACATCCCATGCGGTGGCGACGCAGTCAGTGCTCACCGCGAGCACCCGGCAGTCATCGGCCCGCTGCAGCACAGTGCACTGCGCCAAGGCGTTGGCCGCCGCGGTGGCCGCATCGGGTCCGTACGCCCAGTCCTGCTGCTCGTGATTCGGCGAGTTAGCGACGGCTACCCAGCCGTCATCGGCGTTGGCGATCGGTGCGGCCAGCATAGTTGCCGCGGTCACCGTCGCGACGATTGCGCCGAGCTGCCGAATATCCCGTCTCACTGCGTCCCCCCTCGAACCCGCGATGCCCAGAATAAGTTGGGATACTGACGAAAATGGGTAATCCTGAGGCCGCGGCCAGGAATGAGTGGGCGTCGCCTCAACTAGACATGTGTTATCCAG
>CAZADG010000086.1:0-8937 GCA_964483865.1 uncultured Mycobacterium sp. | reverse complement strand
CCATCCCAAGAGAAGCGGCCCACCGCTGACCTTCGACAGTGCGTAGGCGAAGCCTCGCCGGCCGTCTGGAATGGGACCATCGCGATCCGTTCGACCGGATGCTCGCCGCGCAGACCATGATCGAATCACTGGTGCTCATCACCGGGGATCCCACCTTCGCCGGCTACCCCGGCGTGCCGACCCTCTGGTAGACCACCTCACGCTCAGGCGTGGCCAAACAGGCCGCCGGCGTGGGACCCTGGAATATGTTTGCAAAATCAATTGCTGCGGGCGCGGTGATCTCGGTCGCGCTGCTGAGCGGGCCGGCGGCTTGGGCCGACCCCGACCCGAACACGCCCACCGGTCCGAACGATCCCCGATGCGCGACGATGCCGCAGGTTGCCCAATGCCTGGGCAGCCCCTATGCGCCGCCGACCGGGCCGCCCGCCCTGCCACCCGTCCCCACCGGCCCCCTCGACCCGCAGTGCATGCAGATGCCCGCCAGCGCCGCGTGCATGGGCAGCCCGTTCCTCCCACCGCCGCCGGCGCCTGCACTGCCGATGCCGCCGATGGAGCCGCCGATGGGCGGCGGGATGCCCGGGATGCCGGGCCATATGTAGTCAGCCGGTGAGTCCCAGTGCCGCGCGCAGCTGGGCGGGGCTGATCGCGCCGGGCTCGCGAGCCGTACGGCGCCGGCGGTCGAATGCATTGAGCGCGAGAGAGATTCGGTCAGGGGCCCCAGATCATGAGGTCTTCCATCCCGTTGTTCATGGTGACCACGCTGGGCGCCGGGCCGGTCACGTCGAAGTGAATTTTGCCGGTGGACTGCGCGCCCTGCGGGATGGTGGCCCCGGAGATGTTGGTCGGGCTGGCCACCTGCCACAGCACCCGGTAGGCGGCCTGATTCGGGGCAACCGCGTTGAATTGGGAGATGGCCGGGGTGACGCTGCCCCGGATGGCGTTGACGGTGGCGGTGGCCTCCCACAGCTTGCCCGTCACCGGGAAGCCCGGCATGGGGTCGCTGCTGGGCCGGAGGTTGCTGACCGTCCAACTCAGGACCACCTGACCGACCGTGTCGGTCATCTGAAGTTCGCTGCCGAGCTTGCCGACCTGCGGATTGGCCGCCGACGCGCTGGGAGCGCAGGCGATACCAATACCCACGCTCAACGCAAATGCGGCTGCCGCTGTTCGGGTGAATGCAGTCATGAGTTCCTCTCCGGTTGGGCTTCCGCATCCGGGGTGACCCATCGGAACCGTTTCTAAACCTGCCCACGCGAGCGGATCCGCGTCCCGCTTCGTTCAGTCGCGGGGTACTAGTCCAACCGGCGGACCTCGGTGACCCATTGCGGTTGCATCACGCTCCACATGCCCGCGCGGGGTCCGTCGGTCTCGATCCGCAGGTCGATCTCCTCCGGGCGGTCGCGCAGGGTCTTGGCGGCGCTGTCGAACTTCTGCGTACCCGGCACGTTTGTCAGCACGCTGATATTGGCGATGGCCAGCAGGTCAACCAGGGAGTGGCCGTACATGCGGCTGGGTTGACGCACCGACTCGACCGCGACATCGATGCCGTGCGCCCGGAGCATCGCGGCGAGTTCGCCACCGCCGTCCGATTCCGGGGCCATGAGTCGACGGCGTTCGTCGATGGCAGCCAGGTAGGACTCGTTGATGCCGGTGTCACCACCGGAGTCGATGAAGGTTCTCAGCACCGCGCCGCAGTAGGCGTTGTCGTCGTCGGTGACGACGTTGAAGAATGCGCCGCCAGGCTTTACCAGGCCCAGGATGGTCCGGAGGGTGCCTGGCACGTCGGCGGCGAAGTAAATCATGTGCAGACCCAACGCCAGGTCGACGCTGGCCTGCCCGGGCAGTTCGCCGGCGGCGGCCGACGTGCCGAGATCGTCGATCCCCGCACCCATGGCGACACCGCAACGAAGGTGGGACTGACGTTCCAGGAAAGCCTGGTAGGCGGCCAGATAGGCGGGGTTGGGCTCCTCGACCGACACCGTCGTCCCGGCGGGGACGGCGTCGGCGACGCAGCGGAAGGTCTGACCGTCGCCGGCGCCGAAGTCGAAGATGTGGCCCGCTGGAGGAACGTAGTGGCCGACAGCACGGCGCAGGAGCGGGACGAACAGATCGCGCTGATCGGTTCCCATCATCAGCACGCGGCGCAGCGGATCGGGCTTGAGTACGCGAGCAAACGCATTGTGGTACTGCCGGTGTGGGTCGAGGTTCTCGAACTCGTTGCAGACGATCTCGAGCGCGTCATCCAGTTGGGGGGTGAGTTCGCGGGCTGACGTGCGGTCTATCGCGATTGGCATGTGACAGCGCATCCCTTCTGGGGCGAGCGAACGGCTTCTATTGTCACCACCGGCTGACTGTCGGTTGGATCACACCACCAATCCGGATGGCGAACTGCTCCGAATTACTCGCGAGTCAGGGACCGAACAGGAGCAAACACGTGGTGTCAACAAGTGCGAACGGCAGCCCGACCAGCGTCATCGCCGCGGTGCGGGGGGCATTGCCCGCCAACCGGTACAGCCAGTCCGAGATCACCGAGACGCTGATCCAGCTGCCCCAGTTCGCCCCGCACGCGGATCTGCTGCGGAAATTCCACCAGACCGCCAAGGTCGACTATCGCCACCTCGCGCTGTCGCTGGAGCAGTACCCGACGCTCACCGACTTCGGGCAGTCGAACTCGGTGTTCATCGAACAGGCCGTCGACCTCGGGTCCGCCGCCGTCTCGGCCGCGCTGGAGGACGCCGGATTCCGGCCCGAGGACGTCGACGCGATCTTCTCGACGACCGTCACCGGCATCGCGGTGCCGACGATCGACGCCCGCATCGCCGGGCGGCTCGGCATGCGCCCCGACGTGCGTCGCATCCCGCTGTTCGGACTGGGGTGCGTGGCCGGCGCCGCCGGAACCGCGCGCGTGCATGACTACCTGCGTGGCAACCCCGACGGGGTGGCCGTGCTGGTGTCGGCCGAACTGTGCTCGCTGAACTTCGGCGCCCTCGGCGCCGACATCGCCGGCCTGGTGGGCACAGCGCTGTTCGCCGACGGCGCGGCGGCGCTGGTGGCCGTTGGAGAGCGCCGCGCCGAGAAGCTCGGCATCACCGGGCCGCGGATCATCGACACCGCCAGCCGGCTCTACCCGGATTCGTTGCGCACCATGGGATGGGACGTCGGCTCCGCCGGGTTCCAGCTGGTGCTGTCCCCCGACGTGCCCGACATGATCAGCCGCTACCTGCGCGACGACATGAGCGGTTTCCTCGGCGGCCACGACCTGCAGATCGACGACATCGGCGTATGGGTCAGCCACCCCGGCGGCCCGAAGGTGATCGAGGCGATCACCGACAGCCTCACGCTGCCCACCGACGCACTCGAACTCACCTGGCGCTCGCTGGCCGAGATCGGCAACATCTCGTCGTCGTCGGTGCTGCACATCCTGCGCGACACGATGGACAAGCGCCCCGCAGATGGATCGCCCGCGGTGATGATGGCCATGGGTCCCGGCTTCTGCTCGGAACTGCTGCTCATGCAGTGGCAGTGAGGGCTGATCCCATGACCTGGTATCTCATTCTGCTCTTTGCCGTGGGCGTCGAACGCCTCGCTGAACTTGTTCTGGCACAACGCAATCTGGCGTGGAGCCGGGCCCGTGGCGGCATCGAAATCGGCGCCTCCCATTACCCGGTGATGGTCGCCCTGCACCTGGCCCTGCTGGTCGGCTGCGTGGTGGAAGTCGCCGTCATGCAGCGCCCGTTCATCCCGGCGCTGGGCTGGACGATGCTGGCCCTGGTCGTCGCGGCCCAGGCGTTGCGCTGGTGGTGCATCACCACCCTGGGCCGGCAGTGGAACACCCGCGTCGTCGTGATCCCCGGCGCTGCGCGCGTCGAGGGCGGGCCCTACCGCTGGTTCTCGCACCCGAACTACGTCGCGGTGGCCATCGAAGGCTTCGCCCTTCCGATGGTGCACTCCGCCTGGGTGACCGCGCTGATGTTCACTGCGCTGAACGCGGCACTGATGTTCACCCGTATCTCTGTGGAGAATTCAGCGTTGGCGAGGCTGGCATGAACGATCTTCTGGTCGCCGGTGCCGGACCGGCGGGGCTGGCCACGGCCATCCACGCCGCCCGCGCCGGACTTGAGGTCACCGTGGTGGAACGTCGCCCCGGGCCCATCGACAAGGCCTGCGGGGAAGGGCTGATGCCGCACACGCTGCGACACCTCGACGCCCTCGGAATCACCCCGCACGGCAAGCCTTTCCGCGGCATCACCTACCTTGACCGCACCCGTCGGGTGGAGGCCCGCTTCCCCGGCGCCGCCGGACGCGGGGTGCGGCGCACCGTCCTGTCGGAAGCCCTGCACGACGCTGCCGCCACTGCGGGAGTCCGGATCGTCAAGGGCGACATCGGCGAGATCCAGCAGGACGCGACCGGTGTGCGCTGTGGCGGTTTCGAAGCGCGTTACCTGGCCGCCGCCGACGGCTTGCACTCGCCGATCCGTCGCCAACTCGGACTGGACCGGCCGACCAAGGGCGGCCGGCGCTGGGGAATACGGCGGCACTTCCAGACCGCCCCATGGACCGACACCGTGGAGGTCCACTGGGCCGCGCACACCGAGGCCTACGTCACCCCGGTGGCCGACGACTGCGTCGGAGTGGCCATCCTGACTTCCCGGCAGGGCAAGTTCGACGATCACTTAGGCGAATTCCCCGCTCTGGCAGCACGACTCGCCGGGGCGCACGGCACTCGGGCCCGCGCGGCAGGGCCGTTGCGGCAGCGCGCTTCCAGCCAGCACAGGGGCAGGGTCATGCTCGTCGGCGACGCGGCCGGATACGTCGACGCCCTCACCGGCGAGGGGCTGGGCATCGCGCTGGGATGCGCCGAGCTGGTGGTCGACGCCGTGCTCGCCGACGACCCGGCGGACTACACCCGGCAGTGGCGCCGCATGTCACGCCGGTACCGGCTGCTGACATCGGGACTCCTGGCGGCCAGTAGCTCCCCGGTGCGGTCGATGATCGTGCCGGCCGCCACCGCCATGCCCAGCGTCTTCAACCAGGCAGTCAAACTGCTGGCCCAGTGAGCCGTTGGCGCGGACGACCGCTGAAAAGACGCGCATCGCGGCATGGTGTTCGGCCGGATCGTCACCGAAGGCACCAGCACCCTCGACGGCCGCGTTCTCAACACCACCCAGACACAACGGTGTTGTCACAGTTCAGGATTGGCGCGAACAGCTTCAGCGTGGTGTTGATCGGCAAAGACGGGGGCGAGAATCTGCGCGTCAACGACGTTCCGGATCCGGCCTCACTGCTGCTGAATTCGCCGCCCGACTCGGCACTTGCCCCTCGCGCCTGTCGATGTATCTCTCGGGAAAGACCGAGCCGTCGGCGGCCCCGCTAATCCGAGCCGAGGGTGTCCCCGCCGCCGCCGAGAGTCATGCCGCGCATTAGCGTCGATCCAAGCGTTTCCGCGTCACTCTCGTCGAACGGACTCACGCGCCGCTGAAGTCGGTCGAGCTTCCACATCGGGTAACAAGCACGCAGGCACTCATCAGGACGATGGTCTGCGCCCGTACAACGGAGCAGCCGCCGGCAGCGCAGTGATTCGCCCGCTGGCGATGAAACTACTTGGGCGCCAATGCCACCCAGAACGCCGCTCCAACTCCGACGGGAACCGCAGCGACGACGGCATTTGTTGCGACGTCAATCACAAGGACCGAGTTGCCGAATTCGGCAGGGTCGGCGGCAAATGTTGCCGTGACGGTATTGGTGGCGGTATCGATCACCGACACCGTTCGATCGATGTGATTAGTCACGAACACGCGGGTTCCGGTCGGGTCGACGGCGACCCCGTACGGCAATCTGCCCACGGCAATCGTGGCTTCGACGGTATCGGTGGCGGTATCGATCACCGATACCGTGTCGGCCTGCCCGTCGCTGACGTAAACGCGAGTACCGGCCGGGTTGACCGCCACCCCAATTGGACTGATAAAGCCACCGATGGTGTCGAGGACGGTGTTGGTGTCGGCATCGAGCACCGACACACCTTCGGTACTTGTCACGTAGACAAGGGTGCCGGCCGGGTTGACCGCCACCCCGTTAGTGTTTGTCTCCGGTAGCGAAGTAAATGCAATTGTCGCGATGACGGCGTTGGCGGCGGTGTCGATCACCGCCATACTGCTTTGCGGATACAACTGATTGGTGACATAGGCGCGGGGCAACACCGGGTTGAACGCCACGCCCCACGGGCCGGCGTCGGAGCCGAAACCGTCGATCGTGGCTGTTACGGTGGTGGTGGCGGTGTCGATCACCGACACGTCAGAGCCGTAGAGGTTGGCGACATAAGCCTTGGTGCCGCTCGGGCTGACGGCGATTCCTGTCGGGGTCGTACCGGCCGTGGTAGCGGCGATCACAGTGTTGGTGGCGGTGTCGATCACCGACACGTTGCCCCTGCGGATTTGATTGGTGACATAGGCGTTGACGCCTGGGTTGCCCCCCGCTCCCCCAGCACCGCCGGTGCCCCCGGTGCCGTCGGCGCCGCCTGAGCCGCCAGTGTCGCCCGGTTGCCCCGAACCTCCGGATGCGATCGCCACCCCGTACGGACCGTCGTCTTGGTTTCCCTCTCCAGCGACAGCGATGTAGGCGATGGTGCCGCCGGCGCCACCGGATCCTCCGGTACCGCCGGAGCCACCCACGCCCGGGACAGCGAAAGCGATCAAGACCCGTCCAGAACCACCAGTACCGCCGGTTCCGCCGAATCCGCCGGATCCACCGAGCGCGCCGGATCCGCCGATCCCGCCATGACCACCGGCACCGCCCCGACCACCACCACCGAGCACCCAACTGCCGTTGCCGCCGGACCCGCCATCGCCTCCGTCGCCTCCCGCGGCACCGGCTTCGGCGACCCCGCCGACCCCGCCGCGACCGCCCTGACCGCCTGCACCCAATATCGACAGCAGCCCGGTACTTCCGCCGTCACCGCCGCGCCCCCCAGTCTGCCCGGCTACCGCGGGGCCACCGGCCCCACCTTTGCCACCGTTTCCGATGATGAGCCCGCCGACCCCACCGTCGCCGCCGGCACCGCCGGTTGTGGCATCCCCCCCGTTGCCGCCGTTGCCGATCCAGCCGGCCGCGCCGCCATTACCGCCGTTGTATCCGTCGCCACCGCTACCGAGTATTCCGCCGTTACCACCATTGCAGGCTCCGGTTTGGCAAGTCTCCCCGTTCCATGAGTAGCCGTTGCCGACCAACAGGCCGGCGTCGGGATGCTGCGCGGTCCCGTTGCCGACAAAGACGCCGAGGAAACCGCGGATCGCACTCGGACTTGACGCTGCCCTCACGGCTGAGGTCTTTGCCAACGGTGCGGCCGGACCCTGACGAGAGACCGCCGTAATCGGCCGGCCCACCGAGGTAGCCGCCGTCAGATTTCCGTGCGGGGGCGCGCTGTGTGAGCTAAGCCGCCTGGCAGTCGGCGCAATTGCCGCAGCGGCATGCCGACCATGCCGCTGCCGCTTCGAGGAAGTAGAAGGCTGGGTGGAGGAACCGACGTGTTCCGCAGCGCGAGGGGAGTTATCGGGACCGTGGTCGCCAGTGTCAGCCGAAGCCACCGGCAACCCTGCGATCAACGAGCCGACCCCGAACGCGAATGCCAGAGCACCGACCCTGCCGATCGCGCGTCCGCGGGTTGCCAACGCAGCTCGGTGACGTTGAGCGTTAGGTCTTGAGGGGGAGCCTGACATGCCGTCTAACTTAGTGAAAGGCCATGAGCAGCGCCTCGAATTACGTGCACCCACGCAACGAAGATCTGCGGCGATTCAGCCGCTAAAGCATTCAAGGCTGCGAAGCTGGTCAACAGGGCCGCGGCGGTCACGCCGGTGGGTGCGCCGGTGGAGCCGAGCAGTGAAACCATTCTCGGCGCCCTGTGTCTGATGGCCGTGGCACCGCGAAGTGGTCGCGCGGGGGTTCACTGAGAACTGGAGCCACCCTTTTTCGATGCGTAAGCAAAAATCGCCAGCCCCAAAACTATCGCCCCGGCGCCAACTCCGTAGGAAATCACGTCTTCGGCTCTATTGGAATCAACAAAGACACCTACGAAAACCACTGCGATGATGGCGACCACCACACCGATCAGTTTCGACTTCAAGTCGTCTAAGTCTCTGACTCTCAACCAGAGAGGCACGTCCACTTCAGCATCGATGAACAACTCGTAAAGGCCGTAACCAATAACCAGAAGTACGGTCCCCAACAAGATGGCGTCCACGGCGGTCAACACATCGACGATGGTGTCCTTCAGGGTGGACTCATTGGAGACTGCGGAGATCACGACGATCACCATCGCGATCGAGCCTTGAGCCATCAGAAGCAGTGCTCCGAGAATTGACGCTAGGGCAGGCACCACCACGGCATACCGGGTCCCGGCGAGGATTTTGTTCATCGGCCATGACAGTAATTGATGCGGCCGACGAAGCGGTCACAGGCGAGGAGACGGACACGTGAGCCGCGACTCGCCAGAAGCGCGCAGTGCGGCAAACAGACCAGTAGCGGCGGGTCAGCTGTACAACAAGTACCCAGCCCGGCTCACGGCGAACTGGGCGGCCGCCCGGTCCCACTCTGCCAGCAGCGGCGCGAGTCGACCAGCGTTGATCGCCTGGCGCACCCGATCCGATCCGGTAAGCAAGTCGATCGAGGGCCCCCAGGCGAAGTCCCCCGGATGCTGTTTGCGGATCGTGTCGATGAGCAGCAGCGCCGTGCCGACCGGTCGGTAGGCCAGCCGATCGGTGATGGTCAACCGGATGGCCCGGATGTTTTGTCCGGGAAACTTCGCGGCGGTCTCGGCGACCGGGACGGTCACGGCCTGAAAGGCGATGCCCGGCAAGCCCATCGCGTTCATCGTCGCGGCCACCGCCGCGGCATCCAGCCACGGCGCCCCGATCTGCTCGAAGGGCCGGTCGGTGCCGCGGCCCT
>CAZADG010000085.1:0-12789 GCA_964483865.1 uncultured Mycobacterium sp. | reverse complement strand
GATCATTCAAGGGACTGCGCCCGTACTGCAGTTGCTCCTCGATGCTGATCCGACCCGGGAGCACCGGCACAGCCGCGAAGTCCGGAATCACCGGCAGACTCCCAGCGTCCGGGACACCCGACGTCGTCGACGCTGCCGCCCGCGGCGCGGTGGTGGACCGGCCGCTGGCCATCGGCGCGGGCCGGGTGGGCTTTTCCCCCTCAGCCGAGCTTTGGGTGGGGTCCGAGGCCCGGGAAGATCCGGCGTCTGCCACACCCTGCGGGGCTGCGGCCAGCGCGCCCAGTGCCGGCACGGCCGCCATGAGAACTGCCGCCACCGCCTGCTTG
Source organism: uncultured Mycobacterium sp. (assembly GCA_964483865.1). GTDB lineage: Bacteria > Actinomycetota > Actinomycetes > Mycobacteriales > Mycobacteriaceae > Mycobacterium. The sequence goes on along the minus strand of CAZADG010000085.1, from coordinate 12,463 downwards.
AATGAGATCGTCATTATCGTCGCCTTTCTGATCGGTTCGTTATGGCAACCATCCCCCATCCCAAGTCGGCCGCCAGTCGGCCGAAAGGCCGGTCTGAGGGATGAGATGGACGTCCCCCGATCGGCGGAAGACAGGTTTTCTGCGGAACATAGGGTCGAGGCCATGAGCGAACTACCCCGACGCGCAGCCCTGGACGTCGACGGCGTACGCCGTGATCTGTTCGGACCGGACCGGGTGCTGCGCAGGCTGGAAATCGTGGAGTCCACCGGGTCGACCAACGCCGACCTGCTGGCCCGCCACAGCGCCGGAGAGGACATCGAGGGTCTGGTCCTGGTCGCCGAACACCAGAGCGCGGGCCGGGGCCGTCAGGGCCGCACCTGGTCCACCCCCGCGCGGTCGCAGATCGCGCTGTCGGTCGGGGTCGACGCCGGCACTCTGCAGCCCGCGGCCTGGGGCTGGCTGCCTCTGCTGACCGGGGTCGCGGTGGTCGAGGCCGTGCACGCGACCACCGGACTGAAGCCGGGATTGAAGTGGCCCAACGATATTCAGGTCGGCGAGGGAAAACTCGGCGGCATCCTCGCCGAAATGGCCGCCCAGGTGATCGTGGTCGGACTCGGCCTCAACGTCACTCTCACCGCAGAACAGGCACCCGACCCGCGCGCCACCTCCCTGCTGATGCTGGGCTCAACGATGCTGGACCGCAGCGCGCTGCTGGGCAGCATCCTGGCCGAACTGAGCGAGCGCATCGACCGCTGGAAGGCGCTCGGCGGACCGGACCCGTCACTGGTCGAAGGGTACCGGCGACACAGCCTCACCCTGGGGAAGAGGGTCCGGGCGTTGATGCCCGGCGACCGCGAAATCGTCGGCTTGGCAACCGGTATCGGTGACCTCGGCCAATTGCTGATCGACACCGGCGAACAGACGGTCGCGGTGACCGCAGGTGATGTCACTCACCTGCGTCCGGCCGCGGATTGATCAGCGCAGCAGCGCGCGGGACATCACGACCCGCTGAATCTGGTTGGTGCCCTCGTAGATCTGGGTGATCTTGGCGTCACGCATCATCCGCTCCACCGGGAAGTCGATGGTGTAGCCGGCGCCACCGAGGATCTGAACCGCGTCGGTGGTCACCTCCATCGCCACATCGGAGGCGAAGCATTTGGATGCCGCCGAGATGAATCCGAGGTCCGGCTCGGCACGCTCGGCGCGGGCGGCGGCCGAGTAGACCATCAGTCGCGCGGCCTCCACCTTCATCGCCATATCGGCGAGCATGAACTGAAGCCCCTGATTGTCGGCGATCGGACGGCCGAACTGCTTGCGGTCCTTGGCGTAGGCGATCGCGGCCTCCAGCGCACCCTGCGCGATACCGACCGCCTGGGCGCCGATGGTGGGACGGGTGTGATCGAGAGTGGCCAGCGCCGTCTTGAAGCCGGTGCCCGGCTCGCCGATGATCCGGTCACCGGGAATACGGCAGTTCTCGAAGTACAACTCGGTGGTGGGTGACCCCTTGATCCCGAGCTTGCGCTCCTTGGGTCCGACGGTGAAGCCCTCGTCATCGAGGTGAACCATGAACGCAGAGATGCCGTTGGCGCCCTTGTCCGGGTCGGTCACCGCCATCACGGTGTACCAGCTTGACTTGCCACCGTTGGTGATCCAGCACTTGGAACCGTTGAGGACCCAGTCGTCGCCGTCGGCTTTGGCGCGGGTCCGCATGGCGGCGGCGTCGCTGCCGGCTTCGCGCTCGGAGAGCGCATAGGAGGCCATCGTGCCCTCGGCGATCTCGGGCAGCACCTTCTTCTTGAGTTCGTCGGAGCCGCGCAGAATCAGGCCCATCGTGCCCAGTTTGTTGACCGCGGGGATCAGCGAGGCCGACGCGTCAACCCGGGCGACCTCTTCGATGACGATGCAGGCGGCCACCGAGTCCGCCCCCTGGCCACCGAACTCCTCGGGCACGTGCACCGCGTTGAAGCCCGACGCGTTCAGCGCGTCGAGGGCTTCCTGGGGAAAGCGCGCATCCTCGTCGACCGCCGCCGCGTACGGGGCGATCTCCTTGTCGCACAGGGCACGGATCGCCGTGCGCAGTTCCTCGTGCTCCTCGGGCAACTGGAACACGTCGAAAGAGGGATTACCAGCCATGCTGGTGACTTTACCGCTAGGTCTCACTCACCCAACAATCGCTCTTGAAGCGCACGATCCTTGGCCAGCACCTGCGACTCGAGGTCGGCCTGGAAGTCCGCCATCCGTTCCCGCAGCGCCGGATCGGAGGACGCCAGGATCCGCACCGCCAGCAAACCGGCATTGCGGGCCCCGCCAATGGATACGCACGCCACCGGCACCCCGGCCGGCATCTGCACGATCGACAGCAGCGAGTCCATGCCGTCCAACGTGGCCAGCGGGACGGGCACGCCGATCACCGGCAGCGGGGTGGCCGAAGCCACCATCCCCGGCAGGTGGGCTGCCCCGCCCGCACCGGCGATGATCACCTCGATACCGCGGCCGGCCGCGGTGCGGGCGTACTCCAGCATCCGTCCCGGGGTGCGGTGGGCCGAGACCACACCGACCTCGAAGGGCAGGTCGAACTCGGCCAGCGCCTCGGCGGCGGCCTGCATCACCGGCCAATCGCTGTCGCTTCCCATGATCACGCCGACCCGCGGCTGATTACTCATGTCTACTCACATCCATTGCGCCGCTCCTCCTCGCCTGCGCCGCGGCTCGTCGCTGCGCTCCGTATCGTCACGACGCGCCATCCGTCCAAACAGCATGCGACAGCCAGTGTGCCGCCCGTTCGGCGCGTTCTCGCACCGATTCCACGTCGTCGCCGAGCACGTTGACGTGTCCGATCTTGCGGCCCGGACGTTCCTGTTTGCCGTAGAGGTGCACATGCGCGTCGGGGATGCGACCGAACAGATGGTGGATCCGTTCGTCCATCGCCATCTGGGGCGCCTGCTCGGCGCCGAGCACGTTGGCCATCACCGTCACCGGGGCCAGCGGCCGGGTGTCGCCCAGCGGGTAGTCCAGCACCGCGCGCAGGTGCTGCTCGAACTGGCTTGTCACCGAACCGTTCTGGGTCCAGTGCCCGGAATTGTGCGGCCGCATGGCCAGTTCGTTGACCAGTAGCGCACCCTCGACGGTCTCGAACAACTCGACGGCCAGCACCCCGACCACCCCGAGTTCGTCGGCGATCCGCAGCGCAAGTCGCTCGGCTGCAGCAGCCACATCCTCGGGCAGTCCAGGTGCCGGTGCGAGCACGGTGACACAAATCCCCTGCCGCTGAACGGTTTCCACCACCGGCCAGGACGCCCCCTGACCGAAAGGGGATCGGGCAACCAGCGCCGCCAGTTCGCGGCGCATCGGGACCCGCTCCTCCAGCAGCACCGGCACACCTGAGGCCAGATATCCCGCCACCGCCTCGCGCGCCTCGCCGATATCGTCGGCCAGGACCACCCCGCGGCCGTCGTAGCCGCCGCGGACCGTCTTGACCACCAGGCCGCCCGCCGTTGAGCCGCCCGCCGCTCCGCCGGATATCTCGGCGGCGAAGGCGTCGACATCGTCCACCACGGTCACCGCACGGAAGCGCGGCACCGGCGCGCCGAGCTCCGACAACCGACGTCGCATCACCAGCTTGTCCTGGGCGCACACCAGAGCATCCGGCGGCGGCAGTACCGCCACGCCCTCAGCGACCAGAGTGTGCAGCAGATCGGTGGGCACGTGCTCGTGATCGAAGGTCAGCGCGGTGGCGCCGGTCGCGGCACGTCGCAGCGCATCCAGATCGGTGTGCGAGCCGATCACCACGTCGGGGCTCACCTGAGCGGCCGGGTCGTCGGGGCTGACCGCCAGCACGCGCAGGGTCTGACCGAGCGGGATCGCGGCCTGGTGGGTCATCCTGGCCAACTGCCCGCCGCCCACCATCGCCACCACAGGTCCGTTCGGCACGTCAATCATGGTGGCATGCCGGTACGGGCGCCGGTTTAGGAGGCGGTGACCTGCGGAGCTACTCCCGACAGGGCCTTCTTCCGTAGAATCGGCCGCTATGTCCTTCGCAGACGCCACGATCGCCCGGCTGCCCGGGCCGATCCGGCCCTTCGCCGAGCGGCATCACGAGCTGATCAAGTTCGCGATTGTCGGAGCGACGACCTTCGTCATCGACTCGGCGATCTTCTACACCCTCAAGCTCACCATCCTCGAGCCCAAGCCGGTCACCGCCAAGGTGATCGCCGGGATCGTCGCGGTCATCGCCTCCTACATCCTCAACCGGGAGTGGAGCTTCCGGGACCGCGGAGGCCGCGAACGCCACCACGAGGCTTTGCTGTTCTTCGGCGTGAGCGGTGTGGGCGTGATACTGGCCATGGTCCCGCTCTGGTTCTCCCGCTACGCCCTGCACCTGCAGACTCCGCACGTGTCCCTGGCGGTCGAGAACATCGCCGACTTCCTGTCGGCCTACGTCATCGGCAACCTGCTGCAGATGGCGTTCCGGTTCTGGGCGTTCCGACGCTGGGTGTTCCCAGACCAGTTGGGCGCAGACCCCGACCGTGCGCTGGAGTCCACCCTGACCGCCGGCGGCATCGTGGAGGCACTCGAGGACGAGATCGAAGCCCGCGAAACCCGGCGCTCGGTGGTGACGCCCCTGCGCGGTCGCCGGAATCCGCCTGCCGCCTAACCTTCGTCGGGCCGCCGCTCTGCGGTCCATCCGTCCTCGTTGTCGAAGACCTCGTGGTAGATCAGCGAGTGGACGTACTCCACCTGTGGAATGTCGTTGAACTCCAACGGGTCCTGCGACGCCGACTCGATGACCAGGGTGCCGGTCCGGGCAATCCGGTCGATCACGCCGTGGCGGAACTCGACGCTGTTGATGCGGGCCAACGGTATGTCGATACCCGCCCGGGTCAGCAGCCCGTGACGGTACATGACCCGGCGGTCTGTCACCACGAAATGCGTTGTCTTCCAGGCAAGGAAGGGTCGCACCGTCAGCCAGAGGACCAGCAGCAGCCAGAGCCCGCCGATGACCGCCGAGACCACCTGCCGGGCCCGCGGATCCCAGTCTGTGCGGCTGACAACCGCGGCGGCGAATGATGCAGCGGCCGTGCACAACAGCAATGCGAGCACCGGCCAGATGAGACGTTTCCAGTGCGGGTGACGGTGTAGTACCACCCGTTCGTCGGCGGCTAATACGCTCTCCGGATAACCCATGGTGTGTTCTCATACCACTGTGTCCGCTGACGGCGCAGCTGAAACTCCGCTGTATGACGCCTATCAGCGTTTCCTCGCCAATCCCGGAACGCCGTTTTGCACCCCCGGCCACAAATACAACCCGGAACTGATCGACGAGTTCCTAGCCCTCGACGTCCCGCATTACCTGGGCGTGGAGAACAGGCGGGTGTCGACCCGTCGGCTGGCGACCGCAGAGCGCCTCGCCGGCGAACTCTGGGGGGCGGACTGGTGCGGATTCTCGGTGCAGGGTTCCACCCACGGCAACGAGGCGATCTGCCTGTCGCTGGGCAAGCCTGGCGACAAGGTCGTCGTCGCCCGCACGATCCACAAATCGGTGTTCTTCGGGTTGGTGCTTGCCGGCCTGGTGCCGGTATGGATCCGACCCGACATCGACGAGCAGACCGGCCTGACTGCGGGAATGCCGGTGCAGCGGGTTGCCGAGGCGCTCCGCGAGCACCCCGACGCCAAAGCCGTGCTGCTGGTGGAGCCCAGCTACGTCGGAGGAGTGTCGGATGTCGCCGCCCACTCCGAGCTCGCACACGCCCACGGCATTCCGCTGGCCGTCGACTCCGCCTGGGGCGCCCATCTGGGTTTCCACCCCGATCTACCCCCGCACGCCATCGCGGCCGGCGCCGACATCCTGGTCACCAGCATTCACAAGCAGGTCACCGGGTTCACCCAGTCCTCGATGGTGCTGGCCCAGGGCGCCCGCATCGACCTCGAACGCCTCGAGGCGGCCTTCGAAGGGCTGCACACCACCAGTCCGTCCGGCGCGATCTTCGCCAGCATCGACCTGACCCGCAACCTGCTCGCCGAACGCGGCGAGGAACTGCTGGGCCGGGCGATCCGGCTGGCTAACCAGGCGAGGGACCGTTTCCGCCAGGTACCCGGCCTCGGTGTCGTAGGCCTGGAGATCGCAGACCGCTCCCCGGCCCTGTTCATGCACGACCCCACCAAGATCGTGCTCACCCTCACCGGAACCGGGGCTGACGGGCAGGTCGTCGCCGACGAGCTCGAGCAGCGCGGCCTGCAACTTGAATACGCCGACCGCGACACATTCGCCCCCGTCATCACCATGGGCGACACCGAGGAGACCGTCGACTTCCTGGTCACCGAGATCATCGACGCCCTCGAGCGGCACCGCGGGGAGCCCCGCGCACTGGTTCCGATCACCGCCTGGACGCTGGAGCCGGACACCGCGATGACCCCGCGGGACGCCTTCTTCGCCGACCACGAGCGGGTGCCCGCAGCCGAGGCGGTCGGACGGATCGCCGCCGAGACCGCGGTGCCGTATCCACCGGGCGTGCCTGCACTGGCACCGGGTGAGCGGATCAACGCCGCCACGCTGGCGGCTCTGCAGGCCGAAGCCGTGAGCGGGACCCGGATCGCCTACTGCGGCGACCCGATGCTGGAAACGGTGCTCGTCGTCCGCGAATAGATGGCGGCTACCATCGTCACCCATGACGACGACCGACTCCGACACCCACGCGGATATCCACACAACGGCTGGCAAGCTGGCCGATCTGCGCAAGCGCGCGGAGGAGACTCTGCATCCGGTCGGTGAGGCTGCCGTCGAGAAAACCCACGCCAAAGGCAAGCTCACCGCCCGCGAGCGGATTCTGGCCCTGCTCGACGAGGACTCCTTCGTTGAACTCGACGCGCTGGCCCGCCACCGCGCGACCACCTTCAACCTGCAAGAGAACCGGCCCGTCGGTGACGGCGTCGTTACCGGATACGGCACCATCGACGGCCGCGAGGTCTGCATCTTCAGCCAGGACGCCACCGTGTTCGGCGGCAGCCTCGGCGAGGTCTACGGCGAGAAGATCGTCAAGGTTCAGGAACTGGCCGTCAAGACCGGCCGACCGCTGATCGGTATCAACGACGGCGCCGGCGCCCGCATCCAGGAAGGCGTGGTCTCACTCGGCCTCTACAGCCGGATCTTCCACAACAACATCAAGGCATCCGGGGTGATCCCGCAGATCTCGCTCATCATGGGCGCGGCCGCCGGCGGGCACGTCTACTCGCCCGCGCTGACCGACTTCGTGATCATGGTCGACCAGACCAGCCAGATGTTCATCACCGGACCCGACGTCATCAAGACCGTCACCGGCGAGGACGTCACCATGGAGGAACTCGGCGGCGCCCACACCCATATGGGCAAGTCCGGCACCGCGCACTACGTCGCCTCCGGCGAGCAGGACGCCTTCGACTACGTCCGGGACCTGCTGAGCTTCCTGCCGCCCAACAACTACGCAGAACCGCCGCGTTATCCGGCACCGCCGCACCCGGGCGCGATCGAGGACAACCTCACCGACGAGGACCTCGAACTGGACACCCTGATCCCGGATTCCCCGAACCAGCCCTACGACATGCACGAGGTGATCACCCGGATCCTCGACGACGAGGAGTTCCTGGAAGTCCAGGCGGGCTACGCGGGCAACATCCTGGTCGGGTTCGGCCGAGTGGACGGCCGGCCGGTGGGCATCGTGGCGAATCAGCCGACCCAGTTCGCCGGATGCCTCGACATCAACGCCTCGGAGAAGGCCGCCCGGTTCATTCGCACCTGCGACTGCTTCAACATCCCGATCATCATGCTGGTCGACGTTCCCGGCTTCCTGCCGGGGACCGACCAGGAGTACAACGGCATCATCCGGCGCGGCGCCAAGCTGCTCTACGCCTACGGCGAGGCCACCGTCGCCAAGATCACCGTCATCACCCGTAAGGCCTACGGCGGGGCGTACTGCGTGATGGGCTCCAAAGACATGGGATGCGACGTCAACGTGGCCTGGCCGACCGCCCAGATCGCGGTGATGGGCGCTGCCGGCGCCGTCGGCTTCGTCTACCGCAAGGAACTCAAGGACGCCGCAGGCAAGGGCGAGGACGTCGAGGCGCTGCGACTGGAATTGCAGCGTGACTATGAGGACACCCTGGTGAACCCGTACGTCGCCGCCGAGCGCGGGTTCGTTGACGCCGTCATCCCGCCGTCGCACACCCGCGGCTACATCGCACGCTCCCTTCGACTGCTGGAGCGCAAGATCGTTCAGACCCCACCCAAGAAGCACGGGAACATCCCGCTGTAGCCACCCCCTCAACACCACCCGGGAGGGTCAGTGAGACACGACGACATCACCGAAGTCAGCGACCCGCATCAGCTGACCATCAACGAGCCCGAACACGGAATCCCCGAGATCCGGGTACTCAAGGGTCAGCCCACCGACGAGGAGTTGGCCGCCGTGGTCACCGTCCTGGCGGCGGCTGCGGGCGGGGCGTCAGCACCCGGCCCCCAAGAACTCAACCTCTGGGGCCATCCGGTGGACAAGCTGCGCTACGACGTCAGCAGCTGGCAGCGTGTCACCCTGCTGGAGCGCACGCATATGCGGCGATGAGCGCCGCGCGATGACCCGGGTCGTGCTGGGCTCGGCTTCCACCGGCCGGTTGCGGGTGCTGCGCAGCGCCGGGATCGATCCACTCGTCGCGGTCTCCGGTGTCGATGAGGACGCCGTCATCGGGCGGCTCGGCGCCGACGCCGAACCGGCCACGGTCGTCAACGCGCTCGCCGAAGCCAAAGCCGACGCCGTGCGAAGCGGACTGAACGCACAGACCACCGCCGACTGCGTCGTCATCGGGTGCGACTCGATGCTCTACGTAGGCGGGCAGTTGTGCGGCAAACCCGGCACGCCGGCGGAGGCCCGCCGGCGTTGGCAGTCGATGGCGGGGCGGGAAGGCCGGCTGTTCACCGGGCACTGCGTGCTGCGGATGCATGATGGCGAGGTGGTGGCGCGCGCGACCGCCGCCGAGGTCACCACCGTGCGATTCGGGGTCCCCACCGACACCGAACTCGATGCCTACATCGCCAGCGGCGAACCCCTCGGTGTCGCAGGGGCTTTCACCCTCGACGGGTTGGGCGGTTGGTTCATCGACGGCATCGACGGCGACCCCTCCAACGTGGTGGGCATCGGCCTGGCCGCCACCCGCCGGCTTTTCGAGAGCGTCGGACTGGCAATCGGCGAGCTCTGGCAGACGAACCTCGCGCGTCGGTAGGATTCCGCCGTGGCCCTACCTCCCGATCCCAGCCCGGCACTGCAGGAATATGCCCACCCCGAACGCCTGGTGACCGGCGACTGGCTTTCCGAACACCTGCTGAATCCCGGCCTGGTGGTGGTCGAGTCCGATGAGGACGTCCTGCTCTACGACGTCGGGCACATCCCGGGCGCGGTGAAGATCGACTGGCACACCGACCTCAACGACCCACATGTGCGGGACTACATCGACGGTGAGCAGTTCGCCGATCTGATGAACCGCAAGGGCATATCACGCGATGACACCGTGGTGATCTACGGCGACAAGAGCAACTGGTGGGCCGCCTATGCGCTGTGGGTGTTCACCCTGTTCGGACACCCGGACGTCCGCCTGCTCAACGGCGGTCGGGACCTGTGGCTGGCAGAAGGTCGGGACACCACGCTGGACGTGCCCGATCGGGCCGGCACCGGCTACCCCGTCGTCGAGCGCAACGACGCCCCCATCCGCGCCTACCGGGATGACGTCCTGGCCGCGTTGAAAGCTCCTCAGGGCAAAGCCACCCTGATCGACGTCCGTTCACCGCAGGAGTACACCGGCGAGCGCACCCACATGCCGGACTACCCGGAAGAAGGGGCGCTGCGCGGCGGCCACATCCCCACCGCGGTGTCGGTGCCGTGGGCCAAGGCCGCCGACGAGTCCGGCCGCTTCCGCAAGCGTGCGGAACTGGAGGAGGTGTACTCCTTCGTCAAGCCTGGGGATGGCACCGGGCCAGGCACTATCGCCTACTGCCGGATCGGCGAGCGTTCCAGCCACACCTGGTTCGTCCTCACGCATCTGCTCGGCATCGAGGGGGTGCGCAACTACGACGGGTCGTGGACGGAGTGGGGCAACACCGTCCGCGTGCCGGTGGTGACCGGGGAAGAACCCGGGTCAGCATGAGCATGCCGGCGCCGTTGGCCGAGGTGGTCTCGGACTTCGGCGAGGTCAGCGGCCAGGACAAACTGGCGCTGTTGCTGGAGTTCGCCAACGAGTTGCCGCCGCTGCCTGCCGACCTCGAAGAGGCGGCGATGGAGCCCGTTCCGGAATGCCAGTCCCCATTGTTCCTGCATGTCGACGCCGGCGACCGCGAGCGGGTGCGTCTGTACTTCAGCGCACCGGCCGAGGCGCCGACCACCCGCGGGTTCGCCTCCATACTGGCCGCCGGCCTCGACGGCCAGCCCGCCGACGCTATCCTCGCGGTGCCCGATGATTTCTACGCCGACCTCGGCCTCGCGAAGCTGATCAGCCCGCTGCGGCTGCGCGGCATGTCGGCGATGCTCACCCGGATCAAGCGGCGGTTGCGGGCGCCCTAACCGGGGCCGCCGCGATATGCCCTTCGACAAGTTCGGTGATCTGCTCCCGAGACAGCGGGTTCCACCCGGGCGCACGGCGGGCCAGCTTCTGGTCGACGAACGCCAGAACTTCGGCATCGGTGATCAGCTGGGTGCAGAACACCGCCGCCGCGGCGACCCGCAACTCGACCTCGCCCGCGGCGAAGACCTCGGCGAAGACCGGCAGCCGATCAAGCAACTGCTGGCCACACCGCATCTGCGCGAAAGCCCGCCCACGGCTGATGCCGAGTTCGGTGGCGATCCTGGCCGTCGCGGCGTCCCGCCCGGCGGGGCCCATCAGCCTGTACAGCTGGCCCGCCGCCAGCACCCTGCGGGCGACCGCGATCCGCTCGGTCCGCTGCGCCTCGGCGATCACGGCCTTCAATTCAGTCCCATTCAATGTATCGAACATGCGTACGATCATAGAACACGTGTGCGACAAAAGTTGGGAAATAGCCTCCCTCGCATCCCGGGTGTCGCGACGCTCTAGACTGCCTGCGAGCCATATTTTTTAAACCGGTTCTTAGAGTCGAGCAGCAGTCCGAGCAGGAGGCGCGCGTGCCCAGTCAGACCATTTCCAAGGTCCTCGTCGCCAACCGCGGTGAAATCGCGGTCCGGGTGATCCGAGCGGCCAAGGACGCCGGTCTGGCCAGCGTCGCGGTCTACGCCGAACCGGACGCCGACGCCCCGCACGTGCACCTGGCCGACGAGGCGTTCGCCCTCGGCGGGCAGACCTCGGCGGAGTCCTACCTGGACTTCGGCAAGATCCTCGACGCCGCCGCCAAGTCGGGCGCCAACGCCATCCACCCCGGCTACGGATTCCTCTCCGAGAACGCCGATTTCGCGCAGGCGGTCATCGACGCCGGGCTGATCTGGATCGGCCCCAGCCCGCAGGCCATCCGCGACCTCGGCGACAAGGTCACCGCGCGGCACATCGCCGCCCGCGCCCAGGCCCCGCTGGTGCCGGGCACACCCGACCCGGTCAAGGACGCCGACGAGGTCGTCGCCTTCGCCCGTGAGTACGGCGTCCCGGTCGCCATCAAAGCCGCTTTCGGCGGCGGTGGGCGCGGCATGAAGGTGGCCCGCACCCTCGAGGAGATCCCGGAACTGTTCGACTCGGCCACCCGCGAGGCCGTGGCAGCGTTCGGCCGCGGCGAATGCTTCGTCGAGCGTTACCTGGACAAGCCGCGCCACGTCGAGGCGCAGGTGATCGCCGACCAGCACGGCAACGTCGTCGTCGCCGGCACGCGCGACTGCTCGCTGCAGCGCCGGTTCCAGAAGCTGGTCGAGGAGGCGCCGGCGCCGTTCCTCACCGATGCCCAGCGCAAGGAGATCCACGAGTCGGCCAAGCGCATCTGCAAGGAGGCCGGCTACTACGGCGCGGGCACCGTCGAATACCTGGTGGGCCAGGACGGGCTGATCTCCTTCCTGGAAGTCAACACCCGCCTGCAGGTGGAGCACCCGGTCACCGAGGAGACCTCCGGCATCGATCTGGTGCGCGAGCAGTTCCGCATCGCCAACGGCGAGAAGCTGGACATCACCGAAGACCCTGCGCCACGGGGTCATTCGATCGAATTCCGGATCAACGGCGAGGACGCCGGCCGTGGATTCCTGCCCGCCCCCGGTCCGGTCAATCGCTTCGACCCGCCCACCGGACCCGGTGTCCGGTTGGACTCCGGCGTGGTCAGCGGCTCAGTGATCGGCGGCCAGTTCGACTCGATGCTCGCCAAGCTCATCGTCACCGGCGCCACCCGCGCCGAGGCGTTGCAGCGGGCTCGCCGCGCCCTGGACGAGTTCCACGTCGAAGGCCTGGCCACCGTCATCCCGTTCCACCGGGCGATCGTCAGCGACCCCGCCTTCATCGGTGA
>CAZADG010000084.1:0-12907 GCA_964483865.1 uncultured Mycobacterium sp. | reverse complement strand
CCCGGCGCTGGAGCGTCTGGTCGAGGCCAACACACTGCTGTCGGGTCTGGGCTTCGAGTCCTCCGGGCTGGCCGCCGCGCACGCCATCCATAACGGGTTGACCACGGCACCGCAGACCCGCGACTTCCTGCACGGGGAGAAGGTGTCGTTCGGGTTGCTGGCACAACTCGTCCTGGAGGGCCAGCCGCGGACCGTTCTGGATCCGGTGCTGGAATTCGCGACCACCGTCGGTCTGCCGGTCACCCTGGCCCAGATCGGCCTGGCGGACCTCGACGACGAGATGCTGCACCGTATTTCGATGCGGGCGACCAACGAGGGCGAGACGATCCACAACGAGCCGTTCGCCGTCACCCCGCAGATGGTGGCCGACGCCATCCGCGCCGCCGACGCCATCGGGGCGGCGTGGTCGGGTGGTGAACGCCGGTAGGCGCCCGTTGTGGGCTCAGTGGCCCACGCAGCTCACGCACCTGCGCGGTGGAGGCGTCGCTGTGCCAACGCCAGCGATTGCCGCGGGTTCGATCTCAGCTCGGCTGGCGGCGTCGAACCGCCAGCAGGACCGCCACCACCGCGGTGACCGCGCCGAGGGCGAAGACGATGCCGAACGCACTTTCCGGGACGCGGCCATCGGCCCCCGGACTCTCCAGCGCGCCGAACAGCGCCGCGCCAGCGGCCGAGCCGACCAGCCGGAAGATGGCGTTGAGACTGGTGGCGATCCCGGTCTCGCCGTCGGCGACTTCTGCGATGACCATGATCGGCAGCGCGGCGTAACTGAGACTGATGTAGGCGTTGATCAGCAATCCCGCGGCGATAACCTGCCATGGGGCCGAATGCCAGAGCAGCAGCGACGTGAAGCCGAATGCACCGGCCGCCGCCCCCGCCGCGAAGACCATGCGCGGCCCGAACCGCTCGATGTAGCGGCCTGCGAACAACGCGACGACCACCCCCGCGATGAAGCCCGGAAGAACGAATTCGATGCTCGCATCGCGGACACTGGACCCGAACCCGTACCCGCTGCGAACCGGGGTCTCCACGAATCCGACGGTTCCGAGGAACCAGAAGTACAGGCCCATGCCGACCAGAAAGGTCGCCAGGTTGGCCAGCAGGACGGGCCGTCGGCTCAACATCGGAATGGAGACAAGGGGATTCGCGCAGCGCCGGCTCCACGACCACCAGCAGCCGAGCGCGATCACTCCCGACGCCGCTGTGGCGAGGGTCGCCGGAGATGTCCAGCCCCACCGGGAACCCTGGGTGATCGCCAGCAGCACGGCCGTCAGGCCCACGGCCAGCCCGAAACCGCCGAGCCAGTCGACGTCCGCCCGTACCCGGCGCGGCCGGTCGGGCACCACCGCCCACACGGCGACCAGCACTGCGGCGGTGAACAGCGTGCACAACCAGAAGACCCGTTGGTAGCCCGCGCCATCGGTCATCAATACCCCGGTGACCACCAGACCGAGCACGCCTCCGAGACCGAGCATCGCCGACAGCGCGGTGATCGATCGCGCCAACCGCTCCGGCGGGAGCTCGTCACGCAGAATGGACACCGCCACCGGATACAGCGCGAACGCGCTGCCCTGCAGCATCCGTCCGAGCAGCAGCAGGGGAAGGGTCGACGTCGTCGCGGCGAGTAGCGAGCCGCCGAGGATCATCGCCAGCACGCCCAGCAGCACTCGCTTCTTGCTGCGCAGGTCGGCCAGCCGGCCGATCAAGGGGGTCGCCGCTGCGGCCGCCAACAGGTTCGCGGTCACCACCCAGCTGACCGAGGCGGCCGGCTCATGCAGCTGGGTTGCGATCGCGCCCAGCACCGGGACGACCACGGTCTGCAGAAATGCGACGGTCAGCACCACCACGCTCAGGGTGGCTACCAGTCGTTTCCCTTCGGCGGTGGGCATACCGGTCAACACCGCTGAAGGAATTCGGCGACGGTGTCGAGGTAGCGCTGGGGCGCTTCGAAGAACGGCATGTGCGAGCAGCCCGGGAAGAAGGCCAGTTCGCCGTTCGGAAGGCGGTCGCGGGCCATCGCGGCCAGTTCGGGGACGATGTAGTCGTGCTCACCATGCACGAGCAACACCGGCGTGGTGATCCCCGACAGCGCATCCATCCGATCCCAGGTGCGCAGCGTCCCGGTGCACTGAAAGAAGTACGGGCCGAACATCGCCGCGAAGACGTCCTCGCCGATGTTGTTCATGCACCACTGCAGCGACTCCGGCCACGGGTAGATCCGGCACAGGTGCCGGTGCATCAGCAGGGTCACCGCAGCCTGGTACTCGGGGTGGGCGGTGGTGCCCTCGGCCTCGTGCCGGGCCATCATGGTCACCGTCTCCGCCCCGAGGGCGTCCTTCTTGCGGTCGAACCCGCGATGCATCCGCGGCAGGTCGAAGGCGGTATCGGCCGCGATGAAGGACCTGACGTTATCGGGGCGGCGCAGAACGTATTCCAGGCCCAGTACTCCACCCCAGGACTGACCCAGAACGTCGACGACCCCGAGATCCAGGGTGGCGCGGACGGTCTCCATCTCGGTGACGTACCGGTCGATGGTCCACAGGGCTGGATCCTGGGGGCCCGGATCCTCCGGTCGGTCGGACTCCCCGCAGCCCAGTTGATCCCAGGTCACCAGGCGTACACCGCGTTCGACGAGGGACTCGTGGCTGTCGCGCAGATAGCGCGACGGGCAACCCGGTCCGCCGTGGACCATCAGCACGGTGCGCGGCCCGGTGCCGGCGGTGTAGGTCATCACCCGGTGGCCGTCGACGGCGACGGGTGTCCGCGTCCAGTCGATCATGGCTCGGTGCTTCCGTCGTGGTCGTCGAAGGGATAGGCCAGGAGGTGGTAGCGGCGGCCGTCGGCCTCGAATTCCGCCAGCACCTGGGCCCCGAGTTTGGTGGTCGTGGTGTGCAGCGAGCGCGCGTTGTCCGCGGCGACGAACAGTACGCCCAACTCGTACCGGTCGCGGTAGGCCGCCCGGGTGACGTCGTTGAACGCCGTGTACACGCCCTTACCGCGCAGGGCACTGTCGATGAGGACTGGGCCGCGGAAGGCCCAGCGTTGGCGGGCGATGGGGACGCCGCGGAATTCCAGCACCTCGGCCAACTCCACGACCGCCCGGATGATCGGGCCCACCCGGGGGTCGATTCGCGCCGGCCCCGGGGTGATGGCGATGAAACCCCCGACGGCACCGTCGGACTCGGCGACATGGATACCGCCGGCGCGAACGGTGTCGATGAACCACTGCGCGCTGTGCAGGATCGACAGAAAGCCGTCGGCGCGCTCGCCTGGGTCGAGGTTGCCGATGTAGTAGCGGCGTTCCAAGTCCATCAACGCGGCGATGTCGTCGGGACCCGCGAGCCGGATGGTCAACTCGGGCGCCGGTCTCATGACGCCCGGTCGAGCTGGTCGGCGGCGGGCTCGTCGGGCAAGTAGAGAAACTCGGCCGGGTTGTGCTCGCGGGGCCGGTGGGCCAGCAACGCCGGCAGGGCGTCGGCGGCGTCCTCCACCACGACGAGGGCCTCGCGGATGGCGGGGGCGATGAATTTGTGGGCGATCCCGTGCTCGATCATGGCGATCATCGGTCCATAGAAGCCGTCGTGGTTGACGATGACAATGGGCTTGGAGTGATCGCCCAGTTGACGGCCGACCACCACCTCGAAGAACTCCTCGTAGGTGCCCATGCCCCCGGGCAGGATCACGAAGGCGTCGGCGAGGTCCATCATCCGGGTGCGACGCTCCGGCATCGCCTCCACCACCTGAAGCTCGTCGCAGCCGTCCCAGCCGCCCTCCAGCGCGTCGAGCTTGCTGGTGGTGATGCCGACGACCCGGCCGCCGCGGGCCTTGCAGGCCCGGGCCGCGACGCCCATCAGGCCGACCGCGCCGCCGCCGAAGATCATCTGCAGGCCGTTCTCCCCCAGTGCCTCGCCGATAGCCCGGGCCGGATTTTCGAAGTGAGACGCGATCGCCGAGCTGGCGGAGCAGTAGACCGCCACCGACGTCAGCGAGGTGGTCGGGTGAAGGTGGGTGACTGTCGAGGTGGTCACGGTCGGGGCTCCCATCGTTGGCGGCATTCGCGCCGGCTGATGACAACTCTGGTTCAGTCCTGGACGCGCGCGTGTGGTCCGGCCGGGCCCATGTGCGGACGATCCGCATGTCCACCGATCGGGGGAGGTCGTCGGCACAAGGGCATTCAGGACCACCCACGACAAGCGAGGCCGACGGCAAGTCCCCGGTTCTGCGCAGCAGCGCCACTAGGGGTGTGGGGCTAGCCTTAGCCGGATCGCCGCCGCGATCTACGGCGGTTATCGGGCGGTCTCTGCGGGGCAGATCGGAGGTGGCACATGTCGATTCGCTGGAGGCGCGGCGCAGTCGCGGCCGGTTCCGCAGCGATCATGACGCTCGGGTTAGCCGGCTGTACCCAGCCCACCTCGACCGGCGGTGACGTTGCCGCACCGGCCGATCTGCGAATCGTCGAGCAGTTCCAGGTCGATCTGGACGGCAGGGAAGTCAAGGCACCGGCCGGCGCGGCACCGGCCGACCCGGCCGGAGACGGCACAGCCACCTGCGCACCGGTGGCGATCGCCATGGCCGGAGCGCTCACCGGCCCGGACGCCGCACTCGGCATCAACATTCGCAACGGCGTGCAATTGGCGCTCGACAAGCACAACGCCGCCAACCCCGGCTGCCAGATCGCACTGCGCACCTTCGACACCGAGGGCGACCCGCAGAAGGCGACCGCGATCGCGCCGCAAATCATCGACGACGCAGCCGTGATCGGCCTGATCGGTCCGGCGTTCTCCGGCGAAACCAAAGCCACCGGCGGGGTGTTTGACCAGGCCGGCCTGCTCACCGCCACCACGGCCACCAACGTCACCCTCTCCGAGCAAGGGTGGAAAACCTTCCTGCGGAGCCTGGCCAACGACGGCGTCCAGGGCCCCTCGGTGGCCAACTACCTCAAGAACACCCTCAGCGACGCGAAGATCTGCGTCGTCGACGACAGCACCGACTACGGAACCGGCTTGGCGAAAGCCGTGCGCGACACCCTCGGATCGGTCGCCGACCCGGCCTGCGCCCTCTCGGTCAAGAAGGGCGACAAGGATTTCTCCGCAGCAGTGACCCAGATCAAGGGACAGTCACCGGATTCGGTGTTCTACAGCGGCTACTACACCGAAGCCGCCCTGCTCGTTGCGCAGCTGCGTGACGAGGGCTTCACCGGCAGGTTCGTCAGCGGGGACGCCAGCAAGGACCCGGAGTTCGTCAAGCAGGCCGGCTCGGCCTCCAAAGACGCCGTCCTGTCCTGCCCGTGCGGGCCGGCCACCGACAGCTTCGCCGGGGACTACGCCGCCAAATTCGGGCAGCAGCCGGGCGCGTTCAGCGCCGAGGGGTACGACCTGGCGACCATCCTGGCCAAAGGCATCGACTCCGGGGCCCTCACCCGGGAGGCGTTGCTGGCCTTCGCCCGCGGCTACGACGGTCAGGGGGTGGCCCGCCGCTACCGGTGGACCGAGACCGGCGAACTCACCAACAGCCTGATCTGGATCTACCAGGTCCGCTGACCGCGCTCAGTGTTGATGTGGATCGAGCAGACGCTTGCATCATCTCCGAGAGCCTCACCGCGGATCACAGCACCTGAGACAAGAACCGCTGCAGGCGCTCGGTTTCGGCGGCGGTGAAGATCTGTTCGGGCGGGCCGGACTCCACCACCACACCCTGATCCATGAACACCACCGAGTCCGCCGTTGACCGCGCGAAGCCCATTTCGTGGGTGACCGCGACCATCGTCATTCCGTCCGAACCCAGTTCGGCGATCAGCGCCAGGATTCCCTTGACCAATTCGGGATCCAACGCGGAGGTGGCCTCGTCGAAGAACATCACCTCGGGTTGCATCGCCAGCGCCCGGGCAATCGCGACGCGCTGCTGTTGACCGCCGGACAGCGTCGCAGGACGAACATCGGCCTTGTGGCGCAATCCCACTCGCTCGAGCTGCTCCAGGGCCAGATCCCGGGCCTCGTCGGCGGACAGCCCGCGAAGCTTGCGCGGCCCCAGGGTGACATTGTCCAGGACGGTCTTGTGCGGAAACAGATTGAAGTGCTGGAACACCATGCCGATGCGCTGGCGCAGATGGTCGGGGTCATCGCCGAGCACTGAGCGGCCGTCGAGCAGGATGTCTCCACGATCAGGTTCGTAAAGTCGGTTGAGACAGCGCAGCAGGGTGGACTTGCCTGAACCGGATGGTCCGATGATGGCCGCGGTCCTCCCGGCATCAACGTCGAGATTCACCCCCCGCAGCACTGCGTTGGACCCGAAAGACAGATGAATGTCACGGGCAGCCAGCGACACCGAGGCAGGCCGGTCACGGGAGTCAGCCATCACACCATCTCCGGGGTTGTCGCCGGCGGGATCGTCTCCTCGGACTGGGCCGGCTTACCGCGCCGAAGTCGTTCGTCGATCCGGTTGACCAGATGGGTGAGGGGAACGGTCAGCGCCAGATAAAACAGGCCCGCGGCCACCAACGGGGAAAGGTTCCCGGTCTGCGCGTTGAGGTCACGTCCGACCTGGAACAGTTCCCTCTGACTGGCGACCAGTCCGAGGAAGTACACCAACGAGGATGCCTTCAGCAGCGAGATGAACTGGTTCATCAAGGCGGGCAGAACCCGGCGGATGCCCTGGGGTATGACCACCAGCCGCATCGACGACGGGTAGCTGAAGCCCAGTGCGCGGGAGGCCTCCAGCTGACCGGGGTCCACACTCTGGATCCCCGACCGGAGTATCTCGCCGATGTAGGCGGCGGCCATCAGCCCAAGAGCGGCGATGCCGAGCGGGTAGGGGTTGTTGCCGGTCAGTCCGCCGACGATGGGACCGACGCCCAAACCGATGATCAGGATGATCACCACCTCGGGAAGGCCCCGGAAGATGTCGGTGTAGATCCGCGCCGGCCAGCGCAGCCAGGCGGAGCGGGAGATGCCGGCGACGGCGAGCACCAGGCCCAGTGCCAGCCCGATGATGCTGGCGCTGATGGTCAGGATGAGCGTGTTGGGCAGTCCCGTCGTGAGCAGGTCGGGGATCGCCTTCTTGTAGAGCTCCCAGTCCAGAAAGGACTCGCGCAGTTGGGTGAGCACCGATTTGGTGGCCACCGCACCGGTACCGGCAGCCGCCGGCGGAGTGCTGGCCGAAATGGCCGCGAAATCAGGGAGCGACGGCAACGGGGCGGCTTTGGAGCCCGGCTTCCACCCTGGCGGCAAGGCGCGGGGAACCCAGTCGGAGTAGAGCCGAGACCAGGTGCCGTCGGCGATTGCGGCATCCAGACCCGCATTGAGCGCGTCGATGAGCGGTGTGTTCTCTCGGGCAACCGCGTAGGCCACGAAATTGTCGAGGCTGAAGGTGTTTTCGATGATCACGGCGGGGTCGCCGGGGCGCACCGTGCCCTGCGCCTGCTGGGAGGGAGCCACCCAGGCATCGACCTGCCGGCTCTTGAGGCTGGCGTAGACGGTGTTGTAGTCGGGGAACTTCACCGGCTGTAGGCCGAGGGTGTCGACCACGTAGGACTCCTGCACGGTGCCCTGTACGACGCCGATGCGCTGACCGGCCCGTAGTTGGCCGAATCCGGTGATCGAGGACCCGGAGGGCACCACCAGCGAGAAGTATCCGAAGTCGTAGCCGTTGGTGAAACCTACTGTGCGCCTGCGCGCATCGGTGGTGGTGATCGAGGAAGATCCGACGTCGAACCTGCGGCCTGCGACTTGGGCGAGCAGCCCGGAGAAGTCCGTCCCGACGAACTTGACCTTCAGACCGATCTTGTCGGCCACCGCCCGCAGCAACTCGTTGTCGAAGCCGGTGAACTGCCCCTGGGAATTGATACACACACTCGGTGGCGCATCAGACAGGGTGCCCACAGTCAGCGTCCCGGGCGTGATCAGTCCCAGCGCGCCAAGGTTCACCGAACTCAACGGCTCGGTGGTTGCGGTGGTGTACTTGTCCTCCCCCGGACCGGCGGCAGCAGCGGCGAGGTTGGTCGGCAGCGCACTGGCCGACTGCGTACCGGGCGGCGCGCACTGGTCAGCCCCCGCCGGGACGGGAAAAACCAGCGTCATGACCATCACCAGGATCGACAGCACGCCCGCGCGCGCTCCCAACCTCATAACCCGGTCCGGTCGGGGTCGATCTCCACGAGGAGCACAGATGACATCTGTCGATCTTTCGTCGGTCGCGTTGAGAAGCGCGGGTAACGGCGGCATGCAGTGGCGGAACTGAGCGCCGAGACTAGGGCTTCAGCGAAATCAACAACAACAACGACCCGCGAAAATGCAGCGCGCGGGGGCACAGCGCAACGTCGCATGCAGGTGCATGACCGCGACCATACAAGAATTACGGGGTCCGCCCTGCCATTTCGGCCACCGCTGATTTAAACCCCGCGCACTGGTTCGCCCGAGGTGTTTCCGGTAGGAGTCGCGGTGAAGCCGGGATCATCGTATCGGTGCGATGAAATCACTTGCAGCAAAACATGATCGCCGACGTTTGACGGTAATGTCACGCCGACTACCGAAGGATGGTCATGGCTGAACTCACAATTCTCACCCTGGTCGGAAGCCTGCGCGCAGGCTCAGTCAATCGTCAGCTTGCTGAGGTGGCCGCCGACGTGGCCCCCGATGGTGTTCGGCTGCAGATCTATGACGGCTTGGATCGACTGCCCTTCTACAACGAAGACCTCGACACCCCCCAGCCGCCGGAATCCGTGGCCGCGTTGCGCGCAGCGGCGGCTGCCGCCGACGCTGCCTTGGTTGTCACGCCGGAGTACAACGGCAGCATTCCCGGGGTACTCAAGAACGCGATCGACTGGCTATCCCGGCCCTACGGCGCCAGTGACCTCCAGGGCAAGCCGCTGGCCGTTATCGGCGCCGCGGCGGGACGCTACGGCGGGTCCTGGGCACATGACGAGACGCGGAAATCCTTCGGCATCGCCGGCCCACGGGTCGTCGAGTCAATCACGCTGTCGCTGCCGATTAAGACACTCGGCGGCCGGCATCCCCGCGAGAACACCGAGGTGTCCGAGCTCATCAGGGAGACCGTTGAGCGGTTGGCGGCCGAGGTCTCATGAGCAGGCTGCTCTGTGCGGCTAGCTGAGTTCGACTATTGCCATCCTCACCCGAGACGGAGCGCTGCGGCCGAACGTTCAAGGTGGGTAAGGACACCGGTTCGCGC
Source organism: uncultured Mycobacterium sp. (assembly GCA_964483865.1). Classification (GTDB taxonomy): domain Bacteria; phylum Actinomycetota; class Actinomycetes; order Mycobacteriales; family Mycobacteriaceae; genus Mycobacterium. The sequence continues at coordinate 3,724 of CAZADG010000084.1, read as the reverse complement.
CATCTCCTGAAAGCCACCCACCACGTCCGTTGCCCGGCGCAGGCCCAGGTCGTGAAGTGCAGCGGCGGCAAGGCTGGATGTGTATCCCTGCGAACAGATCACCACCCATTCGACGTCGTCGTCGACCGCCTGCGGCAGACGGGCTTCGCTCGTTGGATCGCAGCGCCACTCCAACACGTTGCGTTCGATGATCAGTGCGCCGGCAACGGCCCCTTCCGCGGCGCGTTGGGCAGCGGGGCGGATGTCGACAAGTATGGCCGCCCGGGCTACAGCGTCGGGCACTTCAGCGGCGCACAGCCGCTGAAGCCTGCTGCGGGCTTGGTAGAGCGCACGGTCGACACGGCTCTCCACCTCAGCCCGCTTCGGGCAGCGCGGTCAGTTCCGTCCGGGTTCGGCGCAGCCCCCGCCGTGCGGTCACTTCGTAGAAGGACATCGCGGTGAGCGGAGGCGAGTAGGCGTGGACGCTCAGGGTCGGCTGTTCATCCGCTGCTCCGACGTCGTGGACCCAGCCGAGCGGGAACGCTGCTTGGTCACCGGCATCGAGATGGCGCCTGAGGAGTTCCACTCCGTTCCAGCGGAATTCGTCGAGGGCGCCGGTGATCACCGTCAGCGCACCCAGCGATCCGCCGTGATCGTGAAGTTCCGTGGTGTGCCCGGGCACCCAACTGATGAGCCACACGTCCAGTTCGTCGTCAGCGTGAAGCCGCGAGTACCAGCGGGAGTCCGTCGGCAGTCCGCCGGCGGGCTGTAGGTGGTCGAATCGACCGTCGATCACGTGCTCCGCGTAGCGGTCTGCGGTGCACAACAAGTCGGCTAGCCGCAGTCTGGTGGGCGACACACCACGGGTAGGTGGGGAGGTAGGGGTAGCGAACAATGACATGGCGGTACTCCGGGAAGCTGGGACGGCGATGGGCGACGGTCGGCTAGGACCGACAACACCCGTGGGGCCGCGGAAGCTTCATCACGGGGTTCAGCGTGGCACGGATTCGGCGGGTCGGCGTCGTGCCGCGGCTCCGGCGGCGCAGGCTCTGAGGGTGTGCGGCGGCATCCGGCATCGGCGAGACTCGGACGGACCGGAGCGTGGATCAGCGCCGCGACCTGTGGTGCAGGACCGAGTAGGAACTGATCCGCGGCGTGCGCCCAAAACCTTCACAGCAGGCCCCTGGGGGGCCTGGCGCATTTGAATCCGGTGGAGCCAAACTGCTGCAGGAATCTCCATCGCGGCAGGTTGCGGCTGAGTCACGTGGGCGCCCCGGACGGCCCGAAAGTGCACCATCCGTGTGAGAATCCTCCGGTGATGGCCCCGACGGACAGATCATGAACGCAGGCCCGCTGCGCACCGTCGCGGCGGTGGCCTGGCGGCTGCGCTACGACCTGCTGGGTGTTCTGGTCGTAGCGGCGGTGATGGCGGTGGTGGTCGACAGGGTGCCCGTGCAGAGCGCCGCCACGGTGGTTCCATTGCTGGGCATCGTGGTGTCGATCTTCATCGGCTTTCGCAACAGCAACGCCTATGCCCGGTGGTGGGAGGCCCGCACCCTGTGGGGCGTGGTGATCGGCAACGGCCGGTCGCTCAACAACGCCCTCGCCGCGGTGGACAACGAGACCCCGGAGATGGCTGTCGTCCTCGATCGAGTGCGTCGTCGGCAGGTTCGTCAGGCCTGGCAGCTGGCCGCCGAACTGCGCGGTGAGTCAGCCGGCCCGGCGGTGGCCGCGCTGACTCCCGAGGACCCGGCCGAGGCCAGTTCCGGTGACCTGCTGGCCAGGCAGGGCGGCGAGTTCGGTCAGATGACGCGCTCTGGGATGCTCGACTCCCAGGGCCGCACCGTTCTGGTCAACCTCAACACCGCCCAGACCAACACCGCCGGCGGCCTCGAGCGGATTCGCAGCCAGCCCATCCCCCGCTACTACGACCTGTTCATCCGCGGGCTGGCCTGGTTTTTCGCGGTGATGGTGTGCACGCGGATCGACGGCGGCGGCCATGACAACGCCGTCGGGATGATCCTGAGCATCCTGCTGATGGCCCTGTTCGTCATCGCCGAAAGGCTCGGGCACTTCCTCGAGGAACCGTTGAGCAACAACCCGTTCGGACTTACCCAGGATCGCTTCTGCGCGGTCCTCACCGCCGACCTGCTCGGTCCGTCCCACCCGCTGGCCCCGGCCAAAGTGAGCAGACGGTGACCGAACACAACCCCGGCAGCGCCGGCTGATGCAGGACCGGGGATGAGCAGTTCGGCGGCCGTTGTGCGGCAGGTGGTGTGGCGGCTGCGCTACGACCTGCTGGCGGTGCCGGTGGTGGCTGCGGCGATGGCCGTGCTGATGGACGCTGTCCCGATCCAGGCCGCCGCAGCCCCCGTCGTTCCCCTGCTCGGCATCGTGGTGTCGATCTTCATCGGCCTGCGGAATCGCAACGCCTACAACCGTTGGTGGGAGGCCCGAACCCTGTGGGCTGGTGTGGTCAGCAACGGCCGGGCGTTGGATTACGCGCTGAACGCCTACGACGACGGCTCCCCGGAGATGGCGACCGTGCTCGACCGAATGCGCCGACGGGAAGTTCGGCACGCCTGGACACTGGCAGCCGAACTCCACGGCACCCCCGTCGCGGCGTGGACGACGGATCTCACCCCGGAGGACCCGGTCGACGCCACCTCCGGGGATCTGCTGGCCCGCCAGACGGCCGATGTCGGCGAACTCAGCCGGGCGGGTTTGATCGACCGGCAGGCCCGCCGGGTTCTGGTCACCATCAACACCGCCCAGGTCAACGCGGTTGCCGGTCTGGAACGCGTTCGCCACCAAACGATTCCGCGTTATTACGACCTGTTCACCCGCGGCCTGGCATGGTTCTTTGCGGTCATGGTCTGCACCATGCTGGGGGGCGGAAACCATGACAACGCCGTCGGGATCGTGCTGGGAGTCATGATCATGGCGCTGTTCGTGATCGCTGAACGCCTCGGCCATCTCCTTGAGCGGCCGATGAGCGATGACTCTCTCGGCCTGCCGCTGGATCGTTTCTGTACCGAACTGTCCGCCGATCTGCTCGGGTCGGTCCGATCACCGGCTAGCGGTCAGGGGTAATTCTTGTTCGGCGCGTGAAGGCACATCAGCGCCCGGCATACTGTGCGAATGGTCGACAATGACGGGCACAGTGACGGTGCCCCCTCCGGCGATCCTGCTTATTTCACCATCGGCGCGGACGGGAATTTTCTGCCCACGCAGGCGGCGGGCGGTCACTGGGGCGAGTCCATTCTCAGCGGCCCCGCGGTGGCGGGTCTGGCCGCCTGGTCTCTTGAGCGCGCGTTCGGCGAGAGCGGGTTCCTGCCGGCCCGGTTCACCATCAACCTGATGCGCCCGGCGCGTAAGGAACCCTTGCAGGTGAAGACCCGCGAGTTGCGACGCGGGCGACGCGCCCGATACGCCGATTGCGAGGTCCTGCAGGGCGACGATCTGGTTGCCACCGCCGTCGTCGTTCTCTATCAGCAGACCGAGGCCCCCGAGGGCCAGCAGTGGAGCCCTCCGGTCGAGTTCTATCCGCCGCTGGACCATGAGGGCGATGACCTCGTCGTCGGCAGTGACGCTGCCGGTTGGGGTGAACTCGGTGCGCGGCACCAGAACGTCAGCCGCAAGCGCGCGTACTACCGCGGGCTTGACGTGATCGAAGGGGAACCGGCGACACCCTTCGTGCGCGCCGTCGTCGTCGCCGAGGCGACCACCAACATGGTGGTCAACC
>CAZADG010000083.1:0-13028 GCA_964483865.1 uncultured Mycobacterium sp. | reverse complement strand
GCGCCTGCGCTCAGCCCCCCGCCAGGAGCTGGCCACCCGGTCCATCGCCATGGGGGACATCCTGCCTGACAAGTTCGGTTGTGTGAGAGTGGACCCGCTCGACAAGCGGCAGTGTCCGAAGCTGGCGTTCCAGGTGCCACTGCAGATGTGCGGCCACCAGTCCACTGGCCTGCCCGCGGTGGGACGACGATGAGGCCTCCGCGGCCGTCCAGTCACCGTCGTACAGCGCGGCCATCAGGTCCAGGACGGCCTGCGGCGGGGTGACCGATCCGGACGGGCGGCAGTGCATGCACACACTTCCCCCGGCGGCGATGTGAAAGGCGCGGTGCGGGCCAGGTTCGGCGCAACGCGCGCATTCGGTCAGCGAGGGCGCCCAGCCGGCGATGCCCATGGCGCGCAGCAGATACGCGTCCAGGACCAGTTCCCGAGGCCGGGCGCCGTCGGCCACGGCCCGCAGCGCCCCGACGGTCAGCCGGTGCAGCGCCGGAACCGGGGCGTGCTCCTCCCCGGCTAGCCGCTCGGCGGTCTCCAGGACCGCGCAGGCGCTGGTGTAGCGGCCGTAGTCGCAGACGATGTCGGTGGCGAAGGCGTCGATCGACACCACCTGGGTGACGATGTCCAGGTTCCGCCCAGGATGTAACTGGACGTCGATATGGGCGAACGGCTCCAGACGTGAGCCGAACTTACTGCGGGTACGGCGAACTCCCTTAGCGACCGCACGGACCAGTCCGTGGTCGCGGGTCAGGAGTGTGACGATGCGGTCGGCCTCTCCGAGCTTGTGCTGGCGCAGCACGACCGCCCGGTCCCGGTACAGCCGCATCGCTCCAGTCTGTCACCGGGAGGCGAGAAGACGTAGAACCGCGCCGCCCGCGTCGGCTAAAAGCCGAGCCGGCCGAGTTGTTTAGGATCCTGCTGCCAATTCTTGGCGACCTTGACTCGCAGGTCGAGATACACCTTGGTGCCCAGCAGCTTCTCGATCTGCCGACGGGCGGTGGTGCCGACCTCTTTGAGTCGGGCCCCACCGCGGCCGATCACGATGCCCTTCTGGCTGTCCCGCTCGACGTAGATCAGCGCATGCACGTCGATCAGTTCGCCCTGCTCCTCGGTACGGCCCTCGCGCACGGACATCTCGTCGATGACCACCGCCAGGGAGTGCGGGAGTTCGTCGCGGACACCCTCCAGGGCGGCTTCGCGGATCAGCTCGGCCATCAGTGTCTCTTCGGGTTCGTCGGTGAGTTCCCCGTCGGGGTAGAACGCCGGGCCCTCCTCCAACTGGTCGGCCAGCACGCCGATCAGAACGTCCACCTGCTCGCCAGTGCTCGCCGAAACCGGGACGATGGCGGCCGCGTGCTCGCCGGCCAGTTCGTTGACCGCCATCAACTGGGCGGCGACGCGGTCCTTGGCGACCTTGTCGATCTTGGTGACGATCACCACCAGGGTGGTCCGGGGGGCCACGGTGCGGATCTGCTCGTAGATCCAGCGGTCCCCCGGCCCGATCGGCTCGTCGGCCGGCACACACCAGCCGATGACGTCGACCTCGGAGTAGGTGTCACGGACCAGGTCGTTGAGCCGCTTGCCGAGTAGCGTCCGCGGCCTGTGCAGGCCGGGGGTGTCGACCAGGACGATCTGGAACTCGGGTCGATGCACGATGCCGCGGATGGTGTGCCGGGTGGTCTGCGGACGGTTGGAGGTGATCGCGACCTTGCTGCCGACCAGGGCGTTGGTCAGCGTGGACTTGCCGGTGTTGGGCCGGCCGACGAAGCAGACGAAACCGGACCGAAAAGTCTCACTCACCGGTGGATCCGTCCGCCGCGTCCGTGGCCGCAGCCTCGGGCTCGGCGGGGCGCACCAGAACCGTGCCGATCCGGACGCGGCCGCGATGGTCGCGGTCGCCCTCGGCCCGCAATCGAAGCCCATGTGCCACCACCTCCGCACCGGGAAGGGGAACGCGGCCTAGTTTCAGCGCCATCAGTCCGCCCACCGTGTCGACGTCGAGGTCGGGGTCGAATTCGATGTCATAGAGTTCGCCGACGTCCTCGATGGGAAGCCGTGCCGAAACCCGGAACATCCGGTCCCCCAGTTCCTCGACCGGCGCAACCTCGTTGGTGTCGTATTCGTCCGCGATCTCCCCGACGATCTCCTCGAGAACGTCCTCGATGGTGATAAGACCGGCGGTGGCACCGTACTCGTCGACCAGCAGCGCGATGTGAATCCGGTCGCGTTGCATCTCTTTGAGCAGGTCGTCGAGTGGCTTGGAATCCGGAATGAACACGGCAGGCCGCATCACCTCGGCGACGGTGATGTCCCGTGCGGCGCTGGCGGAGTAATAGGTCCGTCGGACAAGGTCTTTCAGATAGATCACGCCGAGGATGTCGTCGACGTCAGCACCGATGACCGGCATCCGGGAGTGCCCGCTTCGAATCGCCAATGAGGTGGCCTGAGCTGCGCTCTTGTCGCTTTCGATCCACACCATCTCGGTGCGCGGCACCATCACCTCCCGCGCAGGGGTGTCACCGAGTTCGAAGACCGACTGAATCATTTTGCGTTCGTCGTCGGCCACCACGCCGCGCTGCTGGGCCAGATCGACCACCTCGCGCAGTTCGATCTCGGAGGCGAACGGGCCGTTGCGGAATCCCCGGCCCGGGGTCAGCGAGTTGCCGAGCAGGATGAGCAGCCGACTAATCGGGGCCAACAGCACCGAAATCGCCTGCAGCGGAAGCGCTGAAGCCAGCGCAATCGGGTAGGCGTGCTGGCGGCCCAGGGTACGCGGCCCCACCCCCACCGCGACGAAACTGGCGACGGTCATGATGACCGCCGTGCCCACCAATGCCCACCGCAAGCCGAAAAGGTCGTTGAGGTAGGCAACCATCAGCACCGCGGCGGTGGCTTCGGAGGCGATCCGCAGCAGCACAACGAGATTGATATAGCGCGCCTTTTCGCTGACCACTTGGCCGAGCCGCACTGCGCCCGGGCGCTCGTCGCGGATGAGTTCGGAGACCCGAGCCAGCGACACCGTGCTGATGGCGGCGTCGATGGCGGAGAACAGTCCACCCAGCAGAATCAGTGCAATCGCGCCGGCCAGAGGCGCCAATCCGGTCAATGTTCCCCGCAGGTCAATGGTCGAAGTATCGCGACTTGTCCAGCAGTCGCTGGTCCTTTTCCGCCTGCCGTTCGGCATGGTAGGTCTCGACCTGGTCGGCGACCCACTCCTCGAGGAGTCGACGCTGCAGTGCGAACATCTCCTTCTCCTCATCCGGTTCGGCGTGGTCGTAGCCCAGCAGATGCAGCACACCGTGCACGGTGAGCAATGCCAGTTCCTGTCCCAGGCTGTGGCCAGCCGCCGCTGCCTGTTCGGCTGCGAACTGCGGGCACAACACGATATCGCCCAGCATCGATGGTCCAGGTTCCGGCGCATCGGGACGGCCGCCGGGCTCCAACTCGTCCATCGGGAAGCTCATCACGTCGGTCGGGCCGGGCAGGTCCATCCACCGCATGTGCAGGTCGGCCATCGCAGGAAGATCGAGGAGCACCATGGACAGTTCGGCGGCCGGATTGACGTTCATCTTGCGGATGACGAAGCGTGCGACGCTGATGAGTTCCGCTTCGGAAACGTCAATGCCGGATTCGTTGGAAACCTCGATCATTCTCGATCCGCCTAATGCCGTCGGCGCTGGGCCCGGTTGAGCCCAGGCTGCTCGGATGCTCTGGCGTAGGCGTCGACGATGTCGGATACCAGGCGGTGGCGGACCACGTCGGCACTGGTGAGTTCGGAGAAGTGGATATCGTCGATGCCGTCGAGGATCTCCATCGCCGCGCGCAGACCCGAGCGCGCACCGCCAGGTAGGTCGACCTGCGTGATATCCCCCGTCACAACGATTTTCGAGCCGAAGCCAAGACGGGTCAGGAACATTTTCATCTGCTCGGCGGTGGTGTTCTGCGCCTCGTCGAGAATGATGAACGAATCGTTGATCGTCCTACCACGCATATAGGCGAGTGGGGCCACCTCAATCACGCCGGCGCTCATCAGCTTCGGAATCGCCTCGGCATCCATCATGTCGTGCAGCGCGTCGTACAGCGGTCGCAGGTAAGGGTCGATCTTCTCGCTGAGCGTTCCCGGCAGAAAGCCAAGGCGCTCACCGGCTTCCACGGCGGGCCGGGTCAGGATGATCCGAGTGACCTGTTTGGTCTGCAGAGCCTGAACCGCTTTCGCCATCGCCAGGTAGGTCTTGCCGGTGCCCGCCGGCCCGATGCCGAAAACGATCGTATTGGCGTCGATGGCGTCGACGTAACGCTTCTGGTTCAGCGTCTTGGGACGGATGGTCCTTCCGCGCCTCGAGAGGATGTCCAGTGTCAGCACCTCGGCAGGCGAGGTGCTGTCCTCGCCCGCCACCATCGCGACACTGCGGCGGACGGCGTCAGCCGACAGCGCCTGCCCGCCGGCCACGATGGCAATCAACTCGGAGATCACCCGTTCGGCGAGCGCCACGTCGGCAGAGGAACCGGACAGGTTGACGGTGTTGCCGCGGACGTGCACCTCGGCGGAAAGATTGGCCTCGATGGCCCGCAGATTCTCATCGGCGGACCCCAGCAGACCCATGACGAGGTCGGGCGGAACAGTCATGCTGCTGCGTACCTGCGCGGCAGTACTCGTTTCGCGGGGTGTCATATCGGCTCTGAGTCTACCGATCCGTCCGCCCACCGGGGTGTGAGAACGCCCAGCGCCCCCAGCGCGACCGCCGCCGCGGTGGAGGTACGCAGCACGGTGGGCCCCAGCACGGTGGATACCGCGCCGGCGGCGGTCAGCACCTCCAGTTCGACGTCGCTGACGCCGCCTTCGGGCCCGACCACCACGATGACCCCCGCAACGCCAGCAAGCGGGATGTCGGCGATCCGGCGGTCGGCGGATTCGTGCAGAACCAGGGTGACCGTGTCCGGGCGTCCAGCGAGATAGTCGCAGAGCCCCCGGGTGGACAGGGGGCCGGTGACCTGCGGAATCCAGGGCCGCCGCGACTGCCGGGCCGCCGACCGGGCCACCGCGCGCCAGCGACGCAGGCCCTTCTCGGCCCGCTCGCCGTCCCACCGGGCCACGCAGCGTTCGGCCTGCCAGGCCACGAACTCGTCGGCACCGGCTTCGGTGGCCAGTTCGACGGCCAGTTCGGAACGCTCCGCCTTGGGTATCGCCTGAACGACGGTCACGGGAGGATGCGGCCGCGGCACGGTCCGGCGGGCTGTGACCCGGGCGGTCAGACTGCGCTTCCCGGCCTCTTCCACCACGCATTCGGCCAGGGTGCCGACCCCGTCAGAGAGGGTGAGCGTCTCACCGGGCCGGATGCGGCGCACCGTGGCCGCGTGGAAGCCCTCGTCGCCCTCGACCGTCGCCGAGAAGCCGATGGCCGGAATGTCCTCGGCGTAGAACAGCGTCGCCGCCATGCGGTGTCCTTAACGGCCGGTGAAGGTTTCCCGCAGCCGGCTGAACAGCCCGCCGCCCGCCTGTGTTGCGGCTGCGCGGGTGCTCTTGACAGCGGCGTGCTCGTTGCCGCGGTTCTTGACCTCGGTCAGCAGTTCGCGGGTTCGGGCATCGAGCTTGGTGGGCACCGCGACCTCGATATGGGCATGCAGGTCCCCGCGGGCCTCGGAACGAAGTCGCGGCATGCCATGTCCGCGGAGCGTGGTCACCGCACCGGGCTGGGTGCCGGCAGCGATGGTGATCTCGATGGGCCCGTCCAGGATTCCCTCGACGGTGACGCTGGCGCCCAGAGCGGCGTCGGCCATCGGTACCGCGATCGTGCAGTGCAGATCGTCGCCGTCCCGAATGAAGATCTCGTGTGGCTGTTCGTGGACCTCGACGTAGAGATCGCCGGCCGGGCCGCCGCCGGGGCCGACCTCCCCCTGGGCGGCCAGGCGGACCCGCATCCCGTCAGCCACCCCGGCCGGGATCTTGACACTGATCTCCCGACGTGCGCGCACCCGCCCGTCGCCACCGCAGCGGTGGCATGGATCGGGAATGACCTCGCCGACGCCGGCGCAGGTGGGGCAGGCCCGTGATGTCATCACCTGACCCAGCAGCGAGCGCTGCACGCTCTGGACCTCGCCGCGGCCGCCGCAGATATCGCAGGTGACCGGGGTGGAGTTGCCGTTGGTGCCCTTGCCCTGACACAGATCACACAGCACGGCGGTGTCGACGGTGACCTGCTTGGTGACACCGGTGGCGCACTCGGCCAGGGTCATCCGCATCCGCAGCAGGGAGTCCGATCCCGGGCGCACCCGGCCGATCGGACCGCGTGAACCGCCGCCACCGAAGAAGGCCTCGAAGACGTCCCCCAGTCCGCCGAACCCGGCGAACCCGCCCGCGCCGCCGGCCGAGGACAACGGGTCACCGCCAAGGTCGACGATGCGGCGCTTCTCCGGATCCGAGAGCACCTCGTAGGCAGCACTGATCTCCTTGAACCGCTCCCCCTCATCGGGGTTGATGTCGGGATGCAGCTCCCGCGCCAACTTGCGATAGGCGCGCTTGATCTCGGTATCGCTGGCGTTCCTGCTCACTCCGAGCAGTCCGTAATAGTCGCGTGCCACGTCTGACCTTTCAGCGGTTGCCGAGAACTTCGCCGATGTACGTCGCGACCGCGGCGACGTTGGCGATCGTTCCCGGATAGTCCATTCGGGTAGGCCCGAGCACACCCATGCCGCCGTAGACGACGTCCGAGCTGCCGTAGGTGGTGGTGATCACCGAGGTTCCGGCCATCTGCTCAGCTTCAGTCTCATGGCCGATGCGCACCGTGACCTTACCGGCGTCCTGCTGGGCAGCCAGCAGCCGCAGCACCACAACCTGCTCCTCCAGAGCTTCGAGAACGGACCGCAGCGACCCACCGAAGTCGGCGGTGTTGCGGGTCAGGTTCGCGGTGCCGCCCATCAGCAGGCGCTCTTCGGGGTGCTCGACCAGAGACTCCAGCAGCACGGTGGCGGAGCGTCCGACCGCGTTGCCCAGGCCGGCTGGGCCGCCAAGCCGATCGGCGAGATCGGCCACCGCGACCGAGGCAGTGGCGAGCTTCTTGCCCTCCAGCGCCTTGCTGAGCAGCTCACGGAGCTGCCCGACCTGGTGCTCGTCGATGGTGTCCCCCAGTTCGACGATGCGTTGATCCACCCGGCCGGAGTCGGTGATCACCACCATCAGCAGCCGGGCCGGCGTCAAAGCGACGACCTCGAGGTGGCGGACCGTCGAGGCCGACAGGGTCGGGTACTGCACCACAGCCACCTGTCGGGTCAATTGGGCCAGCAGTCGCACCGCCCGGCGCAGCACATCGTCGAGATCGACGCCGGACTCCAAGAAGGACAGAATCGCGCGGCGTTCCGGCGAAGAGAGCGGCTTGACGTCGTGAATGCGGTTGACGAACTCGCGGTAGCCCTTTTCGGTTGGCACCCGTCCGGAACTGGTGTGCGGCTGGGCGATGTAACCCTCGGCCTCCAGCACCGCCATGTCATTGCGGACGGTGGCACTGGACACCCCGAGGTTGTGGCGCTCGACCAAGGCCTTTGAGCCGATCGGCTCCTTGGTGGCGACGAAGTCCGCGACGATGGCCCGCAGCACTTCGAAGCGGCGGTCATCCGCACTTCCCACTCTTCTCACCTCCGGGTCTGAAGTCTCACCTCCTGGCCTGCGGTCATTTTACGGCCTTCCAGCAGCGGGATTAGCAGAAGAACCCGGCGAGTGCTACCGGGCGCGAAGACTGCTCGGCTTTGTTGACAACGATTTCCATTATCGTTACGTTGGCTTTCCACCTCATCCGAAGGAAAAACCCAATGGCACCCGGTCAGCACAGCGAACCCCGCGATCACGAGCACCTTCCCGGAGACGGACACGAAACGGTCGCGCACGAAGATCATGTCGACCACATCCACGATGGCGAACACCACCGCGAAGCCACGATCCACGCCGATCACGAGGGCAAGCACACCGAGGACGACGACTGCGAGAAGGTTCCCCACGAAGACCATGTCGACCACATCCACGACGGACACCGCCACGTCCAGCACGGCGGCCACGTACACGAGCACTGATACCGCCGGATGGCTCGCCTTGCCGGCAGCCATCGCCAGCCACATCGATCAACTGCGCTGCGGCACAGTCTTTCTCACTGTTCCACTTCTTCATGGGGTGATCCAGGTCGGCTCGACCGGCCCGCTTCCCACCGCAAAGATCGCGGTACGAAAATCTCAGGGGGCCATCACGGTGCGCCGGACGGATGGCAACGCCCTGCAGGCGCAGATCGTCCGACGGGTCGGCGAAGGCCCTGCTTCCCGAACAGACGTGTTTGCCGAACCCGTTGCTGCACTGAGGATTCAGCGAGAAAAACTTCAGGATGGGACCCACTCGTGGGGCGTCGCGTCCGTCGACCGAGAAAGGCCAAGCGCCGACCTACTGCAGTTGATGAAAACGATCGTCGCGTTCGCCGTCGCCAAACAGGGCGACAGGGCACATCGCGAGAAGTTGCCCGCGTCGGCGTGACCGGGCGTGAAGCCCTCGGGCGTCAGGAGTAGACGTTCGCCGGCGCTTCGATCTGAGTGACGTCCGCTACTTCCACGATCGGGATTCCCAGGACTGGTTCCCCCGGTGCGCCCGGACGGACCATCCCCTCCACCCTCACCCAGGTGTGCTCGGGAAGCCCGGCGGCCACGGCCGCCCCGGGTCCCGAGAGACGGACCCGCGCCAACCGGGCGTCGGCGGCGCAGCACAAAACCGAGAACCTGCCCAGATCCACGGCTTCACCAGCTCGAACGGTGAAGCCGATCACAGTGATCAGCCTCCCGTCCAAGGTGCCCGCCGAGTCCTGGACCCCACGGATCATTAAGTCGGGCACCGACACTTCCGGTGCACGCCCCGGGGGCAACGGAGGAAACGGCCTCCGGATCGCATCAGCCGACACGGCACTGATGCTGGGCACGCTGGCTTGTGGGCGCAACGCCGGCGGTGTGATGTAGACCAGCAACACGACCGGGATGAACAGCAGCCACACTGCCCGGTTGGAATGCGGATGCCCGTCGTGCCCGTCGTGATGCGCCGAATGGCCGTGACGCCGGATGTCGCCGATGATCGTCACCAGAGCAAGGCCGATGAGGACTGCCGCGGTCAAATACAGCCAGGGCTCCAGCGATGGCTTGACATAGCGGGTGAACGCACCGGATCCCGTGATCATTGCCGTGGCCATGCCTATCAGCAAGAGCATGGTGTTCTCGGATTCCCTGTTCACCAGGCATCACCCAAGGTGAGGACACCCACCACGGTGGCCACCACAGTGGCCACCACGAAGGTCGCCGGCGCAAATCGGGTGGCGAAGGCCCGACCGAAGATCCCGGACTGCATGGCGAACAGCTTGATGTCGATCGCAGGGCCCACAACGAGGAAGACGAGTCGGGGCACCAGGGGGACCATCGTCAGGCTGGCAGCGACGAACGCGTCGCCCTCCGAACAGAGCGCCAACACCACAGCGAGAAGAGCCATCACTACAACGCCGATCAGCAACTGGCCGGCGAGGCGCTCGAAGACCCACTGCGGCACCAGAACGTGCATCGCCGCCGCAGCGGTAGCGCCGACCACCAAATACGAAGCAGCGGTGAGGAAGTCATGCCGCGCGGTCTCGGTGAACACCTGCCAGCGGGATCCCCCAACGGTGCCCGCCGAGGGCAGGCGCCGGGTGATCCACTCGCCTCGCCCCCAACGGGACCATGCCAACCCCATGATGATCGCGGTCAGCAGCGATGCCCCCACCCTGGCCCCGACCATCTCCGGCATGCCGGGAAACGCAACGACGGTGGAGACCACCACGATCGGGTTGATCGCCGGTGCGGCCAGCATGAAGGTCAGCGCGGCCGCACCCAGGGCACCCTCGCCGAACATACGGCGGGCCAGCGGTACCGAGCCACACTCACAACCGGGCAGGGCGGCCCCACCGACAGCCGCCGTGACCACGGCCGCCGAGGGCCGACTCGGAAGCCAGCGAGCTAACCGATCCGGCGTCACGAAGGTTGCCAGCAGTGCACTCAGCACCACACCGAGCGCAAGAAACGGCAAGGCCTGTACAAAGATTCCGGCGAACACCGTGCCGGCCGTCGACAGCGCGGTGCTGTCGTAGACCGCGGACCGCAGGGTGCTGCCGACTAGGGCAAAAGCGACCATTAACGCCGCGATCACCCACACCGGGGCTGGGCGGGCCAGCCTGGACATCGCCCGTGGGGGTAGCTCGGACACGGTCACAGTGTGCCAGTAGTACTGCGAGGTGCGCCGTTGTTGACATCGATTTCCAATAAGGTTAGCGTCCGAACTAACGCAGCCAGCAGGAAGGGAGACGGTGATGGCTGAGCCCAAGAAGACCGGTTATGACCCGAAGACGGGCGGCAAGTTCGAGCCGACCACCAAGGCGCAACCGGCGCCGGCCGCTCAGCCCGGCCGCAAGAAGTAGCGGCGGAGCCACTCCTCGTCACTCCTCGTCGTGGTTCTGGGCGATCGAGACCGACGACCCGGCGCCGGCATCCCCGCAGGGCTCTTCGTGCCAGGACCCGAACGGGTCACCGAAAGCCGGCCAGGTCTCGGGTGCCGCCATCTCGGCATCGGTCAGCAGAGCCGTACGCAGTTGCTCCTCGATCGCCTCGGGTTGGGCTCCGCACACAAGGACCACGATCGAGGTGCAGCGGTCGCCATGGCGGTCGTCCCACAGCAGATTGGCCAACGCGCGTCGCTGTTTGCCCACGCCCCGAAGCTCTTTGTCGCTCATCGCAGCCAGCCACTTCCCGCCTGAACTAACCCGCAGCCCACCTCCCGCGGACTCAAGACACATCACCACGTCGGGCCTGCTCGCAGTCCAGAGCCGGCCCCGCGTTCGCACCACGCCGTCCAGAAGGACATCGAGCGCGGCATGCAACCGATGCGGGTGAAAGGGCCTGCGGGAGGTGAATTCGACGATGCCAACGGGACCGGCCCAAGCCAGTGGGGGCTCACCAGCGAGCAGTGGTCCGAGCGGATCGTGGCTGTGGCCGCGTCGAGCGGTGTGGCCGAGATCAGTCAGCGCGTCCTGCACAGCTTCCGCGTCGTGCACAACTGCGGCGCGCGGATTCAGCCGAGACAACACCGCTGCGGCGTCGTGATCCAGGTTAGGGGCTACGAGCAGGTCTGCGAACTCGGCCTGAGCCACCGCTACCTGGGCCACTGTGCGGCCGTCCTCCAGACCTTCATCACCGAGTGCCTGGTCGAGCCATCGCGCCGAGTCCAGGCCGCACACCACGCCGGCAATCCGCACATCACGGGCTGCCGGACCATGGGGGTATCCCGGCCCCAGACTGACCTGGACATGCTCGATGGCCCAGCAGATCGGCTGAGGTTCCAGCCAGCGTCCCAGATGGACGATCACCCGGTCCACGTCGGGACGACGGTGGATTCGGCGGAGTAAGGCGAGCAGGTCGTTGCGGATCGTGCAGGAGACACATCCGTGAGACAACTCCAGGGCGTAATCACTGGTCGAGGACGCTCCGTTGCGGAGCATGGTGAGGCTGCGCACCACAACACGGCCCTCGACGCGATGAGTCACCGCCAGAGTTCCCCGCCGGCGTAACAACGCCTGTGTCACAGCATCGGTGTCGCCTTGTCCTGCCACCAGCACAACCGGTGTCCGCACCAGGCCCTCCATTCTTATTGGAAACCATTTCCATTAATCCTGGGTTGAGCGTACAGTCCGGGTGTCAGCTTGTCGAAAATGATTTTCAATAGCAGCAGGAGGTGTCGCGGTGTCTGCACACTGTCAGGTCACAGGACGTTCGCCGGGATTCGGCAACGCGGTCTCGCATTCACACCGGCGCACCAAAAGGCGCTGGTCACCGAACATTCAACACCGGACCTACTACCTGCCGTCAGAGGGACGGCGGGTCCGATTGCAGGTGAGTGCCAAAGGCATCAAAGTCATCGACCGCGACGGCATTGAGGCCGTCGTGGCGCGGCTGAGGCGATCAGGACATCGGATCTGATGCCGCGCAACGCCATCCGACCGGTGGTCAAGCTTCGGTCTTCCGCCGGTACCGGGTTCACCTACGTCACCACGAAGAACCGCCGCAACGATCCTGACCGGTTGGTGCTGCGGAAGTACGACCCCGTGATCCGTCGGCACGTGGATTTCAAGGAGGAACGCTGAAGTGGCAAAACGATCCAAGATGGTCAAGAACGACAGGCGAGCAGCATTGGTCGCCAAGTACGCCGAGCGGCGCGCCGAGTTGAAGCGGATCATCAAGTCGCCGGCCAACTCGGCCGAACAGAAGCTGCTGGCGCAGCGGGAACTCGCCCTCCAACCCCGCGACGCCAGTCCGGTCCGGTTGCGGCGGCGTGATGCCATCGACGGACGCCCGCGCGGGCACCTCCGCAAATTCGGGCTATCGCGGGTACGTGTGCGGCAACTGGCGCATGACGGCCACCTGCCGGGCGTACGGAAGGCAAGCTGGTGAGCATCCGCAGACCGGCGGCTGTGAATGCCCTTGCCAAACCCAAACGGAACCTGCTCAACAGCCTGGAGCTCAAGCGAATCGACTACAAAGACACCAGCACCCTCCGCTTGTTCATCTCAGACCGGGGCCGGATCCGCGCCCGCCACGTGACCGGCATCTCCGTCCAGCAGCAGCGACAGATCGCAACGGCGATCAAGAACGCCAGGGAGATGGCTCTGCTGCCCTACGGACCCACCCGCTCGTAGCCCCGATGCCCACCGAAGATCCCTTCACGGTGGTGGTGTGCCAAGGCTGTCCGACCACAGCGGAGCAGCCACCGGCCGCGGAGGTCCTTGATGCCGTGGGTGGAGCGGTCCGGGAGTGCCACCACGGCGTTCTGATAGCGGTGCCATGCCTGCTGGGTCCGACTTTCTGCGCCAACCGACCCAGCGGTGGCGTGCTGGCAGCGATCCAGCCCTGCACCGTCGATAGAGTGCCGGCCGGTCCCGCCCGACTAGTGGGGCCGATCCGCGAGTGGGCCGATGTGGCCGGCTTGTGCCGTTGGCTGC
>CAZADG010000082.1:1277-13390 GCA_964483865.1 uncultured Mycobacterium sp. | reverse complement strand
CCGACTTCGCGGCCGTGCTCGCCGACGGCCGGACGCTCCTGCTGGGTGTCGCGGCTGCGCCGCCGATGCGGAAGTTGTTGATGGCGATGCCGGGATTCACCTTGGTGACGGACTGGCTGTTCTGGAAGATCGAACCCGCCAGCGCGTACGGACCGGGACCCGCCTTCACGGTGTTGTTAACGCCGAACACTGCGAACCCGGAGGTGTTGTTGCCGGGTGCGCCTGAAGTGACCGTATTGCCGGAGCTGCCGAAGGTCGACACCCGGTTGCGGTTGGAGCCCACCGACCCTGCCTTGAGGGTATTGCCGCTGCCGAGGATGTTCCTTGCGTTGTTGGTGGTCGCACCTTCGGACGTCAGCGTGTTGTTGTTCCCCAAGATGTTGGTGACGTTGTTCTGCAGACCCCCGGCCGTCGTCACGGTGTTCTGCGTGCCGAACCAGTTCCGGGCGCCGTCCAATGTGCCTGCGATGATTCCGACCTGGTTGGAGCTGCCAGCCAAACTGGTGGCTCTGTTGCCGGCTCCGGCAACCACGGTGACCTGGTTACTGCCGCCGAGGAAGTTGGTGGCCAGGTTGGCGTTGCCGCCGACCGCCGTCACCGTGTTGTCGTCGCCGAAGAAGTTGCGGGCGGCATTGGAGAGGCCCCCTTCCCCCGTGGCGGTGTTGTTGCTCCCCAAGAAGTTAAACGCTCGGTTGAACAGTCCGGCGCCGGACTTGACCGTATTGTCCCGACCGGCGAGGTTTAGAGCGATGTCCAGGGTCCCCAGCGCCGAGACGGTGTGCGTGCCCGGGGCGCTGGCCCGGCCCAGGATGTTCGCGGCAACGTTGCCGATACCGGCTGCGACGACGGCGTCGCCGACCGACCCCAGCCCCCAGTTGAAGGCGATGTTGAGCCCGAGGTTGCCCAGCGATCCGGAGCCCTGTGTCGCCGCGGTGCCGTTGGAACCGAGCCGGGTTGCAATCCCGAACAACCCTCCCGCCGTGGCCCCGGCCGAGTCACCGACCGCGGTCGCGAAGGTGAACGCATCGCCAGTGGTGGCACTCGCGCTGGTCCCAAGCGCCAACGCTCCTCCGAACAACCCGCTGGCGGTGGCGGTGGCGCCGTTGCCGATGGCCAGTGCTGCGCTGAACACATTGCTGGTGCAACCGCCGCCGTTACCGATGCCGAACACCGACAGGCAGGTGGCGTTGGCGGTGGGTGCCGCACCCAGTCCTGCGCCGACCATAGTCGCTGCGCACGCCCCCGCGGCAACTGCTGCGAAGAGGGCGTGAAGGGTCGGGGTGCTGCGTGAAGTCATGGTCGTCCTGCTCGCTGACGTGCCACCTCGATGCGGGGCACACCCACTCAGTTAACACTACGAATCGCCCACCCTGGGCACCCGTGTTGTGGCCAGGCCGCGGATGCCCGGTGCGAGGGTGAGGCTGTGCAGGAGCAGGCTCAGGGTGACCGTCACGACGACGACGGTGCCGATCAACTCGGTGTTCTGAATCTCACCGCGGTTGATCACCAGCAGGCCCAGCACCACGGTGCCGATCCCGCGCGGGCCGAACCAGCCGACGAAAAGCCGTTCGGGCATCTGCAGGTCGGTTCGTACTAGCGACGCGAGCACCGCGGCGATGCGCACGGCGAACAGTGCGAGGATGGCGAACACGACAATGCGCCAGTCCGCGCGCAACCACCCGTCGATCACGGCGAAGGCGCCGAACATGGCGAACACCAAAAGTTCGAGCAGTTGGCCCGCTGCGTCGGAAACCTGTGTGGGCAGTGACTCTTCGGCCCCCCGGCGTGTGATGAAGGAGAACGCCAGTCCGCCGGTGAAGGCGGCGACGAAGCCGCTGGCCCCGATGCGTTCACCGACGGCAAAGCAGATGAATGCCAAAGCCAACGTGGCCAGTTGGGCCCAGGTATCGCTCATCCAGTGCTGCCGCCGCGACCGCGCCACGATCATTCCGCCGACGAGGCCGACAGCCCCGCCGGCAAGCAGGGATCCGAACTCGGTGCTGAAGATGAACCAGGCCCAGTTGGCGTCGCTGCGATCGGCTTGCTCGGAGGCCAGCGCGAGTGCAGTGAGCAGGATCGCGAGCGCGAAGCCGTCGTAGAAGCCGCTCTCCACCGACAGCGCATGGCGCACCCGTTCGGGGATCCGGCGGTTGTCCAGCAACGCCTCGATCAGTGCCGCCTCGGTGGGTGCGACGATCGCCGCCAGACACACCGCCTCCCACCATGGCAGCACCGGCAGCAGCACGACTGCCGTCAGGGCGCCGAGCAACACCGTCAGCGGAATGCCGATGATCAATAGTCGCAACGTCACCGTGCCGTGCGCCCGGATTTGGTTGAAGCGAAGATTGGCGGCCTGGTTGAACAGGATCACCGTCAGCGCCAACTGTGCCAGCACGGTGTAGCCCTCGGTGCCCGGACCAGCCTCCAGCAGGCCTAAACCGAAGGGGCCCAGGCCCATTCCGAGAAGCAGGAATATCAGCGCCGGTGCGATGGATGACCGATTCACCCGTTCGGACACCACCGCGTAGCCAAGTACCAGCACGGTCAGGACCAGCGGAGTGGTGTAGTGCACGAGGGCCGCTATACCCCGTTGGTGGGGCCGCCACTGTTGGCGCCCGGAATGTCGGTGATCGGGAAGTTCGGCATCGGTGGCGGCGACGGTGTCGCCGGCAGCGTGGGGATGTCGGCGCTTGCGATGTCCTGAAGCAGGTTGACCGGCGGGCCGTTCTCCCGGCCGCCGTAAACGGTACCGGGCACCCGGTCACCCAGGAGTTGGCTGACCGTCACCAGGTGGTAGCCGTTGGCTCTGAGTACCGGCAGGAACTGCTGAACCAGATCGACGGTCGAGGAGTACGAGTCATGGAACAACACCACTGAGCCGGGTTTGATCTGAGTCATCAACATGTACCGCGTGGCGGCGGTGTCGGAGTCGTTGATCCAGTCGAACGGGATAACATCCCAAAGGATTCCGGCCAGGCCGTCCCTGGCGGCGACCGCATTGACCGCGTCATTGGTCAGACCTCCGGCCGGGCGCCACAACTTCGGGGTCTGCCCGGTGGCGGCGGAGATCGCCTGCTGCGCCTTGGACAACTGCGCCGGCACGTACTGCTCCGGGATCGTGGTCATATTGGGGTGTTCCCAGGTGTGGTTGCCAATCTCCATACCGGCCTCGGCGATTCGCTTGGCGCCGTCGGGGTTGGCCGCGACCTTGTTTCCGATCAGGAAGAAGGTGGCCTTGGCGCCCGCGTCGTCGAGCACGCTCAAGAGGCGATCGGTGTAGGGCGTGGGTCCGTCGTCGAACGTGAACGCCACACATTTGTCCACCGCGCAGTCCACCGGGGCGGCGTCGGAGGTCGCCGAGTCCGACGCACACCCACTCACGAGCAGTGCCGCGGCAACCAGAGACAGTCTGCGCAGCACGGCGTTAGTTTACGGCAGCACCTCGGGGCTGAACTCCTCCAGCATCTCGGTGACCAGGGCTGCGATCGGGGACCGTTCGCTGCGGGTCAAGGTGATGTGGGCGAACAGCGGATGACCCTTGAGTTTCTCGATCACCGCGGCGACGCCGTCGTGCCGGCCGACGCGCAGGTTGTCGCGCTGCGCGACGTCATGGGTGAGCACCACCCGGGAGCCGGCACCGAGACGGGACAGCACCGTGAGCAGCACGTTGCGCTCCAGCGACTGCGCCTCGTCGACGATGACGAACGAATCATGCAGCGAGCGGCCCCGGATGTGGGTGAGCGGCAGCACCTCGAGCATTCCGCGCGACTGCACCTCCTCGAGCACCGCCGGACTGGCCAGCCC
This sequence comes from uncultured Mycobacterium sp., assembly GCA_964483865.1. GTDB lineage: Bacteria > Actinomycetota > Actinomycetes > Mycobacteriales > Mycobacteriaceae > Mycobacterium. The sequence continues at coordinate 9,586 of CAZADG010000082.1, read as the reverse complement.
TTCCAGGGTGTCGAAGACCGCCTGTGCCCAGGGGCCCATCTTGTCGCTCTCGCTGCCGGGCAGATAACCCAGTTCCTGGCCGCCGACGGCGTACAACGGTCGGAACACCACAACCTTGCGCTGGCTGCGGCGTTCCAGCACCGCCTCCAGGCCGGCGCACAGCGCCAGCGCCGACTTCCCGGTGCCGGCCTTGCCACCGAGGGAGACGATGCCTACCGACTCGTCGAGCAGCAGGTCCAGCGCGACACGCTGCTCGGCCGACCGGCCGCGCAGGCCGAATACCTCGCGATCGCCGCGCACCAGTTGGACGCGTTTCTCAGCGTTGACCCGGCCCAGCGCATGCGAACTACCGGCGAGCAGTCGAACACCGGTGTGGCAGGGCAGGTTTCGGGCCTCGTCGAGATCGACCTCCCCATCGGCGAACAGCGCGCTGATCTCGTCGCCGGTGGTCTCGAGTTCGGTCATGCCGGTCCAGCCGGAGGTGACGACGTCCTGGGCGTGGTACTCGTCGGCGGGCAGGCCCACGGCGCCGGCTTTGACCCGGAGTGGGATGTCCTTGCTGACGAGCGTGACCCGCTTTCCCTCGGCGGCCAGATTGGCGGCGCAGGCCAGGATGCGGGCGTCATTGGTGCCGGTGCGGAATCCGCTCGGCAGGACAGAGGGGTCGGTGTGGTTGAGTTCGACGTGCAGCGTGCCGCCCTGTCCCCCGACGGGAATGGGCTGGTCCAGTCGGCCGTGCTCGAGACGCATGTCGTCGAAGAGTCGCAGGGCCTGGCGGGCGAACCAGCCCAACTCGTGGTGGTGGCGTTTGGCCTCCAACTCGCTGATCACCACCAGTGGTACGACCACCTCATGCTCGGCGAACCGGGTACACGCCCACGGGTCGGAAAGCAGGACGGACGTGTCGAGCACATACGTCCGGACGGTCGGGTTCGGATCGGTCACAGGCGCTCCTCATCTAGAGGCCGTCCGAGCCGAAGGCTCGCTGGCCATCGAGGCCGACGTTACCCGTCTGTGACCTTGCGCCGGTGAGGCGCGCCGGGTGCGTCAGGCGGCGATGCGCTTCTTCAGCAAAGGCTCATCGGCGAGGCCCCAACCCGCGATCGCGTCGAGCAGAACCTTGGCCGCCAACTCCTCGTTGAACACCCCGGACTCGGCGACGGTGCGCAGTTTCGTCTCCCGGTACTCCAGGATGTCGTCGCCGACGACCGGGACGGCGATCGAGCGCCGCGCGATCGCGGAGATGGTGGAGTCACGGTGATGCTCGACGCAGTGCATGACCAGGTTGTCGAAGAACTCAGCGTGGCGTTCCTCGTCGGCGGCGATCCGGCCGACAAGGCGCTTGAGTACGGGCTCGTCGATCTTGGCCTCAAGGTTGCGGGTGTAGACGGCATGGGCACGCTCGTAGAGGGCCATGAACACCAGCGTCTCAATCTGGGTGTAGTTGCTGGCCCGGTAACCGCGCATGACGTGGTTGACCCGGACCTGCTCATCAGCGACGGGGTCGAAGTTTCGGGTGACCACCATGTACTCGCGCAGGGCGATGGCGTGCAGGTTCTCCTCGGCGGTCCACCGGCCGATCCAGCGGCCCCACTTGTCCTCGAGGATGAAGTGCTCGACGAGCTCGCGGTGGTAGCCGGCCAAATTGTCCTTGGTGATGAGCAGGATCTCCACAGCGTCCACCACCGCGGTGGGCAGGGTGACCTGGGAGGGATCCCAGTCCTGGCCGCCCAGGAAGGCGAAGTTGCGGCCCTCGTCGAAGGGAACGTAGTCGTGGGCGTACCACTCGTCGGCGGTCTGCAGGTAGCGGGCCAGATTGTCGGCGACAACCGGCTCAAGCTCCGAGGTGAACGCATTCGCGACGGGTTTCTGTGCCATGCGGTAACTGTAACCGAAGTTCACGGATGTCCAGAAATCGGCACACCGGCCGTTCGGAATGAGTTACCGAGCGCCCGTCACAGCGTCAGACCCGGGTAGAGCGGGTTGGCGTCGAGCAACTCGGCCGACGCCGACCGCACCCAGTCCGAGGTCTGGTCGACCAGATTGTATTTGGCTTTCGACGTGCCGTCCGCAGAGGTGTTCTTGAGCACCTCCACCACCAATTCGGCCACTCGGTCGAACTCGGCGGGCCCAAAGCCGCGGGTGGTCAGCGCCGGGGTGCCGAACCGGATGCCGCTGGTGTACCAGGCCCCGTTGGGGTCGGCCGGAATGGAGTTGCGGTTGGTGACGATGCCGGATTCCAGCAGTGCGGACTCAGCCTGGCGGCCGGTGAGCCCGAAGTTCTGGACGTCCAGCAGCACGAGGTGGTTGTCAGTGCCGCCGGTGACCAGTGTGGCGCCGCGGCGCATGAGACCGTCGGCGAAGGCCTGCGCGTTGTCGGCGACCCGCTGGGCGTAAGCCCGGAAGGACGGCTGACGTGCCTCGGCGAAGGCCACGGCCTTAGCGGCCATCACGTGGGACAGCGGCCCACCGAGCACCATCGGACAGCCCTTGTCGACGGCGTCGGAGTACTCCGCGGTGGCCAGCACCAAGCCGCCGCGCGGACCGCGCAGCGACTTGTGCGTGGTGGTGGTGACCACGTGAGCGTGCGGAACCGGATCCTCGTCGCCGGCGAACACCTTCCCGGCCACCAGCCCGGCGAAGTGCGCCATATCGACCATGAAGGTGGCGCCCACCTCGTCGGCGATCTCACGCATCCTGGCGAAGTTGACCCGCCGCGGGTAGGCCGAGTAACCGGCCACCAGGATCAGCGGCTTGAACTCGCGGGCCGCCGCCGCGATGGCGTCGTAGTCGAGCAGTCCGGTCTCGGGGTTGGTTCCGTAGCTGCGCTGCTGGAACATCTTTCCGGAGATGTTCGGCCGGAAGCCGTGGGTGAGGTGCCCGCCCGCGTCCAGCGACATGCCCATCAGCCGCTGGCTGCCCAGCTTCGCGCGCAGCCGCTCCCACTCGGCCTCGGAGAGGTCGTTGACGTTCTTGACGCCGGCTTCGCTGAGCGCGGGCGCCTCGACACGGGTGGCCAGGATTGCCCAGAACGCCACCAGGTTCGCGTCGATCCCGGAGTGCGGTTGGACGTAGGCGTAGGGGGCGCCGAACAGTTCACGGGCATGCTCGGCGGCGATCGCCTCGATCTGGTCGACGTTCTGACAACCGGCGTAGAAACGGTGGCCGACGGTCCCCTCGGCGTACTTGTCCGACAGCCAGGTGCTCATGGTCAGCAGTACCGCCGGGGAGGCGTAGTTCTCGCTGGCGATCAGCTTCAGCGAACTGCGCTGGTCGTCGAGTTCCTTGCGGGTGGCCGCGGCGATCCGCGGCTCCACGGACTCGATGACCTTCATCGCCGACCGGTAGGCCTCACTAGCGGTCGCGGCATAGTCGGCACCCGGTGCAGTCACTGCGGGCATGATGGCGTCGGTCGTCATGGCAGCAAGCGTAATGTCCGGCCCGCTCTTAGGACGAGTCCGCCCGCAGCGACGAGGGGATCAGCGGCTCGTCGAGCAGTCGGCCGAAGCGCTCGGTCATGCTCACGCCCGCCGGCCGTTCCTCCAGCCAGCCCCGCAGCAGCCGATAACCCTCGACATAGGTGCTGGTGTACGCCCGCCACAGCGGGGAGGACAGGAAACGTAGTGACTGCCGAGCCCGGGCGTCGTTGACCAGCAGCCAACGCTGCAGAAAAGCCGATACCTCGTCGATGTCGCGGTGCTCGTCGTGCAGCATCAACGCCGCATCCTGACGCACGTCGGCCAACCCTGCCCGGGCGGCGGCCAGCGCTTCGGCCCGCTCGCCGTCGAACCGCAGGCCCAGATCGGCATAGATCTCGCTCGCCCAGACGCCCCATCCCGGGCCGACCGCCGCGTGCAGAGCCAGATCGGCCAGCCCCTCGGCCATCAGGCATTGCGGGGTATTCACCAGAAAGATGGTCTGCTCGCCATGTCCGAGACCGGCCACCAAGCGTTCTTCTTTGCGGCAATGCTCGGTGTGATGGCCCGGATAGGACTCGTGGGCGATGAGCCCGGGCAGGTGGGACATCTGCTGCTTGAGGTCGGAGTTGACCGCGACCCGCGAGCGGTAGTCGCCCTCGTAGTAGTTGAAGCCTGACCAAGGCTTGTCACTGACCACCTCGTAGACGACGGTCTCGCTATCGGGAAGCGGATACTTGGAACGGACTATGTCGCGCAGGGCGCTGGAAAAGGCCTGGATGGCCTCCTCGAGGCGTGCCGGCGGCAACTCGTCGGCCCGGCGGTCGGCTTCCATCCGCTCAGCCAACGGGCCGGTGCCGCCGATCACCTCGGCGATGCGGGCGTGTGCGGCGCGGTAGCGTTCCTCGTCGCCTTTTGTGATCTCGACGTCGAAGTAGTCGCGGACCTCGTCGACGAACCCGACGGCCTCGCCTGCGAATTTACGCGCGGCGCAATCGAGCGCACGCAGATGCGCGCCGATGAAATCCGCCCGTTGGTCGGTAAACCCCTCACTGCGCGGCACATCCGGCAGCGCGGCCAGCAGCCGGCGCGCCTGCCCGCCGAGTACGGACGGCTCGGGCGCGGGCTCGTCTCTCACCTGCCGGAGCAGCCGCTGATCGCCGGTGAATGAGTCGACGTAGCCCGCCTCGATGCGGTCGAAGCGCAAGCCAAGCAACAGGTATTCGCGAATGAGGTGGTCCGGCTCCATGGAGATCACGCTAACTGCAAGACTTGTGACATGGCCCGGCTGAACGAACCCAGCCCCTACGTGGAGTTCGACCGTAGTGACTGGCGCGCTCTGCGCATGGCCACCCCGCTCAAGCTGACCGAAGAAGAGTTGGTCGGTCTGCGCGGGCTCGGTGAGCAAATCGATCTTCTCGAGGTCGAAGAGGTCTACCTGCCGCTGGCCCGGCTCATCCATCTGCAGGTGGCGGCCCGCCAGGGGTTGTTCGCCGCGACCGACGAGTTTCTCGGCGAGCCGAGGCAGAATCCAGACCGACCGGTGCCGTTCGTTCTCGGGGTCGCGGGCAGCGTTGCGGTCGGTAAGTCCACGACCGCCCGCGTGCTGCAGGCCCTGCTTTCCCGCTGGGATGACCATCCCCGAGTCGACCTGGTCACCACCGATGGGTTCCTCTATCCCAACGCCGAGCTGACCCGACGAAACCTGATGCACCGCAAGGGGTTCCCAGAGAGCTACAACCGACGCGGGCTGATGCGGTTCGTCACGTCGGTGAAGTCCGGCGCCGACCAGGTCTGCGCCCCGGTGTATTCGCATCTGATCTACGACATCGTTCCCGGCGAGAAGCACGTCGTCGCCCATCCGGACATCCTGATCCTTGAAGGGCTCAACGTGTTACAGACCGGACCGACGCTCATGGTCTCGGATCTGTTCGACTTCTCGGTGTACGTCGACGCCCGGATCGAGGACATCGAGAAGTGGTACATCGAACGGTTTCTGGCGATGCGGGCCGGCGCCTTCGCCGACCCGGCGTCGCACTTCCACCACTACGCCGGTCTGACCGACGAGCAGGCCGTCGCGGCGGCGCGTGACATCTGGGCGACCATCAACCGGCCCAACCTGATCGAGAACATCCTGCCCACCCGACCGCGGGCTACCGCGGTGTTGCGCAAGGACTCCGACCATTCGATCAACCGTTTGCGGCTACGCAAGATTTAGCGTGTCGACCTGACGGATTGGTTCAAACCGCACCCGCCGGGACGGCCAGAGAACAAACTGTCGGAGTGAACACCAGCCTACGGTTGGTCCTGGCCATGATGGCTATCGCTTCCGTGGCGGCCATCGGCCTGGGATTGCTGATCCACCGGGTGCACGTTCGCCGACTCGCGGCGGCCGACCCCGATGAGCCACTCAGCGGGGATGGCATGGGCGCCGCGGTGGGCTACGTCTCCGCGGCAGCCGCATTTCTGTTGGGGGTCTTGATGCTGGCCTCACTGGATCACTACAACGAGACCGGGACCATTGTCGGCGAAGAAGCCCTCGCCTACTCCGCGGCTTTTGACAGCACCGACGGCCTACCGGAGGCCGATAAGCCGATCATTCAGCGTGACCTCATCTGCTTGATGCGCTCGGTGGTCACCCACTCGTGGGGCGCGGCGGAGGCCAACGATCTCACCGGTTCGAATACCACCCACGCGTGGCGACGACGCACCGCCGCCCATGCGAAAGACATCGACACCAAGACGAAAGGCGAAGAGGACAGCCTGGCGACGATGCAATCCGAACTCATCAATGCCTCCAAAAGCGGCCAACAACGTTTACTGGCCGCCGAAAGCAATCTCCCTCTCGCGCTGTGGATTCTGGTGTTCGTCAGCATCTTCGTGCTGACCGCAATCTTCGTCGCTCTCCTACGGGCGCACCCGAGCCGGATCCTGGTCATCACAACCATGGCGGCGGTCCTGATCGTCAACACCGCCATGGTCTGGACGCTGACGACCTTCGATCAGCCGTTCACCAAGGGGGACGGTGTCTACATTTCACCGCGCGCCCTGAACGCTGTCATGGTCCGACTGCAGGCCACCTATCCCGACGCCGATTGGGGACCGTGCGAGCAGATTCCGGACCCGTAGGAGTCGTCTTGCACTCAGTCGCAAGGCCGTCGAAGGTCCGATTCATCACAAGCGGCTATTCAGCCACCGGGCGTGGCGAACACGAACAATGCCATGAACGCCAGGTTGATGAAGTACGCGGCCTCGACCAGACCGACCGTGATGAAGAACGGCGTGAACAGGCGGCCCTGCGCTTCCGGCTGACGGGCGATACCGGAGATCAGGGCGTTGCCCGCGATGCCGTCACCGATGCCTGCGCCGATCGCGCCACCGCCCAGAATCAAACCTCCACCGATCAACGCGCCGGCAGCAATCATGGGATCCATTTCTTCTCCTCTCCCGGGATCACGCCAGGCGGCGCAATCCCATCAGTTGCAGGACTCCGAAAATCAGGGTGTAGAGGCTGAAGGCCACCATCACCGCTTTACCTTCGCCGGTCAGCCCGAGCACGCCCGCAACAGCTGCCGCGAATTGGCCGGCAGTGCCGACGAAGTTGAAAAGGCACAGTCCGGTGCCGATCGGACGGATGTTGGGCCGGCCCGCCAGCCAATTGGCTGCGACGCCGTAGCCGATGAATGCCACAGCCATGCCGTAACTCCACGCCGGGCTCAGACCGGTCAGTTCGGAGAACGATCCGGCGAACGCGGCGATTGCCAGACCGATCAATCCGGTTCCGAGACCGTCGAGGCGAATCGCCCGGCGCAGCAGGCCGTCGTTGCGGATGGTTGGGGCGGCGGTCACGTGGCCTCCTCGGGATCGACTGGTTCCTACACCATTGAGCCTGCTCAGAGACCACTGCCAGGGCGACCCACGGCACTGCCAAGCACTGCCAACGGGTGTTCTACCGCTGTTGTACCGCAGGGATGGGGGCGCGCAAATCGGCGGCGATCAGCCTGGCCGCGGCGTTCTGCCAGTTGTGGAAGGACCGTTGCGGCACCTCGGTGACCAACCACTGCCAGGCCTGGCGCGCCACCGGGTCCAGTCCGGCGGCAGTCGCGTTCTGCGCGTAGGCCCGCACTCCGGCCACGTACGGGAAGTACAGCGCGTTGTAGTAGCGCCACTGCTCGCTGGTGCCGAAGTCGCCGCCGTCGCGGGGCTTGAGCTGTCCGATCCGCTCAGCCAGCAGGGACCGCAGCTCGGCGGCCCGCTCCAGGGGCTGGTCGGGCGCACCCCGCTCGGCCAGGCGCGCGTCGATCTGCGGCAGCTGCGTAAGCGGGCTGGCGACCAGCTTCGCCAAGTCCCCGTAGTGGCCGAGAGCCCGACGGGTCAGGCGGGCGAAGGTCTCGTCGTCCATGTCGTCGAGCGGACCGGGTGAGCGCACGGCCAGGGCGGTTCCGGTGGTGCGCAGCACTGCCCGGTCGGCCCTCAGCCGGGGAGAGCGGGAGAACGCGACGCGATCCAGCAGGGCGGCGATCGGGTCGGCGAGCACGGTGACTGCGATGGCGACGGCCACCGTGGTGAAGACCAGGGCAGCGAGCGCCGCTCTCTCCTCAACGTCCACCTCGAGGACAGCCGTCACCACCAACAACTGGCCACCCACCAGAGCCGCCGCCAAGAAGGAGCCGAGGAACGACCGCAACATCGCCGCACGCAGCGCTTGGCCCTCGTCGAAGGAGTCCCAGAGCGCCACGGCGACACCGAGCAGGAGAACGTCGAAACCGGTCGCCGCCAGAGCCAGCCAACTGGGTACCAGCCCGAGAGGGATCAGCAGAATCGCGTTGCTCAGCGCGAAGAACAACGTGGCGACGGCCACGACCCCGGCCACCCGGGCCGGCTGCTTCGGCT
>CAZADG010000082.1:0-1177 GCA_964483865.1 uncultured Mycobacterium sp. | reverse complement strand
TTTCTGGGATCGCGCGACACCAGATAGAGGCCCATCCACCACGCCAGCGCAAAGACCAGTGCGGAGAGGGCGACCATGGCTAGGCGCCGAACCGGCGGTGGCGGCGGCTGTAGTCGCGTAACGCGCGAAGGAAATCGACGCGGCGGAAGTCCGGCCAGTGCGCCTCGGTGAACCACATCTCCGAATAGGCGCTCTGCCACAACAGGAATCCGGACAGCCGCTGCTCCCCTGAAGTGCGAATGACCAGATCCGGGTCGGGCTGGCCGGAGGTGTAGAGGTTCTCCGAGATGCCCTCGACGGTGACCGACTCGATCATCTGCTCGGGTGTTGCGCCGTCGGCCAACTGCTTACCCAGCAATTGACGCACCGCGTCGACGATCTCCCGCCGGCCGCCGTAACCTACCGCGACATTGACGTGAAAGGAACCGGCCGGAGCGGTGGCGGTGGCGACGTCGACGGCGTCGCGCACCCGTCGCGCCGGTTCCTCACCGAGCAATTCCAGATCACCGACGGTGCGCACACTCCAGCGGTTGACCGGTGCGCAGATCTCTTCGACGACGTCGGTGATGATCTCGATGAGGGCGGCCAATTCCTCGGGGTCACGCTGCAGGTTCTCCGTCGAGAGCAGATAGACGGTGGCCATCTCGATGCCTTCGCGGGCGCACCAGCGCAGCATCTCGGCGATCTTGGCCGCACCCATCCGGTAGCCGTAGCTCACGTCACAGTAGCCGGCATCACGCGCCCACCGGCGGTTACCATCGCACAGAACGGCAATATGGCGCGGAAGTGCGGATTTGGAGCCTGCAAGCTCCTGCCGCAACCGCATCTCGTAAAGCCGGTAGGCCGGCTCCTTGAGGCGCGGGGGAATGATCTCCACGACCATCAAGACTACTGTCACCGTGGGGAGACGAGTTGTGCTCTTCACGTCCAGCAGGGAGGTGGACATGACCGCAGACGCCGATGTGACCGAGCCCGACCGGATCCGTCCACCGGGTGGTGCCGTACCGGGGGAGGCCCCGGGACAGGCTGAGGACTTCCCCGAAGCCGTTGTCGATGGTCTCAGCCAGTTCCTCGGCAAGCCGCGGGCTCGCGGGTGGATCCATGTATACGCCGCGATCGTCGCGGCGGTCGCCGGGGCCAGCCTGGTGTCGGTGTCCTGGGCGCTGCAGGGCACCCG
>CAZADG010000081.1:12645-13905 GCA_964483865.1 uncultured Mycobacterium sp. | reverse complement strand
CCGACGCCGGCCTGATCAACCTGCTGGACGACCCCAAGGTGTCGGCCAAGAAGATCCGCTCGGCGGTCACCGACTCCGACCGTGAGATCCGCTTCGACACCGGGGCCAAACCCGGGGTGTCCAATCTGCTGTCCATCCAGGCCGCCGTCACCGGCACCCCGATCGAGGCGCTTGTCGACGGCTATGCCGGCCGCGGCTACGGCGACCTCAAGTCCGAGACCGCCGAGGCGGTGATCGCCTACGTCACCCCGATCCGCCAACGGGTCGACGAACTCCTCGACGACCCCGCCGAGTTGCAGTCCATCCTGGCCAAGGGTGCCGACCGGGCGCGCGAAGTCGCCGAGGCGACCCTGGCCCGGGTCTACGACCAGTTGGGCTTCCTGCCCTGCTGAGCTGCCGAGCTTCGCACGTCTGTGCCTCGCGTGCGGGTTAGTTTCTTCGAGTGAACCGGCGTATCCCGTGGCTGGACTCTCTCCTCGGCAACCCGACCTGGCGGCATGCCGTCCGTGCCCAACGTCGTTACGACGGGGCCCAGGGCGATTTCTACGCTGCCGGACTCAGCTACTTCACCGTCTTCGCGATCTTCCCTTTGCTGATGGTCGGCTTCGCCGTCGTCGGGTTCGTGCTGGCCAGTAGGCCTGAGCAGTTGGCCGAGATCGACACTCGGGTGAAGGCGGCGGTACCCGGGGAGTTCGGTGTGCAGATTGTCAGCCTGATGGACGCGGCCATTGGCTCGCGCACCTCGGTGGGTGTGATCGGTCTGGCCTCTGCGCTGTACGTCGGCCTGCTGTGGATGCAGCGACTGCGGGCGGCGCTGAGCCAGATGTGGGGACAGGACTATCCGCCGCCGGGCTTTCTGAACACAAAGATGTCCGATGTCGCCGCCTTGGTGGCGGCATTTTTGGCCAGCCTGCTGACGATCGGCTTTGGCGCGCTGGCCACTTCGGCTTTGGAGTTGACCGGGTTTGCGCGGCTGGGGTCTCTGGTGGTGTCGGTGCTGACTGCCTGGCTGTTGTTCACCACCATGATTGCCCGCTTGCCGCACGACCCGCTGCCGATGAGCCGATGCGCGCGCGCCGGGCTGCTTGCTGCGGTGGGCTTTGAGTTGTTCAAGCAGGTGGGCTCGATCTATCTGCGCACGGTCATGCACGGCCCGGCCGGTGTGACATTCGGGCCGGTGCTGGGCTTGTTGGTGTTCGTCTACCTGACGGCACGGCTGGTCCTGTTCGCGGCGTGCTGGGCAGCCGAACGTCAGTGAGG
>CAZADG010000081.1:0-12545 GCA_964483865.1 uncultured Mycobacterium sp. | reverse complement strand
TGACGGCACGGCTGGTCCTGTTCGCGGCGTGCTGGGCAGCCGAACGTCAGTGAGGCAACCCGGGGGGCTGGCAGCCGAACGTCAGTGAGGCAACCCGGGGGGCTGGCAGCCGAACGTCAGTGAGGCGGGCACTGCTAGGCGGGTTCCTCGTCGTCGCCGGCGCAGAGGATTTCCTCGGGGTGATGGTGGTAGTTGATGCGGTTTTGGCCGCGGTCGAGATGGGGCGGTGGTACCCACTCAGTTCGGTTGTCGCTCTTGCGTTTTCGGGTGGTCCACCCGGTGGGGGTGTCATCGACCAGCCGGTTGTCGCGGCCGCAGGCCAGGGTGAGGTCGGTGATATCGGTGTTCCCGCCATGTTGCCAGTCCCGTACGGCGTGGTGTACCTGGGTGCGATTCGGTGGGGCGTCGCAGCCGGGCTTTGTGCAGCCACGTTCGAGGGCGGCCAGGGCTAATCGCTGACCGGGGCTGGCGGTGCGTCGGGTGCGGCCGTAGAAGAGCCGGATCTCGCGGGGGTTGTCACCGAGCAGCAGCAGGTAGGGGTGGGCGTGAGCGGCCTGGCGGATGAGCGTCGGGATCGGCAGATAGGTGCCGCCGCCGGTGTGGCCGCGCCCCGCGGCGGCGGTCAATTCCGCCAGGCTGGTGGTGGCCACGACGGTGAGGGGTATTCCGTTGTGCTGGCCAAGCTTTCCGGAGGCCAGCATCGCCCGGCAGACTGTCTGCAGCGCATCGTGGGTGCGCTGGTGAGCGCTGCGGGGATCGCCTGCGATCTGGTCCTGGGACGGAACACCATCGACGCACGGCTGGTCGTCGTCGGGGTTGCAGTATCCGGGGCCGGCGAGTTTGGCGAAGATGGCGTCGAGGGTGGCGCGCAGTTCGGGATCGATCCATCCCGTGATTCGGCTCATACCGTCCAGCTCCTGACGCCCGATGGTCAGACCCCTCTTGCGGGCGTGCTCCCGTTCGTCGTCGAGCGTGCCGTCCTGGTCGAGATAGCCCATCAGTTGCCGGGCGACCTTGCGCAGCCCGTCAGGCGTCAGTGTCCCTGCGAGTCCGGACAACTGGGCCTCGGCGGCCAAGCGGGTGTCTGGGTCGATATCGGCCGGCAGATGGTCCATGAAGTCCCGGATTAGCGTCACGTGCTCGGTACCGATCTCCCCGCGCGCCTGCGCCGCCGCGGTTCCCGGTAGCTGCGGCTCCAGCGGCTCGCCGGTGACCGCGCGCCGCGGTCCGAGTTGGGCGGCCTCGGCGAGCCGTCGTCCGGCCTCAGCTCCGCTGATCCCCAGCCGCTGGGACAACACCGCCCGCCACGACTTGGCGCCCATCTGCTTGGCGTCGCACTGCCGCTGGAGATGAACCAGCACCGCATTCTCCCGGGCTGGCTGGCGGCGTCGGTGGGTCTCCAGTCGGTCGAGGACAACCAATGCCGCCCCGGGGCCGAGGGGATGGACAGGCAGTGAGGCCAATTTGTCCCACGCCGCGTCCAGTTCGTCGAGCGCGACCATCATCGCCTCGACTTCGGGGGTGGGCATCTCCATGGATCGAACATTAGTTCGATGCACTGACACAAGCGGACCCTACCGCGCAGCCACCCGCTGATTCAGCGACCGCGCAGCCATGATCAGGCTGAACACGATGATGGTGCCGACGACCGAGACACCGACACGCACCGGCAGCGCGTCGGCCGACAAGATCGGTACGTCGACCGGGATGGCATCCGGCTTGGGCGGCAGCAGCGACGGGTCGGGCTCGATCAGGGTGCCGACCTTGGTGCCGGGGGCTGTGGCGAAGCCGTAGTCGAGCAGTCGGGCCGCCTGTTCCCACGGCGCAATGGGCTGGCGGGTGCCGCGTAGCAGCACCGCGACGAGGCGGCGGCCGTCCCGGTTGGCCGCACCGACGAAGGTCTGCCCGGCATCGTCGGTGTAGCCGGTCTTGCCGCCGAGCGCCCCCGGGTAGTTGTAGAGCAGCTTGACGTCGTTCTCCACCGGGTACGGATTGCCCGCGAAGTCGGGGAACGGGTACTCACGGGTGCGGGCGATGTCGGCGAAGACCGGGTTGTTGAACGCGTACCGGTAGAACAGGCCGATGTCGTAGGCCGAGGTACTCATCCCCGGCCCGTCGAGACCCGACGGGGTGGCAACCCTGGTGTCCTTGCCGCCGAGCTTGGCCGCCAGCGTGTTCAGTTTGCCCAACGCGGCACCTACGGCGATTCCCGGGTCGCTGCGCTCCTGCCCTCCGGTCCCGCCCATCGCTACCGCCAGCGAGTGCGCGGCGTCGTTGCCGGAGTGCATCAGCAGGCCGTGCAGCAGATCGTTGACGGTGTAGCGGCCGCCGGGCTGTACGCCAACCTTGGTGCCCTCGGCGTTGGCATCCTCCTGGGTGCCCTCGATGATCCGGTTCAGCGGGAGTTCGTTGATGGCCTGCATGGCGGTAAGGACCTTGATGACGCTGGCCGGGCGGTGCCGCCCGTGCGGGTCACGTGCGGCGATGACGTCACCGGTATCGAGGTCGGCCACCAGCCACGCCTCGGCGGAGACGTCGGTGGGCAGCGGGGGAGTGCCCGCGGCCACGACAACCCCGCACCCCGAGAGCGCGTCGCCGCCCACCGGGGTGGCCGGTACCGGCAGCGGCTGCGGCGGGTCGCCGGCCTTGGGGACCTCGGAGGAGTCCACCGCCGGTGGCGTGGACACCTTGTACGGGCAGCTGTTGGGGTCCTGGGCCGGAACGGGGTCGGCCGCGGCAAGCGCCGGTGCGCACGCCACGAACAGTGCCGCCGCCACGGCGGCAGCCCGCCTTAACGTCGCCATGGGAGTGCAGATTAGGTCACGGGGACCCTGATCCCGGGTAGCCGCGCTGTGACTATTGGTACTTAAGGGGCAATTGTTATCTGGGCACTTCGCAGTGCGCGACGGCCGAATAGCCGATGCTGGACATCCACAACCTGCCCTGATGCTCGACCAATCCGGTCACCACGCCGAAATCGGGATGTGTCATCTGCACCCCCGCGACCGCCGCCCCGCTGTCCGGATCGAAGGCCACCGCCCAGACCATCGGGTCGATCTGGGGCTGCATCCGATCGGGCAGCCGCCACAGTAGCTTGCGCATCCACGGCGCGCGGGGCGCCAGAAAGTCCGCGGCGGTGTTGACCGGGGTCACCATGGCCACCCAGATCCGGCCGTCCGATCCGGTGCTGATGTTGTCCGGCATGGCGGCCAGGTCGACCGCCAGTGCGGTCACTGTGCCGGCCTGCGGCCCGTTGAGCCAGTACTTGGACAGCCGTCGTCCCTGGGTCTCGGCGAACACCAGAGCCGTGCCGTCGGCGGTCAGCGTCAGACCGTTGGCGAAGTACAGGTTGTCCAGCAGTGTGGTCACCGTACCGTCCGGGTCCCGTCGGAACAGGCCGCCGTCCCCACGCGCCTCGATGATCGCGCCCTTGAAGTGGGCATAGGTGAACTTGGCCGTCGACTGAGTGAAATAGATTGTGCCGTCGGGCATTTCGACCACGTTCGAGCAGAACTGCAGCGGCCGGAAGTCGACCGCCTCGGTCAGCACCTGCACCGCCCCGGTGCCGCGGTCCATGGCCAGCAGGCCGCCCGGACTGGAGCAGACCAGCAGTCGGCCGTCACGGGCCACCGCCATGCCCAGAGGTCGCCCGCCGATGGCGCCGACGACGCTGGCCTGGCCAGAGGGCTCGATCCGGATGATCCGACCGTCGTCGACTCCGGTCCACAACGCCCCGTCGGCATCGACGACGATGTCCTCCGGGGCATGGCCCGGCACCGGAACGACAGTCAACTCGGCCGCCCCGAACTGCGGCAGCGGCCGGACCGGCGGGGGCTGCCACCGGACCGGGTCGACCCGCGGTTTGGCGGCAGGCTTCACAGCAGTCGGGTGGCCTCGGTGAGCACCCGGTGCAGGATCTCGTAAATTTCGTCGAACTCGTCCGGCCCGCTGATCAGCGGGGGAGCCAGCTGCACCACCGGGTCGCCGCGGTCGTCGGCACGGCAGTACAGCCCGGCCTCGAACAGCGCCGCGGACAGGAAGCCGCGCAGCAGACGCTCGCTCTCGCCCTCGTCGAAGGTCTCGCGGGTGTCCTTGTCCTTGACCAGTTCAATGCCGTAGAAGAAACCCTCGCCGCGAACGTCGCCGACGATCGGCAATTCCAGCAGACGTTCCAGAGTCGACCGGAGGATCGGGGCGTTGGTCTTGACGTGCTCGTTGATCTTCTCGCGCTCGAAGATGTCGAAGTTGGCCAGCGCGGCTGCCGCCGAGACGGGGTGGCCGCCGAAGGTGTAACCGTGGCCGAAGGTGGTCTTGCCGTCGTTGAACGGCTCGAACAACCGGTCGCTGGCGATCATCGCGCCGATCGGCGAGTAGCCCGAACTCATGCCCTTGGCGCAGGTGATGATGTCGGGCACGTAATCGAAGTCGTCGCAGGCGAACATCGAACCGATTCGGCCGAAGGCACAGATCGTCTCGTCGGAGACCAGCAGCACGTCGTAGGAGTCGCAGATCTCCCGGACCCGCTCGAAGTATCCGGGCGGTGGCGGGAAGCAGCCGCCGGCGTTCTGCACCGGCTCCAGGAAGACGGCACACACCGTGTCGGGCCCCTCGAATTCGATGGCCTCGGCGATCCGGTCCGCGCAGTAGCGGCCCCATGCCTTGATGTCGCCCCGGTACTCCTCGGGGGCCCGGTAGAAGTTGGTATTGGGCACCCGGAATCCGCCGGGGGTGAGTGGCTCGAACGGCTTCTTGAAGTCGGGCAGGCCGGTGATGGCCAGCGCCCCCTGGGGGGTGCCGTGGTAGGCGATGGCCCGTGAGATCACCTTGAACTTGCCCGGTTTGCCGGTCAGCTTGAAGAACTGCTTGGCCAGCTTCCACGCGCTCTCGACGGCCTCGCCGCCGCCGGTGGTGAAGAACACCCTGTTCAGGTCGCCGGGGGCGTAGTTGGCCAGCCGCTCAGCCAGTTCGATGGCCGGCGGGGTGGCGTAGGACCACAGCGGGAAGAACTCCAGCGTCTCGGCCTGCTTGGCGGCCGCCTCGGCGATCTCCCGGCGGCCGTGCCCGACCTGCACCACGAACAACCCGGACAGCCCATCGAAGTAGCGCTTGCCGTAGCTGTCCCAGATGTGCACGCCCTCACCGCGGGTGATGATCGGCGGTGTCATGCCCTTGCCGTGCCGGGCGAAATGACCCCATAGATGGCGGTCGGCCTTCTCGCCCAGCGCGACAGTAAGCTTATGCTCTTCGGAGAGCGTCATCGTGTACCCCAATTGTATTGCTGTTTAACGAGTTTCAAGTAAACCAGTGTTTCGGTGGACATCACTCCCGGCACCGCGCGGATCTCGGTGTTGAGTAGATCCAGTAACTCGGAGTCGTCGGCGCACACCACTTCGACAATGGCGTCGAACGTTCCGGCGGTGAGCACCACGTAATCCACCGAGTCGAGTTGGGCCAGCCGTTCGGCGACCTTGGTGGCATCGCCCTGGCAGTGGATGCCGATCATCGCCTGCCGCGAGAAGCCCAGTTGCATCGGGTCGGTGACCGCGACGATCTGCATGACTCCGGAATCGATGAGGCGTTGCACGCGTTGGCGGACCGCCGCCTCGGACAGTCCGACGGCCTTTCCGATTGCGGCGTAGGAGCGGCGCCCGTCCTGCTGCAGTTTCTCGATGATCGCCTTGGACATCTCGTCGAGTTGCACAGGTCCGGACGGTCCCGGGCCGAGGGCGCGCAAGTCACGCATGCCTAGATTGTGCACGGAATCCGTTGTTTGGGGCAATAAAAGCGACGGAATGCGTAGCATGAATGGGTGATTTCAAGTAGTTGGATCGACGGTGCCCCGGTCACCACGGCCGGCGCCGCCCACCCGGTTGTCAACCCCGCCACCGGAGACGTCGTCGCCGAACTCGCAATGGCCACGCCCGCCGATGTCGACGTCGCGGTGGCCTCGGCCCGGGCTGCGCAGCCCGGATGGGCCACCGCCACCCCGGCGGAACGCTCCGCGGTGCTGTTCGCACTGGCCGAACTGCTCGAGACGCGCGCCTCCGACGTCATCGCCGAAGAGGTCAGCCAGACCGGCAAGCCGGTCCGACTGGCGACCGAGTTCGACGTGCCGGGCAGCATCGACAACATCGCCTTCTTCGCCGGGGCGGCCCGGCACCTTGAGGGCAAGGCCACCGCGGAGTACTCCGCCGACCACACCTCCTCGATCCGCCGGGAGGCGGTCGGTGTGGTGGCCACCATCACACCGTGGAACTACCCGCTGCAGATGGCGGTGTGGAAGGTCATCCCGGCCCTGGCCGCCGGGTGTTCGGTGGTGATCAAACCCGCCGAGATCACGCCGCTGACCACACTGACGCTGGCCCGGCTGGCATCCGAGGCGGGCTTGCCCGACGGGGTGTTCAACGTCGTGACCGGCGCGGGCGCCGACGTGGGCCAGACGTTGGCCGGTCACCGGGACGTCGATGTCGTCACCTTCACCGGATCGACCGCCGTCGGGCGAAAGGTGATGGCGGCCGCGGCCGTGCACGGCCACCGCACTCAACTCGAACTCGGCGGCAAGGCCCCGTTCGTGGTGTTCGACGACGCCGACCTCGATGCCGCCGTGCACGGGGCGGTAGCCGGTGCCCTGATCAACTCCGGCCAGGACTGCACCGCGGCCACCCGGGCGATCGTTGCCGCCAACCTCTACGACGACTTCGTCGCCGGGGTGGCCGAGTTGATGGGCAAGCTCATCGTCGGCGACCCGCAGGATCCCGACACCGACCTGGGCCCGCTGATCTCCTTCGCCCACCGGGCCAAGGTGGCCGGCATCGTCGACCGCGCGCCGGCCCAGGGTGGGCGGGTGGTCACCGGTGGCAAGGCCCCCGATCTGCCCGGCGCCTTCTACCTGCCCACCCTGATCGCCGACGTCCGGGAGGACTCCGAGGTCTACCGCGACGAGATCTTCGGTCCGGTGCTCACCGTGCGCCGCCATGATGGCGACGACGATGCGCTGCGCCAGGCCAACGACACCGACTACGGGTTGGCCGCGTCAGCGTGGACGCGGGATGTCTACCGCGCCCAACGTGCGTCCCGGGAGATCAAGGCGGGTTGCGTGTGGATCAACGACCACATCCCGATCATCAGCGAGATGCCGCACGGCGGTCTCGGTGCTTCCGGTTTCGGCAAGGACATGTCCGACTACTCCTTCGAGGAGTACCTCACCATCAAGCATGTGATGAGCGACATCACCGGTGTGCCCGAAAAGGGCTGGCACCGAACGATTTTCAAGTTGCGCTGACGGGCTCTCGCGCAACGGGATTCGGCCAGGGCGCCGGCACCGGCCGCGGGCGAACGTTCTGCGGCCACCAGAACCACCGGCCCAGCAGTGCCGCGATGGCCGGCGTCATGAAGGCCCGGATGACCAGTGTGTCGAACAGCAGGCCCATTCCGATGGTGGTGCCGACCTGCGCGAGCACCTTCAGATCGCTGATGCCGAACGACATCATGGTGGCGGCGAACACCAGGCCGGCCGACGTCACCACAGATCCGCTGCCGCCCATCGCGCGGATGATGCCGGTGTTGATGCCTGCGGGTAACTCCTCTTTGAGCCTGGCCACTAGGAGCAGGTTGTAGTCGGCGCCGACGGCCAGCAGGATGATCACGGCCATTGCCAGCACCATCCAGTGCAGGTCAACACCGAGGATGTGCTGCCAGATCAGCACCGAGAGCCCGAATGACGCGCCCAGCGAGAGCAGCACCGTGCCGACGATGACGGCCGAGGCGACGACGCTGCGGGTGATGATCAGCATGATGGCGAAAATCAAAGCCAGCGCGGCGATCCCGGCGATCATCAGGTCGTAGGCGTTGCCTTCGGAGAGGTCCTTGAACATCGACGCGGTGCCACCGAGGTATATCGTGGAGCCTTCCAACGGGGTGCCCTTGATCGCCTCCTTGGCCGCCGTCTTGATCGCGTCGATCCGCGCGATACCGTCGGTGGACATCGGATCGCCCTCGTGGGAGATGATGAATCGCACCGCATGGCCGTTGGGCGAGATGAACTGTTCCATGCCGCGCTTGAAGTCGGGGTTGTCGAACACCTCGGGCGGTAGATAGAACGAGTCGTCGTTGCGGGACGCGTCGAAGGCCTCGCCCATCGCCGCCGAATCCTGCTGCATGGCGGCCATCTGGTCCTGCATCCCCTTCTGGGTGGAATGCATGCCCAGCACCATGACCTTCATGTTCCTCATGGTCGCGATCATCTCGGGCATCATCGCCACTAACTGGGGCATGAGGCTGTCGAGGCGTTCCATCAGTGGCAGCAGGGTCTGGATCGCGTCGGTCAGGGTATCCACGCCGTCGATGCTGTCGAACACCGAGCGCAGCGCGAAACAGACCGGGATGTCATAGCAGTGCGGTTCCCAGTAGAAGTAATTGCGGATCGGCCGGAAGAAGTCGTCGAAGTTGGCGATGCTGTCCCGCAGGTCCTTCATGTCGACGACCATGCTGCGCATCTGCACGACCATGCTGTGTGTGACGTCGGACATCTGCTGGGTGAGATTGGCCATCCGCTCCATCTGGTCGATGGTGGTTTGCATGTCGTCGGCCTGCTGGAGCATCTTGGCCGTCAGGTCCTCGCTGTACTTCTGGGTCAGTTTCTGGGTGGTGCCCTGCATGCTGATCATGAACGGGATCGACGTGTGAGCGATCGGGGTGCCCTCCGGGCGGGTGATGGCCTGCACCCGGGAGATGCCTTCGACGGCGAAGATGGCCTTCGCGATCTTGTTGATGACCAGGAAGTCCGCGGAGTTGCGCAAATCGTGGTCGCTTTCGACCATCAGCATCTCGGGGTTCATCCGGGCCTGTGAGAAATGCCGGTCGGCGGCGGCGTAGCCCTCGTTGGCGGAGGTGTCGGCGGGCAGGTAGTTGCGGTCGTTGTAGCTGGTGCGGTAGCCGGGGAGGGTCAGCAGCCCGACCAGGGCCAGGGCCACCGTCGCGACCAGGATCGGACCGGGCCAGCGGACCACGGCCGCGCCGATCTTGCGCCAGCCGCGGACCCGCATCGACCGCTTCGGTTCGAGCAACCCGAAGCGGGTCGCCGCCACGACGATCGCGCTGCCGAGGGTCAGCGAGGCCAGCACCACGACCGTCATCCCGATCGCCAGCGGGACCCCAAGGGTCTGGAAGTAGGGCAACCGGGCGAAGCTCAGACAGAATGTCGCTCCGGCGATCGTGAACCCCGACCCCAGCACCACGTGGGCGGTGCCATCAAACATCGTGTAGTACGCAGACTCCCGGTCCTCACCGGCACCGCGGGCTTCCTGGTAGCGGCCGATCAGGAAGATGGCGTAGTCGGTCGCCGCGGCGATCGCCAGCATCACCAGCAGGCTGGTCGCGAACGTCGAAAGCCCGATGATGTTGTGGTAGCCCAGGAACGCCACCACGCCGCGGGCGGCTGCCAGCGACATCACCACCGACACCAGCACCAGCACGACCGTGACGATCGACCGGTAGAACCAGAGCAGCATGGAGATGATGACGATGAACGTCACCATCTCGGTGACCCGCAGACTCTTGTCGCCGGTCTCCTGCTGGTCGGCGACCATTGCCGCCGACCCGGTGACAAACACCTTGACGCCCTCGGGGGGTGTGAGACCGTCGATGGTCGCCTTCACCGCCGCCACCGATTCGTTGGCCAGCGCTTCGCCCTGGTTGCCGGCCAGCTTGATCTGGACGTAGACGGCCTTCTCGTCGTTGCTCTGGGCGCCCGCCGCGGTCAGCGGGTCCCCCCAGAAGTCCTGCACCGACTCGACGTGTTTGGTGTCGGCCTCCAGCTTGGCGATCATCTCGCCGTAGAACGCGCGCGCGGCATCGCCGAGGGGTTCTTGACCCTCCAGCACGATCATCGCCGAACTGTCGGAGTTGCCCTCCTCGAAGACCTGGCCGATGCGTTTAATCGCGATCATCGACGGCGCCGCATCGGGACTCATCGACACGGCCTGGTTCTGGCCGACGACCTCCAGCTGCGGGACGGTGACGTTGAGGACGGCGATCAGCGCGATCCAGGCCAGGATGATCGGAACCGCCAAGGTGCGGACCAGTCGTGCCCCCAGCGAGCGCTGCGCGCGGTGCGACGTGCTCATGCCGACTTCACGAAGCAGTAGGTCAAAGCGTCCACGCCGGAGGCAGTCCTTTCGTCCTTCACCTCACCGTCGACGGTGATGCGGCAGGTGATCGACATTCCGGTGCCCTGGGCCATCAGGTTCGGCGCGGCGGTCGGTTCGGTGGTCTCCAACGTCAGCGACCACGGCAGCGGCGCACCGTCGATCCGCTGCGGTTTGGCGTCAAGGTCCAGGTAGTTGATGTTGGCCGAGCCACCGGCGCCGAAGACCTCGTAGCGCACCACCTTCGGATCGAAGGACTTCGGGTCGTCGGCGAACACCTTGGGTGTCACCAGGATGCCCTCGGAACCGAAGAAACTGCGCAGTCGGTGCACCGTGAAGCCGGCGACGACCGCCACCACCACCAGCAGCAGTGGAATCCACACCCGCTTCAGCGCGCGGATCATCGGTGGCCGTCCGAGTCGCCGGCGGCGACGTAGGGGTCCAGCGCGTCCAGGGGGGCCCCCGGCGTCAGCGTCGGTCCGTATCTCACAGGTTTCAATCTAGAGTGAAAGATCATTCGGCCGTACTTCACGGGACGTGCGATGGGTCACCGTCATCCGTCCGTTAGTTCTTGGTGAACTCCTCGCCGGTCTCCGGGTTGATCGCGGTCTCGCCCGGGGGCAGGTTGGACAGGTCGGGGGCGATCACCGTCGGCATGTCGCCGGAGTCCGGCAGGCCGAGTGTCGGTTCCACCCCGGTGGCCGGTACCAGCAGCAGGTCGGCGCTGTTGCGTCGCGGCAGGGTGTGGCCATGGAAGAAGGACGGTGAGGCGACCCACCAGATCGCCATCATCACCAGGCCGAGGGCCAGGGCGCCGATGCCCACCACCGCCACCGCGCCGTAGCCGAAGATCGTCACGTTGTTGCCATCGTCATCGGTCAGCCAGTCCGGCTTGGCGTACTGGACCAGTCCGTAAATGAAGATCGCGCTGAGGATCAGTGCGCCGGACAGCGGAACGATGCCGCGCATCATCAGGTCGCGGCCGGATTTGGCGAGGTCCTTGCGGTAGAACCAGGCGCAGGCGAATCCGGTCAGGCCGTAGTAGAACGCGATCATCAGGCCCACCGAACCGATCAGTGCGGTCAGCAGGTTGGGGCTGATCAGGGTGAACAGCAGGTAAAACAGGATCGACACCGCACCCATGGCGATCGTCGAGGTGGTCGGCGTCAGGTACTTGCGGTGGATCTTGGCGAACGAGTCGGGAAGCGCCTTGTAAACGCCCATCGACAGGGTGGTGCGCGCCGTCGGGAGAATCGTCGTCTGGGTGGACGCCGAGGCGGAGGTCAGGATCGAGGCGGCCAGCAGCATCAGCCCGATCTGGCCCAGGAAGCTGTCGCCGAACAGATCGTGTCCGACGGCCGCGAACACATCGTCGGCGTTGTCCTGGTTGCCCAGCCCGACGCCTTCCTGGCCGACACCGGCAAAGGCGATGGTGGCCACCGCCACCGTGGCGTAGGTGGCCAGCAGCAGGAAGGTCGAGATCACCGCGGCCCGGCCGGGTGTGGTGCCCGGGTCGTCGGACTCCTCGTTGCACGCCACGGCGGTGTCCCAACCCCAGTAGATGAACAGGGCGGTCAGCAGAGCCGGTGCGACCACGGTGGAGAAGTCCAGTCCGGCCGGCCAGAACCAGTCCAGGGACGGCGTGATCGAGTAGGGCTCGGCGGTGCCGGTGTAGACCTTGAACAGCGCCACCGAGGCGAAGGCGACGAGGATGACGAGTTCGATTCCCAACAGCGCGTACTGCAATCGCGCGGACACCTCGATGCCGCGGTAGCAGATGTAGGTCATGACCACGATCCAGATGACGCCGGCCGCGGTCGAGGCGAAGGTGCTCTCGGCGAGGTCGTTCAGGCCAAACAAGGTGAACGAGTAGGAGCCCGCAATCTGGGCCAGGTTGGCCATCACGATCACGTCGGCGGCGATGATGCCCCAACCGCCCATCCAGCCGACCAGCGGGCCGAATGCGCGGGAGGCCCAGGTGAAGGTGGTGCCGCAGTCCGGTTCGGCCTTGTTGAGTTCCTGATATGCGACCGCGATCATCCACATCGGGATGAACGCCAGCAGGATGATCGCCGGTGCCTTGACCCCGGCCAGCAGCGCTCCGCCGCTGGCGACGATCAGGCCTAGGCTGGCTGCCAGGGAGTAGGCGGGAGCGGTGGAGGCCATGCCGACCACGACGCTGGAGAGCAAGCCCAGAGCGCCGCCCTTGAGCCCTTTGCTGTCGACTGCCCCGGGAGTCGGGCCGACCGGCTCGAGGGTCAGTTCACCTTTGCTCATGGCGAGCAGAGTACGGGCCCTTTGCCTGTTTCGCGCGTCAGTGCGCGAACATCAGAGCCCGCTTGACCTCCTGGATGGCCTTGGTCACCTCGATGCCGCGCGGGCAGGCGTCGGTGCAGTTGA
>CAZADG010000080.1:0-14084 GCA_964483865.1 uncultured Mycobacterium sp. | reverse complement strand
GGCGGCTACGCAGCGCCGGCCGGCCAGTCCGAGTACCAGGCGCCGGCCGCCGGGCAGGCGGTGACGCTGCAGCTCGACGACGGCAGCGGCCGCACCTACCAGCTCCGCGAGGGTGCCAACGTGATCGGCCGTGGCCAGGACGCCCAGTTCCGGCTGCCCGACACCGGGGTGTCGCGGCGGCACCTGGAAATCCGCTGGGACGGCCAGACGGCGATGCTGCAGGACCTCAACTCCACCAATGGCACGACAGTGAACAACGCGCCGGTGCAGGAGTGGCAGCTCGCCGACGGTGACGTCATCCGGGTCGGCCACTCCGAGATCGTCGTCCGCGTTCACTAGGGGCCGCTGCGGAAGTGGCGCGAGCGGGGCACTGGTGACTAGTACCCGCGGAGCCGGGCGTCGAAGTATTCTGTGACGTCGCCGAAGTGGACCCGGGCTGCCGTGGTCGACGAGACTTCCACCACGACAGAAGAACGGAGGGCCGCCGCATGCAGGGATTAGTCCTGCAACTGACGCGCGCCGGTTTCCTCCTGCTGCTGTGGCTGTTCATCTGGTCGGTGCTGCGCGTGCTGCGCACCGACATCTACGCACCTACCGGCGCGGTGATGGTGCGCCGCGGGCTGACGCTACGGGGGGGCCGTTCGCCGGCCCGGCAGAGCGGCAAGACCAACCCCCGCTATCTGGTGGTCACCGAGGGTGCGCTGGCCGGAACCCGGATCAGTCTGGGTACCCAGCCGGTCCTGATCGGTCGGGCCGACGACTCCACCCTGGTGCTCACCGACGACTACGCCTCGTCCCGGCATGCCCGGCTCTCGCCGCGCGGGCCGGACTGGTTCGTCGAGGATCTCGGTTCGACCAACGGCACCTATCTGGACCGTTCGAAGGTGACGACCGCTGTGCGGGTCCCCCTCGGCACGCCGGTGCATGTCGGCAAGACGGTAATCGAGCTACGCCCGTGACCCTTGCCCTGCGTTACGCCGCCCGCAGCGACCGCGGACTGGTGCGCGCCAATAACGAGGACTCGGTCTACGCCGGAGCCCGGCTGCTGGCGCTGGCCGACGGCATGGGCGGCCACGCGGCCGGTGAAGTGGCCTCCCAGCTCGTGATCGCCGCGTTGGCCCACCTCGACGACGACGAGCCCGGTGGCGACCTGCTCGGCAAACTCGAACGTGCAGTGCACGAAGGCAATTCGGCGATCGCCGAGCAGGTCGACCTGCATCCCGACCTGGACGGGATGGGCACGACCCTGACGGCGATCCTGTTCGCCGGCGATCGTCTGGGACTGGTCCATATCGGCGACTCCCGCGGTTACCTGCTGCGCGACGGCGAACTCAACCAGATCACCAAGGACGACACCTTCGTCCAGACCCTCGTCGACGAGGGCCGGATCACCGCCGAGGAGGCCCACAGCCACCCGCAGCGTTCGCTGATCATGCGGGCTCTGACCGGCCACGAGGTGGAGCCGACGCTGATCATGCGGGAGGCCCGCGAAGGCGACCGCTATCTGTTGTGTTCCGATGGCCTCTCCGACCCGGTCAGCCAGGAGACCATCCTCGAGGCGCTGAAGATCCGGGACGTCACCGAGAGTGCGGACCGGCTCATCGAGCTGGCGCTGCGCGGCGGCGGCCCCGACAACGTCACCGTGGTGGTGGCCGACGTCGTCGACAACGATTACGGGGGCCAGACCCAGCCGATCATCGCCGGTGCCGTCTCCGGTGACGACGGCCACCGCATCGCCACCCCCAACACCGCCGCCGGCCGGGCCGCGCTGATCGCGCCCAAGGCACCCGTGGTGGAGAAGGTGGTGCCCGAACCCGCGCCCCCGCCGCGCAAGTCGCGCCGTCGGTCCTTCATCGCCGCGGCGCTGGTGCTGCTGCTGGCGCTGGCCGGAATCGGACTGGGCTACAAGATCGTCCGCGGCTATTACTACCTGGGCGCCCACGACGACAACGTGGCGATCATGCGCGGTATCCAAGGTTCGTTCCTGGGAATCCCGCTGCAGCAGCCCTATCAGCTGGGCTGCATCAACAAGGTGGGTGAACTGTCCCAGATCAGCTACGGCCAGGCCGAGACCAAGCTGGACTGCGAACTGATGCAGCTGCAGGACCTCAGGCCCTCGGAGCGGGCCCAGGTGTCAGCCGGACTCCCCGCCGGAAGCCTCGAGGACGCCATCGGGCAACTTCGCGAGCTGGCACACAGCTCGTTGCTGCCGCCCTGCAAGCCTGCCCCACCGGCGCCGCGCAGCGGATCAGGGGCACCGGCCGCACCGCAACCCCCGGCCGCGCCGACAACCCCGTCGGCCCCCTCGCCGTCGTCGTCGGCGCCCTCGCCGGCCCCATCCTCGACGGGGCCGTCTGCCTCCCCATCGGCGTCTCCGACATCGACGGCATCCACCACCGCGTTGCCCGCGCCGCAGCAGAAGCCGGGCACCGACTGCCGGGCGGCCGCCTGAAATGGCGGTTGGCAGGAAGACGAAGGCGGGTCGCGCATGACGACCGCGCCGCAGTCACCGGTGCGGATCACCCCTCCGCTGCCGACCCGCCGCAACGCCGAACTCGGCCTACTGTGTTTCGCCACCACCATCACCGGGGTGGCCCTGCTGATCGTGGAGGCCAACCAGGAGCGGGGCATCACCTGGGACCTGCTGACCTACACCCTGGCCTTCGGCGTGCTGTTCGGTTGCGCACATGTGGCGATCCGCCGCTACGCCCCCTACGCCGACCCCCTTCTGCTTCCGGTCGTCGCCCTGCTCAACGGCCTGGGTCTGGTTCTCATCCACCGCTTGGACCTGGTCCCCGGGATCGACGACAACGGTCCGTCCGCCGGGCAGCAGATGCTGTGGACACTGCTGGCGGTTGCCGGTTTCACCCTGGTGGTCGTCTTCCTCAAAGATCATCGGATGCTGGCGCGCTACGACTACATCTGCGGCGCCGTCGCCCTGGTGCTGCTGGCCATCCCGGCACTGCTGCCGGCGAAGCTGTCGGAGACCAACGGGGCGAAAATCTGGATTCGCTTGCCCGGCTTCAGTATTCAGCCCGCCGAGTTCTCCAAGATTCTGCTACTGGTGTTTTTCGCCGGAGTGCTTGTCGCCAAGCGCAGCTTGTTCAACAGCGTCGGCCAGCATTTTCTGGGGATGGACCTGCCCCGCCCGCGCGACCTGGCACCGCTGCTGGCAGCGTGGATGATCTCGATCGGTGTGATGGTCTTCGAAAAGGATTTGGGCACCTCGCTGCTGCTCTACGCCTCGTTCCTGGTGATGGTCTACATCGCCACCGAGCGGTTCAGCTGGGTGGTCATCGGCCTCACCCTGTTCGGCATCGGCAGCGTGGTGGCCTATCACCTCTTCGGCCACGTCCGAAGCCGGGTACAGACCTGGATGGACCCTTTCGCCGACCCCGAGGGCGCCGGCTACCAGATGGTGCAGTCGCAGTTCAGCTTCGCCACCGGCGGGGTATTCGGCACCGGCCTGGGCAACGGCCAGCCGGGCACTGTTCCGGCTGCCTCGACGGACTTCATCATGGCGGTCGTGGGGGAGGAGCTCGGACTGGTCGGGCTCTCCGGGGTGTTGCTGCTCTACACGATCGTGATCGTGCGGGGTCTGCGTACCGCGATCGCGCTTCGGGACAGCTTCGGCAAGCTGCTGGCTGCCGGGCTGGCCTCCACGCTGGCCATCCAGCTGTTCATCGTCGTCGGCGGGGTCACCGGCCTGATCCCGCTCACCGGCCTGACCACCCCGTGGATGTCCTACGGCGGCTCGTCGCTGGTGGCCAACTACATCCTGCTGGCCATCCTGGTGCGGATCTCCCACGCGGCCCGCAAGCCGATCCGCACCACCCAGAACACCCCCATCGCGGCGGCCCGCACCGAGGTGATCGGTCGAGCATGAACACCTCCCTGCGCCGAATCTCAATGATGGTGATGGCACTGATCGTGCTGCTGCTGATCAACGCGACGGTCACCCAGGTTTTCCGCGCCGACGCGCTGCGGACCGACCCGCGCAACCAACGGGTGCTGCTCGACGAATACTCCCGCCAACGCGGGCAGATCACCGCCAGCGGCCAGTTGCTGGCCTACTCGGTATCCACCAGCGGCCACTACCGCTATCTGCGGGTGTATCCGGAGCCGGCGGCGTACGCACCGGTGACCGGCTTCTACTCGCTGCGGTTCTCCAGCACCGGCCTCGAGCGCGCCGAGGATCAGATACTCAACGGTTCCGACGAACGGCTGTTCGGCAAGCGGCTGGCCGATTTCTTCACCGGGCGCGACCCGCGCGGCGGCAATGTCGACACCACCCTGGTGCCACGGGTGCAGGAAGCTGCCTGGCAGGCCGTCCAGCAGGGCTGCGGCGGCGGTCCCTGCAAGGGCTCGGTCGTCGCCCTGGAACCGTCCACCGGCAAGATCCTGGCGATGGTGTCCTCCCCGTCCTACGACCCGAATCTGCTGGCCACCCACGACACCGAAGCCCAGGGGCAGACCTGGCAGGAACTGCGTGACGACCCCAACTCGCCGCTGACCAACCGCGCCATCTCCGAGCGCTACCCACCCGGATCGACCTTCAAGGTCATCACCACCGCCGCGGCGCTGCAGGCCGGCATCACCGAGAACGAGCAACTGACCGCGGCCCCGCAGATCCCGCTGCCCAACAGCACCAACACCCTGGAGAACTACGGCGGGACCCCCTGCGGCAATGCCCCGAAAGCTCCGCTGCGGGAAGCGTTCGAACGCTCCTGCAACACCGCCTTCGTCGAACTCGGAATCCGCATCGGCGGTGACGCGCTGCGCAACACCGCCGACGCGTTCGGCTTCGACAGCCCGCCTGCGTCGATTCCGCTCCAGGTCGCCGAATCGACGGTGGGACCGATGAGCGACGCGGCCGCCGTCGGCATGTCGAGCATGGGGCAGAAGGACGTCGCGGTGACCCCGTTGCAGAACGCGATGGTGGCGGCGGCGATCGCCAACGGCGGCGTAGTGATGCAGCCGTATCTGGTGGATCGGGTGGAAGGCCCCGATCTCGCCGAGATCAGCAACACAACGCCCGCCGAGCAGCGGCGTGCCATCTCGGCCGAGGTCGCCGCTAAGCTAACTAATTTGATGGTCGGCGCCGAGAAGTTCACTCAGCAGAACGGGGCGATCCCGGGCGTCTCGATCGCCTCCAAAACCGGCACCGCCGAACACGGAACCGACCCGCGCAACACCCCGCCGCACGCGTGGTACATCGCATTCGCGCCGGCGCAGAATCCTCGGGTCGCGGTGGCCGTGCTGGTCGAGAACGGCGGCGACCGGCTGTCGGCCACCGGCGGGGCGCTGGCCGCTCCGATCGGGCGGGCCACCATCGCGGCGGCGTTAGCGGGGCAGCCATGAGCCCGCGCAGGCGAGCGAAGCGAGGCAAGCCATGAGCCCGCGCAGGCGAGCGAAGCGAGGCAAGCCATGAGCCCGCGCGTGGGGGTGACGCTGTCCGGTCGGTACCGGCTGCAACGGTTGATCGCGACCGGCGGCATGGGTCAGGTGTGGGAAGCCGTAGACAGCCGGTTGGGCCGCCGCGTCGCCGTCAAGGTCCTCAAGCAGGAGTACTCCTCCGACCCGGAGTTCATCGAGCGCTTCCGTGCCGAGGCGCGCACCGTCGCGATGCTGAACCACCCGGGTATCGCCGCGGTGCACGACTACGGCGAGACGGAAATGGACGGCGAGGGCCGCACCGCCTATCTGGTGATGGAACTGGTCAACGGTGAACCGCTCAACTCCGTCATCAAACGCACCGGACGACTGTCGCTGCGGCACGCCCTCGACATGCTCGAGCAGACCGGCCGTGCCCTGCAGGTGGCGCACGCCGCCGGCTTGGTGCATCGCGACGTCAAACCCGGCAATATCCTGATCACCCCGACCGGTCAGGTGAAGTTGACCGACTTCGGCATCGCCAAGGCGGTCGACGCCGCCCCGGTCACCCAGACCGGCATGGTGATGGGCACCGCCCAGTACATCGCGCCGGAGCAGGCCCTCGGCGAGGACGCCACCGCCGCCAGCGACGTCTACTCGCTGGGAGTCGTTGGCTACGAGGCGGTTTCGGGTAAACGGCCGTTCGCCGGCGACGGCGCGCTGACGGTGGCGATGAAGCACATCAAGGAGCAACCCGCCCCACTGCCGCCGGACCTGCCGCCCAACGTCCGGGAGCTCATCGAGATCACCCTGGTGAAGAATCCTGGCATGCGCTACCGCAACGGCGGGCAGTTCGCCGACGCGGTAGCGGCGGTGCGCTCCGGCCGGCGGCCGCCGCGGCCGAACTCCGCACCGACCATCAAGGCCACCCCGGCCGCCATCCCGGGCGGCGCCAAGCGCGCTCCCGCCGCGGTGGAGGCCGCGCGCGCCGCCGCAACGCCCCGTCCCCGCACCCCCGCGGCCCACCGGCCCCCGCCCCCGGCCCGGCGCACCTTCAGTTCCGGTCAGCGGGCGCTGCTGTGGGCCGCCGGTGTCCTCGGTGCGCTGGCGATCATCAGCGCCATCCTGATCGTGATGGCCGACCGTGAACGGCGCTCCAACACCCCCGTCGAGCAGACCGTCACCGACACCGTGATCCCCGACGCTCCCGCCCCACCGGCGGCCCCGTCGGGGTGGACCGGACGGTCGGTCCCCGGCGCCCCCGGGCCGGCGGCCCGCTTCGAGGCTGAACCGTGGGCGGGATTGCCGCCGAATTTCCGCCCAGACCTCAGTCTCGCGGCGGCCCCGGTCACGCTCGCCCCGCAGGACGACCCGGACGAGGCGGGCCTATGACCACACCCCACCACCTGTCCGACCGCTACGAGCTGGGGGAGATCCTCGGTTTCGGCGGGATGTCCGAGGTGCACCTGGCGCGGGATCTGCGGCTGCACCGCGACGTCGCTGTCAAGGTGCTGCGCGCCGACCTGGCTCGGGACCCCAGCTTCTATCTGAGGTTCCGCCGGGAGGCCCAGAACGCTGCCGCGCTCAACCACCCGGCCATCGTCGCCGTCTACGACACCGGCGAGGCCAGCACCCCGCGCGGTCCGCTGCCCTACATCGTCATGGAGTACGTCGACGGGGTCACGCTGCGCGACATCGTGCACAACGACGGCCCGATGCCGCCGCGGCGGGCACTGGAGGTCATCGCCGACGCCTGCCAGGCGCTGAACTTCAGCCACCAGCACGGCATCATCCACCGCGACGTCAAGCCCGCCAACATCATGATCTCCCGCAGCGGCGCGGTGAAGGTGATGGACTTCGGTATCGCGCGTGCGCTGGCAGACTCGGCCAACCCGGTCACCCAGACCGCCGCGGTGATCGGCACCGCCCAGTACCTTTCGCCCGAGCAGGCCCGCGGCGAGCAGGTCGACGCGCGTTCCGACGTCTACTCCCTGGGTTGCGTTCTCTACGAAATGCTCACCGGGGAGCCGCCTTTCGTCGGTGACACCCCAGTGGCGGTGGCCTATCAGCATGTCCGCGAGGATCCGGTGGCGCCGTCGCACAAGCGTGCCGGGATCTCACCGGATCTGGATGCGGTGGTGCTCAAAGCGCTGGCCAAGAATCCCGACAACCGCTATCAGACGGCCGCCGAAATGCGCGCCGATCTGGTTCGCGTGCACAGTGGCGAGAAGCCCGAGGCGCCGAAGGTCCTGACGCTCGCTGAGCGCACGCAAATGCTGGCGTCGTCGAGGAGCGGCGGCCGCTCGGACAACTCGGCTGCGACAGCGGCCTACGACTACCGGATCGGTCGCCGCGGCGGCGTTGTCGGTCGCTGGCTGGTGGCGCTGGCGCTGTTGTCGGTTCTCACCGTGGTGGTCACGGTGGCGATCAATTTGAGCGGCGGCAGACCGCGGGCGGTGCAGGTGCCCGATGTTCAGGGCAAGGTTTCCGCCGACGCGATCGCGGAGTTACAGAACAAGGGCTTCCGGATCCGGACGCAGCAGAAGCCCGACAATGTCGTGCCGCCGGACCACGTGATCAGTACCGACCCGGCGGGCAACTCCTCGGTGAAGGCCGGTGACGAGATCGCCATCAACGTCTCCACCGGGCCCGAACAGCGCGAGATCCCGGATGTCTCGGCACTGAGCTACGCCGAGGCCGTCAAGAAGCTCACTGCGGCGGGATTCGGGAAGTTCAAGCAGACCGAGGCGCCCTCCACCGCGGCGCAACGCGACAAGGTGCTCAGCACCGTGCCGCCGGCCAACTCGACGACGGCGCTGACCACTGAGATCGCCGTCGTGGTGGGCACCGGCCCGGTGACCCGCTCACTGCCCGATGTGACGGGGCAGTCCACCGAGCAGGCCACCAAGAACCTCAACACGGTGGGGTTCACCACGGTGCTGACCGCGCCGGTGGACAGCTTCGAGCCGGCCGGTCAGGTGCTGGCGATCGATCCGCCCGCCGGTACCGACACCGAGCTGGACACCTCGATCACGCTGAAGGTGTCCAAGGGAAACCAGTTCGTCATGCCGAATCTGATCGGCCAGTTCTGGACCGACGCCGAACCCAATCTGCGGGCGCTGGGCTGGACGGGCGTGCTGGTGAAGGGTCCGGACATGCCCAACAGCGGCCAGCGCAACAACGCGGTGGTGACCCAGAACCCGCCACCGGGGGCCGGGGTCAACTTCAACGGGCCGGTCACCCTCTCGTTTGCGTCGTAACCGTCGCCATCACCGTCGCCTCCCGCACGGTATCGGCGACCTCCTGCTCCAGTCGGCGTACCAGCGACTCCTGGGGGGGCTGCCCGCAGTAGCCCAGCCAGTTGGCCAGCATCCGATGACCGCCCTCGGTGAGAATCGACTCGGGGTGGAACTGCACCCCGTGGATCGGCAAATCGACGTGTCGGACCGCCATGATCACCCCATCGCGAGTGCGGGCGGTGATCTCCAGATCCGACGGCAGCGTCTCGGGCAGGATGGTGAGGGAGTGGTAGCGGGTCGCGGTGAACGGGTCGGGCAACCCGTGCAGCACCCCGACGTTGGTGTGGAACACCGAACTGGTCTTGCCGTGCCGAAGTTCGGGGGCGCGGTCCACCGTGGCGCCGAAGGCGACGCCGATCGCCTGGTGGCCCAGGCATACGCCGAGCAACGGCGTGCCTGCGGCCGCGCACGCACGCACCAGTGCAACGGATGCACCCGCCCGTTCCGGGGTACCCGGACCAGGGCTGAGCAAGACACCGTCGAACACTTCGGCGGCTGCGGTGATCTCCGCCGGGCCGGCTAGCCGTGGGTCGTCGTTGCGCCAGACCTCGGCCTCGACGCCCAACTGGCCGAGGTACTGGACTAGGTTGAACACGAAGCTGTCGTAGTTGTCGACGACCAAGATCCGCACGCAGGACAGGCTACCCGTCCCGCTGCAGCGCCCTTGGCTGCGTTAATGTCTTAGCCATGCCGAAGTCAAAGGTTCGCAAAAAGAACGACTTCACCGCCAGTACGGTCAGCCGCACGCCGGTCAAGGTCAAGGCGGGGCCGTCCAGCGTCTGGTTCGTGGTGTTGTTCATCGGCCTGATGCTCATCGGCCTGATCTGGCTTCTGGTCTTCCAACTCGGGGCCTCTGGTATCGACACCCCCGACGCGTTGATGTGGATGTCAGA
Organism: uncultured Mycobacterium sp.; assembly: GCA_964483865.1. Taxonomy (GTDB): domain Bacteria; phylum Actinomycetota; class Actinomycetes; order Mycobacteriales; family Mycobacteriaceae; genus Mycobacterium. Next base: position 4,519 of record CAZADG010000080.1, on the reverse strand, counting down.
TCTTGGTCCGTGGAACTACGCGATCGGCTTCGGCTTCATGATCGCGGGCCTTTTGCTGACCATGCGTTGGCGGTGACGACAATCACACGGCTGTGATTTATCCCCACTGTGGATAGTGCCTGTGGATAGTAAGTGGGGTCCCCCGGTGGGGGGGATCGTGGCAGTCGGAGCGCTCGGCGTCCTGATGGCCGTTAGCTGCGTCGCCCTCGCCACCGACCCTCCCGGCCGAATTCTGGCCGGTATCGCCGCCGTCGGGCTGTTGGCGTTCGCCGCCGGTTCGTGGCGCGCGAGGCCACGCCTGGCGATCACCGCCGAAGGACTGGTCTACCGGGGCTGGTTTCGCACGCGGACGTTGCATCGCACCGATATCGAGCTGATCCGGATCACCGAGTTCCGGCGCTGGGGCCGCAAGGTGCGGCTGCTGGAGATCGACCTCAAGGCCGGCGAGTCCGACCAGCTTCTGGTGCTCAGCCGCTGGGACCTGGGCGGTGACCCGTTGGTCGTGCTGGATTCGCTGACCGCCGCCGGCTACGCCGGGTGATCGGTTCGCCGGGCCGAAGCCGTCAGGAGATGGTGATCGACTCGATCACCACGTCGTCATCGGGGCGGTCCATCCCGTCGGTCGCCGTGGTGGCGATGGCGTCGACGACCTTCTGCGACTCGGGGTCGACGACCTCACCGAAGATGGTGTGCCGGCGGGTCAGGTGTGGGGTCGGGCCGACGGTGATGAAGAACTGTGAGCCGTTGGTTCCCGGCCCGGCGTTGGCCATCGCCAGCAGGTAGGGCTTGTCGAACTGCAGCTCGGGGTGAAACTCGTCGGCGAACTTGTAGCCTGGGCCGCCGCGACCGGTGCCGGTCGGGTCGCCGCCCTGGATCATGAAACCGCGGATCACCCGGTGGAAGATGGCGCCGTCGTAGAACGGGCCGGACGCGCCGCCAGAGGCGTTCTGCGTCGAGTAGTCCTTGGTGCCCTGGGCGAGTCCGACGAAGTTGGCGACAGTCTTCGGCGCATGGTTACCGAAGAGGGCGATCTTGATGTCACCGCGGTTGGTGTGCAGGGTCGCGGTCGCAGTCTGAATTGGGCTCGTGCTCATGGGATCACAGTGTGCCATTGCCGCTACCGGGCAGGCCGTGCGGGTCGTCCGTTCCAGTGGAGCCTAGGAGATTCGAACTCCTGACATCTGCCTTGCAAAGGCAGCGCTCTACCAACTGAGCTAAGGCCCCGTCATGCTGCCCTGGTCCCGAGTGTGCCACACCTCGCGGCGCCGGCTGACGACCAGCCACGCCACACTGACCACCGCTGCCAGCACCGCAAGCTTGGCGGGTTTTCCCCGCGTCAACCAGGACATCGTGGGCCTAGGAGGACTCGAACCTCCGACCTCTTCGTTATCAGCGAAGCGCTCTAACCGCCTGAGCTATAGGCCCGTACAGGACGGACGCGCGACGAGATTACCGCACTGTCGGCGGCCCGCCCAAACCGCGGCCGCCTAGTCCGCCTAGTCCAGATCGGCGAGGGTGACCTCGACGCCGCCGACGATATCGGTACTGAGGTTGTAGATGTAGGCACCGACGGTCGCCATCGCGGTCAGCAGCACGATGTTGACCAACCCGATCAGCGCCGCGCCGCCGAAGATGGACCCCGCTGACACCAGATCATCGCCGCCGCCACTGTTGGTGAGCAGGTCACCGACGTTGCTGTTCAGCTTGCTCCACACCCCCATGGCGCCGAGCACCAGATAGAGGAACGCCACCGCGATCATCCAGACGAAAAAGAGCGCCACGTTGAGCAAGAGCGAAACCTTCAGCGCGCTCCACGGATCGATGCGACGGATCTGCATGCTGGCCCGCACCGGTCCGCGGGGCCGGCCGGTGACCTCGATCCGCGCGGTCGGGGACACAGCGGGTGCCCGGTCCGGAGCATCCGGCCGCGCCGGATCAGCGGAATGGCGGCTGCGCTGGTGCGGGGGCCGGGGCACCGGACCGGAGAGGTCCGGCAATTCACTGGGAATGGCCTCGACTATTCCGACGTCGGTGCGCTGGACCGCCGCAGTGGGCGACGGCGCGGACGGGGCCGCAGTCCCGGTGACCCAGCGGGTCGCGGCCTGCTGGGGGACGACGTCGGTCCGCGGTCGTGCGCTGCTCTGCCAAGGCGGCACGTCAGGCGATACATCGCCACTGACCGGGCGCTCGCCCAGGCCGGGCTGGCCCGGCTCGTTCGGTGAACCCACCGCTACTCCTACTCCCTAATGCCGGGGCCGGGGCCCACTAAGCCTCTGCCTCGGTCCCGTCCGCCTCGGTGACATCCGCCCCAGGTCCATCTTCTGGGTCGTCCCCCTCCTCGACGTTGCGGGCAATGGCTATCAGTGTGTCGCCCTCGCCCAGGTTCATCAAGCGAACGCCCTTGGTCTGGCGTCCGGCCTTGCGGACCTGTCGCGCCGCGGTCCGGATCACCCCTCCACCGGAGGTGATCGCATACAACTCGGTGTCGTCGTCGACCACCAACGCGCCCACCAGACTGCCACGCTTGGCGTCGTACTGAATGGTCAGGATGCCTTTTCCACCGCGGCCCTGCGCGGTGTACTCCTCGATCGGGGTGCGCTTGGAGTATCCACCGGCCGTCGCGACCAGCAGGTAGGTGCCCTCCCGCACCACGTTGAGGCTCAGCAACCGGTCGTCGGCGTTGAACCGCATGCCCTGGACGCCCGACGTGGCCCGGCCCATCGGCCGCAGCGCCTCATCGGTGGCCGAGAACCGGATCGACTGGCCCTTGGCGCTGACCAGCAGCAGGTCCTCCTCCGCCGAGCACAGCACCGCGCCGACCAGCTCGTCGCCGTCGCGCAGGTTCACCGCCACGATTCCACCTGACCGGTTGGAGTCGAAGTCCGTCAGCTTGGACTTCTTCACCAGGCCGTTTCGGGTCGCCAGCACCAGATAAGGGGCGTCCTCGTAGCTCTTGATCTGGATGACCTGGGCGATGCGCTCCTCGGGCTGGAACGCCAGCAGGTTGGCCACATGCTGGCCCCGCGCCGTGCGCAGCGCCTCGGGCAGCTCGTAGGCCTTGGCGCGGTACACCCGCCCCTGTGTGGTGAAGAACAGGATCCAGTCGTGGGTGGAGCACACGAAGAAGTGCCGCACGATGTCGTCCTGCTTGAGGCCGGCGCCCTGCACGCCCTTGCCGCCGCGCTTCTGGCTGCGGTAGAGGTCGGTCTTGGTGCGCTTGGCATAGCCAGTCTCGGTGATGGTGACAACGACGTCTTCGCGCGCGATGAGGTCCTCATCGGAGACGTCACCTTCGGCGGCGACGATACGGGTCCGCCGGTCGTCGCCGTGCTTCTCGACGATCTCGGCCAGTTCGTCGCGGACGATGATGCGCTGGCGCTCGGGCTTGGCCAGGATGTCCTCGAGGTCGGCGATCTCGGCCTCGATCTTGGCCAGGTCGTCGACGATCCGCTGGCGCTCCAGCGCCGCCAGCCGGCGCAGCTGCATGTCGAGGATGGCCTGGGCCTGGATCTCGTCGATATCGAGCAGGTCGATCAAACCCTGACGGGCGATGTCGACGGTCGCCGACGCCCGGATCAGTGCGATCACCTCGTCGAGGGCGTCGAGTGCCTTGACCAGGCCGCGCAGGATGTGGGCCCGCTCATTGGCCTTGCGCAACCGGTAGGTGGTCCGGCGCACGATCACGTCGAGTTGGTGCTCGACATAGAAGCGGATCATCTGGTCGAGCCGCAGGGTGCGCGGTACGCCGTCGACGATCGAGAGCATGTTCGCGCCGAAGCTGGTCTGCAGCTGGGTGTGCTTGTACAGGTTGTTCAGCACCACCTTGGCCACGGCGTCGCGCTTGATCTCCACGACGATCCGCAAGCCCACCCGGTCGCTGGACTGGTCCTCGATATTGGAGATGCCGCCGAGCTTGCCCTCGCGGACCTGTTCGGCGATCGAGGTGATGAAGTTGTCGTGGTTGACCTGATACGGCAATTCGGTGATGACGATCGAGGTGCGCCCGCGGGAGTCCTCCTCGATCTCCACCACGCCGCGCATCCGGACCGACCCGCGTCCGGTGGTGTAGGCGTCGCTGATGCCCGACGTCCCGACGATCAAGCCGGAGGTGGGGAAGTCGGGTCCCTTGACCCGTTCCATACACGCGGCCAGCGTCGCCTCTTCGTCGGCGTCGTAGTTCTCCAGGCACCAGTAGACGGCCTCAGCCAACTCTCGCAGGTTGTGCGGCGGGATGTTGGTGGCCATACCGACCGCGATACCGCCGGAGCCGTTGGCCAGCAGGTTGGGGAACCGGCTCGGCAGAACCGTCGGCTCCTGGACGCGGCCGTCGTAATTGGGGATGAAATCGACTGTCTCCTCGTCGATTTCGCGGAGCATGTCCATCGCCAGCGGGGTGAGGCGGGCCTCTGTGTACCTCATCGCAGCCGGCGGGTCGTTACCCGGCGAACCGAAGTTGCCCTGACCATCGACCAGTGGGTAGCGCAGCGACCACGGCTGGGCCATCCGGACCAGGGTGTCG
>CAZADG010000079.1:0-15140 GCA_964483865.1 uncultured Mycobacterium sp. | reverse complement strand
GCAACACCGCCATCTGCGCCGCCGGATTCGGCGCCATCAACCCATTGGACCGACCATCCTGATTAACCGCCGAACCCCGCACCACCGCCAACACCCGATCACCAGCAGCCACCGCATCACCGAGCCGCTTGAGCACCACCACCCCAGCACCCTCAGACCGCACAAACCCATCCGCCGACGCATCAAAAGCATGACACGCACCCGACGGTGACATCGCACCGACGACATCGAATGTCTTTGTGGGAGCAGGTGACAGCATCACGTTGACCCCGGCGGCCAACGCCACGTCGGACTCCCCCGACCGCAGACTCTGACACGCCAGATGCACCGCCACCAACGACGACGAACACGCCGTATCCACCGTCACCGACGGACCCCGCAGATCAAAGACATACGACAACCGGTTGGCGATGATGCTCAACGCACCACCGGTACCCGACCACGGGTCGACCGCAGCCAGATCGGAGGCCGACAGGTATCCGTATTCGGCCAGGCAGGCGCCGGCGAAAACGCCGGTCTGGGTGTGGCGCAACGACTGGGCCGGGATGCCGGCGTTGTCGAGGGCCTCCTGGGTCACCTCCAGCAGCAATCGCTGCTGCGGGTCCATCTTGTCGGCCTCCCCGGCCGTGATCTCGAAGAACTCCGGATCGAAAGCGCCGACGTCGTCGAGGAAACCGCCCCAGCGGGTGGTCGCGGCCAGCGCCGCCGAGCCGTCCTCGAACGATGCCCACCGGCCCTCGGGCACCTCGACGACACCCGAGCGGCCCTCAACCATCAACTCCCAGAACCCATCCGGGCTCATCACCCCGCCCGGGAAACGACACCCCACCCCGATCACCGCGATCGGCTCACGATCCCCGAAACCACCCCGGGTTGGGGCTACCTCGACCGGTTCGACCTCACCGCCGGTCAGATACTTCGCCAGCTTGTTGACCGTCGGGTACTGCCAGAAGTCGACCGGCGAGACCGTCCGGCCAGACACCAGGGACAACTCGCCTGTCAGCACCACCGCGTCGCGCGAACCGACGCCCAGCTCGTGCATGGACGCGCCGCGGTCGATGATGTCCGGATCGCAGCCCAGAGTGGTGACGAGGTAGTCGAACAGCCAGCGCCGCAGCCCGTCCTCGTCAAAGGGCGCGGTCACGGAGCACCCAGGCGGGTGAACTGCCCCGATCGGTAGCGCTGCGCGCACGTCGACCGGCGAACCTTCCCACTGGTGGTCACCGGCAGCGACCCCGAGCCCACCAGCATCAGGTCGGCCAGTCGGACACCGTGCTTCTGGGAGATGGCCGCGGTGATCCGGGTTGTGAGCGTCTCCAGCAGTTCCGAGTCGTCGGACTTGAATTCGGCGAGAACCACCAATTCCTCGGAGGTTTCGGTGTCGACCGAGATGGCCGCCATCCGGCCGCTGACGAACTGCGCCACCGTGGCCTCGATGTCGTCGGGGTAGTGGTTGCGGCCGTCGATGATCAACAGGTCCTTGATCCGCCCGACGATGAACAACTCACCGTCGACGAGCACACCGAGGTCACCGGTCCGCAGCCATGGGCCCCTCGGCGTACCCGCGGAGGGCTCAGCCAACTCCGCATGGAACACCTGTCGGCTCAGTTCCGGGTTGCGCCAGTATCCGGTTGAGATCTGGGCGCCGTGCACCCAGATCTCGCCGACCTGTCCGGCCGGTTTCTCCAGCGTGGTCGCCGGGTCGACGACCCGTACGTCACTGGACCGCGGCGTGCCGCAGCTGACCTGTTCCGAGCCGCCCACGTCACACAGTTCGGCGTGGCCGGCCGCGAGCTTGTCGGCGTCGAACCGGACCGTCGTCAGCGGCCGGTCTGGGTCCGATGCGACCACGAACACCGTGGCCTCGGCGAGGCCGTAGGACGGTCGGTGCGCGGACTCCGGCAGACCGAACGGTCCGAATCGTTCGTTGAAGCGGCGCACGGTCGAGGCATGCACCCGCTCGGCGCCGTTCATGGTCACCGTGACGCCGCTGAGGTCCAGCCCGGCCATGTCCCCGTCGGTGACCCGGCGGACCGACAGGTCGTAGGCGAAATTCGGTGCCGCGCTGAATGTCCGACCGTTCTGCGCCAGATGCCTCAGCCAGCGGGCTGGGCTCTGGGCAAACGAAACCGGAGTCATCAGCACCGCGTTGCCTCCCCAGGTGGCCGCGATCATCAGCCCGACGACCAAACCCATGTCGTGGTAGAAGGGCAACCACGACACGACGGTGAGATCTTCCGGCGCAGTCGCGCCGAAGTAGTCGAAGCGCATCTGATCGAGATTGGCGATCAGGTTCTCGTGGGTGATCTCCACCCCGCGTGGCGCCCGAGTGGACCCGGAGGTGTACTGCAGGTAGGCGATCTTGGTAAGCGGTTGTGAGACAACCGGTTCGGAATCGGAATAGAAGTCCAGCGCGTCGACTTCGATCATCCGGGGCGGTCGCCGACCGGACTGCGCCTGAACGTAGGTCCGCAGGTCGTCGACAACCGCGGAGGTGGTGAGCACCGCCACCGGTGAGCAGTCGCTCAGGACGCAGGCCACCCGCTCATCAGCCTGACCGGGAGCCGGCATCGACAGCGGCACAGCGATGAAGCCGGCCTGAATCGCACCGAAGAACCCGACGACGTACTCCATGCTCTGCGGGGCCAGAATCACCGCCCGGTCACCGGGCGAGCCGTACTTGGCCAACTCCTCGGCCACGACCTGAACCCGGTCGTGAAGCTCTGACCAGGTGAGGCTTTCGGCCACGCCGTTCGGGTCGGCGTCGTAGTCCACGAAGGTGTAGGCAAGCGCGTCGGGCTGCTGCTGCGCCTTGCGCTCGAGCAGCGCGGGGATCGAGAACTCGGTCTCCGGCATCACAGCATCCTTCCTGTCTACGGTTGGGTGGACTCGACGGTGTCGAACAGCGAGTCCAGCAGGCTTCCCGCATCGTCGGCTTCGTCGTCGCCGTCCTCCGGCTCCGATGGCATCAGGCGGGTGGCGAGGTAACCGCTGAAGCTTTCAATCGTGGGGTGGTTGAACAGCATCGTGGCCGACAGTTCCAGACCGACGAACTGCTCAAGCTGGCGACGGATGGATATGGCCATCACCGAGTTCAGGCCCATCTCCGCAAACGGGCGGTCCACCTCGACCTGATCTTCCGACAGCCGTAACTCACCGGCAAGGATCGCACGGACCCCCTGTTGAAGCTCTGCACGAAGGTCCTCGGGGCTCAGCAGTGACCAGTCGCGCGCGGGTGTGACGCTGTGCTGGCCGTCGTCGACGGCGGCCCCCTGCCGCATCGGGGCCATCAGTGCCTGGGCGACGTCGTACCGGCTGATCCACTCCCACGCCGCGGACGCTTCCACCGGGTTGATCGGCCGAGATCCAACCCGCTGGAGTTCGTCGACCACGAGCTGTGCGTCCTTGCCGAACCCGAGCCCCTCCCAGGCCACCCAGTCCAGGCTCATGGTGTTATCGCCCTGCCCGTGCCGCGCCCTGGCCAGCCCGTCGAGGTAGGCGTTGCCGCCGGCGTAGGCGGCCTGGCCCGGAACGCCGAAAACCGTCCCGGCCGAGGCGGTCAGGTACAGGAAGTCCAGCTGGCCCGGCGGGAACAATTCGTCCAGAACCTGGGCGCCCGCGATCTTCGGCCACACGGTGCGTCGGACCCGTTCGGGTTCGAGATCTGTCACCAGTTGCCCTTCGGCCAACCCGGCGGCGTGAATGACGCCGCGGATCGGGGCGGCTCCGTCGGCTTCCCGCCCCGCCAGCAGTGCCCGCACCTCGTCGGCCGCACCGATATCGATCGCCGCGGTCTCAACCGAGATGCCACGGCGTTCCAGCGCCCGGATAGCGGCAAGGCGGCGACGGGTGCCCGGGTCGACCGTCTCGTCGTCGGCGGCGCGGCGCACCGCGGTCCGGCCGAGCAGAACGAGATGGCGGGCACCCAGGTCGGCCAGCCAGCCCGCAGTCAACAGGCCAAGGTCACCGAGCCCGCCGGTGATGAGGTAGGCCGCGTCCGGACGGCAGCGCAGCGGGGGCCGCACCGGATCACCGGCGACCTCGGCCAGCACCGACGTCAGGAATGCTCCGTCACGCAGCAGGACGGTCGATTTGGCTGGGCTGTGCAGAATGCCGGCGAGATCTGCCGCGCAGTCCGCGATCTGGTCGTCCGGTCCGAGATCGACCAGGCCGCCCCACAGTTGGGGCTGTTCCGCGTCGATCACGCCGGCCAGCGCCCACAGCGAACTCTGTCGTCGGGACATGACGGCGACGGCTTCGTAGACCCCCCGGGTGACGACCCACAGCGTCACCGGTTCGCGGGGGTCACGGTCGACCAGTCGGGCGACGAGGTCGCCGACTTCGCAGATCAGTCGGACGGTGACGTCGACGTCGGTCTCGTCGGTGTCGACGTTCGGCACGTAGAGGACGTAGCGGGCGTCGAGTACGCCCCCGGCGGGGTGGCCGAGGCTGCCGAGTCGCTCGCGTAACTGGTGCGCGGCGCCGTGTTCGCCGATGACCGCGATCGAGGCCGGCGTCGGGGAGGCCGCTGCGGCATCCGGTTCCCAAGGACGCCAGTCGATGGCGTGGGCCACCGAGTCGGGACCGGCGGCCGGTGCCAGTGCGGCACCGGACTCGACCATCCGGTAGCGCAAACCGCGGATATCCAGATAGGTGTGGCCATCGGGGCCCTGAACGGTGACGTCGACGACCAGGTCTTCGGCACCGCCGCGCCGACGAACATCGACCACGCCGTGGGAATCACCGAATGGCTGAATCCTGGTGAACGCGATCAGGTCCGCGGCGACCGGGATGGTGAGTCCGGCGTCGTCGGCCACGACGAGTTGTGCGATGTCCATCGCCGCGTCGATGAGCGCGGCGGTGGACGGTGCCGATGAATCCGCCAGGACGATATCGGCGCGCAGCCGGCCGGGTGCCGCCTCATGCGAGTCGACCGACCACCCGAAGGCGTGGCCCTCGATGCCCCATTCGCCGTGAGTCTCCTCGATCGAGGACAGGTCGGCTGCGGGGACCTCGCCGACGGCTGGTGCGGCCGCGTCGACGCCGTGCCGGGCGCAGATGCGGGCGGTGACGTGCCTGACCCAGTGCTGCTTACCGGGGTCGGTGTCGGCCGCCGATGACATGGTCAGGGTCGCACCGTCGTTGAACACCTGGACCAACCGCGGCTGCTCGACGGTGAGCGGGCTGTCGAATCTGACGTCCTCGACGCCGGTGGCACCGCCCTCGGAAGCCGCGGCGGCAAGGGTCTGGATCAACACCGATGGCGGGACGATCTCCACGCCGGCGACGCGACGGAAGCCGGGGTACGGCGTGGCCTGCGGCATGAGTTGCGCCTGCCAGACACTGCCGGTCATCGTCCCGGCCAGCGGCATGCGGCTACCGAGAACGGTTCCCACGGCAGGCGCCGAAGCGCCCGCCTGCCGCCGCGGGGGCGCCGGGATCCAGTGCCGGGTGTGCAGCCAGGGGACTGCGGGCAGTTCGACGTGGGGCTCAGGGTGGTGAGGCGTTTCCGGAGGCTGGGTGGTGTGGGTGGCGTTGAGGTTGGTGTGGAACGTCAACGTGTCGTCGGTGTCCCGGACGAGAGTGGGAACCGTGTGGTGGTGAATCTCGGTCAGCGTGTCGTCGATCGCGTAGGTCAGGATCGGATGTGGGCTGACTTCCACGAACACGCCGTGCTGTTCGGCCGCGGCAGCGATGGCCTGGCTGAACATGACAGGCTGACGTAGGTTGGCGACCCAATGATCGGCGTCGAATACCGCATCGGCGGCGCCGCCGGTGGTAACGAACACCGGGATAACGGGCGACCGTGGGCTCAGCTCAGCCAACGAGCTGCGCAGATCGTCGAGCACCGGATCGATGATCGAGTGGTGAGAGGCAACGTCGACCTCCACTCGACGGGCGAGTTTGTCCTGGGCGGCGACGACCGCGATCACGGCATCGACCTGTTCGGGCGGGCCGGCGATCACCACCTGTCGCGGTGACGCTTCAACCGCCACGGTGACCTCTGGATAGCCGGTCAGCAGGCCCGCGGCTTCTTCGCTGCGCAGTTCCAGCAGGGCCATCGCACCCTGACCGGACAGCCGCGCCATCAACCGGGACCGGGTCGCGATGACTTTCAGCCCGTCCGCGGGGCTCAGCGCCCCGGCGACCACCGCCGCGGTCACCTCCCCCATCGAATGCCCGATCACCGCATCGGGTACCACGCCGTAGGACCGCCAAAGTTCGGTGAGCGCGAGTTGCATGCCGACCAGGACGGGCTGAATCCGATCGATGCCGATGACCGGCTCACCAGCGGTCACAACATCACGCAGCGAGAACCCCACCTGCTCAACGAACACCGGCTCCAACTCATCAACCGCCGCAGCGAACACCGGCTCATCGGCCAACAACCGCCGACCCATCCCCGCCCACTGCGAACCCTGCCCCGAAAACACAAACACCGTGCCCCCACGACACGAACCCTCATGCGGCCCAACCACACCCACAGCCGACTGACCCGCCGCCAACGCCCGCAGACCCTCGACCGCACCAACCCGATCCCGCGCACACACCGTCGCGAAACGACCGAACCGACTGCGATGATGATTCAGCGTGTGCGCCACCTCAGCCAAACCCACACCGGCACCCCCGGCCTGCATCCACTCAGCCAACGCCCCCGCCGCCGACGCGATCCGCTGCCCCGACCGACCCGAGACCACCAACGTCGTCACCGCCCCCACCGGCTCCGCCGCAGCCACCACCCCCATCTGAGGAGCCTGCTCCAACACCACATGCGCATTGGTGCCACCAAACCCGAACGACGACACCCCCGCACGCCGCGGCCGACCCCGATCCGGCCACTCGGTCTGCTCGGCCACCACCTTCAACCGCAACTTCTCAAACGGAATATGCGGATTGGGATTCTCAAACCCCGCCGTCGCCGGAATCGACCCACGACTCAACGCCAACGCCGCCTTCACCAACCCCGCGATACCGGCCGCCGCCTCCAAATGCCCCAGATTCGACTTCACCGAACCGATCAACAACGGCGCATCCACCGCACGGCCCTTACCCAACACCGTGCCCAACGCCCGAGCCTCGATCGGATCACCCAACAACGTCCCCGTGCCATGCGCCTCGACATAATCGACATCACGCACATCCACCCCGGCCGCCGCATACGCCGACCGCAACACCGCCATCTGCGCCGCCGGATTCGGCGCCATCAACCCATTGGACCGACCATCCTGATTAACCGCCGAACCCCGCACCACCGCCAACACCCGATCACCAGCAGCCACCGCATCACCGAGCCGCTTGAGCACCACCACCCCAGCACCCTCAGACCGCACAAACCCATCCGCCGACGCATCAAAAGCATGACACGCACCCGACGGTGACATCGCACCGACGACATCGAATGTCTTTGTGGGAGCAGGTGACAGCATCACGTTGACCCCGGCGGCCAACGCCACGTCGGACTCCCCCGACCGCAGACTCTGACACGCCAGATGCACCGCCACCAACGACGACGAACACGCCGTATCCACCGTCACCGACGGACCCCGCAGATCAAAGACATACGACAACCGGTTGGCGATGATGCTCAACGCACCACCGGTACCCGACCACGGGTCGACCGCAGCCAGATCGGAGGCCGACAGGTATCCGTATTCGGCCAGGCAGGCGCCGGCGAAAACGCCGGTCTGGGTGTGGCGCAACGACTGGGCCGGGATGCCGGCGTTGTCGAGGGCCTCCTGGGTCACCTCCAGCAGCAATCGCTGCTGCGGGTCCATCTTGTCGGCCTCCCCGGCCGTGATCTCGAAGAACTCCGGATCGAAAGCGCCGACGTCGTCGAGGAAACCGCCCCAGCGGGTGGTCGCGGCCAGCGCCGCCGAGCCGTCCTCGAACGATGCCCACCGGCCCTCGGGCACCTCGACGACACCCGAGCGGCCCTCAACCATCAACTCCCAGAACCCATCCGGGCTCATCACCCCGCCCGGGAAACGACACCCCACCCCGATCACCGCGATCGGCTCACGATCCCCGAAACCACCCCGGGTTGGGGCTACCTCGACCGGTTCGACCTCACCGCCGGTCAGATACTTCGCCAGCTTGTTGACCGTCGGGTACTGCCAGAAGTCGACCGGCGAGACCGTCCGGCCAGACACCAGGGACAACTCGCCTGTCAGCACCACCGCGTCGCGCGAACCGACGCCCAGCTCGTGCATGGACGCGCCGCGGTCGATGATGTCCGGATCGCAGCCCAGAGTGGTGACGAGGTAGTCGAACAGCCAGCGCCGCAGCCCGTCCTCGTCAAAGGGCGCGGTCACGGAGCACCCAGGCGGGTGAACTGCCCCGATCGGTAGCGCTGCGCGCACGTCGACCGGCGAACCTTCCCACTGGTGGTCACCGGCAGCGACCCCGAGCCCACCAGCATCAGGTCGGCCAGTCGGACACCGTGCTTCTGGGAGATGGCCGCGGTGATCCGGGTTGTGAGCGTCTCCAGCAGTTCCGAGTCGTCGGACTTGAATTCGGCGAGAACCACCAATTCCTCGGAGGTTTCGGTGTCGACCGAGATGGCCGCCATCCGGCCGCTGACGAACTGCGCCACCGTGGCCTCGATGTCGTCGGGGTAGTGGTTGCGGCCGTCGATGATCAACAGGTCCTTGATCCGCCCGACGATGAACAACTCACCGTCGACGAGCACACCGAGGTCACCGGTCCGCAGCCATGGGCCCCTCGGCGTACCCGCGGAGGGCTCAGCCAACTCCGCATGGAACACCTGTCGGCTCAGTTCCGGGTTGCGCCAGTATCCGGTTGAGATCTGGGCGCCGTGCACCCAGATCTCGCCGACCTGTCCGGCCGGTTTCTCCAGCGTGGTCGCCGGGTCGACGACCCGTACGTCACTGGACCGCGGCGTGCCGCAGCTGACCTGTTCCGAGCCGCCCACGTCACACAGTTCGGCGTGGCCGGCCGCGAGCTTGTCGGCGTCGAACCGGACCGTCGTCAGCGGCCGGTCTGGGTCCGATGCGACCACGAACACCGTGGCCTCGGCGAGGCCGTAGGACGGTCGGTGCGCGGACTCCGGCAGACCGAACGGTCCGAATCGTTCGTTGAAGCGGCGCACGGTCGAGGCATGCACCCGCTCGGCGCCGTTCATGGTCACCGTGACGCCGCTGAGGTCCAGCCCGGCCATGTCCCCGTCGGTGACCCGGCGGACCGACAGGTCGTAGGCGAAATTCGGTGCCGCGCTGAATGTCCGACCGTTCTGCGCCAGATGCCTCAGCCAGCGGGCTGGGCTCTGGGCAAACGAAACCGGAGTCATCAGCACCGCGTTGCCTCCCCAGGTGGCCGCGATCATCAGCCCGACGACCAAACCCATGTCGTGGTAGAAGGGCAACCACGACACGACGGTGAGATCTTCCGGCGCAGTCGCGCCGAAGTAGTCGAAGCGCATCTGATCGAGATTGGCGATCAGGTTCTCGTGGGTGATCTCCACCCCGCGTGGCGCCCGAGTGGACCCGGAGGTGTACTGCAGGTAGGCGATCTTGGTAAGCGGTTGTGAGACAACCGGTTCGGAATCGGAATAGAAGTCCAGCGCGTCGACTTCGATCATCCGGGGCGGTCGCCGACCGGACTGCGCCTGAACGTAGGTCCGCAGGTCGTCGACAACCGCGGAGGTGGTGAGCACCGCCACCGGTGAGCAGTCGCTCAGGACGCAGGCCACCCGCTCATCAGCCTGACCGGGAGCCGGCATCGACAGCGGCACAGCGATGAAGCCGGCCTGAATCGCACCGAAGAACCCGACGACGTACTCCATGCTCTGCGGGGCCAGAATCACCGCCCGGTCACCGGGCGAGCCGTACTTGGCCAACTCCTCGGCCACGACCTGAACCCGGTCGTGAAGCTCTGACCAGGTGAGGCTTTCGGCCACGCCGTTCGGGTCGGCGTCGTAGTCCACGAAGGTGTAGGCAAGCGCGTCGGGCTGCTGCTGCGCCTTGCGCTCGAGCAGCGCGGGGATCGAGAACTCGGTCTCCGGCATCACAGCATCCTTCCTGTCTACGGTTGGGTGGACTCGACGGTGTCGAACAGCGAGTCCAGCAGGCTTCCCGCATCGTCGGCTTCGTCGTCGCCGTCCTCCGGCTCCGATGGCATCAGGCGGGTGGCGAGGTAACCGCTGAAGCTTTCAATCGTGGGGTGGTTGAACAGCATCGTGGCCGACAGTTCCAGACCGACGAACTGCTCAAGCTGGCGACGGATGGATATGGCCATCACCGAGTTCAGGCCCATCTCCGCAAACGGGCGGTCCACCTCGACCTGATCTTCCGACAGCCGTAACTCACCGGCAAGGATCGCACGGACCCCCTGTTGAAGCTCTGCACGAAGGTCCTCGGGGCTCAGCAGTGACCAGTCGCGCGCGGGTGTGACGCTGTGCTGGCCGTCGTCGACGGCGGCCCCCTGCCGCATCGGGGCCATCAGTGCCTGGGCGACGTCGTACCGGCTGATCCACTCCCACGCCGCGGACGCTTCCACCGGGTTGATCGGCCGAGATCCAACCCGCTGGAGTTCGTCGACCACGAGCTGTGCGTCCTTGCCGAACCCGAGCCCCTCCCAGGCCACCCAGTCCAGGCTCATGGTGTTATCGCCCTGCCCGTGCCGCGCCCTGGCCAGCCCGTCGAGGTAGGCGTTGCCGCCGGCGTAGGCGGCCTGGCCCGGAACGCCGAAAACCGTCCCGGCCGAGGCGGTCAGGTACAGGAAGTCCAGCTGGCCCGGCGGGAACAATTCGTCCAGAACCTGGGCGCCCGCGATCTTCGGCCACACGGTGCGTCGGACCCGTTCGGGTTCGAGATCTGTCACCAGTTGCCCTTCGGCCAACCCGGCGGCGTGAATGACGCCGCGGATCGGGGCGGCTCCGTCGGCTTCCCGCCCCGCCAGCAGTGCCCGCACCTCGTCGGCCGCACCGATATCGATCGCCGCGGTCTCAACCGAGATGCCACGGCGTTCCAGCGCCCGGATAGCGGCAAGGCGGCGACGGGTGCCCGGGTCGACCGTCTCGTCGTCGGCGGCGCGGCGCACCGCGGTCCGGCCGAGCAGAACGAGATGGCGGGCACCCAGGTCGGCCAGCCAGCCCGCAGTCAACAGGCCAAGGTCACCGAGCCCGCCGGTGATGAGGTAGGCCGCGTCCGGACGGCAGCGCAGCGGGGGCCGCACCGGATCACCGGCGACCTCGGCCAGCACCGACGTCAGGAATGCTCCGTCACGCAGCAGGACGGTCGATTTGGCTGGGCTGTGCAGAATGCCGGCGAGATCTGCCGCGCAGTCCGCGATCTGGTCGTCCGGTCCGAGATCGACCAGGCCGCCCCACAGTTGGGGCTGTTCCGCGTCGATCACGCCGGCCAGCGCCCACAGCGAACTCTGTCGTCGGGACATGACGGCGACGGCTTCGTAGACCCCCCGGGTGACGACCCACAGCGTCACCGGTTCGCGGGGGTCACGGTCGACCAGTCGGGCGACGAGGTCGCCGACTTCGCAGATCAGTCGGACGGTGACGTCGACGTCGGTCTCGTCGGTGTCGACGTTCGGCACGTAGAGGACGTAGCGGGCGTCGAGTACGCCCCCGGCGGGGTGGCCGAGGCTGCCGAGTCGCTCGCGTAACTGGTGCGCGGCGCCGTGTTCGCCGATGACCGCGATCGAGGCCGGCGTCGGGGAGGCCGCTGCGGCATCCGGTTCCCAAGGACGCCAGTCGATGGCGTGGGCCACCGAGTCGGGACCGGCGGCCGGTGCCAGTGCGGCACCGGACTCGACCATCCGGTAGCGCAAACCGCGGATATCCAGATAGGTGTGGCCATCGGGGCCCTGAACGGTGACGTCGACGACCAGGTCTTCGGCACCGCCGCGCCGACGAACATCGACCACGCCGTGGGAATCACCGAATGGCTGAATCCTGGTGAACGCGATCAGGTCCGCGGCGACCGGGATGGTGAGTCCGGCGTCGTCGGCCACGACGAGTTGTGCGATGTCCATCGCCGCGTCGATGAGCGCGGCGGTGGACGGTGCCGATGAATCCGCCAGGACGATATCGGCGCGCAGCCGGCCGGGTGCCGCCTCATGCGAGTCGACCGACCACCCGAAGGCGTGGCCCTCGATGCCCCATTCGCCGTGAGTCTCCTCGATCGAGGACAGGTCGGCTGCGGGGACCTCGCCGACGGCTGGTGCGGCCGCGTCGACGCCGTGCCGGGCGCAGATGCGGGCGGTGACGTGCCTGACCCAGTGCTGCTTACCGGGGTCGGTGTCGGCCGCCGATGACATGGTCAGGGTCGCACCGTCGTTGAACACCTGGACCAACCGCGGCTGCTCGACGGTGAGCGGGCTGTCGAATCTGACGTCCTCGACGCCGGTGGCACCGCCCTCGGAAGCCGCGGCGGCAAGGGTCTGGATCAACACCGATGGCGGGACGATCTCCACGCCGGCGACGCGACGGAAGCCGGGGTACGGCGTGGCCTGCGGCATGAGTTGCGCCTGCCAGACACTGCCGGTCATCGTCCCGGCCAGCGGCATGCGGCTACCGAGAACGGTTCCCACGGCAGGCGCCGAAGCGCCCGCCTGCCGCCGCGGGGGCGCCGGGATCCAGTGCCGGGTGTGCAGCCAGGGGACTGCGGGCAGTTCGACGTGGGGCTCAGGGTGGTGAGGCGTTTCCGGAGGCTGGGTGGTGTGGGTGGCGTTGAGGTTGGTGTGGAACGTCAACGTGTCGTCGGTGTCCCGGACGAGAGTGGGAACCGTGTGGTGGTGAATCTCGGTCAGCGTGTCGTCGATCGCGTAGGTCAGGATCGGATGTGGGCTGACTTCCACGAACACGCCGTGCTGTTCGGCCGCGGCAGCGATGGCCTGGCTGAACATGACAGGCTGACGTAGGTTGGCGACCCAATGATCGGCGTCGAATACCGCATCGGCGGCGCCGCCGGTGGTAACGAACACCGGGATAACGGGCGACCGTGGGCTCAGCTCAGCCAACGAGCTGCGCAGATCGTCGAGCACCGGATCGATGATCGAGTGGTGAGAGGCAACGTCGACCTCCACTCGACGGGCGAGTTTGTCCTGGGCGGCGACGACCGCGATCACGGCATCGACCTGTTCGGGCGGGCCGGCGATCACCACCTGTCGCGGTGACGCTTCAACCGCCACGGTGACCTCTGGATAGCCGGTCAGCAGGCCCGCGGCTTCTTCGCTGCGCAGTTCCAGCAGGGCCATCGCACCCTGACCGGACAGCCGCGCCATCAACCGGGACCGGGTCGCGATGACTTTCAGCCCGTCCGCGGGGCTCAGCGCCCCGGCGACCACCGCCGCGGTCACCTCCCCCATCGAATGCCCGATCACCGCATCGGGTACCACGCCGTAGGACCGCCAAAGTTCGGTGAGCGCGAGTTGCATGCCGACCAGGACGGGCTGAATCCGATCGATGCCGATGACCGGCTCACCAGCGGTCACAACATCACGCAGCGAGAACCCCACCTGCTCAACGAACACCGGCTCCAACTCATCAACCGCCGCAGCGAACACCGGCTCATCGGCCAACAACCGCCGACCCATCCCCGCCCACTGCGAACCCTGCCCCGAAAACACAAACACCGTGCCCCCACGACACGAACCCTCATGCGGCCCAACCACACCCACAGCCGACTGACCCGCCGCCAACGCCCGCAGACCCTCGACCGCACCAACCCGATCCCGCGCACACACCGTCGCGAAACGACCGAACCGACTGCGATGATGATTCAGCGTGTGCGCCACCTCAGCCAAACCCACACCGGCACCCCCGGCCTGCATCCACTCAGCCAACGCCCCCGCCGCCGACGCGATCCGCTGCCCCGACCGACCCGAGACCACCAACGTCGTCACCGCCCCCACCGGCTCCGCCGCAGCCACCACCCCCATCTGAGGAGCCTGCTCCAACACCACATGCGCATTGGTGCCACCAAACCCGAACGACGACACCCCCGCACGCCGCGGCCGACCCCGATCCGGCCACTCGGTCTGCTCGGCCACCACCTTCAACCGCAACTTCTCAAACGGAATATGCGGATTGGGATTCTCAAACCCCGCCGTCGCCGGAATCGACCCACGACTCAACGCCAACGCCGCCTTCACCAACCCCGCGATACCGGCCGCCGCCTCCAAATGCCCCAGATTCGACTTCACCGAACCGATCAACAACGGCGCATCCACCGCACGGCCCTTACCCAACACCGTGCCCAACGCCCGAGCCTCGATCGGATCACCCAACAACGTCCCCGTGCCATGCGCCTCGACATAATCGACATCACGCACATCCACCCCGGCCGCCGCATACGCCGACCGCAACACCGCCATCTGCGCCGCCGGATTCGGCGCCATCAACCCATTGGACCGACCATCCTGATTAACCGCCGAACCCCGCACCACCGCCAACACCCGATCACCAGCAGCCACCGCATCACCGAGCCGCTTGAGCACCACCACCCCAGCACCCTCAGACCGCACAAACCCATCCGCCGACGCATCAAAAGCATGACACGCACCCGACGGTGACATCGCACCGACGACATCGAATGTCTTTGTGGGAGCAGGTGACAGCATCACGTTGACCCCGGCGGCCAACGCCACGTCGGACTCCCCCGACCGCAGACTCTGACACGCCAGATGCACCGCCACCAACGACGACGAACACGCCGTATCCACCGTCACCGACGGACCCCGCAGATCAAAGACATACGACAACCGGTTGGCGATGATGCTCAACGCACCACCGGTACCCGACCACGGGTCGACCGCAGCCAGATCGGAGGCCGACAGGTATCCGTATTCGGCCAGGCAGGCGCCGGCGAAAACGCCGGTCTGGGTGTGGCGCAACGACTGGGCCGGGATGCCGGCGTTGTCGAGGGCCTCCTGGGTCACCTCCAGCAGCAATCGCTGCTGCGGGTCCATCTTGTCGGCCTCCCCAGCCGTGATCTCGAAGAACTCGGCGTCGAAGCCGGCCACGTCATCGAGGAAACCGCCCCAGCGGGTGGTCGCGGCCAGCGCCGCCGATTGCGTCGGCGAGCCGTCGCCGAAGTGGTCCCACCGCCCTTCGGGCACCTCGACGACACCCGAGCGGCCCTCAACCATCAACTCCCAGAACCCAT
>CAZADG010000078.1:0-15261 GCA_964483865.1 uncultured Mycobacterium sp. | reverse complement strand
GATCCACCGCGCGGCGAGCACACCCGATAGGGCGGTGATGACTCCGGCGGCGACCACGGCCGCGTGCAGGCCGAGCCAGTCGGCGATGACACCGGCGACCAGCGCGCCGGCGGCGTAGCCGAAGTCACGCCAGAACCGATAGGTGCCCAGTGCGTTGGGCCGCCAGCTGGGGTGGGCATGATCAGAGACCACCGCGATCAGGGCGGGGTAGACCATCGCGGTGCCGATGCCCAGGGCCACCGCGGAGGCGATGCCGGCCAGCAGCGGCCAGCGCAACAGTCCCAGCGCGAGGGCGAATCCGATTGCCTGGACGAACATTCCGTAAACGATGAGCGGTCTGCGGCCGATGCGGTCGGCCAGGTGTCCGGTGTAGACCTGCCCGATGCCCCACAGCAGTGGATAGAGCCCCTTGATCAGTCCGACAGCGGCCAGGCCCAGGCCGTAGTCGGTGAACAGCAGCGGGAACACGCCCCAGGTCAGCCCGTCGTTGAGGTTGTTGACCAGGCCGGCCTGGCTGGCGCCGCGCAGGCTGGGCTCGCCCCAGGTGGTACGGGTGAACACCGTGAACAGCCCCGAGTCCTCGGCCGGGGCCGGGCGGGGGTGGCGTGACAGTTCCAGAGCCACATGGTCGGCGGTATCCCCGGCAACAAGTGAAAGCCCGAGGCCTGCCATCACGAAGACCACCCCGATGAGTTCGGGCACGGGGCGCAGCCCGTAGGAGGTGGCCAGGTAGCCGGTGAGCAGCGCGGTGACGCCGACCGCGGCGTAGCCGGCGGCCTCATTGAGCCCGGTGGCCAGGCCGCGCTGTTTCGGGCCGACAAGGTCGATCTTCATGTTGACCGTCATCGACCAGGCCAGGCCCTGGTTGAGGCCGAGCAGGACGTTGGCGGCCACGATCCACCACCATGAGGGGCCCCAGGCGAGCATGAACGGCACCGGAACCCCTACCATCCAGCCCGCCAACAGCAACTGCTTGCGGCGAAAACGTGCGGTGAGTGCCCCGGCGGCCAGGTTGGTCAACGCTTTGGTGACCCCGAAGGCGATGATGAAGGAGAACACCGCCAGGTCGCTGGTGATGCCGAAAACCTCGGTGCCGATCAGCGGGACGGTGGTCCGTTCCAGGCCGACCAGGCCGCCGACGCAGATGTTGACGATCACCAACAGGGTGAACTGCAGCCAGTTCTCCCGCAGGCCCAACTCGATTGATCGCTGTGGTCGAGATCGCGTGCCCTCGCTCATCGAGGCCCGAACACCCTCTATAGCCATCCGAGAAGGCTGACGGTCTCCTCAAGCGGGGCCCGTTCCATCCGAACACCATTGGCGGGATGGTCGGGGTCGCGGTAGCCAATCGCCATGCCGCAGAACAGCATGAGTTCGTCGGGCGGATCGACCACGTCGGCGATGGTCCGGTGGTACATCGACCAGGCCTCCTGCGCGCAGGACGACAAGCCCTCAGCCTCCAGCAGCAGCATCACGGTTTGCAGGTACATCCCGACGTCGGACCACTGTGGACTGCCCATCTGTCGATCGATGTAGCAGAACGCCCCTACCGGTGCACCGAAGAACTCGAAGTTGTGGGCGAACTGACGCAACCTGCCGGCTTTGTCCTCCCGGGGGATTCGCAGGGCGGAATACAGCAACTCGCCGCAGGAGAATCGCCGGTCGCGGTAAGGCGACGTTAGCCCTGCGGGATAGATCGGATACTCAGGCGTGTCCGGGGTGTCACGGCCCGCCACCCGTTCGCCGACGAGGTGCTTGACCTTCGCAAGTGGCTCGCCGGTGAGCACGTACAGCCGCCACGGCTGCAGGTTGCCGCCGGAGGGCGCGCGGGAGGCCGCCCGGAGCACACGGTCGATGATCGCGCGGTCGACAGCGCGGTCGGTGAAAGCGCGCACCGAGCTGCGCTGGTCAACCGCCTGGTAAACGTCCATGGGCATGGCTTCAGAACCCTTGCTGCTCGGCGTCGGTACCCGGACCGGCCAGTCGTACGACGCCGGATTCGCCGTCGAGCACGACCCGGTCACCGGTTTTGAACACCCGGGTTGCGATCCTGGTGTTCACCACGGCCGGTAGTCGGTACTCGCGTGCCACCACCGCGCCGTGGGAGACGGCGCTCCCGATATCGGTGACCAAGCCGGCGATCAGGCTGAAATAGGGCGTCCAGCCGACGTCGGTGATCGGTGCGATAAGAATCTCGCCCCGCTGAATCGAGGCGGCCTCGTCGAGGTTTCGGACAATCCGCGCGACACCGGTGACCCTCCCGCGGCTCACCGGGGCTCCACGAACGACGTCGACGGATCCGTCGACGCCCGCAGTGTCCAGATCGAGGTCGACCCGCTCGGGTTCGCCCTGGAAAACGTCGGGAAAAGCATAGGTTTCCTGGTGCGCGAAAGCCTCTCGACGAGCCAGTGCCATAGGCACGAGTCCGGTTTCGCGGTCCCTGGCCAGCCGCCCGAGTTCGTCATGGGTGAGGAAGAAGACCGCGTCGGGGTCGGGGAGCAGTCCTTCTGCGACCAGGAGGGTCGCCAGCGCGCGGTAGGCCTCTTTGAAGCGCGTCGTGACCGCGACAAGCCCGGACTTCGTCTCCTCCCGGGAGCGAACCGCGCGGCGCGCCATGGCGGCCAGCAGGGCGACGGCGCGGCCGGCCTCCGGGGGGACGGTGGCCGGTGCGGGCCTGTCCCACGCCGATCCGCGCTGGCGTAGCGAGACCTGCAGCGATCGAATCACCGGCAGGGGATCCTCGCGCCACTCCGGTTGGCGCAGTTCGAGTTCCTTGATCGCGCGGTGGCCGTGGGCGCGCAGATAGCGCTCGAATTCCGCGCGGGCGGCGCCTGCCGCAGGTGAGCGGATCCAGTCCAGCGCTGCATCCGGTTCTGCGTCGGTGAAGCACTCCCGGCCATCGGGATGGGCGGCGATGCGGTCGGCGATGCGGTCGGCGCCGGTGATGATGTCGGCGCTCTCCACATCGTCGGCTCCGGCGAGCAACGCCGCCACCTTCGCGTGGTCGGCGGCGGTGGCCTCGCGGCCACGCGCTATCACCCCGAGCAGTGTTGGTGTGAGGACACCGGAGCCGGCCGAGGAGATCAGGTGGTAGTGCATTGCGTCGTAGATGGCCGGAAACCGGCGGTCGATCTCCTGCCATGCGGCCGCTGCGCTCAGCGACTCGGGAAAACGCAGCTCGGCGACAAGGCCTTTCATCTCACGGCGCGCCTGGGGCTGGCTCAGCAGGTATCTGACGTAACGGATCCCGTTGGCGACGCGGCGCAGCCGAGGGGGTGGATTTCCGCCCTGGATGGTGAACTCGGTGACGGGGCGTCCGCAGACCGACAGCGCCAGTTGTTCGGCGCTGGACCCCAGCGCGTGGGTGGCGGTCTCGCTCATGGTGCTCAGATTCAGAAACAGGTGCCCGGAGTTCATCATCAAAAAGCGCATCTGCGGTACTACCGAGTCCTGAATGCCGACCTGCACGTGCATCATCTGCATGCCGACGTCGATGCTGCGGGCGGTGAACGAGTAGGACAGCGGGGTGCAGGCGCCGGGGAACATCTCGCCGACGTTGCATCGGGTATAGACGTGTGTCGGATCTGTGATCGGGGTGTCGAGCTCGTTGGGGTCCGGCGGCAGGTGGGTGATCGGGCGGGCCTGCAGCCAGTGGATCTCGCCGTCGGCATCGATGGCCCACTCCAGGTCCAGCGGGCGGCCCTCGGCAGCCTCGGCCGTGAGCGCGGAGGCCACTAGGTCGCGCCGGATGTTGTCGACAAGAATCGCTGTGGCGCCGTCGATCTGGGCTTCTCGGGTGTTCCCGTCCCGGTCCAGGACATAGTGGTCAGGGGAGGCGTGCCCGCTGACCAGCGCCTCACCGAGACCCCGCACGGCGTCGATGATCACGCGGTCCCGGCGTCCGGTGACCGGGTCAGCGGTGAACAGCACTCCGGCGATCGCCGCGGGTGCCATGTTCTGGACCACCACTGACATCACTGCGCCGTCGACCCCGGGCACGCTCTGCCGACGGTAGGCCGCCGCCCGGTTGCTGTCCAGCGAGGCCAGGCAGGTCTCGATTGCCGCGCGCAGGGCGTCGATTCCGGTGACGTCGAGGACCGTCTCGTACTGGCCGGCGAAGCTGGCCTCAGCGGAGTCTTCCCCCGTCGCCGATGAGCGCACCGCCACCGCTCCGCCGCCCAACTCCGCGTAGCGGGCCGCGAGATCCTCCGGCAGGTTGCCGGGTGCGGCGCCGACGATCACGAAGGCACGCGGCACCCGCAAGCCGAGCCTGACGAGCTTGGCCAGGCCTTCGGCCTTCCCTCCGACCGGGGCTTCGTCGAGGTCGTCGAGGGTCAGGATGATCGGGGTGGTCACCGGCTCAGGTCGTATTCGTGGAGACCGGATTGATCGTGAAGTTCGACGTACTCCTTGAAGCGACCGGGAAACAGGAAGGGGGTTCGGCCCTGGGTATCCCGGTAGTAGCTACTGCACGACGGCGATGCCCAGGAGTAGCGTCCGAAGCGTGGCGCCAGCCAGTCGTTGTAGGCGCGGTTGACCGCCGGTTTGACCGCCACCGACCGCACCCCGGCGGCCTGCTTGGCGGCCAGCAATCCCACGATCGTCTCGATGTTCCGTTCGACGCTACGAAAGTAAGGGGCATCCAGCGGCAGGCCGTTGGGGCCGGCCGCGAAGAAATAGTTCGGAAAGTGTGGAACCGCAATGCCTTTGAAGGCTTCGATGGTGCTCGACATGGCCTCGGCGAGGCTCTCGCCCTTCTCGCCGACGACGTCGATGCGGTCGAAGTCCAGGATCCGGTATCCCGTGCAGAAGATGATGACGTCCGCGTCGATCTCGCGGCCGCTGACGGTGGTGACTCCGGTTGGGCGCACCGCGCCCAGGCCTTCCGGGACCAACTCGACGGTGTCGCGCAGCAGAGCCGGGTAGAAGTCGTCGGAGACCAGGCCGCGCTTGCAGCCGTAGGGATCGGTGGGTGTCAGTGCGGCGCGCAACCGCGCATCGGGGATCGCACGTTCGATGAACCTGCGGGCGCGTTTCTCGAACTGCCGCGCCCGGTTGTGGCCCAGTGTGGCGGCGTCATGAACCAGGCTCATCAGGAACCGTTGAACACTGCGGGTGAGCGTCATGGTGACGGGGAACCGTCGCCATCGGTTTCGCTGGGCGTCGGTGTAGAACGTGCGGCCCCTCGGCATGATCCAGTTCGGTGAGCGCTGCAGCACGGTGAGTCTGCCCGCGACCCTCGCCACCTCGGGGACGATCTGCACGGCGCTGGCCGCCGAGCCGACTACGACAACACGCTTTCCGGTCAACTCGACGCCGTGATCCCATCGGGTGGCGTGGAAACTCGACCCTTCGAAGTCGTCGATGCCCTTGACGTCGGGGTAGCGGGGTGTGTGCTGGTTACCCATTGCATTGATGACGACATCGAATTCGAAGCTTGCCCCTGTGGTGCTCTCCAGGACCCAGACGCTGTCGTCACGGTAGCGGGCGGCGGCGATGCGGGTGTTCAGGGTGATGTGCGGGGTGAGTCCGAACTCCCGGGCACAGGTCTGCAGATAGGCCTCGATCTCGGGTTGCTCGACGAAACTGGCGCTCCAGTCGGGGTTGGGCCGGTAGGAGAACGTGTAGGCGTGGGCCCAGACGTCGCACGCTAGACCGGGGTAGGAGTGCAGGTGCCAGGTGCCGCCGATGTCGTCGGTGGCTTCGAAGATCGTGAAGTTCTCAAAGCCCCGGGCGAGCAACTCATGGCCGGCGGCCAAGCCGGCGGGCCCGGCGCCGATCACCGCGATCCGCAGTCCGCAGTTGCTGCTGGGAGGGTCCAAATCACGTTGTCCAAGTGGTGGTTTCACTCACCGGTCTGCGCTCGGTCGAGGGCTGCGTTTCGTCATCCCGGGGGGGAAGCCCGAGCCGGATCAGCGCCTGCGGGTGTGCCTCGCCGTCGAACACCTCGCAGGCCAATCGCAAACGACTGCCCATGTCGTTCAAGGGCTCGGTGAGTGGGCAGCTGGCCAGACCCATCGCGGTCGCTGTCAACGTGAGGTGACTGAGCGCCTCGCCGGCCCGCAGTCGCATGTCGTCGTTGTCTGATTCGGTGCCCAGCACCAGCAATACCGCTCCATCGTCCGGCTCCGCGGCACCCTCGGAAAAGCGCAGCGCTACTGTGCCGTTCTCGCGCCGAACCCAGCGAGATCGGGGAACGACGGCCAATTCCACGCCCGACCGCGCCGCCCGCACGTACAGCAACTCCAATATGGCGGGCGGGATCCGAAGTGCCGGGTAAGGGCCAGTGTCGGACCGCCGCCGGGAAATGGCATCGGCCAGTTCGACATGAGCGGCTTCGGGTGGCTCTTCGACGACCTCCAGGATCGCGAGGTGGCTGTGGTCCCGGCCGTCGGGGAACCGCCGCACCCGCGGGGACCAGCCCGCGGCGGCAAGCGCCACGACACAATGGTCCAACACCGCCCCGCAACCCAGCAGCACATCGCGTCGATCCGTCGGTGATCCACCGGCTTGCCGGCGCCAATCGGCATAGAGGTGAATCGCGGAGTCGTCGACCCCCCACCGCCAGGGCTGCAGGTTGCCAGACGACGGTGCACGGGCGGCGACGTCGAGCACGCGCTGCACAGTGACCCGGTCCGGGAAAGTAGTGGACAGCGGGCTCACCTCCCTCGTTGCGTGGCGCGTCCTCCGATTATGCATTGAGGATGACTGCCAGACCGGACTGGTTCGTCAACTTCGTCACGCACCCTGACCGGTACTGAAGATTCAGCGCGAACGAAGGATTCGGGGCGTGGCCGGTCGATCTCCCGATAAGCTCTCAATTCCGACTGGGCGCCGAATCGGAAGGCAATTCGCGTGGGCAATGCCGCGGAACGAGAGAAGCAGCTCGCACTGGTGTCGCGACTGAAGGCGACCTTCCCGGAGGTCCCCGAGTGGCCCGTCCCGAATGCCATGACCTCGGAGCATTACTGGGCCTACCAAAAGTGCGCCCAGGACCAGGGCGGCCAGTTCAACGTCGCCGAGCCCTTCCTCAACAAGGAGGAAGAGCAGTGGGAGATGATGACGTACGTTCTGTGCGAGGTCCTCGGGTGGACAGGCATCTGGGTGTCGGAGGAGCGGCGCAAGGCCGCCGATGTCGACCTGGGCCTGTCGATGTACCTGGGCCTGCCCTACTACTCCCGGTGGTTGTGGTCGGTGGGCAAGGTCCTGCTGGAGAAGCAATACCTGACCTGGGCCGAGCTGACCGAACGGTTGGACGAGGTGAAGGCCCGCTACGCGGGCGGCCTCAATGGTCGGCTACCTGAGGCGGAACCCAAATTCGAGGGCGACGGCTCGAAGGTCAGACGTAACGGCGTCCACCTCGAGGCGCTCGGGAAGGGCGACCCGGCGATGTACGCGGGGCAGGCCGGCAAGGCCGCCTTCAGCGTCGGAGAGCATGTCAGGGTGCGCGAACTGCCAGCCATGTTCTATACCCGCACACCGGAATACGTGCGCGGAGCTGAAGGGGTGATCGCCGAGGTCGCCTATGAGAGCCCGGCGCCGGAAGATGAGGCCTGGGGGCGGGAGGACGTCACTCCGGAGTGGTTCTACGTCGTGCGGTTCAAGCAGGCCGAATTGTGGGACGACTACCACGGCCCCGCGTGTGACACTCTCCAGACCGAGATCCCCGAGCGCTGGCTGCAGGCCGTCGGCTGATCAGGAGAGGAAACACCATGTCCGGCCACGAGCACGAGCACGACCACGCCAACACCGTCAAGCCGATGGTCGACGAGATCACCGACTTCGAGGTTCTCGAGATCGCCCTGCGTGAGTTGTGCATCGAGAAAGGTCTGTTCACCGCCGAGCAGCACCGGATCATGACCGAGTACGGCGAACAGATCGGCCCGACCCCGGCGGCCCGACTGGTGGCCAAGGCCTGGTTGGACCCGGAGTTCAAGAAACTGGTACTGACCGACGCATTGGCGGCCAGCAAGGAGGTCGGGGTTGATTGGCTGAACCCGACCGGCTTCGGTACGCCGAGCGACTTCTATGCGTTCAAGGTCCTGGAGAACACCCCCGAGGTCCATCACGTGATCGTCTGCGCACTGTGCTCCTGCTACCCGCGGCCGATCCTGGGCAACTCCCCGGAGTGGTATCGCACCCCGAACTACCGGCGCCGTATCGTCCGCTGGCCTAGGCCGGTGCTCGCCGAGTTCGGTCTGCAGCTGCCCGAGGACGTCGAGGTGCGGGTGGCCGACTCCAACCAGAAGCACCGCTACATGGTGATGCCGATGCGTCCGGATGGCACCGAAGGCTGGACCGAGGACCAGCTTTTCGACATCATCACCCGCGACTGCCTCATCGGCGTCGCACTGCCCAAGCCGGGCGTGACCACCAACGTCATGACCGCCTCGATTCCGGCCATCCGGCCGATCGTGAAATGAGCGGGGACACGTCGCCGGCCCCGGACGTCGAATCGCTCAGCGTCGAGCTGCTCCGGCAGATCGCAGACCGCAACCAGACCTGGCCCGTCATGGCGGCCAAGTACGGTGTCGATAATCCGTTGCCGCCGTGGAAGACCAGCCTTGACGGCATGTGCGACGCCCTCGACCGCAGTTGTGCCGGGACCGACGGCGCACCGCCATTCACCTTCAAGCAGCGTCGTGACGAGGAAGACGCGTTGTCGGCCGGCAGCTACACCGATCTGCCCTTTCCCGAAAATCAACTCGTCGCGCTGGCGCATTCTCTGGTGGCGCGTGGAATCATTACCGAGGACGAACTGCGCGATCGGCTGGAAGCGATCAGAACCCGCCTCGAAGCGGACTAGTTTCTGCAGGCTGACAGCCCCCGGTCACCGGAAGAAATCGACTTCTCCGGTATCGAGGTCGTAGAAGGCGCCGACGATTCTCAGTCGGCCGTCACGAATCCGCACGTCGAACATCGGGCTGGCGCTCAGGGTGTCCACACCGCGGTGAATCACCTCCCTGGCTGTGGCGTCTACCACTTCCCTATCAGGGACCCCTTGGGCGCGAACGGTTTTCGCCGCCGGAAGAATAGGGTCGACCACTGATGAGATCCGGCCGGGCAACACCGCATCGCTCGAGTTCGCCGCCTTGACCGCCGCGGTCACCGCACCGCATTTGGAGTGACCTAGCACTACCAATAGCGGGACATCGAACTCTTCGACCCCGAACTCCAGTGATCCGATCGCCGCGTCGTCGGTGATCGCGCCAGCGATACGGGTGTCGAACACGTCTCCCAGACCGCGATCGAAAATCAATTCCGGGGGAACCCGAGAGTCAACGCAGCCCAGCACGGCGACGAAAGGCTGCTGGCCACCGGCGATGGCCATCAGACGCGTCTGGCTGACGTTGGGATCAACTTCGGCCATCGCAACAAAGCGGCCGTTGCCGTCGGTGAGTTTCGCCAGCGCCTCATCGGGTGTCAGTCCTGAGGTGTTCTCGGTGATGCCGTGCTGGCCGTGAATCACCCCGCCCACTGGCGGGTCGGCCGAACGGGTGCAACCAGTGATGACGGCCGCGGCAGCGGTGGGAGCAGTCAGGAGCAGAAGACGACGTGAAGGATCGGGCCGTGGTGTCTTCACGGACTGTGGTGTCTTCACGCTCGCCTAACTGCTGAAGGGGGCCTCAATGTAACTCAGCGAAGTTCAATCGACGACGGTTCAGGCAGTGCTGACCCACCAAGGCTTCGCCCGATGAGGGTGACACCGCGCCTACACTTGCAGCGTGGAAGCCGGCAACATCATCGCCGACGACGAGGCCTCGGTCCCAGACGCCGACGTGATCATCGCCGGCGCCGGACTCTCCGGGCTCTCCCTCGCGGTGGCACTGCTCGACGCCGGCCTACCGGACGACGCGCGAATCGTCATCATCGATCCCCGTGAGACGCTCAGCGGCGCCGACCGCACGTGGTGTTTCTTCGATCTGGTGCCACACGCGTTCGATTCCGCGATAACGCACCGCTGGCCCCGGTGGCGGGTTCGTCACGGCACCGCCGAGGTTCTGCGTTCCGCGCCGGGCATCGCGTACTGCCATATCCCCGGAGAGCGCTTCTACGAGGTCGCGCTCGGGCGCCTCGCCGCCGCCGGCAAGCGCGTCCAGTTTCTGCTCGGCGTGACAGTCGAGAGCCTCGATGATCGCGGCAGCCACGTCGACGTGCACACCAGCGCAGGAGTCCTACGGGGAAGCCTTGCGATGGACTCGCGGCCACCCTCGTTGACGCACGCCTCCGGTGACGGCAAAGACATACATCTGCTGCAGCATTTTCGCGGGCGGGTCGTGCGCAGCGTGACGCCGGTCTTCGAGTTCGACACCGCGACACTCATGGACTTCGATGTCTCTCAGGCCCATGGGTTGCACTTCATCTACGTGTTGCCCTTCGACGCGCACACGGCACTCGTCGAGAGCACGTTCTTCACTGAGGGCCTGCTGCCGGAGGCCGTCTACGAGGAGGCCATCGAGACATGGCTCGCCCGCAGAAAGCCCGGCGCGGTGTTCCAGACGATCTCGCGTGAGAGCGGGGTGATCCCGATGACGACGGAGCCTTTCGATGCGTGGCCGAGTCCCCGCATCGTGCGCATCGGTACCGCGGGGGGACAGGTCAAACCGTCGAGTGGGTATGCCTTCCTGGCTGTTCAGCGCTTTGTTGCCGAGTTCGCGCCGCGAGTGGTGGCCGCGCTGCGGGCTGGAGGGAGCGCTGAACCGCCCGCCGTGCGGAGTGCCCGCACGGTAGCGCTCGACACCATCTTCCTCTCGTATCTGCGCAGGCTTCCTGAACGTGCGCCGGCCACGTTCTACCGCCTCTTCGAACGGGTGCCGCCCGGGGTACTGGCCCGCTTCCTCTCCGACACCGGCACTCTCGCGGACGACTTGACGGTCATGCGCAGAAGCGATTCCCCGCGACTGGCACTCGAGTCTGTCCATGCGGCCCCCCTTCTGCGTCGTAGGCATCCATAGGCCGGGTCGCCCATCCATCGAAAGCCAAGGATGACTTGGCACCGGTTCGACGCCGACCAATTTCCCAACAGCGACGATGCGGAGCCATACACTGACCGCGTGAACCTGAGCAAAGTCATCGCCGACCTGGCGATGACGCCGGTCCGGGCCGGTCTCGTAGCGGCCGACCTCGGACTTGCCGCGGGCGCGATGGCGCTCGGGGTTGTGAAGGAATCCATGGGCGAGGAAGGCCCGCGGACGGTAGAGGGGCAGACGGTCGACCCGCTCACCGAGATACTTCCGCTGCGCGGCGCGATCATTGGGGCCAACCGGGTTGCCGAGTTGACCGAACCTGACCGGGCGTTGGGACGGGTCCTGGCCCGCGGCGGGCCGGCGGACAAGCTGACGCGCCCGGGCGGGGTGATGGAAATGGTGACTGCCCCGGGGGGACTGCTCGACCGGCTCGACGTGGAAGGCAGCGCGCTGGAGCGGATTCTGGCGCCCGGCGGGCTCATCGACCGCCTGCTCGACGAGGACGGCCCGCTGGAGCGGATGTTCGCCGAAGACGGACCGATCGAGCGGATGTTCGCCGATGAGGGCGTCATCGACCGGATGTTCGCCGAGGACGGAATCGTCGACAAACTTACGGTCAAGGATGGACCGCTCGAACAACTTACCGAAGCCGCTGAGATCCTCAGCCGCCTGCAGCCCGCGGTGGACGCGTTGACACCCACGGCCGACACCCTCGAGGCCGCTGTCGACACGCTCAACAGGTTGGTCGGCTCACTCAGCGCGATCACCGACCGCATTCCACGGCGACGCGCTGCGCGACAGAACGGGCTGTCGAAGGAATCGACGGAGAACACCCTGGAGAAGTGAGCGCCTACGGTTTCCCAAGGCCAAATCGGATCGGTCGGGATAGGCTTCTGCGGGAACAATTTCCGACTGGTTGAGGGTGATTTCGATGAGTCTCACGACAGAAGTGCCGGCCACATTTCCCGCGCACGACCCGGCCGGCTGGCGTCAGCTGCCGACCTCCTACACCCCGCTGGACCCGGCGAGGGTCGAAGCCCTCATGGCCAAGGAGTGGGAACGCTACGCCAAGACCACCGTCGGCTCGGCCGACCATGCGGCCCGTTCCATCAAAACCCTGCCCCTGGGCGTGACCAGTAGCTTCCAGTACTGGGATCCGTACCCGATGGGCGTGAAGTCCGCCCGTGGCGCGTATGTGACCGACTGCGACGACCGCAAGGTGCTGGACCTGTCCATGGGCTTCGGCGCGATGCTCGTCGGCCACCTCAACCCGACCGTGGTGGCCAAGGTGAAGGAGTTCCTCGACGACATCGGCACGCTGTTCGTCACGCCGTCGCCGATCTCGACCGACGTCGCCGAGCGGTTCAAGCAGCGGTTCGGCGTGGACATGCTTCGGTTCACCAACTCCGGCACCGAGTCGACGATGTACGCGGTGCGCGCGGCCCGCGCCTACACCGGCCGCAAAGCCATCATCAAGATCGAGGGCGGTTACCACGGCGGTTACGACGGACTGTCGGTCTCGGTCAAGCCGGGCATCGACGAGATCGGCCCCGCCGATGACCCGATCCCTCAGGTGCCCTTTGACGTCGAGGCCGGCGTCGTGCACACGGTGGCCTACAACGACCTCGGCCAGATGGAACGCAAACTCGCCGCCCACGCCAAGGATGTCGCCTGTGTCGTGATGGAGCCCGTCATCGAGAATCTCGGCATCGTGCTGCCCGACGCCGGCTACGTGGCCGGGGTGCGCAAACTGTGCGACGACCACAACGTGCTGCTGATCTTCGACGAGGTCAAGACGGGCCTAACCGCCGGCGCTCGCGGCGCTGCCGCTCGCCTCGGCGTCAAACCCGACCTGATCACCCTGGCGAAGTCCATCGGCGGCGGACTGCCGCTTGCGGCGTTCGGCGGAACCGAGGAGGTCATGCAGGTCGTCGTCGATAACCGGATGGCCCACTTCGGCACCTACAACGGCAACCCGCTGTGCATGGCTGCGGCACTGGCAGTCGATGAGGTGGCCACCGATCAGGCGCTGGCCGCGGCCGAACAGGTCAACGACAACGCCATGGAGGCCATGGACACCATCATCCGGGAGTACGAACTGCCGGCCCACACCGTCGGCTTCGGGGTCAAGGGTGCGGTGACATGGTCGCCCACCCCGATCCGCAACTACCGCGATTACAAGCTGGTCACCGACTTCCACGTCGCCGAATTGGGCTGGCTATGGGGCATCAACCGCGGCGTCCTGACCCCTCCCGGTATGGACGACCAGTGGTTGGTGTCGCTGGCGCACACCGACGCCGACATGAACAAGTGGGTCGACGCCTTCGGCGAATTGGCTAAGGAGTTGCGCGCCTGAAAGCCCCGTGTGAACCACGCAAGTCTGAGTGCACACTAACCGGTCCCACTAGCGGTCGGCAGACTTCTTCGGCCGCGTTACCGGCTCCGGCGGGACGCCGGCCGGACACCGCCGGACAGATGGGAAACGATTAGGGATGTAGGTTCCACTGGCCGCAGTCCTGGGCAAGGACGTCGTTGACATCGACTTCGATCCCGCCGACGATCGGGCCCGGGTTCGACGCGGTGCTCACGATGCGTTGGTAGAGGACGGCGGCGGGGTCGACCCGGTTGCCGGACCAGGCGCGAGTTTGCCACGCCCACCGGCGACCGGGGGTGCGTGAACTGCCGATCACGCCGTCGGCGCCGGCCCACTGGCAGACGTCGATACCCCCGTAGACGCCGGTGCGCTGGACTCCGAGCACCGAGTTGATTCCCCGGAACCATTGCAGCGCAACCGTATTCCAGGTCTCCCGGCTGATGTCGTCGTCGACGCTGAAGAAGATCGGGGCGCCTTGGGCGCCACCTGCGGCGGTATGCAACTGCCAGGCGGTGCGGGCGTCGGCGACACCGCCCGCGTATCCGCGGGTGAAGTCCGACGGTGCGGTACCGCCCGGTTTGCCGTATTGATAGTTGCTGACGATGACCAGTCCCGCGGCAGTCAGTGATTCCGCGTAGGGCCGGGTGATCGGCTTGGCGCCGAAGTTGGAGCCGGGACGTGAAAGCGAGACGTAGTTGATCACCCCGGCGTAGCCGGCGGCGCGGATGTCGGCCGCTGGAATCTGGCGCATGGCGTAGTCGATCAGCATGGGTGCAGCCGCGTCTGCACTCGGTATGCCGGCGGTGGCCGCTGCAGTACCCAGCGCCGACACCGCTCCCGCATAACGGAGCACCTCTCGCCGCGACACCTGGCGTGATCGACCGCCGCTGTTAGTCCCCGAGTCCCGCATCCGGCGATGCTAAGCCGGAGACTTCTCGTTACCGGGTAGCCCTCGCTGGCCGAGTCCGCTTCGTGATCTGCACGGTGCCGGCACCGCTACTCCAGGCTGCGCCGGTAGCGCCGCATGCCGGCGATCCACCGCTGATAGTCGGCTCCTTTCTGCCGATACATGTCCAGCACCTCGGGGTGCGGCAGCACCAGGAATTCCCCCGCGGCGACGGCAGCGACGGTGAGTACCGCGACGGCATCCGGGTCGATCACCGCGCCGGCACTGGTCACGGCCGTGCCGGCCACCCGAGCCGCGGCATCCGGCGACTCCGACATGCCGCGCAGCAGTGGGGTGTCCACGCCCATTGGACACACGCACGTCACACCTATCCCGTTGTCCCCGTAAGTAATGGCCAGCCATTCGGCGAAGCCGACGGCGGCGTGCTTGGTGACGCTGTAGGGCGCCGCGCCAAGCTGGGTCAGTAGGCCCGCGGCGGAGGCGACGGTGACGAAGTGACCGCCGCCACTCTCAAGCCATTCCGGCACAAGCGCTTTGGCCGCCCGGATGTGGCCCCGCAGGTTGATGTCGATGATCCTGTCCCAGGCGGCCTCGTCGTCGCCGAGACCGGATTGGCCGGCGATACCGGCGTTGGCGACATAAATGTCCACTGCGCCGAATGCCTCTCGCGCTGTGTCCACTAGCGTTTCGATTCCGGCGGTGGTCGCGGCGTCCGCCGTCACGCCGACGCCACCGATCATCTCGGCGGTCTGTGCGGCCGAATCCGCCTCGATGTCACCGGCTACCACCGAGGCGCCAGCCGATGACAGCGCGGCCGCGATGGATCTGCCGATACCGGAACCCGCCCCGGTGACCACAGCCACTGCACCGTCGATCTTCACCGAACCCCCTTAAAGCCGTTTGATCCGGGCCCGATATGCGGCGAGGTGCGCTTCGTTGCTGGTTTCTCCCGCTTCGCCGTTGGCGCTCTGCCAGACCGGTGCCGAATGGCCCCGCCGCTGCAATTCGGCGAC
>CAZADG010000077.1:2651-15516 GCA_964483865.1 uncultured Mycobacterium sp. | reverse complement strand
AGATCCGGCGCCAGCGAGGCGAACCCGACTTCGAAGCGCACCTGGTCATTGCCCTTGCCGGTGCAGCCGTGGGCCACGATGCCACCGCGGTGCTCGCGGGCGGCCGTCACCAGATGCTTGACGATCAGCGGACGGCTCAGGGCGGAGACCAGCGGGTAGCGGTCCATGTACAGCGCGTTGGATTGGATCGCCGGCAGGCAGTACTCCTCGGCGAACTCGTCGCGGGCGTCGATCACGACGGCCTCGACCGCGCCGCATTCCAGGGCGCGCTGACGCACCACCTCCATGTCCTCGCCGCCCTGGCCGAGGTCGATGGCAACGGCGACGACCTCGCGGCCGGTCTCCTTGCCGATCCAACTGATGGCCACCGAAGTGTCCAGACCGCCGGAGTAGGCGAGGATCACGCGCTCAGACATCGGATGCTCCTTGTTCTCTGCTATCGAAGTTCGCTAACGAAGGTTCTCGAGGGTGGCGGCCAATTGTGCACCGGTCAGCGGCTCGCGGGCGACCACGAAGATGGTGTCATCCCCGGCGATCGTGCCGACCACCTCGGCCAGGGCTGCGCGGTCGATCGCGCTGGCCAGGTAGTGCGCTGCGCCCGGTGGCGTGCGCAGCACCGCAAGGTTGCCGCTGGAATCGGTGGAGACCAGCAGTTCCCCCAGCAGCCGTGACAACCGGTCGGTCCCACCGGACACTCCGCGCACCGGGCTGCCGTCCTCCGGGACGACGTAGACCCCGACGCCGCCGTCGGCGCCGCGCAGCTTGACCGCGCCGAGTTCCTCAAGGTCGCGGGAGAGCGTGGCTTGAGTGACGTCGATGCCGTCATCGGCCAGCAGCGCCGCCAACTCGCTCTGGCTGTGCACCGGACAGGACGACAGGATGGCCACGATGCGGGCCTGCCGGCCGACCCGGGTGGCGCCGACTTCACCGGATTTCATCGGCGCTCCAGCAGCCAGACCAGCAGGGCCTTCTGCGCGTGCAGCCGATTCTCCGCCTCGTCCCACACTGCACTGCGCGGCCCGTCGATCACCTCGTCGGTGATCTCGTCGCCGCGATGAGCCGGAAGACAATGCAAGACAAGGCATTCCGAATCGGCCCGGGCCAGCAGCTCGGCGTTCACCTGGAAGGGCCGCAACGGTCCCACCCGGTCGAGTCCGTCGTTCTCCTGCCCCATCGAGGTCCAGGTGTCGGTGACGAGCACATCGGCGCCGTCGGCGGCGGCTTGCGGGTCATCGGTAATGGTGACCGTCGCGCCGGTTTCGGCGGCACGGGCGGTCGCGACGGCGACCACACCACTGTCCGGTTCGAAGCCCGCCGGCGCGGCGATGGTGACGTGCAGACCCGCCGTGACGCCGCCCAGCATCAGGGAGTGCGCCATGTTGTTGGCTCCGTCGCCGAGGTAGGACAGCCGCAGCCCGGCCAACGTGCCCTTTCTTTCGGCGATGGTCTGCAGGTCGGCCAGCACCTGACAGGGATGGAATTGGTCGGAGAGCGCGTTGACCACCGGAACGGTTGCGGCGGCGGCCATCTCGTCGAGCCGGTGTTGGCCGAAGGTGCGCCAGACGATGGCGTCGACATAGCGGGAAAGCACTCGCCCGGTGTCGGCGAGTGTTTCCTCGCGGCCGAGTTGGGTGGACCGGCCGTCGACGACGACGGCGTGACCGCCGAGGTGGGCGATGCCCATCTCGAAGGAGAATCGGGTCCGGGTCGAGTTCTTGTCGAAGATCACCGCCACTCCGCGCGGGCCGTCCAAGGGCCGGCGAGTGAACGGGGCCTTCTTCAGATCGGCGGCCAAGGCCAGCACCTCGGCCTGTTCGGCCGGCGTGAGGTCGTCGTCGCGCAGGAAGTGGCGAAGGCTCATGCCCGCGCTCCGGCGTCCAGGACACCCGGCAGGGCGCCCAGGAAATCGTCTACCTGGGCCTCGGTGATCACCAGCGGTGGCGCCAGCCTGATCACATCGGGCGCTGCGGCGTTCACCAGGAATCCGGCGTCGCGGGCCGCAATCTCGACAGCCTTGCCGTGCGGTGCGGTCAGGACGATGCCACGCAGGAGTCCGCGTCCGCGGACATAGTCGACCAGCGGATGGTTGAGCGCCTCGACGCCGTCTGCCAGGGTCTTGCCGAGCGCATCGGCGTGTTCGACAAGGCCTTCCTCGCGAAGCACCCGCAGC
This sequence comes from uncultured Mycobacterium sp., assembly GCA_964483865.1. Lineage (GTDB taxonomy): Bacteria > Actinomycetota > Actinomycetes > Mycobacteriales > Mycobacteriaceae > Mycobacterium. The sequence goes on along the minus strand of CAZADG010000077.1, from coordinate 13,346 downwards.
ACGGCCAGGGCGGCGGCAGTACAGACCGGGTTGCCGCCGAAGGTGCTGCCGTGCATGCCGGGGGTCATCAGGTCTGCGGCCGGGCCGACGGCCAGGCAGGCACCAATGGGGAGTCCGCCGGCGAGTCCCTTGGCCAGGGTGACGACGTCCGGGGTGATCCCGTCGTGCTGATGCGCGTAGAACGTTCCGGTGCGGCCGACGCCGGTCTGCACCTCGTCGAGGACCAGGAGCGTGCCGTGGCGGCTGGTGATCTCGCGCGCGGCGGCCAGGTAGCCGGCAGGCGGTACGACGACGCCGCCCTCCCCCATGATCGGCTCCAGGAACACCGCTGCGGTCTCGTCGGAGACAGCGGCTGCCAACGCCTCGACATCGCCGTAGGGCACGTGGGTCACGAAGCCCGGCAGCGGCTCGAACGGCTGCTGTTTGGCCGGCTGACCGGTCAGAGCCAGCGATCCCATGGTGCGGCCGTGAAATGCGTTCTGTGCCGCAACGATTTTGGTGCGTCCGGTGAGTCGGCTGATCTTGAAGGCGGCCTCGTTGGCCTCGGCGCCGGAGTTGCAGAAGAATACCCGGGCCGGAGCTCCGAGGTGACCGACGAGTTGCTCGGCCAGGGCGATACCCGGCTCGGTGGCGTACAGGTTGGAGACATGCCCCAGGGTGTCCAGTTGGGCGGTGACTGCTGCGCTGATCGCCGGATGGCGATGCCCCAGAACGTTGACCGCGATGCCGGCCAGCAGGTCGAGGTAAGTCTTTCCGTCGGCATCGGTGACAACCGCACCCTCGCCGCTGACCAACGCCAGCGGCGGGGTGCCGTAGTTGTCCATCATCACCGACTGCCAGCGGTCCACCAGGGTCAACGCCGCACCACCTTGGTGCCCGCAGGCTCCCCGGTGAGAACGGCCAGCACACTGTGCTCGACCCGACCGTCGATGACATGCGCGCTGGGCACACCGGCGACGACCGCCCGCAGGCACGCCTCGATCTTGGGCACCATGCCCTCCTCCAGTGCGGGCAACAGTTCGGAGAGGGTCGCGGTGTCGATCTCGGCGACCAGCGAGTCGCGGTCGGGCCAGCGGGTATAGAGCCCTTCGACATCGGTGAGCATCAGCAGCGTTTCGGCGCCCAGTGCCTCGGCGACCGCCGCCGCGGCGGTGTCGGCGTTGATGTTGTGCACCACCCCGTCGGCGTCCGGTCCGATGGTCGACACCACCGGGATTCGACCGGCGCCGATGAGATCGGTCAGGAGCGCTGTATCGACCTTCTCGACGTCGCCGACCAGACCGATATCGCATGCCAACCCGTCGACGACGACCGTCCGGCGGATCGCGGTGAACGTCCGGGCATCTTCCCCGGTGATTCCGACGGCGTAGGGGCCGTGCCTGTTGATCAGGTTGACAAGTTCGCGGCCGACCTGACCGAACAGCACCATGCGGGCGACGTCGAGAACTTCGCTGGTGGTGACCCGGAATCCGCCCTTGAACTCGCCCTGGATGCCGAGTCTTTTGAGCATGGCGCTGATCTGCGGGCCGCCGCCGTGCACCACCACCGGGTGGATGCCGGCATCGCGCAGCGCCACCATGTCAGCGGCGAACGCGCTCTTCAGCGCGTCATCGGTCATCGCGTTGCCGCCGTACTTGACGACGACGATCTTGTCCCGCAACGCCTCGAGGGTCATGAGCTGTACGCCGAGTTCTCTTCGACGTAGGCGTGCGAGAGATCGGTGGTGCGAATGGTGGCCGCCCCGTCGCCGAGGTTGAGGTCGATGGTGACCTCGATGTCGGGTCCGGATAGGTCGACGTCACGCGCACCGGGTGCGCCGGCGCCGTCGACGCAGACCGGGGATCCGTTGAATGCGACCGAGATCCGGGATTGGTCGATGGTGAACGGCACCATGCCGACGGCGGCCAGCACCCGCCCCCAGTTGGGATCCGAGCCGAACATGGCGGTCTTCACCAGGCTGTCGCGGGCCACCAGTCTGGCTGCGGTGACGGCATCGTCCTCGCTGGGCGCGCCGGTGACGGTGACCAGCACACGTTTGGTGACGCCTTCGGCGTCGGCCTGCATCTGCGCGCACAGGTCCTCGCAGACCCGCAGCACCGCGTCGTCGAGGTCGGCCTGGCTGGGCCGGATCTCGCTGGCGCCCGATGCGAGCAGCAACACGGTGTCATTGGTCGACGAACTGCCGTCGACATCGAGCCGGTCGAAGGTGCGGGCGGCGGCCTTACGCAGGGCACTGTCGAGCGCGGCGGGATCGGCGACCGCGTCGGTGGTGAGCACCACCAGCATGGTGGCCAGCGAAGGCGCCAGCATACCGGCCCCCTTGGCCATCCCGCCGAGGGTCCAGTTCTCCCCCGATGCCGGGGCATGGTGCAGCGCAACCTGTTTCGGCACGGTGTCGGTCGTCATGATGGCGCGCGCGGCATCGTCGCCGCCCAGCAGTCCGGCGTGGATCTCGTGGACGATTTCGGTGATCCCGGCGAGCACCTTGTCCATCGGTAAGCGGTCGCCGATCAGACCGGTCGAGCAGACCGCCACCTCGACGGGTCCGGTCTCAGTCCCCCAGTTGGACAGGGTTGCCGCAACCGCCTCGGCAGTGGCGTGGGTGTCACCGAAGCCCAGCGGCCCGGTGCAGGCGTTGGCGCCGCCGGAGTTCAGCAGCACGGCACGAAGCCGGCCGGTGGTCAGCGCCTGGCTGGTCCACAGTACCGGCGCCGCTTTCACCTGATTGCGGGTGAAAACCCCGGCCGCCGAGTAGTCCGGACCTTCGTTGAACACCAGCGCGAGATCCGGAGCGCCGGATTTCTTGATACCCGCGGCGATGCCCGCGGCACGGAAACCGGCGGCGGCCGTCACACCCTGGTTACGCAGCAGGCGGGTCTCGGTCACGGTGCCACTCCCACGATCGAAAGTCCGTGGGTCTCAGTCCAGCCCAGTGCCAAGTTCATTGACTGCACGGCCGCACCAGCGGTTCCCTTGACCAGGTTGTCGATGGCACAGACCGCGACCATCACGCCGGCCGCCTCATCGACCGCCACGGCCAGTTGGGCCGCATTGCACCCGATCACCGAACCCGTCTGCGGCAGCCGGCCCTCGGGGAGCAGGTAGACGAACGGCTCATCCCGGTAGGCCACTTCGTAAGCGGCACGGATCTCCGAGAGCGGGGCCGCCCCGGGTTTGAGGGGCGCGGTGCAGGTGGCCAGGATGCCGCGGGCGGTCGGGATGAGAACCGGGGTGAACGACACGGTCACCGGCTTGTCGGTGACGGCGCGAAGGCCCTGGGCGATCTCTGGGGTGTGCCGGTGCACGCCGGCGATGTTGTAGGCCCGGGCCGACCCGATGACCTCCGAGGCCAGCAGGTCGACCTTGGCAGCCCGGCCCGCACCGGAGGTGCCACTGATCGCGACGACGGTGACGGCCGGCTGCACCAGTCCGGCGGCGACGGCTGGAACCAGCGCCAGCAGCGCCGAGGTGGGATAGCACCCGGGAACCGCGATACGGGTCGCGCCGCGCAGCCTGTCGCGGCCACCGGGAAGTTCCGGCAATCCGTAAGGCCAGGTGCCGGCATGGGCCGAACCGTAGAACCTCTCCCAGTCGGCGGCGTCGCCCAGCCGGAAGTCCGCCCCGCAGTCGATGACGATGGTGTCCGGCCCGAGTTTCCCGGCGATCTCGGCGGAGTGTCCGTGCGGTAGTGCCAGGAAAACCACGTCGTGGCCGGCCAACACATCGACCTCGGTGGGCTCCAGGACGCGCTGGGCAAGCGGAAGAAGGTGCGGATGATGCTCACCGAGTCGGGTGCCCGCACTGGCCGCCGCGGTCAGCGCGCCGATGGCCAGGGACCCGTCCGCGTAGGCGGGGTGCCCGAGCAGCAGGCGCAGGATTTCTCCACCGGCATACCCACTGGCGCCGGCGACAGCCACCGTTGTCACCGCTGCATTGTGCATGGTTATGCAGATGTTTGCAAATTGATTCGGCGTGACGGACGCGCGCAGATTCTGTCAGATATTCGCACTAGTGTTCGAAACATGAGGCCGTGCAGTCCCGAAGCCGAGGCGGTGATGATCGCACTCGATGAGCTTGACGCCGCCTGGGACAAGCTGGCTTCGCTGCCGATGGGATCACTGGGTACGCCGCAGGCCCTCGCGGTCCTGGCCCGGCTGGAAACTCATCGGCGCCGCCAGCCCACCATCGAGCATGCGTTGATAACCCACGCGCAATCGCAGGCCACCGCGACGGAGATGGGCGCCAAATCCTGGCGGGCGGTGTTGACGAACCGGCTGGGTATCAGTGGTTCAGATGCCAGCCGTCGGCTCGCCGAGGCCGCTGCGCTCGGTGAGCGTCGAGCTGTCACAGGTCAGCCGCTGGAGCCACAGCTTCCGAACACCGCCACAGCGCAGGCACGCGGAGAGATCGGAACAGAGCATGTGACGGTCATCCGGGACTTCATGTCCGAACTGCCGACAGACGTCGACCCCGCTACCCGGGCGGAAGCCGAATCCCAGCTGGCGCAGCTGGCCGGCGGACTGACCCCGGAAGGACTGCGCAAGGTCGCCCGCCAACTGATGGGATACCTCGACCAGGACGGCACGCTCGATGACGAACGCGAGCACGCCCGCAAGCGTGGCATCGCGCTGGGTCGCCAGGAGCTCGACGGTATGAGCCGCATCACGGGGTGGGTCGACCCCGAACTCCGGGCGACCCTCGATGCGATCTTCGCCAAACTCGCGGGTCCCGGTTACTGCAACCCCGACGACGCGGATCCGTGCGTCAACGGCACCCCGTCGCAGAACCAGATCACCGGCGATTCACGAACTTCGGCGCAGCGCATCCACGACGCTGTGAAGACCGTATGTCGCGAAATGCTGGCCTGCGGAAAGCTCGGTCAGCACAACGGACTCCCGGTCACGGTCGTGGCGACCGCAACGCTGGCCGACCTGTCCGCAGCAGCCGGGTTCGCCCACACCGGCGGAGGAACGCAGATACCGATCCCGACACTCATCCGGATGGCCGCCGACGCCCACCCCTACCTCGCACTGTTCCAGAGTCGACGCAAGATTCGGCTCTACTACGGACGCTCGCGGCGCACCGCCAGTCCCGGGCAGCGTCTCGTACTGCACGCCCTCGAACGGGGATGCACCAAGCCCGACTGCACCGCCCCGCCCTACCAGTGCCAGGTCCACCATGCCGAGCGGGACTGGCAACACGGCGGCAACACCAACATCGACGAACTCACCCTGGCCTGCGGTTGCGACAACCGCCTGGTTGACGCCGCGCCGACGGGATGGACCACCCGAAAACGCAAGAGCGACAACCGAACCGAATGGATCCCACCGCGGCACCTCGACCGGGGCCAGAACCGGATCAACCTCTATCACCACCCCGAACAGGTGCTCCGGCCCGATGATGACGACCCGGGTTAGCTGAGATCCCTACCCGCGAAGTTGTGCGCCCAACCGTTCGCCGGCGGCGGCCAGAGCGCCATCGCGGGCGGCGCTGGCCTCGTCCTCAGTCAGGGTGCGGTCGGCGGCCCGGAACCGCAAAGCCAGCGTCAGGGATTTGCGGCCGTCACCGATCTGCGGGCCGGTGTAGACGTCGAACAAGCTGACGTCCTCCAACAGTTCCCCGGCCCCGTCGCGGACCGCGTCGATCACCGCACTCGCCGACACCTCGTGCCCCACCACCAGACTCAGGTCCTGGAAAACCGCCGGGAAGGGCGACACCCGCGGCGCGGGTAGTCGCTGCAGGACCGGGACGGCGTCCAGGTTGAGTTCGACGGCGCAGGATCCCTTCGGCAGCGCCGACCGTTCCACCACCGCGGGGTGCAGTTGTCCGGCATAGCCGATGACCTGCCCATCCACCACCACCTCGGCGCACCGCCCCGGATGCCAGGGCAGGTGCTGGGCCGGACGCAGCGAGACCTCGACTCCACAGGCGCGCCCGATCACCCGAACCGCCTCGAAGGCGTCGGCCGCCTCCACCGGCCGCCCCGGCCCCCAAGGGCCGCGGGGTTCGCGCAGACCGCACAGCACCGCCGCCACGTGCACCGGTTGATGCGGCAAGGAGGCGTCCAGATCGGCGATCTCCTCGTCGGTCGGCCTGCGGTCGGTCGGGATCAACTGGACCGCCCGGGTGTGCTCACCGGGCTGGACGACCTGCGCGATGGAGAACAGGGCGACGTCACCGAACCCTCGGGAGACGTTGCGCGACAACGCCTCCAGCAGCGCGGGCAGTAGAGTCGTGGCGAGCTCGGGGCGATCGGCCTCCAGCGGGTTGAGCACCGAGGTGGTGCTCCGGCGGGGATCGTCTGCGGGCAGTCCCCAATGGTCGAAGACCCGTGCCGGAAGGAATGGCGTGGGCAGGACCTCGACGAAACCGGACAGGGCGAGCGCCTTGCCGATCGCCCGGCGACGGCTCTGGCCGGCGGTCAGTCCGCGACCTGCCGGCGCGAGCGGCAGTACCGACGGGATGACGTCGAGGCCTTCCAGTCGCAGCACCTCCTCGACCAGGTCGGCGGGCTGGATCAGGTCGGGCCGCCAGCTCGGTGGTGTGACGATCAGGTAGCCCGGGTCGGCGTCGGCCTCGACCCGAGCACCGATCTGGGTGAGACGCGCCACCGTGGCACCGTCGGGGTAGGCGACGCCGGCCATCCGGTCGGGAAGGTCGACCGCCATCCGCACCGGGGGCGGCGAGAAGTCCTCGCGGGGCGGGTCGCCACGCCAGTCGGTGAGAACGGGCTGCACTGTGCCCCCGGCAATATCGGCAAGCAACGCGGCGCAGCGGTCGACGGCCGCAACCGAGACCGCCGGATCCACTGAGCGCTCGTAGCGGCGGCCTGCCTCGCTGACAAGATGCAGACGGCGGATGGTTCGGGACACCGCGGCCGGGTCCCAGACGGCAGCCTCGAGCAGAACGTCGGTAGTGCTGTCGTCGATCTCGGTAGTGCCGGCCCCCATCACTCCGCCGATAGCGGCGACGGCGACGTCGTCGACGATCAGGACGTCACCCGGTTCAAGCTTCCGTTCCACGTCGTCGAGGGTGACGACGGTCTCCCCCGGTTCGGCGAACCGGACGGCGAAATCACCGTTGATGCGATTCCGGTCGTGGGCGTGCATCGGGTGGCCGAGTTCGAGCATCACGTAGTTCGTGACGTCGACGGCCGGAGAGATCGGCCGGATACCGGACAGCATCAACCGGCGGCGTAGCCACCACGGCGACGTGGCATTCGGGTCGATGCCGGTGACCGGGCGTAGCGCGAAACGGCTCACCCCGGTCCCGGGGGCGATGGTCACCGGCAGTGCGGGCCCCTCGACCGGCAGAGCGGGGACGACGTCGGCGGGGTCGATAAAGGCCAGGTCGTAGGCACAGGCGATCTCCCTGGCGATGCCGCGCACCGACATGCCGTAACCTCGGTCGGGGGTAACTGCGAGATCGAAGACGACGTCATCGAGGCCGAGGACCGTGTGCGCGTCGGCGCCCGGGTCGGCGGTCCCGTCGGGGAGCACAAGGATGCCGGAATGGTCTGCCCCCAAGCCCAATTCGGCAGCCGAACAGATCATGCCGTCGGACGTGCGCCCGTAGGTCTGGCGGGTGGCGATGTGGAAGTCGCCCGGCAGCGTCACCCCCGGCAGCGCAACCACCACCAGGTCACCCTCAGCGAAGTTCGTTGCTCCGCAAACGATGTCGCGGTCTGCACCTTCACCGACGTCGACGGTGCAAGCCCGGATCGGCTTCTTGAATTCGGTGAGTTCCTCGATGCCGGTGACCCGTCCGATACGCAGCGGTCCGCTGACCGGCCCCAGCGTGATGACGTCTTCGACCTCATGGCCGACCCGGATCAGCGCCTGCTCCAGTTCGTGAGGTTCGGCGTCCCATCCGGGCGCGCCGGCCGCCACCACCTCGCGAAGCCAACTGTAGGGAAGCCTCACAGACCCACCCCGAACGGTAGCGAGAACCGTACGTCGCCTTCGACCATGTCCCGCATATCGGGAATGCCGTTGCGGAACTGCAGGGTTCGCTCCAGACCGCAGCCGAAGGCGAAGCCGGTGTAGACCTCCGGGTCGATACCGGCGGCCCGCAGGACGTTCGGGTTGACCATGCCGCAGCCGCCCCATTCCACCCAGCCGGGGCCGCCCTTCTTGTTCTCGAACCAGATGTCGACCTCAGCCGAGGGCTCGGTGAACGGGAAGAAGTGCGGCCGCATCCGGGTGCGGGCCGTCGGGCCGAACTCCGAGCGGGCGAAGGCATCCAGGGTTCCGCGCAGATGCGCCATCGTCAGGCCGCGGTCCACCGCCAAGCCTTCCACCTGATGGAACACCGGGGTATGCGTGGAGTCGAGTTCGTCGGTGCGGAAGGTCCGGCCGATGGAGATGACGTACACCGGCAGGTCGCGCTCGAGAAGGGTTCGCACCTGCACCGGCGAGGTGTGGGTCCGCAGCAACTGGCGGGAACCCTCCGGCGCGATGTGGAACGTATCGGACTCGCTGCGCGCCGGATGATCGGGCGGAAAGTTCAGCGCATCGAAGTTGAACTGCTCACTCTCCACCTCGGGACCTTCGGCCAGCTCCCACCCCATGGCGACGAAGGTGTCGGCGATGTGCTCGGCGAGGATGGTGATCGGGTGCCGCGCGCCCAGAGGCTGGCGGGTGGATGGCAGCGTCACGTCGACCGTCTCCGCAGCCAGGACCGCCGCATCGCGTTCGGCGCGCAGCACCGCCAGGCGCTCGTCGTAGGCGGACTGCGCCTCGGTCCGGGCTTCGTTGACCCGCTTGCCGGCGTCGGCGCGCTCGTCTTTGGGCAGGCCGGCCAGTGCCTGCCGGGCAAGTGCCAGCGGGGCGCGGTCACCGAGGTGTTCGGTCTTGGCCCGGGCCAGCGCGTCGAGGTCTGCGGAATCCTCGAAGGCGCGGCGGGCCACGTCGACCGCGGCGGCCAGCGCGTCCTGCGACAGCGGTTGCTCACCCACGCGCAGAGACTCTCCTTAGCTGGCCTGCAGTTTGGTTGGGCACGCCTTAGCTCAAGTGCCGACCGGAAGATCATAGGTGATGCCAGAATTACGCCTCACGGGCAATTCGCCTGCTGGTCGAGGCAGAGGACGACAGATGCTCAGAGCACTCATCATCGGGGCGGTGTGGGCGGCCGCGGCGGCCGTAGCGGTGCTGGCCGTCAATCTGGACCACACCGCGTGGTGGGTCGGCGCGGCGGCCCTGGCCGCACTCGCCGGCCTAGGTACCTACGACCTGGTACAAAAGGGCCACTCGCTGCTGCGGGCCTACCCGATCCTGGCCCACGCCCGGTGGCTCGCCGAACGGATCCGCCCGGAGATCTACCAGTACTTCGTCGAGTCCAACACCGACGGCGCGCCCTTCGACCGGGAGACCCGCGACGCGGTGTATCGCCGGGCCAAGGGCACCAAGGGCGACGAGCCGTTCGGGACCGAACGCGACGTCACCGCCGTCGGCTACGAGTTCCTGCGGCACTCCATGCGCGCCAAGATCGCCACCGACTTGTCCCCGCGAGTTCGCCTCGGCGGCCCGGACTGCGCCCAGCCCTATGACATCGCACTACTGAACGTCTCGGCGATGAGCTTCGGGGCGTTGTCCGGAAATGCCATCCAGGCGCTCAACGGCGGGGCCGCCAAGGGCGGATTCGCCCACGACACCGGTGAGGGCGCGATCAGCCCGTATCACCTCAAGCACGGCGGCGACCTGATCTGGGAGATCGGGTCGGGCTACTTCGGGTGCCGGACACCGGACGGGCATTTCGACCCGGACAAGTTCAAGGAGAAGGCGACGATGCCGGAGGTCAAGGCCGTCTCCATCAAGCTCTCCCAAGGCGCAAAGCCCGGCCTGGGCGGGGTGCTACCCGGCGCGAAGGTCACCCCGGAGATCGCCGAAACCCGCGGGGTTCCGGTCGGCCAGACAGTCGTGTCCCCGCCGGCCCACACCGCGTTCACCACCCCGCTGGAACTGACCCACTTCATCGCGACGCTCCGCAGCCTCTCGGGCGGCAAACCGGTGGGATTCAAGCTCTGCGCCGGCGCCCGCACCGAATTCCTCTCGATCTGCAAAGCGATGTTGCAGACCGGGATCACCCCGGACTTCATCATCGTCGACGGCGCCGAAGGCGGAACCGGTGCTGCCCCGCAGGAATTCGTCGACCACGTCGGTATGCCGCTGACCGAGGGTCTGATGATGGTGCAGAACTGCCTGGTCGGTACCGGACTGCGGCAGCACATCAAAATCGGCGCGTCCGGCAAGATCACCAACGGCTTCGATATCGTCACGCGCATCATCCAGGGCGCCGACTTCACCCTGTCCGCGCGGGCGATGATGTTCGCCGTCGGCTGCATCCAGGCGATGAAGTGCCACACCAACCGATGCCCCACCGGGGTGGCCACCCAGGACCCCGGACTGGAGAGGGCACTGGACGTGCCGGACAAGATCGACCGGGTGGCCAACTTTCAGAAAGCCGTGGTCGCCAGTGCGGCACAGATGGTGGCTTCGATGGGCCTGGAGAGTTTCGACGAGTTGACGCCGTCGATGCTCAACCGCCGCATCGACTGCGCTCACAACCGCACCTACGCGGAAATCTACGAGTGGTTGATGCCGGGAGAACTCCTCGATAGTCCACCGGAAGCCTGGCTGTCGGACTGGATCGAGGCATCCGCCGAGGAGTTCGTCTAGGCCCCTTTCTAGGCCCTCG
>CAZADG010000077.1:0-2551 GCA_964483865.1 uncultured Mycobacterium sp. | reverse complement strand
GCGCCCTCGCCTGCGCCCTAGTCATCGTCGTCGGGCGCGTCGTGCCGGGTCTTGAGCCGGTACATCACCAGATCCGGCGGCACCCCGGACTGACGGGGGGCGAAGACCTGGCGCCGTACCCGTTTGACCGTGACCCCCAGCGATTCCAGTTCGGTGGCCGGGATCTCCTCCAGGGTCTTCTCGGAGATGATCAGCTCACCCCGAGTGGCGCGATCCATCACCCGGGCCGCGATGTTGACGTCGACACCGAGCCAGTCGCCGCCGAGCCGCTGCGGCCTGCCGGTGTGGATACCTGCCCGCATGCGCGGCGTATACCCGTCCACCTCAACGGTTTTCACCGCTTCGCGAGCAGCCATCGTCGCGCGCACTGCGGTGAAGGGATCGGTGAACACCACCATCGCACCGTCGCCCATCCGCTTGACGATGTGACCGCCGGCGTCCAGCATCGGCGGCTCCGCCACCTGGGCGACCCTACGCAGCAGACGCAGGGTGGCCTCGTCGCCGGCCTGCAGCGCCCAGGTCGAGAAGCCGACCAGATCGGTGAAGACGATGGTGACCTCGCCGTCTGCCGAGCGGCCGTTCACCCGTTCGGTGAGGGCCTGCCACACCTGAAGGGCGGCCAGGCTGACCTCCCGCGTCACGGCCTCGCGGTCGGGCATCAGGCGGTCAGCGGCCCGAGCGGCGGCCTGCGGGCCCCCAACGCCGGCCAACGACAACGGGTCACCGAAGTCAGGATCGCCGGGCAGGATCTTTCGGGCCCGTCGGATGGCGGCCACAACGTCGGGATTGCGATTGGTGTTCCGCAGCCACGCTGCGGGACTGCGGGCCGGTGGCTGTTCGACGACGCCGTCCGCACCGGACTGGTCACCGGCGGGGTCGGAATCCACCCGGCCAGCCTAGGTCAACCGGCGCTGGGCCCGCGCGCTCTGGTAAAGGCAGACGGCAGCAGCCACGGCCACATTGAGGCTGTCGATGCCGTTGGACATCGGGATCACGACGCGGCGGTCGGCGAGGGCGAGGATCTGTTCAGGTAGTCCGTGCGCCTCGGAGCCGAAGACCCACGCTGTGCGAGCACTAAGCAGAGCATCGGCATCATCGAGGTTCAGGTCGCCGTCAAGTCCCGTGGCGAGCACCTGCATACCGCCGTCGTGGAGCGCGTCGATCACCCGCGCAGTGTCGGATTCGACGGCAACAGGAACGGCGAAGATGCTGCCCGCCGACGACCGCACACATTTCCCGTTGAAGGGGTCCACGGTGTCGCCGGTGAACAGCACCGCTGCCGCCCCCATCGCGTGGGCCAGCCTGATCAGCGTGCCGGCATTCCCCGGGTCGGAGATGTCAGCCGCCACGACGACCAACGCGGGGTTCGCGCTGAGGACGTCGCGCAACCCCGTGCGTGGAAGCCGGCAGACGGCGACTAGTCCGGCCGGTGTGACCGTCTCCGACAGCGCCTTCATGGCCCGGTCGGTGACCACGGTGACCGGAACCTCCTGCAGCACATCGGCGTAACGTTGCACCGCAGTTTCGGTGGCGAAAACCCGCTCGACATACCCCTGCCGGGCGGCCGCCTCGACGAGGTTGGACCCCTCGGCGAGGAATCGTCCGGCGGCCGCCCGTTCGGAGCGCCGCTGAAGCTTGACCGCCTCGGTGACCCTGGAGGACCGCTCAGAGAGCGGACCCGTCACGCAGCCTCACCGGACGGGGCGTTCACATCCTCGGGCAGAGCGGCCTTGGCGACCTCCACCAGGGCGGTGAATGCGGCCGGATCGCTCACCGCGATCTCGGCGAGGTTCTTGCGGTCGACCTCGACGCCGGCGGCCTTCAACCCCTGGATCAAACGGTTGTAGGTGATGTCGTTGGCACGCGCCGCAGCGTTGATCCGGGAGATCCACAGCTTGCGGAACTCGCCCTTGCGGGCACGCCGGTCGCGGTAGGCGTAGGTCAATGAATGCAGTTGCTGCTCTTTGGCTTTGCGATAAAGCCGGGACCGCTGGCCACGGTAACCCTTGGACGCCTTAAGGACGGTACGCCGCTTCTTCTGAGCGTTGAGTGCGCGTTTGACGCGAGCCATGGGTGTTCCTCTTCTCGTTCGGTTCGGAAAGTTCGGATGCCGCCATCCCCTGACTCCATGCGGGGTGGTCGGGCGGGATCGGCGTTAGCCGTTGAGCATCTTGTTGACGCGCTTGGTGTCGTTGTCGGACACCACGGTCCGGCCGTCGAGGCGGCGGGTCCGCTTGGAGGCCTTGTGCTCCAGCAGGTGGCGACGGTTCGCCTTCTGCCGCACGATTTTTCCGGTACCGGTCAGGCGGAAGCGCTTGCTGGCTCCACTGTGGGTTTTCGCCTTGGGCATGGTGTCCTCAGTTCTTCTGTGTTGTTGGTCAGTGCTATTCGGTTGCGGCGTTCGCGTCCGTGGTGGTGCCCGCCTCCTGCGCCGACGCCGCAGGCTGAGCCGTCGGTGCCGGGCCGGCCCCCGCCTGCTCGGCAGCCTTGGCGCGGGTCTTCGCGCCGCGGTGCGGAGCCAGCACCATCGTCATGTTGCGGCCGTCCTGCT
>CAZADG010000076.1:2860-15648 GCA_964483865.1 uncultured Mycobacterium sp. | reverse complement strand
CGCCCGGGAAACGACACCCCACCCCGATCACCGCGATCGGCTCACGATCCCCGAACGTGTTTCGTTCCTCGGCGCCGTCCGGTAGTGGGACGGGTTCCACCTCGCCTCCGGTCAGATACTTCGCCAGCGCGTTGACCGTCGGGTACTGCCATAGGTCCACCGGCGACAGTTCGCGGCCCAACAGTTCCGAGAGTTCGCCGATCATGACGACGGCGTCAGCCGATCCGACTGCGAGGTCCTTGAGTGCTGCGTCGCAGTCGATTTCGTCGGGACTCAGGCCGATCGGGTCGACGAGATAGTCGACGAGCCAGCGCCGCAGGCCCTCCTCGTCCAGCTCGGGGTCCACAGCGGGGTCCAATTCCGGACTCACGGGGTGTCCACGCGGCTGAACTGCCCAAGCCGGTACTGCTCCCCGCACGACGACCGACGTACCTTCCCGCTGGTGGTTATCGGCAGCGAGCCCTGGCCCACCAGAACCAGGTCGGAGACCCGTACGCCGTGAACGTCCCTGACAGCGCTAAGGACGCGTCGTTTGAGGTCTTTGAGCGCCGCGGCTGCTTCATCGGGTGAACCGGCAGGCGGTTTGAGCTCAGCGATGGCAACGAGTTTCTCGGTGGTGTCATCCTGCAGCGAGACGGCGGCGACACGGCCGCCGGTGATCTTGCCGATGGTGTGTTCGATGTCTTCGGGATAGTGGTTCTTCCCGTCGACGATCAGCAGGTCCTTGATCCGGCCGATGATGTACAGCTCGCCGTCGAAGACCGCTCCGAGGTCGCCGGTACGCAACCAGGGCCCCTTGGGCGTTCCCTCGGACGGGTCGGCAAGCCGTCCACCGAAAGTCCGCGCGGTCAACTCGGGGTTACGCCAGTACCCGGGCGAAATCTGGTCGCCGTGTACCCAGACCTCGCCAACCTTCCCGGCCGGCAACTCCACCGCGGATTCCGGATCGACGATGCGAACGTCACACGAGCGGGGCGAGCCGCAGCCCACCAGCTCCGAACCGCCTGCGGCGCATACCTCGGCATGGCCTGCGGCCAGCTTCTCGGAGTCAAAGCGCACCTCGGTCGGCGGCTGCCCGCCCGGAGATGAGACGACGTAGACCGTCGCCTCGGCCAGCCCGTACGACGACCGTACGCACGACCGCGGCAGGCCGAACTGCGCGAACCGCTCGTTGAAGCGGTGCAGTGTGCTGGGGTGCACCCGTTCGGCGCCGCTGATGATGCCCATACATCCGCTGAGGTCGAGTCCTGCCATGTCCGAATCAGAGGTCCGTCGAGCCGAGAGTTCGAACCCGAAGTTCGGTGCGGCGCTGAACGTGTGTGGGTTCAGCGCCAACTGCCGGATCCAGCGCGAGGGTTTGCCGAGGAATCCCAGCGGGCTCATCAACACACCGCGACGATTCACCACCAGCGGTGCGAGTACGCCCATCACCAGACCCATATCGTGATAGAAGGGCAGCCAGGACACCATGGTGAGGTCTGCCGGGGCGCCCCCGGGGATGTGCTCGGCGTAGTCGGTGATGATCTGCTCGAGATTGGCGATGACGTTCTTGTGCGTCAGGACCACTCCGGCCGGCTGGCGGGTGGATCCGGACGTGTACTGCAGGTAGGCAGTCGCGGTATCCGGGACCTGCGCGACCGGAACGGGGCTGGAGCAGGGTTCGACGGCGTCGACCTCGATGACCTCGGGCCCGGATCCCCCGGTCCGGGCGCTGGCGTACGGCACGACGGCGGCCGCGACGGCCGAGGTGGTGAGGAGGGCGGTGGGAGCGGAGTCCCGCAGGGCCCCGACGACCCGCTCATCCAGCGCGCCGGGTGTCGGAACGGGCAGCGGAACGGCGATCAATCCGGCGTGCATGGCACCGAAGTAGGCAACGATGTAGTCGAGGCTCTGAGGGGCCAGGATCGCGGCCCGATCGCCGGGCGATCCGCATTGCAGTAGCCTCGCGGCGACATCCTGGACCCGTTCGTAGAGCTCAGACCAGGTGACTGTGTCGGCGAATCCAGCCGGATCGACGTCGTAGTCGAGGAACGTGTAGGCCAGCTCGTTCGGCTGCTGCTCAGCCCTGTTTTTGAGCAGATCAGGAATGGACAACTCACGTCTCCGGCATCAATTAAGCCCCCCGGACAACGCCCGGAAGGCTGGTATAGGTTTCGGGCCACACGCATCAGGCCATGCGTTCCTGAGAGAAAGCTTACATCCTGCCCCCGCAAATCCTTAAGCTTAGACCCTGCCTGTGGTTTAGCAGTACTCCTTGATTTTCGCTTCGATGTCGGCGACCAGTTCGGACACATGGTCGTTGAGGTAGAAATGATGGCCGGGGAACTCTCGCAGGGTGAACTCGCTGGTTGTGCGCTCGGCCCACGGCTTGACTTTCTCCGGCGTGGCGATTTCGTCTTCGTCGCCCAGATAGGCCGCAATCGGACAGGACACAGTGACTTCGGGCGGGCAGTCGTATTTCATGATCGCCTTGAATCCGCGGAGTGTCGGCAGGAGTTGAGCCGCGAATTCCTCGTTGTCGAGGAACTCCGGGTTGACCCCCGTCGCCTCTTTCACCGCGTCGAGCAACCCACGGTCATGCTCCGGGATGTGTTCGAAGCCGATTCGGCCGGGAGCTGCGGAGGCCGAGACGAACAGCGCCGAAACCGGCAGGCCGGCGGCCTCGAACCGGCACGCCACTTCGAAGGCCACCAGTGCGCCCATGCTGTGCCCGAAGAAGGCGACCGCACCGTCATGGCGTGACGGCAACAATTCAGTCACCCGTTCGGCCAGGTCGGGAATGGTGCGGAACGAGCCGAGGTCGTGGCTTCCGTCACGGCCGGGGTACTGCACGGCAATGCGTTTGACATCGGTGGTGAATGCCCTGGCGAACGGCACGTAGTACTTCGGCGACCCGCCCGCATGCGGAAAGACATACAGCGTGGTGGGTCCTGGCATCGGCACAGATTACCGTCGTCGCTCCAGGGTGTTCCTGGGCATCAGTCTGTCGAGAAGGCCGCAGCAGCGTCTCTCTGCAGGTCGACGTAGGCCTTGTCGCTGACGTCGATGGCGACGCCCTGGATGGTGCCGCCGGTGAAGGTTCCCGGGGTCGTGTACTGCTCGGAGACGTTGTCGCCGCTGTCGTAGCCGATGCACAAGCCGTCCCCGGACAGGGTGAACTTCCCGATCTGGGCCTTCATCGGCCCCTTGGCCACCTCGTTGCCATCCACGTACAAGACGGTTGTGCCGAGTGATTCGCCGTACTCCCCGGCCCCCTCGCGTGTGAACTCCATACCGAGGGAGTGCTTTCCCGGCGAGAGCGGAGGGGACACGAAGTCCTGTTCGGGCTTGATGCCCAGGAAGTTATAGACGTAATGCAGCCGGCCGTCCTTGAGGAACATCGAATGCCCGCCGAATCGCGACCCGTGGGCGAACAACACCCCTTCGGCCTCAGGTTCCATCTCGACGTTGGCCACGATCTTGTAGGACCGGCCACGGATGCTGGCCGCGACACCCTCGGGCACCGGCGCGGTGTCCGGGTAATAGATGTAGCGGTCGCGGGGGGGCTCGGCCTGTGGCCGCGCATTGCCGAGTTGTTCGACTGCGGTGCGGTCGTCCAGAGGGAGCACAAAGTTGTTCTTGGCCTCCTCGAACCACGCGTCGATGAGTTCCTTGAGCTTGTCCGGATTCTGGTCGGCGAGGTTCGTCGACTCGGACCGGTCTTCCTCGACGTGATAGAGCTCCCAGCGGTCTTCGTCGAACTTGCCCTTGCCGCTGATCGGGGCGTGCAAGGTCGCGGCCTTCCAGCCGTCCTGCCAGATGCCACGGGTGCCCAGCATCGCGAAGTACTGACGCTTACGGGTGGTCGGGGCCTCCTTGGAATCGAAGCTGTAGCGCATCGAGACCCCGTTGAGCGGGTACTGCTTGATGCCCTTGTACTCCTTGGGCATCTCCAGACCGGCCACGTCGAGAACAGTCGCCGCCACGTCGGTGGCGTGGTGGTACTGATGGCGGACTTCACCTTTGGCCTTGATTCCCTTCGGCCACGAAATGACCATGGGGTCGCACGTTCCCCCCGCGAACTGGCTGTAGCGCTTGAACATCTGGAACGGGGTGGAGAACGCCGTCGCCCATCCGGTCGGATAGTGGTTGTAGGTGTCGGGGCTGCCGAGGGTGTCGAGGTACTTCATGTTCTCCGACAGTTCGTCGGGATAGCCGTTGAAGAACTTGTTCTCGTTGACCGAACCGTTCGGCGAACCCTCACCCGACGCCCCGTTGTCAGCGCAGTAGAAGATGACAGTGTTCTCCAACTGCCCGGTCTGCTCCAGATAGTCGACGATCCGGCCAATCTGGGCGTCGGTGTACTCGGAGAACCCGGCGTATACCTCGGCCATCTTGGCGAAAAGTTTCTTCTCGTCGGCGTTCAGCGAATCCCACGGCCGGACATTGTCGTTGGCCACCTCGATATCGTCGGGAAGCGGGTTGATCGGTGTCATCTTGGTGCCCTCGGGGAAGATGCCCTTGGCGATCATCCGTGGCAGCACCCAGTCCCGGTAGGCCTCGTAGCCATCATCGAAGCGGCCCTTGTACTTGTCGATGTATTCCTGCGGCGCATGGTGCGGAGCATGGTTAGCACCGGGGCAGAACCACATGAACCAGGGTTTGGAGGGGTTGGACGACTTCTGATCCCGCAACATCCGGATGGCGTTGTCGGCCAGGTCTTTCGACAAGTGATAACCCTCGTCCGGGCCATACGGTTGTTCGATGAAGCGATTGTCCTCCACCAGATCCGGGAACCACTGGTTGGTCTCCCCGCCGAGAAACCCGTAGAAACGGTCGAACCCCTTCTGCAGCGGCCACTCCGACTTGCTGCCACCACTGGAGACGTCTTCTTCGGGGACGTTGTGGTTCTTGCCGATCCAGAACGTGCTGTAGCCGTTGTCCTGCAGCACCTGACCGACAGTCGCGCATTGAGCGGGCGTACGAGCGGCCGCGCCGGGAAATCCGTTGGAACCCTCGGTGATTGCGGCAAACCGGTTCACATGATGATTGCGGCCGGTGAGGAAACACGAACGCGTGGGAGAACACAGCGCGGTGGTGTGCCACTGGGTGTAGGTGACCCCGTTGTCGGCCAACTTCTGCATGACCGGCATCTCGATCCGCCCGCCGTACGGCGACCATGCCGCCATGCCGGTGTCGTCGTAGAGCACCACCAGAATGTTGGGCGCCCCCTCGGGGGCCTTCTTCAACTCGAAGGGCTTCCAGTCCGGCACCGAATCCCGGACGTCCAACTCGATCTTGCCGTCAAACCCCTCGTTGATCCCCGTGCCATACCCCGGCGGACCATCACCACCATCGGCCACTCCCCCGCCGTCGCCGTCCTTGGACCCGCAACCGGCGACGAACACCGAGGCCGCTGCAGCGCCTGCGCCCACAGCCATGCCGCCGAGTATCTTGCGCCTCGACAGGCCGCCGCCATTTGATTGCTCCTGTGGCTCTTCGCCCTTATCAGAACATGTCTCAGTCATGTATGCGACCCTCTGTTGGTTTGCTGTCGTGGCATGGCAGGGGAAAATCTACTCAAGATCGCGCACCCTGTCCTCAAGATGACTCGAGGAGTTCTGCTGTCTGAAATCCGTTCAGCACTAGGTCGATTCGGGACAGGTCACGAAGTCGATCAATTCCTCGACCCGGCCGATCAGTTCAGGCTCCAGATCCGTCCAGTCCCGAACCGAGCCCCGGATGCGTTGCCATGCCCGCGAGATATCGGCTTGGTTGCGGTGCGGCCAGCCCAGGGCCTGGCAGATACCGGCTTTCCACTCGACCGAACGGGGTACCGCCGGCCAGTCCGACAGACCCACCCGCCCTGGCTTGACGGCCTGCCAGATGTCGACGAACGGGTGGCCGACCACCAGGGTGCTGTCACCGCCCGGACCGCGGCGAACCGCCTCGGCGATGCGGGCTTCCTTGGATCCGGCGACCAGATGGTCGACGAGCACCCCGAGCCTTCTGCCGGGTCCGGGGCGAAACGACGCGACGATATCGACCAGGTCGTCGACTCCGCCGAGGTACTCCACGACGACGCCTTCGACCCGCAGATCGTCACCCCAGACCTGTTCGACCAGTTCAGCGTCGTGGCGTCCTTCCACGTAGATGCGTCCGGCCAACGCCACCCGGGCTTTGGCGCCCACCACTCTCACCGAGCCGGACGCGGTGCGCTGGGAGGCAGCGGGGGCAGAACGGGACGGGGCGGTCAGCACGACCGGGCACCCGTCGACCAGGAAACCCGGTCCGAGTGGGAACACCCGGATCTTTCCGTGCCGGTCTTCGAGTTCGACGCGGCCGCCCTCCACCCGGATCACCGCACCGACGTAGCCCGACATCGGATCCTCCACGACCAGGCCCATGTCGGCGGCGCACTCCACCGATCGCGGTGTGCGGGGCTGGTGCGGATTGTCGGCGAGCACGTCGGTTCCATAGCGGTCTGCCACCCGGGTGATGGTAGGCAGCCCGGCGAGTCTGCACCGGTAACCCGTCCGGCGGGTCGGTCACGACGTTGCCGGTGTCTGGCTTCCTCCGCCGGTACGCTCTGGGCCCATGAACCGCAGCTTCGGAGTCACTGTTGGAGTTTCCGCACTCGCCGCCCTGTCCGTTGCCGGATTGTCGGGCTGCTCGACCGCCAAGGAGGAGAAGGCGACAAGCACCACCACAGCCTCGAGTTCCACGGTGACCCCCGCTGCGTCTACATCCTCGACAACCGCCGCGCCGACCACATCGGCCAGCAGCACCTCCTCGGCCAGCAGCACGACCTCATCGGCCACCGCAACCTCCACCACCGAGACCTCGACGACCACTGCCAGCCCGATGGTCGGCGGCATGACCGAGTGCACCAAAGCGGCATTAGCCGACCCGGCAACCGCCGCCGCCCAGGCACTGGGACCGGACAACCTCTACACCGTCGACACACTGGAGTGCGCGGACGGCTGGGCGGTCACCGGCGGCGTGCTGTCCAGCAAGGACAATCCCGCGATGGGTGCACCGACGTCGTTCGTCTTCCAACAGCAGGGCCAATTCTGGGTGGTTCAGGACAAGGCCAAGGTGTGCGGCACGAACCCCGTCACCACCACCCCGCCGGCCGACGCGGCGATCCCGGCCGCGCTGTTCATGCCCGGGTGCGCTGCGGGCTAGCCGCAGGTCGGTACCAGTAGCATGTCCCGGGGCCCTGGAACGGGGGTGCGACGGGAGGGTGCGATCCATGGACTACAACTGGCTCAGCCCCAAGGCTGAGGCGCGGCCGGCGGGCGAGAAGGGCTGGGGATCATTCGCCGTCGAGCCCATCGCCGCGGGAGAGACCGTCGCAGCGTTCGGCGGATGGGTCGTTCCGGGTGCCGTCCTGGAAACCTTGAGCGCAGACAGGCAAAGCCGGTCCATCCAGGTCGACGCCGACCTCTACTTGGTGTCCGGCGAAACACCCGAGGCCGGAGACATGCTCAACCACTCCTGCGCGCCCAACTGTGGCCTGCTCGGGCAGACGCTTCTGGTGGCCATGCGCGACATCGCGCACGGCGAGGAATTGTGCTTCGACTACGCCATGTGCGACGCCAGCGACTACGACGAATTCCGCTGCCGATGCGGGCAGCCGACGTGCCGCGATATCGTCACCGGTTCGGACTGGCGCGACCCCGCACTGCAGGAAAAGTACGCCGGTTGGTTCTCTCCGTACCTGGCCCGCCGGATCGCAGCGCTGCCGGCCCCGCCCGACTGATCGCTTCATGGATCTCTTTGAGCGCCAATGGGATACCTACCGGAGCATCATCGACAACGACTGGATGGAACACCGGGATCTGACTACAGCCTGCATCGGAGCATTGGAGTCATGGACCGTCGCGCATCCCGAGAGGTGCGGCCACGCGCGACTTGCCGATCTGGGGTGCGGAGACCTGGCACTGATGGGTCCGGTCTTCCGGGCGCTGCCGCTCGGCTCCTATGTGGGTGTGGACCTCACCGAACAGGTACTACCGATGGCACGCCGCGCCCTCGAAAAAGCTTCATTCCCAACTCGATTCGTGTGTTCTGACGTCACCGACTTCATCGAGTCCACCGACGAGGATCTCGACCTCGTCCACGCCTGCCTGGTTCTCCACCACCTGAATGACATGGAGAAGTCACAGTTCCTGTCGGCGCTTCGCAACCGCATCAGACCCGACGGCGTCTTCCTGTGGGCCGACGTGTTCTGCGAGCCGGGCGAGTCACGGCCGGACTACGCCGCGCGCTACGCCGACCGTATTCGCCGGGACTGGAACGCAATCACCGAAGGCGACCGCGAGTCGATCGTCACGCACATGTGTACCTACGACTTTCCCGCCGACCGGGTCGCCATCGTCGAGGTCGCGCAGCAGTCCGGCTGGCAGTGGCAATGGCTCTGGCAGGGACAGCATCGGGCCGAAGCGGTCGCCCTGCTCACCCCCGCCTGATCCGCCGTCACAGATCGTTCCCCGGGTTTGCGGAACCACCGCGCCACCGTCGAACACGCCGATTCCGGTCAACAGCCATCGTACATCTGTTCGATACACTGACCTGTCGACCATCGCGTCGAGAAAGGGACGACCAGCGTGAGCTACACCGCCGCCGACATCACCGAGCTCGACGACGTCCAGCACACCCGTTTGCGTCCGGCGGTGAACCTGGGCCAGGATGTGCTGCTCACCGCCTTGCGCGAACTGGTCGACAACGCCGTCGAGGAAGTCGCGGTTCCCAGCCACGGCGGGTCGACGGTGACGATCACCTTGCACGCCGACTCATCGGTGACCGTCGCCGACGACGGCCGCGGACTGCCGGTGGATTCCGACCCCGTCACCAAGAAGAACGGCATCGTCAAGACACTGGGCACCGCGCGGGCCGGCGGTAAGTTCTCGGCGCACACCGATGCCGCCAGCACCGGCGCCGGCCTCAACGGGATCGGCGCGGCGGCGGCGGTGTTCATCTCCGCGCGCGCCGACGTCACGGTGATGCGCGACGGCAAGACCTATAAGCAGAGCTTCGGCAAGGGCTACCCGGGCACGTTCAGCGGCACCGACTTCGATCCCGACGCCGAGTTCGTCCGCGACGACGCCCAGAAACTGCGGGGCGCGGCCAACCGGAAGCCCGGCCTGCACGGAACCTCGGTGCGGATCCTGTTCGACCCGTCGGTCGCACCGGACTGCGCGATCGACATCGGCGAGGTGCTGCTGCGTGCGCAGGCCTCAGTGCGGATGTGCCCCGGGGTGCGGCTGCGGGTCATCGACGAGGGCTGGCCGATCGGCGACGTTGCGGAGCTTCTCGTCGCGCCCTTCGACGGGCCGTGGGGAACCGACGCCCTGCTGGATTTGATGTGCGCGGCGGCGGGCACACCGAAACCGGAACTCACGCTGCTGGTGGAGGGATCAGGCTCCTACACCACCGGCCGGGGGCCGACCCCGATGCGCTGGTCGATCGCCGCCGGCCCGGCCGAGCCGGCCACCGTGGCCGCGTTCTGCAACACCGTGCGCACCGCAAACGGCGGCTCCCACCTATCGGCGGCGGTGCGCGGTCTGACTGAAGCGCTGGCCGAGAAGACCAGCCGGATCCGCGATCTCGGCCTGGCCAAGGGCGAGGACGGCCCAGAGGCGCAGGACTTCGCGGCGGTCACCGCCCTGGCCGTTGACACCCGCGCGCCGGATGTGTCGTGGGATTCCCAGGCGAAGACCTCGGTGTCGTCGCGGTCGCTGAACCTGGCGATGGTCCCGGATATCTCCCGCGCGGTCACCGTGTGGGCAGCTAACCCGGCCAACGCCGCGGCCATCAGCACCTGGGCGAAGCTGGCACTGGAGTGGGCCCGGGCCCGCCGCAGCGCCGAGGGCGCCAAGGAACGCTCCCGAGCCGCCGCCAAGGCCAAGGGGCTGGGCACCAACCTGTCCCTGCCGCCCAAGCTGCTACCCAGCCGCGAAAGCGGGCGCGGCAGCGGTGCAGAGCTGTTCATTTGCGAGGGTGACTCGGCGCTGGGGACGGTGCGCGCAGCCCGCGACGCGTCCTTCCAGGCGGCGTTCCCGCTGAAAGGCAAGCCGCCCAACACCTTCGGCTGGACCGCGGCCAAGGCCCGGACCAAAGAGGAGTTCGAGGCCATCGAGCGCATCCTGGGCTGCGGGGTGCGCGACCACTGCGATCCGGAGAAAGCACGCTACGACCGGATCCTGTTCGCCTCCGACGCCGACCCGGATGGCGCGAATATCAACTCAAGCCTGATCTCGATGTTCCTCGACTTCCACCGGCCGCTGGTCGAGGCCGGTCTGGTGTACGTGACCATGCCGCCCCTGTTCGTGGTCTACGACCCCGAGACGCGGATCTACTGCCAGGACGAGGGTGAGCGCGACGAGGCCGTCGCGCGACTGAAGGCGACCTCCAAGAAAAAGGTCGAGGTGCAGCGAAACAAGGGCCTCGGCGAGATGAACGCCGACGACTTCTGGAACACCGTGCTCGACCCCGCTCAACGCACCGTCTACCGGATCAGCCCCGACGACAAAGCGGAGAACCTGCACACCATCCTGTTCGGCGGATCGCCGGAGGGACGCCGCGACTGGATGGCCGCGGCCGCCGCCCGCATTGACACCGCCACCCTCGACTTCGACTAGGAGGCACCGATCCATGTCTGTTATCGAGCAGAACCCCGACCTGGTCCACGACGTTTCCGCGGACGACTACTGGAACCGTTACCAACTCATCTTCGCGCTCTACTCGGTGTCCGACCGGGCGATACCGTCGGCATACGACGGGCTCAAGCCCGGACAGCGGCGATTGCTCTACCAGATGTACTCGTCGAACCTGTTGCCCGGCAACAAACCTCAGAAGTCCTCGAAGGTCTGTTCCGCGGTGACCGGCAACCTGCACCCGCATGGCGGGGCTGCCATGTACGGTGCGGCGGCGCTGCTGGCCGCGGAGTTCCAGCGGGTCAAGATCATCGACGGCCAGGGGGCGTTTCCCCGCATCCAGGGCGACATCCCGGCCGCGGACCGCTACACCGAGATGCGGCTGTCTCCGGCCGGCGCGGCGCTGACTGCTGAGCTGTCCGACAACGCGGTGCCGATGACCGAGACCTTCGACGGCGAGTGGGTTGAGCCGACGGTGCTGCCGGCGCGCTTCCCGGTCCTGCTGTGCAACGGCGCGGTCGGTATCGCCGAGGGCTGGGCCACCAAGGTGCCCGCCCACAACCCGCGCGACGTGATGGCTGCCTGCCGGGCGCTGCTGGCCAAGCCGAAGCTGTCCGACGACGAACTCATGGAGCTGCTTCCAGGGCCGGACTGGGGCTGCGGCGGATCGGTAGTCGGCTCCGACGGTCTGCGCGACTACATCACCACGGGGAAAGGCTCGTTCACCGTGCGGGGAAAGGTGGAGGTGGACGGACGCAACGTCGTCATCACCGAACTTCCGCCCGGGGTGGCCAGTTCCACTGTCCAGGAACGGATCCGCTCGCTGATCACCGGCGGTGACCTGCCCGGGGTGGCGGATATGACAGACCTCACCGACCGCCGCAACGGCTTGCGCATCGTGGTCACCCCCAAACGGGGCCATGACCCGCAGCAGCTGGTGAAGTCACTGCTGGCGCTCACCCCGCTGGAGGGAACGTTCGCCGCCAGCCTGGTGGCCCTCGATGCCGACCGCATCCCCCGGTGGTGGTCGGTGCGTGAATTGATCACCGCATTCCTGACGCTACGCGACTCGGTGGTGGTTCGCCGTAGCGAGCACCGGCTCGAAAAAGTCACCGCGCGTAGGCATCTCGTGGCTGGCCTTTTGTTGGTGCACATCGACATCGACGCCGCCGTGGCGGTGATCCGCGGTTCAGACACCGTCGACGAGGCCCGAGCCGGGCTGTGCGAACGCTTCACAATCGACGGGTTGCAGGCCGACTACGTGCTGGCGATGCAGTTGCGCCGGCTGACCCGTCTCGACGTACTGGAACTGCGCACCGAGGCCGACAAGCTTGACGCCGAATTCGCCCAGCTCACCGAGCTACTCGAATCCCCCAAGGCGCGAAGGAAACTCATCGACTCCGAGCTCAAGCAGACCGCAAAGCTGTTCGACGGTCCGGCGTTCGACCGGCGCACCACCCTGGATTTCGACGCCACCCCGGTCAACGGCGCCGGCGGCGACGACGCCACCAAGGAACGCAAGCCCAACCCTAACTGGCGCCTTGACCACCAGGGCATCCTGTCCGACAGCCACGGCGACCTGCTCTCCGGTGGACTCGGCTGGGCGGTGTGGACCGACGGTCGGATCAAGTTCACGACCGGCGCCGGACTGCCCAGCAAGGTGCGCGACGTGCCGGTCGCCCCCGACATCACCGGGCTGCTGGGCTCCGGGGTGCTGGCCGAGGGATCGCATATGGCATTGGTCACCCGCCGGGGCAAGGTGCTGCGCATCGACCCCTCGACCGTCAACCCTCAGGGTGCGGCCGGCAACGGGGTCGCCGGGGTGCGCCTGGCCGCCGACGGCGACGAGGTGATCGCCGCGCTGCCGATCACCGGGGGCGACTCGGAGGCGATCCTGTCGGTCTCGGAGAAGGGCTGGAAGGTCACCTCCTGCGCCGACATCCCGGTCAAGGGCCGCGGCGGCGGCGGGGTCGGATTCCACCCCTTCGTCAACGGCGAGGACGCGCTGCTATCGGTGAGCGTCTCCCCCACCGGCTTCGCCCGTAACGGCAGGCGGGTTCGCGCCGAGCCCCGCGCCAAAGCCACGGTGAAAAGCGCTGCGGGCGGGATCGTTCCCGCAGAACAGTAGTGCCGAGGTGGCCGAATCCA
>CAZADG010000076.1:0-2760 GCA_964483865.1 uncultured Mycobacterium sp. | reverse complement strand
CTACGGCTCAATGACGGTGATCTGCCTGGTTTCCGCCGCCATCAGTGCCCACTTGCTCGTCCTGGGCATTGGTGAGCGTGAGCAAGTCAAGCAGGGCCGCTATCGCCAGGGTCTGCACGTGCTGGGCCTGGAAGGCCTGCTGATCGCGGGCCGCGACGTGCACACCTGGGTCCCGCGGCCCCTACTGCCCGAGCCGATCGACGTGACTCCGAGGAGCGGTGGTGGCGGGGTGAAGTTGTACGCGTACATCCTGGCCGACGGCACGGGACGCGTCGAACGGCTCGACTGCGGCTTCCTCACCCAGTCGGCCCTGTGGCTGTGGACCGAACACGGCTACCTGCCGGAGGGCGGCTGGTGGAAGTAGCAGCGACGTGAGTCGACAACCGGTACGGCCACGATGGCGCCGGTCTCCCACAACACGTTCCGAATGACAGCCACGTCCTCGAAGGCTAGGTCGCTGTCCTGAAAAGTCAGTTATTGGCCGGTTCGTTCCATCGAGGCGGCAGTAACGTCGGACTTGAATCGCCGGTCGTCGGCCCGCTCAGCGCGCCGGACGGCGCACTAAAGGAGATACCGATATGGCAACTGAGTCCGACGAACGTCCCGTCAACCTGAAGGCTTTTGAGAAGCTACCTCCCGGCCAGCCGGTGGTGATGATCAACCTGCTGAAGTTCACAGAGCCGGGCGGTCATGATCGCTACCTCCAATACACCAGAGAGGTGCAACCCCATCTCCACCGCGTCGGTGGAACCGTTCGCTACGCCGGCGTCAACCCGGTCAACATTATCGGCGACGGTGAGAGTCCCTGGTGGGACGCGATTCTGGTCGTGGAGTACCCGTCATCCCAGGCATTCACCGACATGGTGACCGATCCGGGCTATCAACAGGTCCACGGACATCGGGCGGCTGCGCTGACCCAGGGTGACCTCGTGGCCACCTCGAGATGGGTTCTCGGCGAGACGCCGACAGCGTGATCCCCACCCTGCGGATCGCACCCTGCCGACCATCGCAAAGAGGCAATCGTTCCTGCTGTTGATTCGGCTACTGCGCAGGACAGGCCTGCTGCATGGCCACGTTCATCACCGTCCCGAGGCTAACGGTCTGCTTGTGGGGTTCCGGTCAGCCATAGTGATGCCATGAATCAGGTGCGCCCGGCAAGGCTCACCGCGACGCTCGGAGCCGTTGTTCTCACCGCGGCGGTTCTTCAGACCAGCGTCGTGCCGATTTTGGGCGCGATCGCCGAGCAGTTGCGCGCTCCCCGGGTCGACGTGGGCTGGGTGGTGACGGCGAACCTGCTCGCCGCTGCCGCGGCGGGCCCGCTGATCGGGCGCCTTGCCGACGTCTACAACAAGAAGTGGGTTCTGCTGGGCACGTTGGCTGTGGTGTTGGTCGGCTCGCTGCTCGGCGCGGCCACGTCTTCGCTGCCGCTGTTGGTGCTCGGCCGCGCGCTACAGGGGACATCCTTTGCGGTGTACCCGATTGCGGTGGCGATCCTGCGTGACGAGCTCCATGCGGATCGGCTCTTCCGGGCCATCGGCGTGGTGTCGGCGACCCTCGGACTCGGTAATGCGGTGGCGTTGCTGTTCACCGGCTTCCTGATGCCGGAGGGAGCCAGCTATCACCGGGTGTTCTGGCTCCTGGCCGCGATGACCGCGGGCGCCGGTGTGCTCGTCGTCGCATTCGTACCCAGCAGGCCGCGGACCATCACCGAGCCCGTGGACTGGCTTGGTGCCGTCGGCCTGGCCCTGGGTCTGTGCGCGCTGATGTTGGGGATCACCAAGGGTTCGGTGTGGGGTTGGACCTCCCCACGAACCGTCGGTGCACTCTGTGCGGGCATGCTTGTTCTGGCGCTCTGGTGGTGGTGGACATGGCGGTGCCGCTACCCGCTGGTGGCGACCGAGCTTCTCCGGCGCCGCCCGGTTCTCATCACCAATGCCGCCAGTTTTCTGGTGGGAACAGGGTCGTACTTCTCGCTTCTCGGTCTCACCGCCTGCGCGGCGACTCCGGTGGCCAGCGGACACGGGTACGGTGCCGACGCCCAGGCAGTGAGCCTGCAATTCCTTCTTCCGGGCGCGCTGGCCGCGACTCTCGCCGCGATGGTCACCGGTCGTCTGATCGAAGGTCTCGGTGCGCGCATCGTCATGGTCATCGGAGGCACCCTCGGGGTGATCGGGTTCGCGTTACTGGTGGGATGGCACGCGAACCGCACGCAGTTGCTGGTGGCGGGGCTGATGACTGCCGCCTACCTCAGCCTGGCCTATGGAGCGCTGACGGCTGTGATCGTCAGTGCGGTTCGACCGCACGAGACGGGGGTGGCGAGCAGTCTCAACGGGATCATGAGCAAGGTTGGTGGGGCGACCGCAGCCGCGCTCGTGGCCCCGCTGCTGTCCCCGTTGGACGGTGCCGCCGCGACAGACGGGTACTTCATATTGTTTTCCGCCGGAATGGCCACTACGGCTGCGGCCGTGCTGCTCGTACTGCTCCCCCGCGTGGCAGTCAAGCCGGTGACCGTGTAGCGGTCGATGAAACCATCGTCAGCCTTTGAGTCTGGCTCGCGCCCATCCTGGCGCGGTGCGTAGATCGGGCGCTGGCGCTCAGTTCGTGCAGGAGCGAGCAGAGTGCACGGTCCCAAATCGGTCTCAGGGCATGGCAACTTTCCGGCGAGCGGAAACGACGCGAGCAGCCCGGTTCGACTCAGAATGTGCGCGCCGGAATCAACCGGCCGACCGTCGCCAGGGAACCGGCCAGCACATAGACCGC
>CAZADG010000075.1:0-15669 GCA_964483865.1 uncultured Mycobacterium sp. | reverse complement strand
CACCGCCACCGTCCGCATCGCCCAAACCTTCGACCGCATCGGGGACTGGCTCACCAGTCTGCCCGCCAACCCGATCACCGACTTCGCGTCCGGGGCGCTGCTACTGGTGCGGCGCACCCTGCCGTCGGCGACCCCGGTCGCGGTGGCCCCATCGGTGTACTCGTCCTCGGGCGGCACCGGCCCGGTGCTCACCGCGATCACCAGTACGCCCGGCAGCAAGTCGCTCCTGCTCACCTTTGACGGTCCGCTGGTACCAGGTACGGCAACCGACCTGGCCAACTACCGCATCACTTCAGCCATCTGGGGCAACCCCCAGTTGGTGACCTCCAGCGGCCCGGCGCTGAAGATCGTCTCCGCCCAGTACAGCGATATCTCGGCGTCTTCTTCACAAGTCGCCCTTACCCTCGCCCGGTCCATGCGGCAGGGAACCTTCTACCGCGTCGTCATCAACGGCAACCCGCCCATCATCACCGGCGACCCGAACTCCAACCCACTGCGCGGCAGTGACGGTACGGCCTTCGACGGCGACAACGACGAAACGGCCGGCGGGGACTTCTACGGGCTGTTCGCCGTGGGTAAACGGCTCGCCTTCACCGACTCCAGCGGGGACCGGGTGACCCTGACAGCCGACGGCGGCGCTCTGAACGTTTGGCGTGAACTGAACGGAGACATCGACCAGATCACCGCGCTGCCGGGCACCACTGCGCTGTCCGGCACGGTGCGACTTGGCAAGGACAGCACCGGCAAGGTCTATATCGGTTCGCTGACGGTTCCTGTCCCGACGCCGCTGAACCTCAACGGCGCCACCGACAACCTGCCGCAGTCCTTCGAAACCGTCCCGCCGGACGGGCTGACTCCGCCCCCGGCGCCCACCGCCGACGCGCCGAAACCGGTGCCGGCCAACGCGTCGAACCTCCCTTACACGCTCAACATCGCACCCGTCAGCGCACCCGGCATCACCGACCTGCCGGGGCTTCAAGGCAGCGTCTACGCCCAGACGGATCCCACGTCGCAGTACCCGAGCGGACTGTGGGTCGTGATCGGCGGCAGGACCAACGGCCTGCATGACTTCGTTCCCAGCGGCGAGCAGAGCTTCCCGCCCGCATTCCAGAACAACATCATCTACGTCATCAACCCGGTCGACTGGCAGGTCTGGTCGCTGCCCTGGAACCAGACCGGCGTGTCCCCCGCGGTCTACAGCCCTCTGAGTTCGTCCGACGCGCAGTACTACGCCAAAGGTGACACGCTCTATGTCAACGGCGGCTACTCGGTGCCCGGCACGGCGAGCTTCACCGGCGACGTCAGCGCAGCCAGCACAACCATCACCGTCACCAGCGGCCTGGAGAACCTGACTGTCGGCCAGCGCGTCTCCGGCGTCCTGCCGTTCCCGTCCGGCCAGGAAATCTTCCCGCCCGGGACGACGATCACGGCGATCGAGGGCAACACCGTCACCACGAGCAGCGACACCGAAGCCGACGGCACCGGCGTCACCTTCGCCGCGTTCACCAAAGAGTTCACCACCTACGACACGCTCACCGCACTCAGCATCAAGGGGCTGGCCCAGGCGGTGATCGACGGCGGGGATGTGGCCACCCTGGCCAAGATCCGCCAGATGTCCGATCCCCGGCTGGCGGTGACCGGTGGCGGTATGGCGGACCTCAATGGCCGGACCTACCTGGTCTTCGGACATGACTTCCAGGGCGGCTACAACGGCGCCACCTCCAACCTCGCCCAGGTCTACACCGACGAGATCCGCAGCTTCCGCATCGTCGACACCGGCCGCCGGCTGGCCATCACCGGCTACCGGGCACTGCGCGATCCGGTGAATTACCGGCGCCGTGACGGCAACCTCGTCAACTTCATCGGAAGCGACGGGCGGGCCGAACTGGCATATCTGGGAGGGGTTTTCACCCCCGGCGAGGCCGGCTCCGGATATCAGGCGCCGATCTTCGTCGGACCGGGCGGACGCACCCGCATCGACGCCGCATATCAGCAATACTTCAGCCAGTACACCACCGCGGAGGTCCTGCTCCACGACCGAGGATCGCGGTCGATGTACGACATCCTCGTCGGCGGTATCAGCCTGTACTACTACAACGGCGGAGTGCTCACCGAGGATCTCGAGCTGCCATGGGTGGACAACGTGACCTCGCTGGTCCGGTTCCGCGACGGCGAGTTCCAGGAGTACTCCATGACGCCTATCCAGCCGGTCACCCCGGGCGGCACCGGCTACTACGGCGCAGGCGCGGGCTGGTTCGGCAACCAGGCGCTGCCGCAGTATCGCAACGGCGTCATTCGGCTGCACCAACTCAGCGGCCCGACGGTACTGGGCTTCATGTACGGCGGCATCTACTCCACCGTGGCCGCGACCAGCAACACCTTCAGTGAGACCGGAGCGTCGAACCAGGTGTTCCAGATCACCCTGACTCCAACGTAACTGTTCATCGGGTTGAGCGACTGCGTGGCTCGAAGAGATGACCCCGGCTGAGAGCCCCAGCCTGTTGCCGTTTGTGTGGAGCTGCCGGGGCTGCTGTCAATCTTTGACGCCGGCGGCGATGGCGGCGCCGGGGGACACCGGACAGAGCGGCATCGTCGGTACCGATGGCGCGGATCCCGGTAAAAACCCCGACTTCCAGGTCGACGGCAGGGTCGGTGCGCCCGGCCGTGCTGGCGGGTCGGGTCGCAACGGCGGCACCACGTGCATGCCCGCACCATCAGCGTTCGGCGGCCCTGACATTCCACTGCGGACACGAAAAGCCGAGGGCCGGCGGTCTCGGGCTTTCCGTTGCGACCGGTCACTTTCTGCCACACCGGCGAGACCGCCGAGCGATGCGAACTGTCGTGACCTCATTGAGCGCGCGGGGGACGTTAACAGCGCCGTGGCCGACCAATCCCGCTCCGAATGGAGCGACAGAAATTGCGATCTCGCCGCCCGGTTTCCGACCCCCTAATTACGATCTCCACGAAACGAGTAAAGGGCGGGGACAGTGACTTCTGAATTTCTACGCGGTACGCGGGCATGGGCAGCCGGCGTGGCCCTTGGATGCTTGCTCGCCGTGCCGCATTCGGTGGGAATCGCAGCCGCAGACAGCCCCGATCCCAGCTCAGCGGAAACCGACGCCTCATCGGGGCAGTCCCGTCCACCCGAGTCGCGTGGATCGGCCTCCGCGCGGCCTCCTCGGCAAACGACCCGTTCGAGCCGGCGGACCGCTGAGCCTCGTAGCGCCGGACCAGCCTCCTCGTCGCGTCCACGCCCAGCGGCGGCCGTCGCGCAGGTGCCGCGGCCCGCAGAAACGACATCCGTCCCGGCCGCCGAGCCACCGGTACTGACCAAGCGATCCCGGCAGCCCGCCACGACCACGGCGTTACTGCCCAGTCCGGCGGCGGCAGCACCCGCGGCGCCGCAGCGCATGTACTCCGGGACCGTGGCAGCGCTCGTCACTCCGGCCACCGCAGCGGTCGCCACCCCGGCGGTCATCACCGCGCTCCACGGCGCGATCACCAATCTCGTTGACAGCGGCCTGAACTGGCTCAACGGCCTGCCCACCAGCCCAGTCGCGGACTTGATGTCCGGCGCTCTGCTGCTGGTACGCCGCAACATCGAGCAGACAGTGTCCGTCCCCGCCGCAAGCCTGGTGTCGACCTCCCAGACCAATCAGACCTTCACCGTCAGTACCTTGGCCGACTCCGGCACCGGCTCGCTGCGCCAAGCGATCCTCGACGCCAACACGGCCGCTGGCACTGATGCGATCACGTTTGCCGTCGCGGGCACCATCAGCGTCGGCAACGCAGCTCTCCCGACGATCACCGACACCATCGTCGTTGACGGCTCGACAGCGCCCGGTTATGTCGACAGCCCGGTAGTCCGTGTTGACTTCCAGAACACCGACGGCTTGACTCTCGCCACCGGCGCGAGCGGTTCCCAAATCATCGGTCTATCTCTCGTCGACTCGGCCGGAGCCGGGGTAACCATCGCCGCCTCGGGTACGACATTGACCGGAAATTACATCGGGCTGTGGGGCAACGGAACCACTGTCGAGGCCAACCGCGGGGACGGTGTGCTGGTACTCGCCGGGGCAAGCGACAACGCGATCGGCACTGGTCAAACCCAGTCGTTCGCTCTTTCCAATGTGATCAGCGGCAACCGCGGCAACGGGATCACACTGAAAGGCGACAACAACATCGTCCAATCGAACTACATCGGCACCAGCGCCGACGGAGCCGTTGCGATCGGCAACCGCGGCAACGGGATTCAGATCACCGCCGGTGCGGCCGGCAATCTCATCGGCGGGGAGGCAACCGGCGGTAACAAGCCCACCCCGCCGATGCCGGTGGTTGTTCGTCCCCCGCAGGGCAATCTGATCTCCGGGAACCGTGGTAACGGTGTGCTCATCGACGACGGCGCAACCGGTAATCAGCTCAGCGGCAACTTCATCGGTACCGACCCGACCGGGAACGCCGCGCTCGGCAACCGGCAGGACGGGGTGGCGATCGTCAACGCGAACGGCAATCAACTGCGCGGCACCACCGCCGAACAGCAACCGTTCGTGTTCTACAACGTGCTCTCCGGCAACGGCGGCAACGGGCTGAGAATCACCGACTCCGACGAGACCACCGTCTGGGCCAATTTCTTCGGCATCGGGGCCGACAACAAAACCGCGGTCGCCAACCGCGGAAACGGCATGCTGGTGAACGGTGACTCCCTGGGCGTAAAGGCTGGTGGCCCGATTCCGCTGGGCAACGTCATGGCCGGAAATCGTCGCTACGGAATCGAGATCGCCGACACCGCCGGCGGTGTCCTGCTGTGGAATGAGTTCACCGGCCTGGCTGCATTTGGCCGCGCCATCGGGAATGGCGCGGGTGGAATCCGGATCACATCGAGCAATCCTCATTACAACCCCGACAACCCCATCACACCGGACACTTTCGAGCCGACCAACGCCTCCAATTCCAATGAGATCCGCACGTGCCTCGTGGGGGGAAACAATGGCAACGGAATCGAGTTCCTCGGCGACGCACATGGTGCGCAAATCAGGGCCACCGCCGTCGGCACCGACGAAACCATCGCCAAGAAGGTGCCCAACACCGGCAACGGCATCGTCATCGGAGGCAACTCCAGCAATATCTCCATCGGCGGATTCACACCCTCGATCGAATATCTGTTGTCGGACGGCTTCGGCGTCCACGTCGGCGCCAGCGACCGCTGGGGAATCGTCCTGAAGGGCAACGCCCGCGACGTGTCGATCGTCAACACCCGGGTAGGACTCGGCGCCGGCATCCGAAACGAATTCCCGCTTCCCAACGGGCGAGGCGGAGTCAAGGTCGGCCTGGGCACCTCGGATATCACCATCGGAGGCCCCATTGGGGTCCCCGACCCACTGTCCCCGTACAACGTCGAGATCGCACTCAATCGCGGCCCCGGCGTGCAGATCTGGTCCGCCAAAGATGTGACGGTTCAAGGCGCCGGCATCAAGGACAACCGCGGCGACGGGATCGACGCCATCGGAAACCTCCGCGGAACAACTGTTGATTCCTCGACCATCTCCAACAATGACGGGTCAGGGGTGCGCCTCAGGTCGGCCAGAGGGATCACCGTGGGCGGCAGCACGGAATCCGATGTCAACGTCATCTCCGACAACAAGGGCTGGGGCATTCTCGCCACCGGCTGGAGCCGGGGGTCGGCCCTCACCGGAAATGCCGTGTCCGGCAACACCCGCGGGCAGATCAACACCACGTTCTCCACCCTTCCCTCGCCCACGGTCGATTTCGCTCATCTCTTCCGATCGACGGATGCCATCTTCGTCACAGGCGTGCGGGGAACAGGGCTGAACAACGTTGTCCTGACCTTCAGCGTGGGAGTGAACGGGTCCGAACAGGATGCAGCTTTGTACGTCGGACCTCTCCGCGGCAATCCTGCTGTCACCGCTGCCAGAAACATCAATCTTCTCGTCCCCGGGTTCGAGGGTGTGACCTCGTCCACGTTTTACGGACCCAACACGCACCGGTTCAATCCGCAATTGATACCCCCGGGCGAGGTGCAGGTCGTCGGAAGCTTTAAGGGCTACCGCGACAAAAAGACCTATGCATTCGACCAGGGCATGATGTACCTCGGACCGCCGAACGGCATCGACGGCACCTGGACCCCCATCAATGTCCCCACGTCGGGGTCAAACGTCGTGGGCGGCGTCTCGGCATGCCAGGGCAGAGCGGGTAACTGCTCGGTGGCTGGAACCATCGCGCACAGCACCATGGGCGATCTGGTGGTCGGCAACTATGACCTCACTCTCGACGGCCAAGTCCAGGACCCGACCACGATCAACGCCTTTATCTACAACACCGCGACGCAACAGTTCACGTTGCTCGGGACCAACGGCGACCCGTTCGGCGGGCTGGACAGATTCACCACCGTCTACGGCGTCTGGCAGAACGGCGGTCAGAACAGTTCGCTCTATACGCTCGCGGGTGGAACCGGCCGCATCGCGGGCCAGTCGGTGCAACAGGGCTTCCTGGTGACCT
Organism: uncultured Mycobacterium sp.; assembly: GCA_964483865.1. Classification (GTDB taxonomy): domain Bacteria; phylum Actinomycetota; class Actinomycetes; order Mycobacteriales; family Mycobacteriaceae; genus Mycobacterium. The sequence continues at coordinate 9,153 of CAZADG010000075.1, read as the reverse complement.
ATGACGCGAGCACCGGGCAATACGGCGAGCCCAGCTACTACACCGCCCAAGACACCGGCGCGAACACCCATTTCGAGGGGATCACCCCGGTTCTCGGCGGGTTCGCCCTGGCCGGAACATCGCTGAGCAGGGAGGGCACCGGGACGTGGGCCACCTTCGTCCCGACCTCTATTCCGGCCCTGCCTTCCCAGCGGAACGTCGACACCATCAGCTACGGATCTGCCGTCTGGGCGCCGATCGACGTCAAGGATTCGAGGGTGTGCGAATCGGGATGCGAAGTGACCACGGCCAACACCATCTTCCAGAACAAGTTGATGGGTGTCTTCATCGGCGATGGCACAGTCCAGACCTACCTGGCGACCCTCGCCGGCAGATTCGGTCTACTTCCGTGGTGGTATCTCTGATCACTCACACCGTGTTGGGTGAATAACCCCGCGATCAAGCCAACTCGAGACGACCTTGCCCGCGCTTGCGACCAAGAACCTGGCTCCCCCGGATGGACTCGAACCATCAACCGTGCGATTAACAGTCGCAAGCTCTGCCAGTTGAGCTACAGGGGACCGCGCCCGCCCGATCTTCGCGGCGGGACGGATCAAGACTCTAGCCTACTGGGGCCGGGAAGCGCCAAAACGGGTCGCGTCAGGCAGGATGGAAGGCCAGCGGGGCGGGGACCCGAAGATGGGAGGCCCTGACGTGGGTCCGGAGGGAGCACAGTGATCGGGTTTGTGGCCGTGCTGGCGACGGGCTACGTGTTAGGCACCAAAGCCGGGCGGGAACGCTACGACCAGATCGTCGCCACCGCGCGGGCCGTCGCGGGGCATCCGGCGACGAAGACGATGATCGACGCGGGGCGACGCAAGTTAGCCGACAAGGTCTCCCCCGATCAGCCAATGGTGACCCTGACCGAAATCGACAGCCAGACGACGGTCATTCAGCCACAGCGTGACTGATCCGAACCGCTAACTGCCGCCGATCGGCTTGTTGATGGTCTGGCCGGGCAGCAACGGTCCGGTGCTGATGCCGACGCCGCCGGCGCCGGGTATTCCGACCCCGTAGCCGGGCCCGAGGTAGCCGCCCTGCGGGGTGCCGATGTAGGTCGGGGTGCCGTTGGAGTACCCCAGGCAGATGCCGTCGCCACGGGAGCCGTACCAGGCCAGGCACTGGCCCGTGGCGGAGTCGGTGGTCACTGTGGGGGTCGCACCTGAGCCTAGAGCGGCTAGTGCCGGACCGGCCAGCGCGGCCGCAGCCAGCGCCCCCGCCGCAGCGAGTCGCCGGATGCGCGTGTTCGCGGTAGCCATATCTGACCTTTCGCCGTCATTGGCTGATTCGTTAACCATAGCCGCTGAAGTGCTGCGCGGCCGAGTGCTGGCCCACCGACGGCTCAGGCCGTGAGGTCGTCTCCGCTGGCCTGCTCCAGCAGGCTGCGTCGGTAGGCCTCCAACGCCACCAGGTCGCCGAACAGGGCGTGGTACTCATCCCCCTGTTCCACCGGTGACATCCGCTGCAGCCTGGACTTCACCTCGGCAATCTGCCGACCCACCCAGACCTCCTGAAGTCGGGCCAGCACCGAACCGATGTAGCGCGGCAGTTTCTCTTCGTCGTCGACCTTGATGGCCTCCACGACGAGTTCGCTGACCAGACCCGCAGTAGCCGGCGTCGTCGCCTTCTCCCTGACGGCCTCCATCCACTGTGCGCCGGTCAGTCCGGACGCGGTACCGCCGGCCGCCTCGACGGCGGTACGGACCGCGGTGTAACCGGGATGGGTGAAGCTCTCAGCGGTCAGCGAATCGAACACCGGTCCCGCCAGCGCGGGATACTGCAGAGCAGCCTTGAGGGCCTCGCGCTGCGGCCACAGGGTCGGATCGCGGGGATCGGGCCGTGAGTCGCCGTTATCTCGCCGCGACGGCGCGGCCGGCCGGTCGGCCCCCCGGCCGGCACCGGGCTTGCGGCCGGCCTCCTGCCGGACCCGTCCGATGACTTGGGCGACGTCGTCCCAACCCACCCAGCCGGCCAACTGGCGGGCATACTCGTCACGCAGGGTGGAGTCTTTGATCTTGGCGACCATCGGCACGCAATGGCGCAACGCCGAGACCCGGCCCTCGGCGTTGTCCAAGTCGTATTCGGCCAGGGTGGTGCGGATGGCGAACTCGAACAGCGGGGTGCGCCGTGCCACCAGGTCGCGCAGTGCGGCGTCGCCGGACTTCAGCCGTAGGTCACATGGGTCCATTCCGTCGGCAGCCACCGCTACGAAACTCTGGCCTGCCAGGTTCTGCTCGCCGGCGAAGGCTTTCAGCGCGGCGGCCTGCCCGGCGGCGTCGCCGTCGAAGACGTAGATCAACTCGCCCTTGAAGAATTTGTCGTCCATCATCAGCCGCCGCAGCATGGAGAGGTGCTCGTCGCCGAAGGCGGTGCCGCACGAGGCCACCGCTGTGGTGACCCCGGCCAGGTGCATGGCCATCACGTCGGTGTAGCCCTCGACCACCACGGCCTGGTGCCCCTTGGCGATATCGCGCTTGGCCAGGTCGATGCCGAACAGCACCGAGGACTTCTTGTAGAGCACGGTCTCGGGCGTGTTGACGTACTTGGCCTCGATCACGTCGTCGTCGAAAATTCGACGGGCACCGAAACCGACGGTCTCCCCACTGGCGCTGCGGATCGGCCACAGCAGTCGGCGGTGAAAGCGGTCCATCGGCCCGCGGCGGCCCTCCCGGGAAAGCCCGGCGGTCTCCAACTCCTTGAACTCGAAGCCTTTGCGGATCAGGTGCTTGGTCAGGGAGTCCCACCCGGAAGGAGCGAAGCCACATCCGAACTGACGGGCGGCAGCGGCGTCGAAGTTTCGCTCGGTGAGGTACTGGCGGGCGGGGCCGGCTTCGTCGGATTCCAGTGCGGCGGAATAGAACTCCTGCGCGGCGGCGTTGGCGGCGGTGAGCCGGCTGCGGCTGCCGCGGTCGCGTTGCACGGTGTTTCCGCCACCGGTGTAGGTGACGGCGTAGCCGATCCGGTCGGCCAGCACCTCGACTGCCTCGACGAAACTGACGTGTTCGATCTTCTGGATGAAGGCGTAGACGTCGCCGCCCTCGCCGCAGCCGAAGCAGTGGAAGTGGCCGTGGTTGGGTCGGACATGGAACGAGGGGGACTTCTCGTCGTGGAAGGGACACAGCCCCTTCAGCGAGTCTGCACCGGCGCGGCGCAACTGGACGTAGTCGCCGACCACATCCTCGATGCGCACCTTGTCGCGGATGGCGGTGATGTCACGGTCGGGGATGCGACCCTTCCGGCCTCCCCCGCCACCCACCGCTGCTGCCACGGGCTTGAGTCTAGAACGCGAGGCCGCCGACACCTGCGGTGTCGATGCGCTCCAACCGGCTCTCGGTGTAGGACGCGATCTGGTCGACGACGACCCGCATCCGTCCGGCGTGATCGGCGGCGGCTTTGAAGGCCGGGACCAGCAGCGGGTCGAGAGCGGCGGGCGCGCCATGGAGCAGGAGGTCGGCCACCCGGTGGATGCGTTCGCGCTGCTTGGTCTGCCTGGCCAGATGTCGCGGGTCGGACATGATGAACTGCAGGGCCAGCGTCTTGAGTACGGCGACCTCGGCCCGCACCGTGGCGGGGACGTGTAACTCGGCCTCGTAGCGCACCAGCGGTCCAGGGCCGGCCAGTCGTTGCGTCTCGGCGATCGCGGCTGACGCGAAGCGACCGACGAATTCGCTGGTGAGCCGCTTGAGGGCGACCGCCGCGGTCAGCGAGGCATCGTACTTGCCGACCGCGCTCACCACCGGAAGCTCCGACAGCCTGCGGGCGGCGGCCTCCAGATCGTCGGGATGTGCACCGGATCCGTACACCGAGGTTCCCAGCCTGGCCAGCGTCGCGGCGGCGTCGTCGTCGGCGAGCACCCGCAGGTCGATGCGGCCGGAGACCACGCCGTCCTCGACATCGTGGACCGAGTAGGCCACGTCGTCAGCCCAGTCCATGACCTGCGATTCCAGGCATGGCCGCCCGGACGGGGCGCCGGATCGGACCCATTGCGCGATTGCCGCGTCATCGGCATAGAAGCCGAACTTGCCGCCCCCCGCCGGTCGCTGCCAGGGGTATTTGGTGACCGCATCCAGCGCGGCGCGGGTCAGGTTCAGCCCGACGCTGGCGCCGCTCGAGTCCAGGACCTTGGGCTCCAGCCTGGTGAGGATTCGAAAGTTCTGGGCGTTGCCTTCGAAACCGCCGCAGGCAGCCGCGAATTCGTCCAGCGCACGCTCGCCGTTGTGCCCGTAGGGCGGGTGGCCGATATCGTGCGCCAGTCCGGCCATGTCGACGAGGTCCGGATCGCAGCCGAGTGCGACGGCCATTCCGCGCCCGATCTGGGCCACCTCCAGCGAGTGGGTCAGCCGGGTGCGGGGCGTGTCGCTCTCGCGCGGACCGACCACCTGAGTTTTGTCGGCCAGCCGCCGCAGCGCCACGCTATGCAGCACCCGGGCCCGGTCCCGCGCAAAATCGGTCCGGTGCTCGGCGCCGGTTCCCGGCAGGGTCGCCGACTTCCCGGGGTCGGGCACCACCCGCTCCCGGTCCTCCTCGCCGTAGCCGCGAATCCGGTTGGTCGTCGTCACTTCGTCGTCACCGGGGCACAGTCTGCCAGTACGCCCACGGCTGGCAGCGACGGAGTTTTGCTGGCATCGGGGTGTGCGAGCACGGCGGGCTACTACATTGGCGGTCATGCGCCTCGCCCGTCTGCTCAGTCTGCTCGTCGCGATCTTCGCGGCCCTCACCGTTCTCGCCCCGGCTGCGGTGGCTGAGCCGCCGTTCCGGCTGCCGGACTACGTCACCGACAACGCCGGTGCGCTCAACGATCGGCAGCGGGCCGATGTGCAGAAGGCCGTCGACCAGCTTTACCGCGAGCGGCGCGTCCGGCTGTGGGTGGTCTACGTCGAGTCGTTCGCCCCCAAGGGGGCCTTCGAATGGTCCCAGCAGACCCAGAAGATCAGTGATCTGGGCAGCGAGGACGCCATTCTCGCGGTCGCCACCAAGGACCGCTCCTACGCCTTCCTGGTGTCCCCCGCCGCGGCCGGGGGCAGCTCCACCAAGGTCGACAACATCCGGCGCGACCGCATCGAGCCCGCCCTGCGCAACAGTGACTGGACCGGGGCCGCGGTAGCGGCCGCCAGCGGGCTGGAGAACCTCAAGGGCGCCGGGGCCGCCAAGAGCGGTTCCGAGGGCGGTGGCTCGATGCTGGTTCCGATCGCGACCCTGGCCGGTGTCGGGCTGCTCGGGTTCGGCGGGATGACGCTGATGAGCCGCAGACGGCGCCGCAAGCAACATGAGGCCGCCGTGACCGCCGCCAAGAACATCGACCCCACCAATCCCTCCGCGCTGGCCGACGTGCCGATCGGGGCACTCGACGAGCTGTCGAAGACGATCGTCGTCGAGGTGGACAACGCGGTACGCACCAGCGCCAACGAACTGGTTCTGGCCCAGGAGGAATTCGGCGAAGCCCAGACCGCGCCGTTCGCCGCCGCGGTCAACAACGCCCGGGAGACTCTGAAGCAGGCGTTCACCGTGCGGCAGAAGCTCGACGACGATGTCCCCGAGCCGCTGCCCGAGCGGCGTGACCTACTGACCAAGGTGGTGGTGTCCGCCGCCCGGGCCAACAAGGAACTCGAGACCCAGACCGCGTCGTTCCACCAGATGCGCGATCTGGTGTTCAACGCCCCGGAGCGTCTCGACGCGCTGACCCAACTGCTGGTCACGGTGACCGCGCGGCTGGATCCCTCCGATCAGAAGCTGGCGCAGCTACGCACCGAGTTCGACGAGTCGGCGCTGTCGTCGGTCGCCCGCAACGTCAACGCGGCCCGGGAGCGGGTCGAGTTCGCCGACACATCGATCAGCCGCGGCCGTGAGCTGTCGGCCAAGCCGGTGGCGGGCGAGGTGGGCGATCTGGTCGACTGCGTGCGCGGCGCGGAATCCGCTCTGCAACAAGCCAATACGATGCTCGACGCGGTGGACAGCGCAGCCAGTGACATCCGTCGTGCGGTCGCCACGCTGCCGGCCGCGATCGAGGACATACAGCGCGGCATCAATCAGGCCGGCGAGCAGCTGGCCAAGGGCGGACTGGCCAAAGCCGCCGAGTTGTCCGCCGCCCGCGACGCCGCGGTGAGGGCCGTCACCGCCGCGCAGACCGGCGGTGCGGCCGACCCGTTGGGCACCTTCACCCAGCTCACCCAGGCCGACGCGGACCTGGACCGACTACTAGCCGGCGTCGCCGAGGAACGGGAGGCCGCCGACCGATTGCGGCGCTCCTACGAGCAGGCACTGAGCACCGCCCAGTCTCGGGTCCGTTCGGTGTCGGACTACATCGACACCCGCCGCGGCAGCATCGGTCCCGAAGCCCGCACCCGGCTCAACGAGGCGGTTCGCCAACTGGAGGCGGCCGAGGCGAAGAAGAGCACGGCGATCGACGAAGCCATCAAGCACGCCAACGGCGCCTCCATGCTGGCCGCCCAAGCCCAGCAATTGGCCAATGCCGACGTGCAGGCCGGGCAGCGCCAGTACCAGACCCGCTACGGCGGCCGGCAGTCCGATATGGGGGCGATGGTCGGCGGCATCATCCTCGGCAACATCCTCACCGGCGGGATGGGCGGCGGCTATCACGGCGGCGGTTACAGCGGCGGGGGCGGCGGTTCGACGACGTCCTACGGCGGCTCCGGCGGCGACTGGCTGGGCGGCGGCGGGCGCTTCTAGCGCCCGGCCTCAGCCCAGCAGTCGTGCCGCCAGATAGCCGGGCACCGCATCCAACCCGACCCGCTCCTGGGTCATGCTGTCGCGCTCGCGAATGGTGACCGCCTGGTCCTCAAGGGTGTCGAAATCGACCGTCACGCAGAACGGGGTACCGATCTCGTCCTGGCGGCGGTAGCGCCGGCCGATGGCCCCGGCGTCGTCGAAGTCGATGTTGAAGTTCTTGCGCAGTGCGGCGGCCAAATCGCGGGCCTTGGGGCTCAGATCCTCGTTGCGCGACAACGGCAGCACCGCAGCCTTCACCGGGGCCAGTCGGGGGTCCAGTCGCAGCACCGTGCGCTTGTCCACACCCCCCTTGGCGTTGGGCGCCTCGTCCTCGGCGTAAGCGTCCACCAGGAAGGCCATGAATGACCGGGTCAATCCAGCGGCCGGTTCGATGACATACGGGACGTAGCGGGTATCGCTGGCCTGGTCGTAGTAGGACAGGTCCACACCCGAATGTGTGGAGTGCGTCGAGAGGTCGAAGTTGGTCCGGTTCGCGATGCCTTCCAACTCGCCCCACGGATTGCCGGCGAAGCCGAACTTGTACTCGATGTCGGTGGTGCCGTCGCTGTAGTGCGACAGCTTCTCCCTGGGGTGTTCGAACAGACGCAGGTTGTCGCGCTTGATCCCGAGGTCGACGTACCACTGCAGGCGGGTGTCGATCCAGTACTGATGCCATTCCTTGGCGGTATCGGGTTCGACGAAGAACTCCATCTCCATCTGTTCGAATTCACGGGTGCGGAAGATGAAGTTGCCCGGGGTGATCTCGTTGCGGAAGCTCTTGCCGATCTGACCGATGCCGAACGGCGGCTTGCGACGTGACGTGGTGACCACGTTGGCGAAGTTGACGAAGATGCCCTGGGCGGTCTCCGGCCGCAGGTAGTGCAGGCCCTCCTCGGTCTCGATGGGTCCCAGGTAGGTCTTGAGCATCATGTTGAAGTCGCGGGGCTCGGTCCACTGCCCCTTGGTGCCGCAGTCCGGGCAGACGATCTCCGTCATCGCCACCGACTCCGGGTCGACCTGAATTTTTTCTTTGGCGGTCTTCTTTTCGGCGTGCGCCTCCTGCATGTGGTCCTGCCGGTGGCGCTTGTGGCACTGCAGGCACTCGACCAGCGGATCGTTGAACACCTCGACGTGCCCAGAGGCCACCCAGACCTCGCGCGGCAGGATGATGGAACTGTCCAGGCCCACGACGTCGTCGCGGCCGGTGACCATCGACTGCCACCACTGCCGTTTGATGTTCTCCTTGAGTTCCACACCCAGCGGGCCGTAGTCCCAGGCCGACTTGGTGCCGCCGTAGATCTCGCCGGACTGATACACCAGTCCACGGCGCTTAGCCAGGTTGACAATGGAATCGATGACTGACGCCACGGCGGATTGCACTCCTGTCTTAGCCACGAAAGAACCGCCCTAGCCTAGGCGACTCACGGTTCAGGCTTTTGACATGGCTGGCGCGGCCGTGGAATCGTAACGAGAAATGGATTCCGATAGCGATCCGCGGTCGGCTGGCGGGGGCGTCCGCGCGACGCGGCAACGCGGCGCGATCATCGCATTGCTCGACACCGTCGAGGAGTTCCGGTCTGCCCAGGAATTGCACGACGAACTGCGCCGGCGCGGCGAGAACATCGGCCTGACGACCGTTTACCGCACCCTGCAGTCACTGGCGTCCGCCGACCTGGTCGACATGGTCCGCACCGACACCGGCGAATCCGTCTACCGGCGCTGCGCCGGACCGCACCATCATCATCACCTGGTCTGCCGCGGATGCGGGGCCGCAGTGGAGGTCAGCGGTCGCGAGGTGGAAACCTGGGCGACCGAAGTGGCTGGGGCGCATGACTTTTCCGACGTGAGCCACACAATCGAACTGTTCGGAACCTGCGCGGACTGCCGCCGGGGTCAGGGCTGAGTCAGCCGTCGCCGGATCTCTGTCCCACCATCGAGAACCATCGGCACCAGGGACTTCAGCGCAGGCGCACCGACGCTGGCCGGGAAGTTGTAGCGCAGCATCACCGTGGCTTCGCCGCCGGCGTTCTCGGTCATCGTGACGGTGCCGAACATTGCGCGACCGGCCTCCTCGGCCACTCGCCGGCGCAGTTCCGGGGTGCACGGCAGGTCCCAGGCCAGCAACTGGTTCAGCGAGATGATTTCCAACCCCTCGTGCAGTGGCACCCTCCGCAGTGCCGCAATGGTGCCGTCGTAGCGAACGGTCAGAGCACCGTCGGACTCCACCTCAACCGGTAGAACCTGACCGAGGATCTCGGCGATTTCCACGCTAGGCGCTGCCGAAACGGCGATTGCGGTTGACGTACTCCTCGCACGCCGCCCACAGGTCGCGTCGGTCGTAGTCCGGCCAGAGTTTGTCCTGGAAGACGTATTCGGCGTAGGCGGCCT
>CAZADG010000074.1:0-15748 GCA_964483865.1 uncultured Mycobacterium sp. | reverse complement strand
GGTAGTCATCGGCCCCGGCGGTCAAACCGTTGACCCGGTCCATGACGGAGTCGCGCGCCGTCAGCATCAGGGTCGGGGTGTAGGTCTGCGTCTCCCGAATGGTCTTGAGGATCTGCATGCCGTCGGTGTCGGGCAGCATGATGTCCAGGACCAGGAGGTCGGGGGCGAACTCGGCGAACTTGGCGAACGCTTCCTTACCGTCCCGGGCGACTTCGATCTGCCAGCCCTCGTAGTGCAGTGCCATCTTCAGCAGATTGGTCAACGCCGGTTCGTCGTCGACCAGCAGAACGCGGATCGGGGATCCGTCCACTCGCGTGATACGCGGCAACTGGCCCAGAATCGCCGGGCGTTGCCGCTGCCTTCTTGGAGTCACCATCATAGTCATAGAGCAATCCTCTGCGTTAGGTCTGAGCGTGCAATGAATCCCATATGAGATTCATATCCGCCTCACTTACCTGTGTACCCGCGTTCGAGAGACTCTGCACCCAACCAACAGCTACATCCGCTATCCGTAATCGTTACGTCACCTTTCTGGGACACGAGTTATGAATATGGATTTTCTATGCGTATGTCCTGGCTCCTTGGCGCGCACATGGCCGATACCTACCCTCGGCCACATGGCCCCTCTCACAACCGATTCCGCGGCTCCGCACAGCGACGACCCTGTGCGAGGAGAACACCTGCGCACACTCCTGCGCTACGACGTACCCGCCTCGCTGGTGGTCTTCCTCGTCGCTCTTCCACTGTCGCTCGGCATCGCCGTGGCCTCCGACGCGCCACCACTGGCCGGCCTGATCGCCGCGATCGTCGGCGGACTGGTGGCCGGCGCCCTCGGCGGCTCGCCGTTACAGGTCAGCGGCCCGGCCGCCGGACTGACCGTGATCGTCGCCGCACTGATCGCCGAGTTCGGCTGGAAGGTCACCTGTGCGATCACCCTCTGCGCGGGCCTGCTGCAGATCCTGTTCGGCCTGAGCAAGGTGGGGCGGGCCGCCCTGGCCATCTCACCGATGGTCGTGCACGCAATGCTCGCGGGTATCGGCATCACCATCGCCCTGCAGCAGGTGCATGTGTTGCTCGGCGGCGAGTCGCACAGTTCGGCCTGGCACAACATCGCCGATCTGCCACTGCACCTGTCCGAGGCCGACGGCGCCGGAATGCTCCTCGGCCTCCTGGTGATCGTCATCTTGATCGCCTGGCGTCGGGTACCACCCGCCCTTAGCAAGATCCCCGGCCCACTGGTCGCGATCGCCGTCGCCACCGTCGCCTCGCTGGTGGCTGCGGTCGACGTACCGCGAATCGAGTTGAACGGCTCACTGGTGGATGCTCTGCAACTCCCGGGACTGCCGGAAGGCAAATGGGGCGCCTTCGCCGCCGGGGTGCTGACCGTAGCTCTGATCGCGAGTGTCGAGAGCCTCCTCACGGCCGTCGCTGTCGACCGGATGCGGCCCGGCATCCGAAGCAATCTCGACCGCGAACTGGTGGGACAAGGCGCGGCGAACGCGGTTTCCGGCGCGATCGGCGGCTTGCCGATCACGGGAGTCATCGTCCGCAGTTCGGCCAACGTGACCGCCGGCGCGCGGACCCGCGCCTCGAGCATGCTGCACGGTCTGTGGGTTCTGGCCTTCGCGATCCCCTTCGCCGGGCTCGCGGAGAAGATCCCGACGGCCGCACTGGCCGGCCTGCTGATCGTCATCGGGGTGCAACTGGTCAAGATCACCCACATCAAGACGGCGCGGCGGACCGGCGATATCGCTATCTACCTGGCCACCATCGGCGGCGTCATTTTCCTCAACCTGCTCAACGGCGTTCTGCTTGGTCTGGCGGTATCGGTTCTGCTGACGCTGTGGCGACTGGCGCGCACCAACGTCGTAGCGAGAACCGAAGCCGACGGTGGGTGGCAGGTCGACGTGGAGGGATCGTGCACCTTCCTCGCATTGCCTCGACTGCACCGGGCTCTGGCCGAGATCCCCGCCGGGACACCGGTGACCATCCGGATGTCGGTGAATTTCATGGACCAGGCCGCCAAGGAATTCGTCGATGCCTGGCAGCGTCAGCATGAGGCGGCGGGCGGATCGGTGTCGGTCGAGCACGCCGCGGCAGCGCGCCACCAGGTCGGGTCGGGCCCGATGCCCGCGCAGCCGGAACGACCGAAAACACTGTTCATCACCTGCACCGACCCGAAGATCTTCCCCAACGCGATCATGGGCAGCGATCCGGGCGAGTTGTTCATCGTTCGCAATATGGGAAATCTCGTTCCCGCAGGGCAACTCGATCCATCAACCGAAGCGGCGATCGCCTACGCGGTGAAGGAACTCGAGGTCGATTCAATCGTCGTCTGCGGCCACTCCGACTGCAGCGCCATGCGGTCCGTTCTGGACAACGAGTGCCGGCCCGGGCGGGACCGGCGGGTGAAATCCTGGCTGATCCATACCGAAACCACCCGGGCCGTCTATCGGGGCGGCGACCATCCACTGGCACGGGGCGCGGCCAAGCGGGGACTCACCGCCGCCGACCAACTCGGCGTTGTCAACGTCGCTGTCCAGACCGAGATCCTGGCCCAGCATCCCCTGGTCCGGGAATTGCGGGAACAGGGCCGGCTGACGGTCTCCGGGCTGTTCTACGACATGGCCGACAACCATGTAGCCACCGTTACGCACGAATCACAAATCGTAAATCGTATGTCTTCCCTATGAAGATCGTGACCTCGGCGCAGTACGACCTTACGATTGAGTCATAGGGCGAAGAACCCGAAAACATCACTCCCGGTGAGGTTTTCACCGCCCACAACAGAAAGGAACGACAACAATGGCCATCAAGAAAATCGCCCCGGTCTTTCTGGCAGGCGCGGCCGCCGCCATGATCCTCGCCCCGGCGGCCGGTGCCGCATCAGGTGCGAGCTGCAATGACAACGGGCCCGCCTCGGTGTGCACCCGCAACGGCCACGCCGCGATTGTGGCCACCCCGAATCCCCTCGGTACGCAACAGTTCCTGATCGCGCCGGGACCGTTCGGATCGGGGCCGATGCCCCCGCTGCTCGCCATCGGCTAGCCCCTCCCCGGCAGGGCCGCGAGGACGCTCCCCTAAGCGCCTCGCGGCCCTGCTTCATGTCCCGGGTCTAGTCGTCGAGAAGGTCACGCACCACCGCGTCGGCCAACAGTCGGCCGCGGTCGGTGAGGACGAGTCGGTCGGAGTCCTCGCGCAGCATCCCGTCGGCGACGGCGCGCCGGGCGCGTTTCCGTTCAGTCTCGGTCAGCACCGTGAGGGCTAAACCCCGTCGCAGCCTGATCCCCAGCAGTACTTCCTCGAGGTGCCGTTCGCGGACCCCGATCCGCTCGAAATCGGCGGCTGCCGACTCCCCTTTCGACAGGAGTTCGGCATAAGCCCTGGGGTGCTTGACATTCCACCACCGCACGTCGCCGACGAATCCGTGCGCGCCCGGGCCGGCACCCCACCAGTTCCCACCCGACCAATAGCCTTCGTTGTGACGGCACTGACCGCCAGGCCGGCTCCAGTTGGACACCTCGTACCACTGCATCCCCGCGGCGGTGAGTTGGCGGTCGATCAACCGGTAGCTATCCGCCAGCACGTCGTCGTCGGGAGCGGTGATTTCTCCGCGTCGCACCCGACGGGCCAGGGCCGTACCGTCCTCGACCACCAGGGCGTAGGCGGAGATGTGGTCGACGCCCGCGTCGATTGCGGCCCGAACCGAAGCGAGCAGGTCGGCGTCGGACTCCCCCGGGGTGCCGTAGATCAGGTCGAGGTTGACGTGCTCGAAGCCTGCGGCGAGAGCTTCGCGGGCAGCTGCCGCGGCCCGGCCGGGTGAATGAGTCCGGTCCAGGACTGCCAGCACCCGCGCCGATGCGGACTGCATGCCCAGCGACACCCGGGTATACCCCGCAGCGCGGATGGCGGCGAAAAATTCGGGCGAGGTGGATTCCGGATTGGCCTCGGTGGTGACTTCGGCATCCGGCGACAGCGGGAAGCTGGTGCGAACGGCGCCGAGAACTTCGGCGAGCATCCCGGCGCCCAACAGCGAGGGAGTCCCGCCGCCCACGAACACCGTGTCCACCGGCGCTCGACCAACCCTGGCGGCGGCGAGCTCCAGTTCTGTCCGCAGGGCGGCCAGCCAACCGGCCGGGCTGGTGCCGCCGAGCTCGGCAGCGGTGTAGGTGTTGAAATCGCAGTAGCCGCACCGGGTCGCACAGAACGGAACGTGCACATAGACGCCGAAGGCGCACCCGGGGCTGACCGCCAGATCAGGCAGCATCCTCACAGTGTCGCAGAGCGCCATCATCAGTTAGGCCATCCTGGCCTACCCATGGCACAATTGGCCACTATGTTCGCCTCCGGCCATGTGCGCACCGTCGTACTGGTGGCGCGGCGTCATGTGGACTTCAAGCGAGTCTGCAGCTGTTGTTGTCCGGCTTGATGCCGTAGACCCGTCCCACTGCTCTCCAGCTGGCCATCGGATCTGCGCCGCCGGACCAGCGTCGACCTGGCGGTTCTTCGATTGCTAGCTCCTTACCCCACCAGGAGCACCCGATGACTCAGGCCAAGACCCGCAACGAGGGCCAGTGGGCCCTGGGCGACACCGACCCGCTCAACCCCAATGAGGTTTTCAAGAAGGAAGACCCTGCCCTTAACGTGCGGACCCGTGTCGAGGAGATCTACTCCAAGCAGGGCTTCGACAGCATCGACAAGACCGACCTGCGCGGCCGGATGCGCTGGCTGGGCCTCTACACGCAGCGCAAAGAGGGATACGACGGCACCTTCACCGGCGAGGAGAATGTTGATCTGATCGAGGCGCCGTACTTCATGCTGCGGGTGCGGACTGATGGCGGCCTGCTGACCGCGGCATCGCTGCGGATGCTCGGACAGATCTCGACCGAGTTCGCCCGCGACACCGCCGACATCTCTGACCGGCAGAACATCCAGTACCACTGGATCCGCATCGAAGACATGCCGGAGATCTGGCGGCGGCTGGACAGCGTCGGTTTGCAGACCACCGAGGCCTGCGGTGACTGCCCGCGTGTGGTGCTGGGCTCACCGTTGGCCGGCGAATCGCTCGACGAGGTGATCGACGCCACACCCGCGATCGAGGAGATCGTGCGCCGCTACGTCGGCAATCCGGAGTTCGCGAACCTGCCCCGCAAATTCAAAACCGCCATCAGCGGCCAGCAGGACGTGGTGCATGAGATCAACGACGTCGCGTTCGTCGGGGTGAACCACCCCGAACACGGCCCCGGCCTGGATTTGTGGGTGGGCGGTGGCCTGTCCACCAACCCGATGCTGGCCCAGCGTCTGGGTGCCTGGGTGCCGCTCGACGAGGTACCCGATGTCTGGGAGGCGGTGGTAGGCCTGTTCCGCGACTACGGCTACCGCCGACTGCGTTCCAAGGCCAGGCTGAAGTTCCTGGTGAAGGACTGGGGTGTGGAAAAGTTCAGGCAAGTTCTCGAACGGGAATATCTCAAGCGCCCGCTCATCGACGGTCCGGCACCGGAACCCGCCGTCCACCCGATCGACCACGTCGGCGTTCAGAAGCTTCGCAACGGGCTCAACGCCGTCGGGGTAGCCGCGATCGCCGGCCGAGTGTCCGGGACCATCCTGGCCGCGGTCGCCGATCTTGCCGAGAAGGTCGGCTCCGACCGGATCCGGTTCACCCCGCACCAGAAGCTGATCGTGCTCGACGTCGCCGATGACCGGGTTGACGAACTGGTCGGCGGCCTGGCCGCGCTGGGACTGTCGGCGACCCCGTCGCACTGGCGACGAAACCTGATGGCCTGCAGCGGGATCGAATTCTGCAAGTTGTCCTTCGCCGAGACCCGGGTCCGAGCCCAATCGCTGGTGCCGGACCTCGAGAAGCGACTGGCCGACCTCAACGCCGAACTCGACGTGCCGGTCACCGTCCATCTCAACGGCTGCCCGAACTCCTGCGCCCGGATCCAGGTCGCCGATATCGGGTTCAAGGGACAGATGGTCGACGACGGCGACGGCCCGGTCGAGGGCTTCCAGGTCCACCTCGGCGGCAGCATGGGCCTGGACAGTGGATTCGGCCGGAAGTTGCGCCAGCACAAGGTCACCAGCGCAGAGTTGGGCGACTACATCGAGCGGGTGGTGCGCAACTTCATCGCCGGGCGCGAGCCCGGTGAGCGGTTCGCGCAGTGGGCGGTGCGGGCCGACGAGGACTCCCTGCGATGAGCGCTCGCGCGAAGAGCAGAAACGGGCAGAAGCGATGAGCGCTCGCGCGAAGAGCAGAAACAGGCAGAAGCGATGACTGAAGACCAGTTGCGCGAGTTGGCCGCTCGCGGCGCGGCCGAACTCGACGGCGCATCCGCCGAGGAGTTGCTGGCCTGGACCGACCGGACCTTCGGCTCTGCCTACGTGGTGGCATCCAACATGCAGGACGCCGTTCTGGTGGACCTTGCGGCCAAGGTGCGCCCCGGCGTGGACGTGCTGTTCCTCGACACCGGGTACCACTTCGCTGAGACCATCGGGACCCGCGACGCCGTCGAGGCCGTTTACGACATCCGGGTGGTCAACGTGACGCCGGAACACACGGTGACCGAACAGGATCGCCTGCTGGGCAAGGACCTGTTCGCCCGCGATCCGGGCGAGTGCTGCCGACTGCGCAAGGTGATGCCGTTGCGCGGCACGCTGGGCAACTATGCCGCCTGGGTCACCGGAATCCGGCGTGTGGAATCCCCCACCCGGGCAAATGCGCCGCTGATCAGTTTCGATGAGGCGTTCAAGTTGGTGAAGGTCAACCCACTCGCCGCCTGGACCGATCAGGACATGCGGGACTACATCGCTGAGCATGGCGTGCTGGTGAACACCCTTGTCGAGGAGGGCTATCCGTCGATCGGTTGTGCGCCGTGCACCGACAAGCCGGCCGATGGCGCCGATTTGCGCAGCGGACGCTGGCAGGGTCTGAATAAGACCGAGTGCGGGTTGCACGCCTCATGAGCATCCTGCGCCACCCGGCCCTGATTCTGACCGCGCACGGCAGCGCGGACCCGCGCTCGTCGGCGACCACCCATGCCGTGGCCGAGCAGATCCGCCGGTTGCGACCCTGGCTGGACGTCCGAGTGGCGTTCTGCGAACGCAGCGAACCCAATCTGCGCGACGTGATCACCGATCTCGACCGTCCGGCGATGGTGACCCCGCTTCTGCTGGCCAGCGCGTACCACGCCCGCGTCGACATCCCGACGATGCTCGATGGCGCCAAAGTGCCTGTGCAGCAGGCAGATACACTCGGTGAGGATCCCCGCCTGGTGGAGGTGCTCCGGCAACGGCTCGCCGAACGCGGAGTGATCGCGACCGCGCGGGACACCGCCGTGCTGGTCGTCGCAGTCGGATCGTCACATGCCGAGGCCAACGCCAGGACCACGACGGTGGCTTCGGCACTGGCGGCCGAGACCCGGTGGGCCGACGTGCGGGTGGCGTACGCCACCGGGCCGCAACCGTCGGTGTCTGACGGCATCACCGAACTGCGCCGGACCGGCGCGCGCAGAATCGTCCTCGCGCCGTGGTTTATCGCTCCGGGCAAGATTACCGACCGGGTTGCGGCCACCGCCGACTCGGCCCGGATCGAGATGTCGGATCCTCTCGGCGCACATCCACTGCTGGCCGCGACAGTCCTGGACAGGTTCGACCGCGCCGTCGAGGAGCGACTGGCGGCCTAGTCCGCAGAGTTAACCGCCCGGCACAACAGTTGTTCCGGGAGCACCGTCAGCACCGGGTGCCCCGTCAGCACCGTCTGCGCCATCGGCCCCGTCTGCGCCGTCCTGGCCGCCGATACCACCTTTACCGCCCTGACCACCCTGACCGCCTTGACCGCCTTTACCGCCGGCGCCGCCCTGACCGCCCTGACCGCCCTGACCGCCCTGACCGCCCTGACCTCCCCGGCCGCCTGCGCCGCCGTTACCACCGTTGCCTCCGGTCACGTCACCCTCCTGGTTGGGTGGCGTTGTCGCCGACCCGTCGGGTGCCATTGTGGTCGTCGGCTCCCCGACGACGCCGTCCGGGGTACCCTGCGTCGTCACACTGCAGCCGACCAGTACGACGGCGGCAGCCATCCCCAGGGCGGTCTTCATTAGGGCTGTCTTCATGAGGGTTGCTCCGGTTGTTGTCGGGTACCTGCGATCGGCGGGATTCGGGTGGCGCGGACGTAGACTACGTCGCCGTCCCGCAAAGATAGAGCCTCCGCGTCGCCGCGGGTGATCTGGGCAATGAAGGGCGCGCCGGTGGTGGCGCTGGTCATTTCGACCCGGACTTCGAAACCGAGGTAGACCACTCGGTCGATGGTGGCACGGGTGACACCGACACTCTCGGCCGTTCCGTCACCCGCCGCGGTCGCGATTTCCGGAGTGCGTCCCACCCGAATATCGTGCGGCCGCACCAAGATTCCGTTGAGCGTGGACACCGTTCCCAAAAATGACATCACGAACGGGTTGGCCGGGCTGTCGTACACCTCGGTGGGCGTGCCGACCTGCTCGAGGCGGCCCTTGTTGAGCACTGCGATGCGGTCGGCGACGTCAAGGGCCTCGGCCTGATCATGGGTGACCAGGACCGTCGTTACGTGCACCTCGTCATGCAGGCGTCGCAGCCAGGCACGCAGGTCCTCTCGCACTTTGGCGTCAAGAGCTCCGAAGGGTTCGTCGAGCAACAGCACCTTGGGATCCACCGCCAATGCCCGGGCCAATGCCATCCGCTGACGCTGGCCGCCGGAGAGCTGGCTGGGGTAACGGGTCTGAAAACCCGCCATGCCGACCACTTCGAGCAGATTGTCGACCTTCTGGTCGATCTCGGCCTTGCCCACCTTGCGGATCTTCAATCCGAAGGCCACGTTGTCGCGGACGGTCATGTGCTTGAAGGCCGCGTAATGCTGGAAAACGAAGCCGATACCGCGCTGCTGGGGAGGGACCCCGGTCACGTCGCGACCGTGGATCGTCACTGTTCCGCTATCCGGCTGATCCAGACCGGCGATGGCCCGCAACAGGGTCGATTTGCCTGAGCCACTGGGGCCCAGCAGTGCCGTCAGCGAGCCTTCAGGGACGGTGAAGTCGACGTTGTCGAGGGCGTTGAAGTCGCCGTAGCGCTTGTTGGCGCCGCTGACGACGATCGCGTTGTCCGTGCTCATGTACGGCTCCTCCGGGCTTCTAGCACCACTTGAGCGACCAGTACCAGCACCGCGACCATCATCAGCAGCGTCGAGAGTGCATAGGCCCCGTATTCGGCGCCGCGGTTGTAGCGATCGCTGACCAGCAGCGTCAGGGTCTGTGATGTACCGGGCAGGTTGGACGACACCATCAGCACCGCGCCGAACTCGCCCAAGGTTCGGGCAACCGTTAGGACGATCCCGTAAGTCAGTCCCCAGCGAATCGAGGGCAGGGTGATCCGCCAGAACGTCTGCCACCAGGTCGACCCCAGGGTCGCGGCGGCCTCCTCCTGTTCGGTGCCCAGTTCGTGCAACACCGGTTCGACTTCGCGAATGACGAAGGGCACCGTGACGAAGATGCTCGCCAGAACGATGCCGGGCAGACCGAAGATGATCTTCAGGCCCAACCCGTTCTCAACGAAACCCAGGACGCCGGCGCTGCCCCACAACAGGATCAACGCCACACCGACGACCACCGGGGATACCGCGAACGGCAGGTCGATAATGGCTTGCAGAACTCCCTTGCCGCGAAACCGCTTGCGGGCCAGCAGAAGAGCTGTCGGAACTCCGAAGATGACGTTGAGGGGCACGACGATTGCGACGACCAGAAGGGACAGGTTCAGCGCCGAGATCGCCGCAGGGGTGGTGATGGAGGCGAAGAACGCACCGATCCCGGGTTCGAAGGTGCGCACCAGGATCAGCCCGACCGGAACAACGACCAGCACCAGCACGTACGCCAGCGCCAGGTAGCGACTCAGGTAGCGCGCCAAAGGCGAGAGAGTCACGCGTCCGACTCCTGGCGCCGGGCCGCCCGCGTTCCGATCACCCGCAGGACGAACAACACCAGGAATGACATCAGCAGCAGCACGATCGAGATCGCCGCCGCGCCGGTGCGGTCATCGTTCTCGATCAGCGTGCGGATCCACTGCGAGGAGACTTCGGTCTCGCCGGGTACCGCACCGCCGATCAGCACGACAGAGCCGAACTCGCCGATCGCACGGGAGAACGCCAGGCCCGCGCCGGTCAGTAGCGCGGGGAGCAGGGCGGGCAGGATGACCCGGGTGAAGATCACGGTGTTGGAGGCACCCAACGAGGCAGCCGCCTCCTCAGTCTCACGGTCCAGTTCCAACAGCACAGGCTGCACGGTGCGCACCACAAACGGCAGGGTGACAAACAAGAGCGCTACCCCGATACCCCATTTGGTGTGCTGCAGGTGCAGATTCACCGGGCTCGCCGGACCGTAGAGCGCAAGCATGACCAGGCTGGCCACGATGGTGGGCAACGCGAACGGGAGGTCGATCACGGCGTCGACCAACCGCTTGCCGGCGAAGTCGTCCCGGGTGAGAACCCAGGCGACCAGCAGCCCGAAGACCGCGTTGACCAGTGTCACACCGACGGCCACGGTCAGTGTCACCCGGAACGACTCCAGCGCCGCCGATGACGTGATCGCCGCGATGAATGCCGTCCATCCGCCCTTGCCGGACTGCCAGACGATCGCCGCCAGAGGCAGCAGAACGATCACGCTCAGCCACAGCGAGGCCACCCCGGCCAGGGCCGGGGTGGAGCTTCGCCGGGGAGCACTCAGCACCGTCCGGAGTTCGGCGGCTGCCGTCATCCGGTCGCCTTCTTGTAAATGGTGGTGATCGAACCGTTGTCCTTATCGAACAGCGCCGCGTCGACCGCGCTCCAGCCGCCGAGATCGGCGATGGTCCACAGTTTCTGCGGGGTCGGGAAATCCTTGGCGAATTCGGCGGCCACCGCGGGGTCGACCGGCCGGAAGCCGGCCTGAGCCCAGATCCTCTGGCCCTCGGTGGTGTAGAGGAAGTTCTTCAGCGCAGTGGCCTTGTCGACGTGGGCGCCGCCGGAGACAACCGCCACTGGGTTCTCGATCTTGAAGGTCTGCGGCGGGTTGACGTGCTCGACCTCTTTGCCCTGCCGTTCGATGTGGATGGCTTCATTCTCGTAGCTGATCAACACGTCGCCGGTGCCCTGCAGAAACACGTCGGTGGCCTCCCGGCCGGAACCTGGCCGGGTCTTGACATGCTCGGCGACCAGTTTGCCGACGAAGTCCAGACCGGCCTGCCGGTTCTTACCGCCGTCGCTCTTGGCGGCGTACGGCGCCAACAGGTTCCACTTGGCCGAGCCCGAACTCAGCGGGCTGGGGGTGACCACCTCGATACCGGGCGCCAGCAGGTCGTCCCAATCCTTGATGTTCTTCGGGTTTCCCTTTCGGACCACCAGGGAGACCACCGAACCGAACGGGATGCCCTTTGTGACGTCGGCGTTCCATTCCGGTGAGACCTTGCCTGCCTTGACCAGCCGGGTGACATCGGGCTCGACGGAGAAGTTGACCAGGTCAGCTGGTTTGCCGTCCACCACCGAGCGGGACTGATCGCCGGAGGCGCCGTAGGACGTCGTCACGGCGACGCCCTTGCCCTCCGGGCTTTCGGTGAAGGCGGGGATGACCTTGCTCCACCCCGGCTCGGGCACGGCGTAGGCCACCAACGTCAGGGTGGTGTCGGCGTCGCCGGACCCCTCCCCGGCAACGTCGCTGGTGCCACCACCGCAGCCGGCGATCAAGGCGACAGTCGCGGCAAGTGCGGCGGCGGTGCGCCAGCGGCGCGGGGACTGGGCAAACACGGGACAGTGCCTTTCTCGTTACGGGTTACCGGAGTGAACACGCCCGCAGACGAGGGGTTGACATGCGGAATGCCATGGTCACCACCAACTCCAACGGGCAGGGAGGGTCAGCGACAACAGCAGGTAGCGGTGAGGTCAGCAGCAGCCACCGTACGCATGGCTCGCAGCCTAACAGAGAGCCGTTGGCAGGGCCCGTCTCAGCGGTTGAGCAGCCAGACCAGGACAACCAGGACCAGCAACGCGACCAGCGCGAGGGTTACCCGGGAACGCGGCATGCCGGTCATCGGTGCGACCCGCTTTCGTTCGTGCCGCCACGAAGGCTGCGGAGCATCCGGATACCGCCGCCGAGGACCGCGTCGATGGCCACGGCGATACCGTAGGCCAGCACCAGCACCACCGGCATCACAATCAGGGTCTGCGGCACGAAACCCAGCCCGGACAGCCACAGCTCGAAGCTGTCCCACCAGCTGAGAAATCCGTCCACGAACGTCACCCTATCTCTGGCACCCATCTCGCCGGATCGGTGGACGGCGGACGCAGCGGCGACCATGATGACGGGATGGCGCTGAAGGCTCAACCAGCAGGTGAGGACGTCAATGGTCAGCGAGGCCGGGAAAGCCCGGATACCGCCAGTTCGCTGGCCACTCCGCTGAATGGCACCCGGCCGTTGCCCGAGCACCATGCGGGGACGATGCGAAGCCAGTTCCCGCCGATTGCCGATTACGCATTTCTGTCCGACTGCGAGAACACCTGTCTGATCTCAGCGGCGGGGTCCGTCGAGTGGATGTGCGTACCCCGCCCGGATTCGCCCAGTGTGTTCGGGTCGATCCTCGACCGTGGGGCCGGTCATTTCCGGCTTGGCCCCTACGGCGTCTCGGTGCCCGCCGCCCGCCGTTACCTTCCCGGCAGCCTGATCATGGAGACCACCTGGCAGACCCCGACCGGCTGGGTCATCGTCCGCGACGCGCTGGTGATGGGCCCCTGGCACGACGTCGATGCCCGGTCCCGGACGCACCGCCGCACCCCGATGGACTGGGACGCCGAACACATCCTGCTGCGCACAGTCCGGTGTGTGAGCGGGACCGTCGAACTGGTGATGAACTGTGAGCCGGCCTTTGACTACGGCCGGATCACCGCGGCCTGGGAGTACTCGTCCAACGCTTACGGGGAGGCCATCGCGCGGGCGCGCACCAATCCCGACGCCCATCCGACGTTGCGGCTGACCACCAACCTGCGGATCGGTCTGGAAGGTCGGGAGGCCCGCGCCCGAACCCGCCTCAAAGAGGGCGACAACGTCTTCGTCGCGCTGTCCTGGTCCAAGCACCCGTCCCCGCAGACCTACGAGGAAGCCGCCCAGAAGATGTGGCAGACCGCCGAGGCGTGGCGGCAGTGGATCAACGTCGGCCACTTCCCGGACCATCCGTGGCGAGCGTACCTACAGCGAAGCGCGCTGACCCTCAAAGGCCTGGCCTACTCGCCCACCGGGGCGCTGCTCGCCGCCAGCACCACCTCGCTGCCGGAAACTCCACGCGGCGAACGTAACTGGGACTACCGGTACGCCTGGGTCAGGGATTCCACCTTCGCGCTATGGGGCCTCTACACACTGGGCCTGGACCGGGAGGCCGACGACTTCTTCGCCTTCATCGCCGACGTGTCAGGAGCCAACAACGGTGAGCGGAAACCGTTGCAGGTGATGTACGGCGTGGGTGGCGAGCGCGAACTGGTCGAGGAGGAGCTCAGCCACCTGTCCGGCTACGACGGTGCGCGCCCGGTCCGGATCGGCAACGGGGCCTTCGACCAGCGTCAGCACGACATCTGGGGCACCATGCTCGACTCGGTGTACCTGCACTGCAAGTCGCGGGAGAACATCTCCGACAGCCTGTGGCCGGTACTCAAGGAGCAGGTCGACGAAGCCATCCAACACTGGCGCGAACCCGACCGCGGCATCTGGGAGGTGCGCGGGGAACCGCAGCACTTCACCTCCTCCAAGGTGATGTGCTGGGTGGCCCTGGACCGCGGTGCGAAGCTGGCCGAACTGCAGGGCGCGAGAAGCTTCGCCCAGCAGTGGCGGGTCATCGCCGACGAGATCAAGGCCGACATCCTGGCCAACGGCGTCGACTCACGCGGGGTGTTCACCCAGCGGTACGGCAACGACGCTCTGGACGCTTCCCTGCTGCTGGTTCCACTACTGCGCTTCCTACCGCCGGACGACCCGCGAGTGCGGGCAACGGTGCTGGCTATCGCCGACGAGCTCACCGAGGACGGCCTGGTGTTGCGCTATCGGGTGGAGGAGACCGACGACGGCCTGTCCGGCGAGGAAGGTGCCTTCACCATCTGTTCGTTCTGGCTGGTCTCGGCTCTGGTGGAGATCGGTGAGGTGAGCCGGGCCAGGCACCTGTGCGAGAAGCTGCTGTCCTTCGCCAGCCCGCTGCATCTGTACGCCGAGGAGATCGAGCCGTCGACCGGTCGGCATCTGGGCAACTTCCCGCAAGCGTTCACCCATCTGGCGCTGATCAACGCCGTGGTGCATGTGATCCGGGCAGAGGAGCAGGCCGACGGCACCGGGGTGTTCCAACCGGCCAACGCACCAACCTGATACCGGGTGGGATCAGCGGGAGCGGTTGATGTTTCCGCGGATCATCCGGACGAGTTCAGCGGCCCGCCCGCTGGCCACCCGCCGGGACGGCTCACCGTCGGTGACGGCCACGTCGACGTCGATGAGATAGTTGGCGACCAGGCCCACGGCGTGTTCGGTCGGGAAACCCGGATCCCCTTCGGTGTCACCATTGAGCACCGTCGCCGAAAGAATCCCGTCGGACTCCCGTACATCGGTGACCCTCCAGTCCAGCGTGGACTTGGGGGTGACATGAACGCTGACCTGAGTCCCGGCGCAGGACCGCCACTGCGCGGCGAAGCTTTCGAACATCCGCCCCGCCTCGGCCTCTGAGCCGAACTCCACCACCCCGGTGTGCGCGCTCGAGACGGTCAGGCCTTCGCCGTAACGGCTGAAGTCCTGCAGTGCCACCTTACGGACGTCGCCGCGCTCGTAGACCACCCGCATCAACGGTGTGGCGGGCCCGAGGCAGTCCAGCGGTGACACATCCGTGCCGTCGCGGAAACCGTTGGGCAGCAGTGCTATCCCCCCGACCATGGGCGGGCCGGCCGGGTCGAGCGGGTTTCCGACGGCTCGGGCGACCTGCTCGGCGCTGGGCAGCACCTGCGGCAGGCTGAGTGCCCGCTGCGGCACCGGGCCGCCGTCGACTCGGATCTCACAACCGGCCACCAGGACGGCGCACAGTGCCCCGGCGATGATCCGCCCCGTAACGACCGCCCCCGAAAAAATCGGCCGCTACTTCCGTGTCTTGTCGCCGGCCTTATCGCCGGCCGCGTCGGTCGACAGCGCGGCGACGAAGGCTTCCTGGGGGACGTCGACCCGTCCGATGGTCTTCATCCGCTTCTTGCCTTCCTTCTGCTTCTCCAGCAGCTTGCGCTTACGGGTGATGTCACCGCCGTAGCACTTGGCCAGCACGTCCTTGCGGATGGCCCGGATATTCTCGCGGGCAATGATTTTCGATCCGATCGCCGCCTGAACCGGCACCTCGAACTGCTGACGCGGGATGAGCTCCTTGAGCTTGACGGTCATCTTGTTGCCGTAGGCCTGCGCGGAGTCCTTGTGCACGATGGCGCTGAAGGCGTCGACGGCCTCGCCCTGCAGCAGGATGTCGACCTTGACCAGTTCGGCCTGCTGCTCGCCGGCCTCCTCGTAGTCCAAGCTGGCGTAGCCGCGGGTGCGCGACTTCAGCGAGTCGAAGAAATCGAAGATGATCTCGCCCAACGGCATCGTGTAGCGCAGTTCCACGCGTTCGGGCGAGAGGTAGTCCATGCCGCCGAGTTCGCCGCGACGGGACTGGCACAGTTCCATGATGGTGCCGATGAACTCGCTGGGCGCGA
>CAZADG010000073.1:0-16164 GCA_964483865.1 uncultured Mycobacterium sp. | reverse complement strand
ACTACGCCTGGACCCGGGAGAAGGCCATCGCCTTCGCCGAGGACAACGACATCCCGATCAACGTCTCCAAGCGCTCGCCCTTCTCCATCGACCAGAACGTCTGGGGCCGCGCGGTGGAGACCGGCTTCCTCGAGCACCTGTGGAATGCGCCGACCAAAGACGTGTACGACTACACGGAGGATCCGACGCTGAACTGGAACACCCCCGACGAGGTCATCGTCGGCTTCGAGCGCGGCGTACCGGTGTCCATCGACGGCACGGCGGTCACCGTGCTCCAGGCCATCGAGGAGCTCAACCGGCGGGCCGGTGCGCAGGGCGTGGGCCGGCTCGACGTGGTCGAGGACCGACTGGTGGGCATCAAGAGCCGGGAGATCTATGAGGCTCCCGGCGCCATGGTGCTGATCACCGCCCACACCGAGCTCGAGCACGTCACCCTGGAGCGCGAACTCGGCAGGTTCAAGCGCGGTACCGACCAGAAGTGGGGCGAACTGGTCTACGACGGACTGTGGTTCTCCCCGTTGAAGCGCGCGCTGGAGGCCTTCGTCGCCAACACCCAGGAGCATGTCACCGGCGAGGTCCGGTTGGTGCTGCACGGCGGCCACATCGCCGTCAACGGCCGGCGCAGCCCCGAGTCGCTGTACGACTTCAACCTGGCCACCTATGACGAAGGCGACTCTTTCGACCAATCGGCCTCCAAGGGCTTCGTCCACGTGCACGGCCTGTCCTCGAAGATCGCCGCGCGCAGAGACCTGGGTCTGAAATGACGGCGCCATGAGTACCAACGAGGGCTCTACCAACAACGGGGCACTGTGGGGCGGCCGGTTCGAGGGCGGTCCGGCGGACGCCCTTGCCGCGCTGAGCAAGTCGACCCACTTCGACTGGGTGCTGGCACCCTACGACGTCGCGGCCTCCAAGGCCCACGCCAGGGTTCTCCACCGCGCCGGTCTGCTCACCGACGACCAGCGCGACGGCCTGCTGGCCGGCCTGGACAGCCTCGGCGCCGACGTCGCGGACGGCAGTTTCACCCCGCTGGTCACCGACGAGGACGTGCACGGGGCGCTGGAACGTGGACTGATCGACCGGGTTGGTGCCGACCTCGGCGGCCGGCTCCGGGCCGGCCGCTCGCGCAATGATCAGGTCGCCACCCTGTTCCGGATGTGGCTGCGCGACGCGATGCGACGGGTCGCCGATGGCGTTCTCGGCGTCGTGGCGGCACTCGTCGGCCAAGCGGCGGCACATCCGACGGCGATCATGCCGGGCAAGACACATCTGCAGGCCGCCCAGCCGGTGCTGTTGGCCCACCATCTATTGGCCCATGCCCACCCGTTGCTGCGTGATGTGGACCGCATCGCTGACTTCGACGACCGCGCCGCGGTGTCGCCGTACGGATCAGGTGCGTTGGCTGGCTCGTCGCTGGGACTGGACCCGGATGCCATCGCGGCGGACCTGGGTTTCGATGCCGCTGCGGAGAACTCGATCGACGCCACCGCCTCGCGTGACTTCGCCGCCGAGGCCGGCTTCGTGCTGGCCATGATCGGTGTCGACCTGTCCCGTCTCGCCGAGGACATCATCATCTGGAGCACAACCGAATTCGGCTACGTAACCCTCGATGACGCCTGGTCGACCGGCAGCTCGATCATGCCGCAGAAGAAGAACCCGGATATCGCCGAACTGGCGCGCGGGAAAGCGGGCCGGCTGATCGGCAACCTGGCGGGTCTGCTGGCCACGCTCAAGGCGCAGCCGCTGGCTTACAACCGCGACCTGCAGGAGGACAAGGAGCCGGTGTTCGACTCCGTCGCGCAACTGGAATTGCTGCTGCCTGCGATGGCGGGGTTGGTGGCGACGCTGCGTTTCGACGTCGAACGGATGGCGCAACTGGCCCCCGCCGGCTACACCCTTGCCACCGATGTGGCCGAATGGCTGGTGCGAGCCGGAGTTCCGTTCCGGGTCGCCCATGAGGCGGCCGGTGCGGCGGTGCGAGTCGCCGAGGAGCGCGGCGTCGGACTCGAGGAACTCACCGACGCCGAATTGTCGGGAATCAGCGCAGACCTGACTCCGGACGTTCGGGATGTGTTGACGGTGACCGGTTCGGTGGCCGCCCGCAACGCCCGCGGTGGCACCGCTCCGGATCGGGTTGCAGATCAGCTGGCCAAGGTCCGCGAGACTGCGGAGGCGTTGCGGCAGACCCTGCTCCGGTGAAGAAACTCGGCTCCGGCTACGAGCTGTTTGCCGACGCCCGGTTCCGGGAACTGTGGGGCGCCAACTTCATCCTGACCCTTGGCATGGTGATGCTGCAGCTGGGCTGCGGGTGGACCATGACGTCGCTGACCGAGAATGCCGTCCTGGTCACCATGGTGCAGACCATGGTGAGCCTGCCGTTCTTCTTCTTCAGCATTCCGGCCGGGATGGCCAATGACGCGTGGGGTTCCAGGCCGCTGCTGTTGGCGTCCCAGCTGTGGATGCTGCTGGCCACGGGTTTTCTGGCCGCCGTCGCCTGGTTCTGGGACCTGACACCCTGGTGGATTCTGTCGATGCTGTTTCTGGTCGGAGCCGGACTGGCCGTTCAGCAGTCGGCATGGAAACCGTTCCTGCATGACATCGCCCCGGACGACAAGCTGGTCGCCGCCATATCGCTGAATTCCCTGGGCAACAAGCTCGCCCAGACCGCGGGGCCGATCACCGGCGGCTACCTGGTGGGCCTGGCCGGCATCGGAACCATCATCGCCGCCCGTGCGGCGTCCCATCTGGTGATGATCGTGGCGCTGTTGCGGCTGCCGCGGACTGCGGTGACTCGCACGGGCAAGACCGATGCGGCCGGCACCCTGCGGGAGGCGTGGGCAACGATGCGCAAAACCTCGGGGCTGTACGGGCCGATGATCCGCTGCGCCTTCCTGATGGTGCCGTGTGCCGCGGTACTTGCACTGTTGCCGTTGGAGGCCAAGGACAACATCCAGACTGACCTGCTGGGCTACGGCGGTTTGCTCACCCTGTTGGGAATCGGCACCACCGCGGGTGTCTCGGCGATGCCGGCATTGCGCCGCCGTATTCGGCTCAACTCGCTTTCCACGATCGCGGTAGCAGTGTTCGCACTGTCGGTTCTGGGCATCAGTCGTTGGGACAGCATGTTTTTGGACGGCGGGTTTCTGCTGTTCTTCGGGTTCGCCTGGAGTGTCCTGAGCATCAGCCACCAATACGCGGTTCAGGTTGCCGCACCGAAGGCTCAGCGGGGATTGATGACGTCGCTGTACTCGCTGGTTCTGCAGGGTTCGATGGCGGTCGGCAGTTTTGTCTTCGGGGTGATCGCTGAGCGTTCCGTGGTCAGTGCCGCCGTCCTCGCCGCGGGCGTACTGGCGTCCTGCGGTCTGCTGCTGGTCCGCCGCTATCCGATCCCCGACGATGTACCGATGGCGTCAGCCGGCTGATTCGACCCGTTCGGAGAGCTCGAGCCAGCGGTTCTCGGTGGTGCTCAGTTCGGCTTCCAGTTCGCGCAATTCCGCTGTGAGACGGCTGATTCCGACGTGGTCGGACTGGTTGTGCTCGGCCAGCGCGACGTGCTTGGCGTTGATGCGGTCGGCAAGCTTGGTGATGGCCCGGTCCAGCGCGGAAATCTCCTTCTGCGCGTTGCGCAGCGCTGACCCCGACAGGCTCTCGGACTCGGCGGCGGCGGGACGGCGGACCTGACCGGGCTGCCCGGAGGCCCGCTGCGCGGTGATTCGCAGATACTCGTCGACCCCGCCGGGCAGATGACGCAGGTGCCCGTCGAAGATCGCGTACTGCTGATCGGTGACGCGCTCGAGCAGATAGCGGTCGTGGGACACCACGATCAGCGTGCCGGGCCAGGAGTCCAGCAGATCCTCGGTGGCGGAAAGCATGTCGATGTCGACATCGTTGGTCGGCTCGTCGAGGACCAGCACATTGGGTTCGGTCAGCAGGGTCAGCATCAGTTGCAGCCGGCGGCGCTGCCCGCCGGAGAGGTCGCCTACCCGCGCCGAGAGTTGATCACGGCGAAAACCCAAGCGCTCCAAAAGCTGCGCTGGAGTGAGATCCTTGCCGTCGACCTGATAGGTGGTCTGCAGCCGGGCGACCACCTCCCGCACCAGATCATGGGCGATCTCGGTCAGGATGCCGGCCTGCTGATCCAGCATCGCCAGTCGCACCGTCTTGCCGCGCTTGACCCTTCCGCTGTCGGGGCTGACGGTGCCGGCGATCAGACCCAGCAGCGTGGACTTGCCGGCGCCGTTGGCGCCCACGATGCCGGTGCGCTCGCCCGGTGCGATCCGCCACTCCACTTCGCGCAGAACGGGTTTGCCGTCGAACGCCACCGATACGTCGAGGAGGTCGATGACGTCTTTGCCCAGTCGGGCGGTCGCCAGCTTCGCCAGTTCGACGGTATTGCGGATCGGCGGAACGTCGGCGATGAGCTGATTGGCCGCCTCGATTCGGAACTTCGGCTTGGACGTGCGGGCCGGCGCACCCCGGCGCAGCCAGGCCAGTTCCTTGCGCATCAGGTTCTGACGCTTGGCCTCGGCGGCGGCGGCGACCCGGTCGCGTTCGACGCGCTGAAGCACATAGGCGGCGTAGCCGCCGTCGAACGGCTCGACGACGCCACCCTTGTCGGAGGAGTGCACCTCCCAGGTGGTGGTGGCGACCTCGTCGAGGAACCACCGATCGTGCGTCACCACCAGCAGCCCGCCGGAGTTGCGCGGCCAGCGTCCCTTCAAGTGGGCAGCCAGCCAGGTGATGCCCTCCACATCAAGATGGTTGGTCGGCTCGTCGAGGCCGATCACGTCCCAGTCTCCGATCAGCAGTGCCGCCAACTGCACGCGGCGGCGCTGTCCGCCCGACAGCGTTCCGACCGTGGCATTCCAGTCCAGGTCGGCCACCAGTCCGGCCACCACATCGCGCACTCGCGGATCGCCGGCCCACTCGTGCTCGGGCCGGTCACCGACCAGGGCCGCCCCCACCGAACCTGCCGGATCGAGGATGTCGGCCTGTTCCAGGGCGGTCACCCGCAAACCGCCGCGACGGGTCACACGCCCGGAGTCGGGTTCGATCCCTCCGGTCAGCAGGCCCAGCAGGCTGGATTTCCCGTCGCCGTTGCGGCCGACGATCCCGACCCGGTCGCCGTCGTTCACCCCGACCGTCACGCCGTCGAACACCACCTGCGTCGGATACTTCAGGACTAGCGCCTCGGCGCCCAGCAGGTGTGCCACGCGCACGACCTTAGTCCGGTACTGGGATGGGAAAACCAGCAGGCTGCGGGCACCGACGAGTTCGTTGATGACACCGTCGGTGTGCCAGAATGAGCGGGCTGTCGGGGAGGACATGCAGCAGAGATCTTCAGCAGGGAGCAAACGTGGATCTGGGTCTGTCGGCACTCACCAAACCTCTTGAGCGCCTCGTGGCGACCGCGCAGAACGGCTTTGAGGTCGCACGCTTCGGGGGCTTGGACACCGGGGCGGTGCCGTCGCCGTTCCAGATCGTCGAGAGCACCACTATGTACAAGCTTCGGCGCTACTTCCCGCCGGACAACCGGCCCGGCAAGGCCAAGGCCTGCCCGCCGGTGCTCATGGTTCACCCGATGATGATGTCGGCGAACATGTGGGACGTGACCCGCGAAGACGGTGCCGTGGGCATCCTGCACGCGGCCGGCCTGGATACCTGGGTGATCGACTACGGCTCCCCGGATGAGGTCGAGGGCGGCATGCAGCGCACCCTCACCGATCACATCGTCGCCCTCAGCCAGGCCATCGACACGGTGCGGGACGTGACCGGCCAAAGCGTGCATCTTGCGGGTTACTCCCAGGGCGGCATGTTCTGCTACCAGACCGCGGCCTACCGCAAGTCCAAGGACGTCGCCAGCGTCGTGGCGTTCGGGTCGCCGGTCGACACCCTGGCAGGCCTGCCTGGTGGACTACCCACCAACATCGCGGTCGGGGTCGCCGACTTCCTCGCCGACCACGTCTTCAGCCATATCGACATCCCCAGCTGGCTCGCCCGTACCGGCTTCCAGATGCTCGACCCGCTGAAGACCGCGAAATCGCGCATCGAATTCCTGCTGCAACTGCACGACCGGGAATCCCTGCTGCCTCGCGAGCAGCAGCGCCGATTCCTGGACCGGGAGGGCTGGATCGCCTGGTCCGGTCCGGCGGTAGCCGAGCTGCTCAAGCAGTTCGTCACCCACAACCGGATGATGACCGGCGGCTTCGCCATCCAGGGCCAGTTGGTGACGCTGTCCGACATCACCTGCCCGGTGCTGGCATTCGTCGGCGAGGTCGACGACATCGGCCAGCCCCCGGCGGTGCGGGGCATCAAGCGGGCCGCCCCCAATGCCGATGTCTACGAGGTGATGATCCGAGCTGGCCACTTCGGCCTGGTGGTCGGTTCCAAGGCCGCCACCAACACCTGGCCTACGGTCGCGGACTGGGTGCTGTGGGTATCCGGCCGCGAACCCCGTCCGGCGAACATCGATCTGATGAAGGACGCGCCGTTCGAGCCGCCCGATTCCTCGGGTGTGCCGATGACCTCGCGGTTGATGCTGGGGATGGCTGAAGCGTCCGAGCTTGCCCTTTCGGTTGCGAAGGGAGCCGCTGAAGCGGTCGTCGCGGCCAACAACTCGGTGCGCATCATGGCGGTCGAGACCATCCGTACCCTGCCTCGCCTGGTTCGTCTGGGCCAGATCAACGACCACACCCGGATCTCGTTGGGCCGCATCATCGAGGAGCAGGCGGAAGAAGCGCCCAGCGGCGAGTTCCTTCTCTTCGACGGCCGGGTACACACCTATGAGGGTGTCAACAGGCGGATCGACAACGTGGTTCGCGGCCTGATTCTCGTCGGGGTGCGGCAGGGCAGCCGGGTCGGCGTGCTGATGGACACCCGGCCCAGTGCCCTGGTGGCGGTCGCCGCGCTGTCGAGACTCGGCGCCGTCGCCGTCCTGATGCCGCCCGACGCCGATCTCGAACAGGCGACCCGACTCGGCGGCATCACCGATGTCATGACCGATCCGGCCAATCTGGAAGCGGCCGCCACGCTGCCCGTCCAGGTGTTGGTTCTTGGTGGCGGCGAGAGCCGCAGCCTCGACCTGCCCGAGGACAGCGACGTGATCGACATGGAGAAGATCGACCCTGATGCGGTGGAGCTGCCGGGCTGGTACCGGCCGAATCCGTCCTATGCACGCGACGTTGCGTTTGTAGTGTTCAACGCGGTCGGCGGCGGGGAACTGGTTCCCAAGCAGATCACCAATTACCGGTGGGCGTTGTCGGCGTTCGGTACCGCCTCGGCCGCAGCCCTGAGCCGCAACGACACCGTGTACTGCCTGACCCCGCTGCACAATCAGGCCGGTCTGCTGGTGAGCCTCGGCGGATCCGTGGTGGCCGGGTCGCGAATTGCGCTGTCGCGCGGGCTCAATCCGGAACGGTTTCTCGATGAGGTGCGTCAGTACGGCGTCACGGTGGTCACCTACACCTGGTCGATGCTGCGTGAGGTCATCGATGATCCCAACTTCTCGATGGCCGGCAACAACCCCATCCGGTTGTTCATGGGTTCCGGTATGCCGACCGGCCTGTGGAATCGCATCCTCGAGGTTTTCGCCCCCGCCCGAATCGTCGAGTTCTTCGCGACGTCCGACGGCCAAGCGGTGCTGGCCAACGTCGCCGGCGCCAAGGTCGGCAGCGAGGGGCGGCCACTGCCGGGCGGCGGCGAGGTGGAACTGGGCGCCTACGACCCCGATGCGGACTTGATCCTGGAAGACCACCGCGGTTTCGTGCGGGTCGCAGGCCGGGACGAGATCGGCGTGCTGCTGGCCAAGCCGTGGGGTCCGATCGACCCGACCGCCTCGATCAAGCGCGGGGTGTTCGCCGCCGGTGACGTCTGGATCTCCACCGAGTACGTGTTCTACCGCGACGGTGACGGCGATTTCTGGCTGCTGGGCAATCGGTCCGGCCTGCTACGAACCGCTCGGGGGGTGGTCTTCCCGGCCCCGATCACCGACGCGGTCGGCGCCATCCCCGCTGTCGACCTGGCGGTCACTTACGGAGTGGAT
Source organism: uncultured Mycobacterium sp. (assembly GCA_964483865.1). Taxonomy (GTDB): domain Bacteria; phylum Actinomycetota; class Actinomycetes; order Mycobacteriales; family Mycobacteriaceae; genus Mycobacterium. The sequence continues at coordinate 8,123 of CAZADG010000073.1, read as the reverse complement.
ACACCCGGCGGGACCCGGGCGGTGACGGCGTTGACGCTGCGGCCGGGAATGAGTGTCACGGCCGCCGACATCGGCGAAGCGGTGTCGAACATGCCGGCGGGTCTGCCGCCGGACGTCGTCCACGTGGTTCCGGAGTTGGCGGTGAGCGCGTCCTACCGCCCCGTGGTCTCTGCCCTTCGTGCCGCCGGCGTGCCGAAGGCGGGCCGTAACAGCTGGTACCTGGACCCCGATACAGGGAGTTACAAGCGGTTGACGGCTGCGGCCCGCAGCCTGCTGGCCAAGGACGCCGTCTGATCGGTCGGTAGTCTTGGAACTCGTACGCAGAGGAGAGCGATGACCGGGAAACTCGGCGGTCGGTGCCGCGGGGTATGCCGCGGTGCCGCCGGAGTCGCGGCAGCTGCCGGCATTGCCTTCGGCTCAGCCGGCATCACCCACGCCGATCCCTCTACCGCGCCGTCCCCGGCACCTGCGCCGATGACGACTCCCAGCGCCATTACCACCACGACGCCCAAGCCCACGGTCGCCGCCGAGGGCGGAGCGGCCGCTGGGGCGGCTGCCGCGGCCGCGGGTGCGACCGCCGCAGCGACCGCGGGAGATGTCCTCGACCAGCTCGCCGAGGAGTACGCGACTGGCGCCGGTGGTGGTCAGCTCTCCAACCTGCTGAGGGTTTCGTTGAAGCTCCGGGCGATGGGCTACAAGCCCTCCAAGCAGTACCTCGACAAGCTTCAGGCGGCCATGAAGTACCGGCCCAACCAGCTGCCGCTGATTGACGCGCTCAAGGACACCATCGCCTACCAGCAGAAGATCAAGGCGCAGATGGACATCCTGACTTCGGCGCAGGGCGGTAATGGCATGGCTTCCGGTGCCGGTTCGGCCCCCGGCCCGGGCAGTCCCGTGAGCGTCGTGGCTACTCCGCCGGCCGCGCCGCCCCCGCCGCCCCCGGCGCCTGTGCCGTAGAGCCTTCGCGTGGATCCGAAGTTACTGGCCATCCTGGTGTGCCCCGCAGACCGGGGCTCGCTGTTGTTCGTCGACGGCAGGCTCTACAACCCGCGCCTGCGCAAGGCCTACCGCATTGAGGAAGGTATTCCGGTGCTGTTGGTCGACGAGGCCATCGATGTCAGCCCCGATGAACACCGGCGGCTGATCACCCTCGCGGGAGCCGACGCTAGCCTAGATCCCGGCACAACGGCGTAGCCGGGACACCCATCCGCCCCAACGTCCCGGGGCCGTTGGCCACCAGCCATTTTCCGGACAGTGATCGATTGGGGGAGGCCTCCTGCTCGCGCTGTGCTCCGCCGATCGCGCTCCGGACCCGGCAGTCCTGAACTGCCCGGGCGGCTTCAGCTGGTTCTACGTCGACCTGGTGGACGGCCAGGGCCGCGGGGCCACCGTCATCTGGTCGTGGGGATTGCCGTTCCTGCCGGGGTATGCCGGCGCGGCGCGGGCTGGGCGTCCCGAACTCCCGGTCGACCGTCCCAGTGTCAACGTCGTCGTCTACGGCGAGGGCCGCGAATCCTTCTACCTGCTCTCCGAATTGCCGTCGGACCAGTGCTTCTGGGGTGCTGACGGTCGATCCTGGCGCCTCGGCGACTGCGCCTTCCGCTGGGTTGACGAGCCGGGCGCGGATGGCACGCCGACGACCCGGACGCTGCACGGCGATATCGACCTCGATCTGCCCACCGGCGGTCGGGTGACCGGCCGGCTGTGGCTCTCGGGCGCCTTGCGGCGTGATGCGACCTCGGACGGGCGGGAGCCCGGACAGGATCCGCACTTGTGGACACCGATGCTGGCCGCCAGCCAGGGCGGACTCGAGTTGCACACCCCGAACGGCGAATTCCGCGTCAAGGGCCGCGGCTATCACGACCGCAACAGCGCCGCGCAACCGCTGCACCTGCTGGGCATCCGGAGCTGGTGGTGGGGCCGCCTCGCGCTGTCGGGACGCGACCTGATCTTCTACCGACTGGCCCCGTCCGAGCCCGGGGCGGCGGCGCGCGACCTCGTCGTCGAACTCGCCGCCGACGGATCATCCCGGGTGTGCGAGGACGCCGGGCTGGAAGTGGGCCGCATGCGCCGCAGCCCGTGGGGACTGCGCTGGCCGAGTACCGTGTCGTTCCCCGATCCAGACGGCAGGCCGGTGGAGGTGGAGATCACCGCACTCCTGGACAACGGACCGTTCTATCAGCGCTATCTGCTGCGTGGACGTTGCGGCGAGGACGAGGGTCACGGCATCGGGGAACACCTGGTTCCGGACCGCGTGGACACCGACCTGCTGCGCCCGCTGGTGCGGATGCGGGTGCACCGGGCCCAGGGCCCCAATTCGGTGTGGCTTCCGCTGTTCTCCGGAGACAGCGACGGCCGCTGGCGACGATTGCTCGGCCGGCCCGGAAGCGTACGGGCATGAGCCTGGACCGCCCCTGGGGCCTGGCGCTGGCCGCGCTGCTGGCGCTTCCGCCCCTGGTTTCGCTGGGCCTGGTGCTGTTCAATTCGATGTTCTGGACCCGTGGTCGGGCCCTGCCCGCCGCCGGACTGGCCGCTCCGGGCGGGGTGAGCGTGCTCATCCCGGCCCGCGACGAGGCCCGAAACATCGAGCGCTGTGTGCGCGCCGCCGCCGCCGCTCGCGGCCCGATCACCGAGATCATCGTGTACAACGATGGGTCCACCGACGGCACCGGCGACGTGCTGGCCCGGCTCCAAACCGAGGTGCCCAGGCTACGGGTGGTCGACGGGGAGGCACTGCCCGCGGGATGGGTCGGTAAGCCGCACGCCCTGCACCGTCTCACTGCCCACGCGCGCGGTGAACTGCTGCTCAACATCGACGCGGACGTCGCCCTGCACGAGGACGGCGTGCTTCGCATGCTGTCGCTGCTCGGTGCTCCGGACCAGGTCCCGGGCGGACTCGGCGCCGCTCTGGTCACTGCGGTTCCCCGACAGCGGACGGGGGGGTTCGTCGAGCTGATGATGATTCCGCTGCTGCATCTGTCCTACGTCGCCTGGCTGCCGATGCCGCTGATTTACCGCACCCGCGATCCCCGGGTGCTGGCGGCCAACGGGCAACTCCTGCTGGTGCGTCGCTCGGCACTCGCGAGTGTCGGCGGCTGGGCCCGGGTGCGCGCCGCACTGGTCGACGACATGGCGCTGTGCCGCGAAGTCAAAGCCGGCGGAGGGCGCGTCGTCTTCGCCGACGGCCACGAGATGGCCGACTGCCGGATGTACTCCGACCCGGCATCGTTGTGGCGGGGATTCGCCAAGAACTTCTACGAGGGCATCGGTGGGCACCCGCTGGCGCTGATCGTCGTGCTGGCACTGCACCTGGTCTTCTTCGTCGCGCCCTACGTCGCGCTACCGGTGGCGCTGCTGCTGGGGGCCTGGGGCGTCGCCGCCGCTGCGGCGATCGGTGTGGTTGCAAACGTCGTACTCCGGCTGATCATGGCCGTGCGCTACCGCCACAGCCTGCTGTCCGTATTGCTGCATCCTTTCGCCGTCCTGGCCATGATGGGTGTTCTCCTCGAGAGCTTCCGTTGGAGTCGTCGCGGCGACATCCGTTGGCGGGGCCGTTCCTATCCGGCCCGCGCCCAACGGGAGGCGGCGTGAAACCCGACTCGAACCCTGGCGTGAACCCCCGGGATGCCGACCGGCAGGCGTTGGCCCGGGCCGGGGACGCGCGCAGGCCGCGGTTCCTCGCCGTCGCCCGCGCCTACGCCCGCCGGCGGGTGGCGCGCAGGCTGGATGGACTGTGGGTCAGCGGACTCGACGATGCCCGTGAGGCGCTGGCCGGACGGCCGTTGATCTTCGCCGCCAACCACGTCTCCTGGTGGGATGTCATGGTGCTGCTGATCCTGGACGAGGCGCTCGGCGGCGTGGGTTGGGCGGTGATGGATGCCGAGAACCTGCGCACACTGCCGTTCTTCGGCTGGGTCGGGGCGCTCCCACTGGATCGCAGCAGCCAGGAAAGCAGCCGGCAATGCCTGGAATCCACTGCCGCGCTGCTGGACCGCCCCGGCCGCAGCGTGTGGATATTCCCGCAGGGACGCCAGCGTCCCGCTCATCTGCGGCCGCTCGACCTCAAACCGGGACTGCGAATCATGCACGCGTGCAGCCCGATTGACGTCGTCGCTGTCAGTGTCGACTACGTGTTCCTGGAACGGGACCGCCCCGCCGCGATCGTCCGGTTCTCTGCCCCGATGCCGGGCGGCACTTTCGGGGGAGAGGCCGGGGGAGAGACCCTGCTGCCCGCGGTGGAACGCTCCTTGTTGGAAGGCCTTGCCGCGATCGATACGGCAGTCATCGCGGCGACCGACGGGCGCCGAGCCCGCCGCCACCCGGATGACCCACTGCCCGGCTTCGTACCGCTGGTGCGGCCGCCCCGTTCGGACGCGCAGAACGGACTCGGCGCTCGGATGTTGCAGGTCTTCGACCGCAGGCGGTCCGATGGCCGCTGAGGGTGGCGGTGAGGTGCTCGTGGTCGGCGCCGGGATCGGTGGCCTTGCCGCCGCGTTGGCCCTGGCTGCCCGGGGCTTGCCGGTGCGCGTCCTGGAAGCCGGACCCCGACCTGGTGGGAAGGCGGGGTTCGTCGAGGTCGACGGCGTGCGGATCGAAACCGGGCCGAGTGTGCTCACCCTGCCCGAGGTGTTTGCTGGGGTGTTCGCCCGGGCGGGCTTGCGACTCGACGACATGGTCGCCCTGCGTCGACTAGACCCGGGTTTCCGCTACCGGTATGCCGACGGGTGTGTGGTGGAGGTGGCCCACGATCCCGACGACACCCTGGCCCGGGTCCGCGCAGCGCTCGGCCCCATCGCGGAGGCCGAACTGGCGGCCTTCCTGGGTTACAGCCGCCGGATATGGGATGCCGCTGCACCGCACTTCGTCCTCGGTCCGGCCCCGACCTGGGTCGCGATGGCGGGCCTGGCCCTACGCCACCCACGGGCGCTACTGTCCGTCGACCCGCTGCGCAGCATGGCTGCCGGTATCGACCGGCACGTCCGCGAGCCACATCTACGAATGCTGTTGCGCCGCTATGCGACCTACAACGGCAGCGATCCGCGCAGCGCCCCTGCGACGCTGAATTGCATTGCTCACGTTGAGCTTTCGCTGGGCGGCTACGGTGTGCAAGGCGGTATCGGCGCGCTGGTTCAGGCACTTGCCGAGGCCGTCGAGGCCCGCGGCGGCGTGATCGAGTGCGCGGCCACGGTGGATCGGCTGCTCGTTGCGGGGGGCAGGGCGATCGGCGTGGCGCTGGCCGGCGGCGCGGAGCGGCGCGGCCGTGCGGTCGTGGTCAATGCCGATGTGGGGATGCTGCGGGCGGGTGGGCTACCCGATGCGTCCCGCTACCTGCCCGCTGCGGCAGCGCCGTCGATGTCGGGCTGGACCGGGGCGGTGCGGGCGGCCCGCCGCTCCGATCGGCTGCCGCACGAGGTGCTCTTCCCGGCGGACTACGACGCGGAGTTTTCCGACATCTTCGACCGAGACCGCCCGCCTGCCGCGCCGACGGTCTACCTGTGCGCCCAGGAACGCTGCCACGGTTTACCCGGTTGGGCGGATGCCGAGCAGGTCTTCGTCATGGCCAACGCACCGGCGGAGCCGGTCACCGGGTTCCGCGACCCGCGGGCATGGGCAGAGTTGGAGGCGGCGGTCGAGCAGCGGATCCGAATGGCGGGATTATGGGCCGATGGCGATGCACTGGTCTGGCGTCGCACTCCGACAGAACTGGCTGCCGCGTTTCCCGGCAGCCGCGGGGCCATCTACGGTGCGGCCAGCAATGACCGATTCGCCGCCTTCAAGCGCCCACCCAATCGTGTTGCCGGTCTGTCCGGGCTCTACCTGGCCTCCGGCAGCGCCCACCCCGGCGGCGGACTGCCGATGGTGGCGCTGTCCGGACTGGCCGCCGCCGACTGCCTCAGTGGCGACGTCGGCCTCCGGCGATGAGCGGCGGCCCGCTCCCCGATGATCCGGTGACCGTGGCACGCCGACTGCTCGGTGCGGTCATTGCCTCCCGAGGGGTCAGTGCTCTCATCGTGGAGGTCGAGGCCTATGGCGGTCCACCCGACGAGCCGTGGCCGGATGCCGCCGCCCACTCCTACCGGGGTCCGAGCCTCCGGAACGCGGTGATGTTCGGGCCTCCGGGCCGGCTCTACACCTATCGCAGCCATGGAATCCACGTGTGTGCCAACGTTTCCTGCGGCCCCGACGGCACGGCCGGCGCAGTTCTGCTGCGTGCCGCAGCCATCGAATCCGGTCTGGAGATCGCCCGGTCGCGACGCGGAGCCGCCGTCGTTCCCGCGGCACTGGCCCGCGGTCCGGGCAATCTGTGCTCGGCGCTTGGGATAGGGATGGACGACAACGGGCTCGACCTCTTCGATGCTCGCTCCCCGGTCACTGTCCGGCTTGGCGCCCCCAGCGTCGCCGAGGCCGGGCCTCGCGTCGGCGTCAGCCGTGACGCGGACCGGGCCTGGCGGTTCTGGATTCCGGGGCGGCCTGAGGTTTCCGCCTATCGACGCAGTCCGCGCGCGCCACGGCCGGGTGGCGGCTACTGATTCGCGGTCGATGCGGGAAGATCACCCGGTGACCACGACAAACCCGGATCCACTGGGCGGGACGATCCTCGATGAACTGGGCTGGCGTGAGCTCATCGCACAGTCCACCGACATCGATGCTCTCGCAACGGCAACCGCGCAGAAACCCATGACGGTGTATTGCGGATTCGACCCCACCGCGCCCAGCCTGCACGCCGGTAATCTGGTGCCGCTGCTCACCTTGCAGCGGTTCCAGCGCGCCGGCCATCGGCCCATCGTGCTGGCCGGAGGTGCGACGGGTCTGATCGGTGATCCCCGGGATTCCGGCGAGCGCACGCTCAATGCCGATGACATCGTGGCGCAGTGGGCTGAGCGTATCCGCGGCCAACTGGAGCGGTTCGTGGCCTTCGACTCCGGACCTACCGGGGCGGTCGTCGAGAACAACCTGACCTGGACCCAACCTATGGGGGCCATCGAGTTCCTGCGTGACGTCGGCAAGCACTTCTCGGTCAACGTCATGCTCGACCGCGACACGATTCGGCGGCGACTCGACGGGGAGGGCATCTCCTACACGGAGTTCAGCTACATGCTGCTGCAGGCCAATGACTACGTGGAACTCCACCAACGGTATGGCTGTGCGCTGCAGATCGGCGGATCGGATCAGTGGGGCAACATCATCGCCGGCGTTCGTCTGGTCCGGCAGCGACTCGGTGCCACCGTGCATGCCCTCACGGTGCCTCTGGTCACTTCGGCCGACGGCACCAAGTTCGGTAAGTCCACCGGCGGCGGGAGTCTGTGGCTCGACCCGGAGATGACCAGCCCGTACGCCTGGTACCAGTACTTCGTGAACACCGCAGACGCCGACGTGATCCGGTACCTGAGGTGGTTCACCTTCCTGTCTGCCGGGGAGCTCACCGAACTGGAGGAGGCTACGGCGGCACGCCCCCATGAGCGGGCGGCGCAGCGCCGGCTGGCCCGCGAGCTGACCACGCTGGTGCACGGCGAGGCCGCTACCGCGGCGGTCGAGCACGCCTCCCGGGCCCTTTTCGGTCGAGGCGAACTGGACCGGCTCGACGAGGCGACGTTGTCCGCCGCGCTGCGTGAGACGGCGGTCGCCGAACTTCATCCCGGCGGCCCGGACACGATCGTCGACCTGTTGGTCGCCACCGGACTGTCGGCGAGCAAGGGAGCGGCCCGCCGAACCATCGCCGAGGGCGGAGTGTCGGTCAACAACGTGCGGGTCGAGACCGAGGAATGGGTCGCGGACGCCTCGCACTTCCTGCACGGGCGCTGGCTCGTGCTGCGCCGCGGCAAGCGGAATATCGCCGGTGTGCAGCGGGTTAACGCAGTGTGACGAAGGTCAAACGCGCAAGTTGCGCAGGGGATTTGACTCGAGTGAGGCCCTGACGTAACTTTGTGAAGTCGTTGCGACGCGGTTCGGCCGCAGAGCGCGACGGCATCTTTCGGGAATACTTCCGGACTCCGGAAAGTTCCTACTGTCCGCACGACGAGCACGCGGCTTTCACAGGCCGCGGGTTAACCGCGCGGGCAGAGATGCCGGGTGTGTTGTTTGAGAACTCAATAGTGTGTTTGGTGGTTTTTGTTTGTTGTTTT
>CAZADG010000072.1:0-16378 GCA_964483865.1 uncultured Mycobacterium sp. | reverse complement strand
GCCCGCGCTGGCCTCGACCTGGCGGCGCTTCAGCGTGACTTCCGCTGGGCCTCACCTCTGGCCGCTGTCACCGGAATCCTGCCTCGACTGATTGCCGCCGGCGCCGATCCGTTCACCATCGACCTCCCCGTCAACGGCTTCCCCGCCGTCGCCATCCAGCCGCTGCGCCGACGCGGAAACCTCACCGACGAATTCCTCACCACAATCGCCCGCGAGTACCTCGCTCGGGGCCGCGGATACGCAGCCAGCCTGGCCCAGGAGTACTTCGTAACCCCGCGCACCGTGGTCAGCTGGGTCGAAAAAGCCCGCGAACGGGCAATTCTCAGCCCACCACCTGGCATTGGTACCGTCGGCGGCCATCTACTGAGCAAGCCGACAAAGCGCGGCAAGAACTAGCCAGCCCCCACCATTGACGCCCAACAAAGCAGGCCAGACCTTTCGGCCTGGCCTGCTTCTGGTGGAGCTGCCGGGAATCGAACCCGGGTCCTACGGCATTCCCTCAAGACTTCTCCGTGCGCAGTTCGCCTTGTCTCTACTCGGATCTCTCAGTCACGCGAACAAGCCGAGATGACGATCCCAGTCGCTGTTGGCTGTCCCGCTGAGTCCCGCGACCGGACTAAGCGGTGGATCCCTCTAGCTGATGCCAGGGTCCGGGCCGAGGGCGTTCCCGGTCTGACAGACACGCCGTCGCTTAGGCAGCGAGGGCGTAGTCGCGCTGATGAGAATCGGCGCTTAATTGGTTGCAATGACGCTTACGGTGGTCTCTTGCCTGCACCGGCACGCTTCCCTTGATTCGATGCGCGAAGTCGAAACCGTTCAGCCCCTCGCACCCTGACCGATGGCTTCGGCCAGAATCTCAATGGTAGTCGGTATAACCGACAAACCCCACCGAATTAATCCCCGGCGTCCCAGTCCAGGCCAGTGACCGGCGTCAGATCCGCCCACATGACGGGGACCCGTTAGATTGCGACATGTGGGCGGCACCTGCTTCAGAATCGTCGGCGTCTTGCTGGCCTGGACGACGATGACCGGTTGCGGCACCGGCGCCACGCCCACCGCCAAAGCCCTGCCCGCCGACCAGATGGTCTTCATGGTCCTCTCCTCCGGCGGTATGGCTCCCTCAGTCGTCGCATCGCTGCAGTCCCCGGCGTTGGCTGTCTACGGCGACGGCCGAGTGCTAACCAGAGTGCAAGCCCCTGAACCGCGACTGATCCCGAGTCGCTACGAGGTCGCCGACATCGGTGCGGCCGCGGTGGCCAACTTCATCTCGACCGCCGGTGGAGTGATCGACGCGGGAACCGACTTCGGCACCCCGCGCTACACCGATCTGCCGACCACGACGGTGCTCCTGCATGGTCAGGCCGCTCCGGCTGAAGTGCGGGTGTATGCCTTCGACGAGCAATTCGAGGGGAACCTCAGCCCGGCCCAACGCGAGGCACGGGTCGCACTGCGTGCGTTGATCGGGCAGGCGAACGCCCTAGCCGCTGATGCGGCGCGGGCGCCCTACGTTCCCGACCGCGTCGTGGTCAACGAACCGCTGCCGGGCCGCAATCAGGAACCTGCAACCACTGCGTGGCCCGGCCCGCCGCCGTCGTCGTTTCTCACCCCCATTCGAAACGGACGGGTGGTCGCCTGCGGGGAACTGCACGGCCCCGATGCCCGGGCCGCCTATGACGCGGCGCTGAACAACCCGGGGGCGCGCTGGCTGGTCGACGGCGCCACGCGGGTGCTGGGCGTCAACCCGGTGCCACACCCCGGCGCCTGCCCCTAAGCCCGGGGCTTGCGTCGGCGCAGGAACACCACGCCGACGAAAAGCACTGACGTCTTGACCGTGTATCCGAGGTCTTTGAGGATTCCGATTTCAACTGCGCTCAGCGTGCGAGGGCTCGGGCCGGTGTCGGCGAGTGCGTTCATCATTTGGGCTTTGGCGCCGGTAAAAGTGAAGTCATCCAGATGCGACACCGAGCTTCCCGTCTCCCACGGACTCGGCGTGTACAGCGGGACCCGACCCCCGTATGCGGCAACGGCGTTGGGGCCGCCGAAAAACAGTCCACCGCCGCGGCCGGTCAGATTGCCGTTGTAGGCGATGTTGAACCGGTAGGTGCTCGGGTTGATCACCCTGGTGCCGGCGGAGGTCATGATGAAGCTGTCGAACTTCGTCCAGGTCGTCCCGCTGTTCCAACCCGCTTCGTCGACATAGGCCAGGAAACCGTAGGCGTGCAGCATCTCGTGGATCATCGTGGATGTGAAGTCGTACTGACTGCCGCTCACCGAATCCCCGTAGGACCAGGGGTTTCCGAAGTTCACCTCGATGCTTCCGTCGGCAGCCGAGCCGTTGGCGTCGACCCCGGTGAGGATCTTTTTCTGCACCACCGTGTCGAAGAAACCCGGACCGCTGGAGATCAGATCGCTGCCGGTGGCAGCCAGGGTGGACGACAGCGGGCGTTTTTCCGCGGTGACATCGAACACCAACGTGACCGGTGTGGCGACGACGAAGTAGGCAGCAAGCGTCTCCGCCGCGTCTTGCAGAGCACGCTTGGCGTCGGCCGACCAGTACGACGCCCCAGCACCATAGTTGAAGGTGACTGAGATTCCTGCGGAAGCAACGGCTTTCGGCGCCACCGGCACCGACACCGACACCGGCGTCGAGCCTCCGTACCCATCGGCCACCGTAACGGTGAAGGAATCGGTTCCGGCCACGGAGGTGCGTGCCGAGGAGTTGGGGGTGTAAACGAATGCGCCGGTGCCGGAGTTGAGGCTGACGCTGCCCTTGGCCGTACTGGCCGGTGCACTGTAAGTGAGGGGGTCCTTGTCCGCATCAGTGGCAGTGACAGCGCCGGTCACCACACCGGTCGTCGCATTGGGGCTACCGACGGTCGTGGTTCCGGCCACCGGCACAGCGTTTCGCGGTGCGATCGACACCGTCACCGGGACAGCCACCCTTGCGCCATAACCATCGGTCACCGTGACGATGAACTTGTCGGACTGAGCCGCGCTCGTCGCTCCGAGCTTGGCGGCGGCATGTCTGGCGGTCGGGGTCGGGGTGTAGGTGAACCCCCCCGTGCCGGGGTTGATGCTGACCGTCCCCTTTGTGCTGCCTGCCGCGCTGTAGGTCAGCGTGTCCCTGTCGGCGTCGGTGGCCGTCACCGATCCACTCACCACACCGGTCACGACGTTGGGGGTGCCTACCGTCGTGGCGGTCACCGGGACGGCATTCCCGGCCAGGATGGTGACGGTGACCGGCTTGATGGCTGAGCCACCTTTGCCGTCGGTCACCGTGACCGTCACGACGTCGGTCTTCGTCGCGGTAGTTGCGCCGACCTTGGCGGCGGCGTGCCGCGCGGCCGCCGTTGGGGTGTAGGTGAAAACCCCGGTCGCGCTGATGGTCACCGCGCCCCTGGCCGACGTCGTCGCCTTGTAGCTGACCGGGTCACCATCGGGGTCGGCGGCTCTGACCCAACCGGTTACCGCGCCGGTGGTCGCATTGGGCAGGCTCAGGCTCACCCAGGTTATCGCCGGCAGCTGGTTGGCGGCGGCCGGCTTGGCCGTCTGCCGGCGCACCGCCGCGAGCACCATCCACGACATCGGCGAATCGACCAGCACCCCCGGCCCTCCGCCCAACAAGGTCGGCAGCGTCGACGCCACCCCGACCGCGGCAGCCTGTCGTGCGATAGTCATCACGGGCGGTTCGGCGGGAGCTGCCGCTACGACGGGGAGTGAAACATCCTGCGGCACAAGTGATTGCGGCACGGGGGCTTGCCGCTTAACCATCTGTGCGGCATCTGGAAGTGCGGGTGCGGATACCCGAGGGGCGGTCGGCGGGTCGGGGAGTTCGGCTGCCGCAGCGAAGGCCGGTCCGGGAAACACTTTCGCCCTCGCCGATGACGAGGCGGCAGGCTTGAGAACCTGCCTCCCGACCGGCCCGGCACCGTGTCGCGAGTCGGACCTCTGCCGCGCCCGCCGGTCCTCCACCGGTGCCTGCCGCGTGGTCCGCGCCGCGTGCGATCGACCGCCAGAGGCTGCGGCTGAGTCAGCGGCCGATTCAGAGTTCTGGGAGGAATCCTCGGGCGCCGCATGCGCGACGCCGAGCCCGGGCATCCACAGGGCGACGCCCAGTGCAACGGCACATCCGACGACTCGTGCTGCCACCCGGCACCTCCCTGGGCCAGGTTCTGACTATTCCACACCGACGTCCACGTGGACATCTCTAGATGACGTAGGCCAGGTTCTCGACGATCCGGGCGCCGGCCTGGGCGTCGCCGGAATACTCGATGGACTGCGGCCGCCCGGGCAGCAGGGGGCGCCCACCGGCGAGTCGGGTGAACTGGAGGCCGTCGAGAGAGATGGCGACGGTCGGTTCCGCCCCGCCGAAGTCGTCGACCACCGCAGCACGGCCGTCGACCGCAACCCGAATCTCCCTTGACACCGGACCGGTCAGGGTGATCAGCACCCGGGAGCCCTCCGGCGCCTTGCCTTTCTTGCCGACGACGAAGCCCATGCTGGACGCCATTTCGTCCAGCGCCAGCCGGGTGTCCGGCCCGCGGAGTTGATCGTCGTCGGCGGGCCGGCCCACCGCCTCCCGGATGTCGTGCTCGTGCATCCAGCAGTCGAAGGTCCGGACCCGCATGAACCGGCCGTAGCTGTCCGGGCCGGCCGGGGTGAAGGTGACGGTGTTCCACTCCTCGACCGGCATCGAGGACAGCGTCGCCTTGCGACGAGTGGTGGTGTCGCGGAATTTGGCCAGCATGCCCGCCGGGGACTCGCTGCGCAGGTGCTCCACCCAGCGCTCGTTGAGCGCGCCGATGTCATTGTGGACGTAATCGCGTCCTGCGGTGTCGACCTCTGGGGTGGGCGTGCCCGAGAGCATCATCTCGGTCCCAACGATGTGGGCCACGACGTCGTGGACGGTCCACCCGGGCAACGAGGTCTGCGTCTGCCAGGCATCTTCGGGCAAGGCGGCCAGCATGGCCTCGATCCCGTCCCAGGAGGCGAAGAGCCCGGCCAGAATCTCGTTCTTGTCCAGGACAGTGCGGGGGCGTTCCGTATCGGCCATGACGCGATGTTAATCCAGCCGCCGATTCGTCGATTTCCGTCCGGATTCCGGGACACGTTGGTAGCCTCCCGAGCCAGGGAGAGCACGGACGGGGGCGGTTATGGGCAATTGTGGTGTCGCCGAACTGAGCGACGAGCGTGAGGCCGTTGTTGTTCAACTCCGCACGTTGGCAGCCCAACTCGACCAGATCGACCGCCAGATCGCCGATCGGGCATGGCGCGGCGAGCGTGGGTCGGCGAGCCTGGTGGCCGAGCATGATCGGCTCACCGCCCGACTACGCCGTCTGGCCACCCGACTGCGCCAACTCGACGACCGACTGGCTCCGTTTTAGCCTCCCGCGGTCGGGCGTTTCTAGCGCACCGCGATCAGCGCCACCGACACCACCGCCAGCACCAGGCCCACCACCTGCCAGCGGGTCATCCGCTCGCGTAGCACCACGATCGCCAGCAGGACGGTGGCGACCGGATACAACGAGATGAGCACTCCGGCCAGTAACTGGAGCGAGCCCTGCAGCGCCAGCAGCATGGTGATGTTGGCGCCCACGTCGAACAGTGCCGCACCCAGCGCCAGCCGCATCGGAATGCCCTGCGGCAGAGAGAAATTGCCGGTGATGCCGGCAGCGGCCAACACCACCATGGTGGCGGCGATCCGACCGAAGACCAGCGGCCACAACCGGGCCTCCTCGGGGGCCTGGTGCAGCAGCACGTAGTTGAGCCCGAAGCCCACGCCGGCGCCCACCGTCAACCATGCCACCTTCCGGGTGAACCGGTGCGGACGTTCATCCTCGTCGGTGGCCTCCCGGCTCACCAGCACCACCGCCACCAGTGCCAGCAGCGCACCCGCACCGGCCACCAGACCCACGTGCTCCCCCAGTGCCAGGGCCATCCCGAGGGGCACGGCGGCGGCCAGCACCGCGGTCAGTGGGGAGACCACCGAGATCGGTCCGGATCCCAGCGCGGCGTAGAACCACCACACCGCCAGGCCCTGGCTGATCCCGCATAGCACCCCCCAGATCACCGCTGCCGGGCTCACCACACCGCCGAACCCGAAGGCCAACGGCACGAGGATCACCAGCGCCACTGGGTAGGACACCAGAACCACCCGCAACGCCGCGACGTGGCGGGCTGCCAGTCCTCCTACGAAATCGCTGACGCCGTAACAGAATGCGGCGCTCAGCGCGAAGATAACGCCGGTCAGATCTTGCCCTTGGTGCGGCGGCCGAGTTCCCGGATCACTTCCCGCTGAGCATCCCGGCGGGCGATGTCCTGGCGCTTGTCGTGGGCCTGCTTACCGCGGGCCAAGGCGAGTTCGACCTTCACCCTGCCGTCCAGGAAGTACATCGACAGCGGCACCAGGGTCAGGTTGCCGTCGCGGATCTTGCCCATCAGCATGTCGATCTGACGCCGGTGCAGCAGCAGTTTGCGGTTGCGCCGCGGCGGATGGTTGGTCCAGGTGCCGTGGTGATACTCCGGGATGTGCAGGTTGCGCAGCCACACCTCGCCGTCGTCGACGGTGGCGAAGGAATCCGCCATCGAGGCGTTGCCGTCGCGCAGGCTTTTGACCTCGGTGCCGGTCAGCACCACGCCGGCTTCGAACGTTTCCAGCACCGCGTAGTTGTGCCGGGCCCGGCGGTTGCTGGCGATGACCCGTTTGCCGCCCTTGCTGTCGCCGGCCTTCTTGGCCGCCGCGGCTTTCCGCTCGGCCGATAGCTTGGCCATAGGCGTTTCCTGGCTACTTCCGCACGTAAAGTCGCAGTGTGACGTAGGCGGTGACGGCGGCCATCGCCACACCGACAGCGAACATCGCCGGGGCGATGTAGAGGATGTCGGCATAGTCGATCCGGGCGATCAGATTGGCTTGGTAGAACTGGTCGAGCGCCCTGTCTAAGAACAACGCCCGCACCACGATCAGGCCGACGATGGCCAGCACCACGCCGATCGTCGCGGCCAGCACCGCCTCCAACAGGAACGGCAATTGGGTGTACCAGCGGGTCGCGCCGACCATCCGCATGATGCCGATCTCGGTGCGGCGGGTGTACGCCGCGACCTGAACCATGTTGGCGATCAACAGGATCGCGCTGACCGCCTGCACGATCGCGATGGCGAAGGCGGCCCGGGACAACCCGTCGAGCACCGCGAACAGCCGGTCGATCAGATCTTTCTGGTTCAGCACGTTGAGCACACCGGGCTGGCCCTGCAGCGCCTCGTCGAAATCCTTGTGCTGCTCGGGATTGTTGAGCTTGACGATGAACGATGCCGGAAACGAATCCTTACTCGCGACGTCCTTGTACTCCGGGAACTTCGTCACCGCGTCGTTGTAGGCCTCGTCCTTGTTCAGGAAACGCACCGACTTGACGTCCTCCCGGCTTTCGATCTGCCCGCGCAACGCTTTACACGGATCCCCGTCACAGGTCAGATCATTGGCCGAGATGTCGTTGTTGAGGAACACCTGACTCTCGACGCGGTCGAGGTAGATGTTGCGGGACTGATCTGCCAACCGCACCACCAGCATGCCACCACCGAACAGGCCGATGGAGATGGCCGTCGTGAGGATCATCGCGATGGTCATGGTGACGTTGCGGCGGAGGCCGGTGAAGACCTCGTTGACCAGGAATCCTGCGCGCACGTTTAGCGGTCCATTCCGTAGACGCCGCGCTGCTCGTCGCGGACCAGGCGGCCGTGGGACAGTTCGATCACCCGCTGGCGCATGGAGTCCACGATGTGGTGGTCATGGGTGGCCATCAGCACGGTGGTGCCGGTGCGGTTGATGCGGTCGAGGAGGTCCATGATCTCACGGCTGGTCTCCGGGTCGAGGTTGCCGGTGGGCTCGTCGGCCAGCAGCACCAGCGGCCGGTTCACGAAGGCCCGCGCGATCGCCACGCGCTGCTGCTCGCCACCGGAGAGTTCGCTGGGCAAGCGGTTGGCCTTACCGGACAGGCCGACCATGTCGAGCACCTCGGGCACCACCTTCTTGATGACATCGGACTGTTTGCCGATCACCTCCAGGGCGAAGGCCACGTTCTCCGAGACGGTCTTCTGCTGGAGCAACCGGAAGTCCTGGAACACGCAGCCGATGACCTGCCGAAGCTTCGGGATGTGTCGGCCGGAGAGTTTGTTGACGTGAAATTTCGACACATGGATGTCGCCGGAGGTCGGCGTCTCCTCCGCCAGCAACAGGCTGATGAAGGTGGACTTGCCGGACCCGGAAGGACCGATCAGGAAGACGAATTCACCCTTGTCGATCTTCAGGCTGACATTGTCCAGCGCAGGACGGGCTGACGCCTTGTACTGCTTGGTGACATGGTCGAGGGTGATCATCACGGCACGCCAGTGTAGCCCGCGCAGCTACGGCTACTGCGGTGGCGGCGCCGGAGCCGAGGCGCCTCCCCCAGCGGCAGCCGACGGCGTCGGGGCCGATTCGGGGCTGGGCGAGGGTGCGGTCGGCTCCGTCGGAGCGGCGGACGGGGTGGGCGACGGCGGTGGTGTCGGGCCGCCCGGCTCAGCCGGAGTGCTCGACGGGACTGACGTCCCGTTGCCCGACGTCGTCGGTGTGGCAGGGGCGCTCGACGAAGTGGTCGGTGTCGTCGACGTGGTCGAGGTGACCGAACTGCGCGGCTGGACGTCGGTGCGCGGCGCCCAGGTGTAGGCCGGATCCGGGATGAATCCGGGAGGTACGACTTCACTCGCGGGAATCTGCTCGGGCTGCGGCGCGGGCTGATAGGTCTCGTACAGCCACCAGGTCGCGCAGAACGCGATGATCAGGGCAGCGGTGGTGGTGCGCAGGCGCCCTCCCAGGACATAGCCGGGCCAGCCGCGGCCTTCCCGGGAGTGTGCGGTTCTCGTCACTGCACCGGCCCCTGGGTCGGGGTCTGGACACCGCCGGCGGTACCCGAACGCACCACCGCACCCACCATCGGTCCACTGTCGGCAGTGGTGGCGATCCCCGCCTTGGCCAGCGACGCGGCTACCAGCAGCCGCAGCCGCCGCCCCACCTCGAACTGCTTACCGGGCAGGGTACGGGCCACCATCCGCAGGTTGACGGTGTCCAACTGGATACTTTCCACGCCCATCATCTGCGGCTTGTCCAGCAGCAGATCACGCAGCTGCGGGTCCAAAAGCGCCGCCTCGCACACGCGGTCCAGCACATCGTCGATGACGCCGAGGTCGGCGGTCGCGGGCACCGGGATGTCGATGGCAGCACGCGCCCACTGGTTGGACAGGTTGAGCGTCTTGATGATCTGGCCGTTGGCGATGGTGTACAGCTCGCCCTCTCCGGTGCGCAACTTCGTGACGCGCAGCGTGATGTCCTCGACGGTTCCCATCGCGTCGCCGCTAGTACCCATCGTTACCTCGATCAGGTCGCCGATCCCGTACTGCCTCTCGGTGATGATGAAGAACCCGCTGAGCAGGTCCTGCACGAGTCGCTGGGCGCCGAAGCCCAACGCAGCGCCCAGCACGGCTGCCGGCCCGACCAGCGAACCCACCGGGATTCCCAGGACGTCGGTCACCTCGATGAACACCAGCACCGCCAGCAGGGCAATGGCCAGGTAGGAAATCACCGACGCGACAGCCTGCCGGTGTTTGGCCCGCTCCGAGCGCACCAGCGCGTCACTGGCGCGGAAGCCGTCGTCGATGCGTCGACTGATACGTCCTGCCAGCCAGCTGATGAACCGCGCTGCGAGCAGGCCGCCAATCATCAGCAGCGCGATCTTCAGGCCGCGGGTAAGGATCCAATCGCCGATCTGGCCCTGCCAGAAGGCTTGCCAGCGATCAGCGAAGGGGAATGCCACAAGCTCAGTCACAGTCAGTCTCAACCCAGTATCAATCGTGAAAGTCAGTCTTCGTCGTCTCGTCTGTTACGCCATCGGATTCCTGCCTCCAGGAAACCGTCGATATCCCCATCCAGAACCGTCGCGGGGTTGCCGACCTCGTACTCGGTCCGCAGATCCTTGACCATCTGGTAGGGATGCAAAACGTAGGACCGCATCTGGTTGCCCCAGGAGCTCCCGCCGTCGCCCTTGAGAGCGTCCAGCTCGGCGCGTTCCTCCTGCCGCTTGCGTTCCAGCAGTTTGGCCTGGAGCACCCGCATCGCAGAAACCTTGTTCTGCAGTTGCGATTTCTCGTTCTGGCAGGTCACCACGATACCGGTCGGGATGTGGGTCAGTCGAACCGCCGAGTCGGTGGTGTTGACCGACTGACCGCCCGGACCGCTGGACCGGTAGACGTCCACCCGCAGGTCGGTTTCGGGGATGTCGATGTGGTCGGTGGTCTCCACTACGGGCAGCACCTCGACCTCCGCGAAGGAGGTCTGCCTGCGGCTTTGGTTGTCGAAAGGGCTGATTCGCACCAGTCGGTGGGTGCCCTGTTCGACTGAGAGGGTGCCGTAGGCGAACGGTGCATGGACCGCAAAGGTGGCGCTCTTGATGCCGGCTTCCTCGGCGTAGGACGTGTCGAAGACCTCAACGGGGTAGTTGTGTTGCTCAGCCCACCGGATGTACATCCGCATCAGCATTTCGGCCCAGTCCGCGGCGTCTACCCCGCCGGCACCGGAACGGATGTTGACCAGCGCTTCCCGCTCGTCGTACTCCCCGGAAAGCAGGGTGCGGACCTCGAGGGCTTCGATGTCAGCCTGCAACGACGTCAACTCCGCGTCGGCCTCAGCCACGGCCGCGTCGCCCTCTGCGCCGCCTTCTTCGGAGGCCAGTTCGTAGAGCACCGGCAGGTCGGCCAGGCGGCTGCGCAGGCCCTCGACCCGGCGCAGTTCGTTCTGCGCGTGGGACAGCTCACTGGTGACCTTCTGGGCGTTGCTCTGGTCATCCCACAGGCTGGGGTCCGACGCCTCATGTTCGAGCTTGTCGATACGGGCCTTGAGTGCCTCGATGTCGAGCACCCGCTCCACCGTCGTCAAGGTGGCGTCCAGCGCCGCGATCTCCGACTGCCGATCCACGTCCACGGGGTCTCACGTTACCGGCGAGGCGGCTCCGGTGATTACCATCCCAGGATGCGTCCTTACTACGTCGCGGTCGTCGGCGCCGGACCCTCGGGTTATTTCGCGGCCGCTTCGCTGCTGCGCTTCGCGGATTCCTCCGTCGCCGACGGCGGCGCCGATATCCACGTCGACATGCTCGAAATGCTTCCGACCCCTTGGGGTTTGGTGCGCTCCGGAGTGGCGCCTGATCATCCGAAGATCAAGTCGATCAGCCGCACCTTCGAGAAGACCAGCGCCGACCCGCGGTTCCGGTTCTTCGGCAATATCGCGGTCGGGCGCGATGTGTCGGCCGACGACCTGGCGTCGCGCTACGACGCGGTGGTCTATGCGGTGGGCACCCAGTCCGACCGCGCCCTGGGCATTCCCGGCGAGGACCTGCCGGGCAGCGTGGCCGCGGTGGACTTCGTCGGCTGGTACAACGCGCACCCGCACTTCGCCGAGATGGCCCCCGACATCTCCAGCGGACGGGCCGTCGTGATCGGCAACGGCAACGTGGCCATCGACGTCGCCCGCATCCTGGTCACCGACCCCGACGTACTGGCCGGCACCGACATCGCCGACCACGCCTTGGACGCCCTGCGTCAGCGCGGTGTCTCCGAGGTCGTCATCGCCGGCCGGCGCGGACCGCTGCAGGGCGCGTTCACCACGCTGGAATTGCGCGAACTCGGCGAACTCGAGGGTGTCGACGTCATCGTCGACCCCGCCGATCTCAGGGACATCACCGACGAGGAGGCCGCCGCGGCCGGCAAGACCACCGCCGCCAATATCAAGGTGCTGCGGGAGTATTCGACCCGCGAGCCGCGGGAAGGCATGCGCCGGATCGTTTTCCGTTTCTGCACCTCCCCCATCGAGATCACCGGTAACGAGAAGGTCGAAACCATCGTGCTGGGCCGCAACGAACTGTTCACCGACGAGCACGGCCGCCAGATAGCCCGCGACACCGGGCAGCGCGAAACCCTGCCCGCCCAGCTGGTGGTGCGGGCGGTCGGCTACCGCGGGGTGGCCATCCCCGGCCTGCCGTTCGATGAGCGCTCGGGCACCATCCCGCACACCGAGGGCAAGATCAGCGACCGTGAATGCGACTACGTCGTGGGCTGGATCAAGCGGGGGCCGTCCGGGGTGATCGGCACCAACAAGAGCGACTCGCAGGACACCGTCGACACCCTGGTCGCCAACCTCACCTCGGCGCCGCCGCGGGAGACCGGCGAGAACTACGCCGACGAGTTGGCCGCCTGGCTGGCCGACCGGCAGCCGCAGGTGGTCACCGAGGCGCACTGGCAGCTCATCGACGCCCAGGAGCGGTCCGCCGGCGAGCCGCTCGGCCGGCCGCGGGTCAAGCTGGTCAGGGTCGCCGACATGTTGCGCATCGCGCACGGTTGAGCGGGCCCCGAGAGTGGGCCCTATGGACAGAATCGGCACTGATTCTGTCCATAGGGCCCCCCCACGAGGGGTCAGTGAGCGGGCGGCATGGGCGGCGTCGGCGGGGCGAAGAACCACTTGTCTGGGTTCTTCGGCGAGTACACCACCGGGATCAGCTGACCCATCGTCGGCCAGTTCGCAGTGTCGACGGCCATCTGTTGGTAGACCACGTGCTCGTTGACGGTGGGCCCGGTGATCACCCCGCTTATGGTGACGAACTGCTCCCCCGGCACGTCGGGTCGCGGGCTCACCCCGGTGACCAACAGCGTGCCCTGCGCCATCTCCCCGCGGGGTCCGCGCCGGCCCATCAGCCGTGGGCCCAGCACCAGTGCCAGCGCACCGACGATCAGCAAAATCACCGCGAATTCCATCACCAGGCCATGGTAGGACTTCAGCCATGACACCCAGCGAGGAGCGGATGGCGGATCGCCGATGAGTACCGTGGCGGAAGATCTCGACGTGGCACTCGCCCTGGCCTCGCGCGCCGACGCCATCACCGTCGCCCGGTTCGGTGCGCTGGATCTGCGCGTCGACCACAAGCCCGACCTGACCCCGGTGACCGACGCCGACGAAGCGGTCGAGGCCGACCTGCGTGACGTACTGGCCCGGCAGCGTCCGCACGACGCCGTCCTCGGCGAAGAGCAGGGCGGGACTGCGGTCTTCGAAGGGCGCCAGTGGGTGATCGACCCGATCGACGGCACCAAGAACTTCGTGCGAGGAGTTCCATTGTGGGCCAGCCTGATTGCACTGCTGGAAGACGGTGTGCCCACCGTCGGCGTGGTGAGCGCACCGGCGCTGAACCGCCGCTGGTGGGCTGGCCGGGGCCTAGGTTCGCACGCCTCGGTCGGCGAGGGCGCACCGCGGCGACTGTCGGTCAGCGCCGTGCCGGATCTGGATTCGGCCAGCCTGTCGTTCTCCAGCCTGTCGGGGTGGGCCGACCGGGGGCTGCGGGGCAACTTCATCGGTCTCACCGACGCGGTGTGGCGGGTCCGCGGGTTCGGTGACTTCTTCTCCTACTGCCTGGTGGCCGAGGGCGCGGTGGACATCGCCGCCGAACCGGAGGTCAAGCTGTGGGATCTCGCCCCGCTCGACGTACTGATCCGGGAAGCAGGCGGCACCTTCACCAGCCTCGAAGGCGTCCCGGGCCCGCACGGCGGCAGTGCGGTCGCCACCAACGGACGGCTGCATTCGGCGGTGCTGACCGCCCTGTCGGACGTGTGAGCTTGCTTACAGGCGGCTGACCTTACTCGGGAGTAAGATACGGTCACGGCACTCCACACTCCCGCTCCCACGAGGCAGCCCGCGATGACCAACACGCTCCCGTCCAAAGCCAGCCCCCGCACGCGTGAGAGCGCCGTCGGCCAGTTCCGGCAGAAACGCTCACCCCTCGACGTCGGAATGGGCCTACTCACCCCCCTCCTAGGCCAGGAGTTTCTGGACCGCCACGGGCTGCGCGACCCGTTGAACCGCGCGCTGAAATTCGGCGTCAAGCACGGCTTCGCCGCGGCCGGCGCCTCGACCCGCCAGTTCACGAAGATCCAGGGCCGCGGCAAGCCCGCCACCCGGCTCCCGCGCAGCACCGCCGACTACTTCGACCTCACCCCCGACGACGACCAGAGGATGATCGTTGAGACGGTGCGGGAATTCGCCGCCGAGATCCTGCAGCCCGCCGCCCGCGAGGCCGATGACACTGCGACTTATCCCCCCGACCTGATCACCAAGGCCGCCGAACTCGGCGTGACCGCCATCAAGGTCCCCGAGGAATTCGACGGCATCGCCGAACAGCGCAGCGCCGTCACCAACGCCCTGGTGGCCGAGGCTCTGGCCTACGGCGACATGGGCCTGGCTCTGCCGATCGTCGCCCCCGGCGGGGTGGCCTCGGCGCTGACACACTGGGGCAGTGCCGACCAGCAGGCCACCTACCTCAAGGAGTTCGCCGGCGACAACGTCCCGCAGGCCTGCGTGGCGATCGTCGAACCGCACCCGCTGTTCGACCCCACCATGCTCAAGACCGTCGCAGTTCGCACCCCCAGCGGGTACCGGCTGGACGGGGTGAAATCCCTGGTGCCCGCCGCCGCCGACGCCGAATTATTCGTCGTGGCAGCCCAACTCAACGGTAGGCCCGCACTCTTCATCGTCGAGGCCGACACCGCCGGGGTCACCGTAACGGCCGACCGGAGCATGGGCCTGCGCGCCGCGGGCATCGGACAGGTGACACTGAACAAGGTCACGGTGCCACTGTCGGCCCGGCTCGGTGAGGACGATGCCGCCGACGAGGACTACGCCCGCGATTACTCGGAAGCCATCGCACTGTCCCGGCTGGGCTGGGCCGCGCTGGCCGTCGGAACCTCACATGCCGTGCTGGACTACGTGATTCCCTACGTCAAGGAACGTGAGGCGTTCGGCGAGCCGATCGCCCGCCGCCAAGCGGTGGCGTTCATGTGCGCCGACATCGCGATCGAACTCGACGGCCTGCGGCTGATCACCTGGCGCGGCGCCGCCCGCGCCGACCAGGGTCTGCCGTTCGCCCGCGAAGCGGCACTGGCCAAGAAAATGGGCAGCGACAAGGGCATGCGGATCGGCCTCGACGGAGTCCAACTGCTCGGCGGTCACGGTTTCACCAAGGAACACCCGGTGGAGCGCTGGTACCGCGATCTGCGTGCCATCGGCGTCGCGGAAGGAGTGGTGGTTCTCTGATGGCAATCAATCTGGAACTGCCCCGCAAGCTCGAGGCCGTCGTCGAGATGGGGCACAAGGGCGCAGCGGAGATCTTCCGTCCGATCTCCCGTAAGTACGACCTCGACGAGCACGCCTACCCCGTCGAACTCGACACCGTCGCCACCCTCTTCGAGGGCATCAGCGCAGCCAACACCATCTCCTTCGCGGGCACCGACGCATTTCGAGACGCCGATGACGGACCGAAGGGAAACATCAACGGCGGCAACATGTCCGCGCTGCTGAACGCCCTGGAAGTCTCCTGGGGCGATGTCGGTCTTCTACTCTCGGTCCCGCGCCAGGGGCTGGGCAACGCCGCGATCTCCGGGGTGGCCACCGACGAGCAATTGGAGCGCCTCGGCAAGGGCATCTGGGCGGCGATGGCGATCACCGAGCCCTCGTTCGGGTCCGACTCGGCGGCAGTGTCGACCACTGCGGTCCTCGACGGCGACGAATACGTCATCAACGGCGAGAAGATCTACGTCACCGCCGGCGCCCGTGCCACCCACATCGTGGTGTGGGCCACGCTGGACAAGTCCAAGGGCCGGGCAGCCATCAAGTCGTTCATCGTGCCGCGCGAGCATCCCGGCGTCACGGTCGAGCGCCTGGAGCACAAACTCGGCATCAAGGCCTCCGACACCGCTGCCATCCGCTTCGACAATGCCCGCATCCCTAAGGAGAACCTGCTCGGCAGCCCGGAGATCGAGGTCGAGAAGGGCTTCGCCGGGGTGATGGAGACGTTCGACAACACCCGGCCTATCGTGGCCGCCATGGCGCTCGGCGTAGCCCGCGCCGCACTGGAGGAACTCCGCGAGATCCTCGCCAAGGCCGGCGTGGAGATCTCCTATGACAAACCGGCGCACGCCCAGAGCGCTCCGGCCGCTGAGTTCCTGCGGATGGAGGCCGACTGGGAGGCCGCTTATCTACTCACAGTGCGCTCGGCCTGGCAGGCCGACAACGGCATCCCCAACTCCAAGGAAGCCTCGATGGGCAAGGCCAAGGCCGCCCGGGTGGGCAGCGACATCACCCTCAAGGCCGTCGAATTGGCCGGCACCACAGGCTATTCCGAGCAGACTCTGCTGGAGAAGTGGGCGCGGGACTCCAAGATTCTGGACATCTTCGAGGGCACCCAGCAGATCCAGTTGTTGGTGGTGGCGCGCCGCCTGCTCGGCCTGAGCTCAGCAGAACTGAAGTAGACCGCCG
>CAZADG010000071.1:15625-17095 GCA_964483865.1 uncultured Mycobacterium sp. | reverse complement strand
CGCAGTCCCTTGAATGATCCAGAGCGCAAGGCTGCCCAAAAGGCCTGGATCGACTCCTTCGACCCCCTCATCGGGTCGGATCCGACCCCCCCGCCGGCGGACGATATCCCACCCTTCGATGGAATCGATGTGGGTGCGATCGTCAAGGGCGCCTACAACGGACGATGACGGTCTGCCAGCCCGTTTTTGACGCACCTGCCGTTTCCGATAGGTTGTCGGTCCATGACTTCAAGACGCTCTCTTCGCGCCGTCGCGCTCGCCGGTGCCGTCCTGGCCGGCTCGATTGCTACCGCGGCGGTCGCCGCGGCCGACAGCACCGTGCCGCCGTCGATGCTCAACACCACCTGCACCCTGGACCAGATCCTGGGCGCCACCAAGGCGGTGGACCCGGTCGCCTACGGCGAGCTGATCGGCAAATACAACACCGAACCGCGTTGGGTGCAGGGCGGCATCGTCTACCACATGAACCTGCTGCTGCAGAAGCCGCCGGCAGCTCGGCAGGCCGAGGTGAACGAACTCGTGGGCATCTTCCCGGAGTACGTCTCGATCTTCACCGCCGCGGAGCCGGTTGCCGACAAGATCGCCGCCATGTGCACCACCCTCCCGGCTGAGGATCCGGCGGCGTGGAACCCGGCCATCCCGGCTCCGGCCGTCCCTGCCGCGCCGGCCGCCCCTGCCGCGCCTGCGGCACCGCAGCCCGCCACCGCAGCGGCCCCGGCGGCCTAACGCGTCACAGCGCGCGGGTGACCTTCTCGGTCTCCCTGCGGCGCTCGAGCAGGCCTGGGTCCGGATTGGAAAGCTGTACCAGCGACGCGCCCGCGGCCAGCACCGCCAGCAGGTTGTCGACGAGGTCCTGTGGGCTGGCCCACGTCCGATCCGACATCACCCGGTCCTGTGCTGTCAGACCCTGACGATCGGCGCTGCGACGGGCCGCCTCGAGGACCTCGGTGGCCGACCGGCCGTCGAGTGCCGGTCCGGGGACACGTTCGGGGACCACTTGGTCGCCATGCACCCGCACCGCGGTGGCGTAGTCGGTCACCCCGATCGGCAGGCCCGGTGCGGGCTTGCCGAACGGGTCCAGCGACAGCACGGCGACCTCGCCGCCGGCGACCGACTCGTCCGCCTCGTCGAGTCGGTCGATCGTGCACAGGCTGATATCGGCCAGGGCGCCCGGATGAGGAAGTACGACCTCCGCGCCGATCCACCACACGCCCAGAAGCACCGCCGCGGTCTGCCAGTGTGCGGGTAGCAGGACCGCAACCCGACTTCCCGGACCGGCGCCCATCTCGTCGCGCAGCAGATTGGCCGTCTTGGCCGCCCAGTTCGCCAGGGTGACTGTCGACAGTTCGATGCGTTCGCCGCTAGCGTCGTCGTAGTAGGTGATCCGCGGACCCATGCCGCCGGGACCGAGCAGCGGATCCAGTAGCGCACCGGTCAGCGTCATAGGACGCACGGGGCTAGTTGACGCAC
>CAZADG010000071.1:0-15525 GCA_964483865.1 uncultured Mycobacterium sp. | reverse complement strand
GGGCTAGTTGACGCACTGGGCTAGTTGACGCACTTGGGATCGTCCGGCCCCGCGGTGATCACCGGCGACGGCGGAACCTCGCTGGGGGCCGCTTCGGCAGCCGCGTCGGTGACCGTCGCGGCGGTGGGCAGCGTGCCATCCAGGCCCGAGCCCGGGCCCTGATAATCCTCGGCCAGCACGACCCGCACCGTTCCAGCCGGAATGGACGGGTCGGCTGTGACCGGGAGGCCGCCGAGTTCCTGGGCGACCGCCTCGGCGCCCACGTCATCGGTGGTGGCGGCCAGGACCTGGCTCTCGGCGACCTTCGGCTTGTCGTTGTTTCCGATCTCCCCGCCGCCGAACCCGACCGCGGTCAACCTATCCGAGACCGCACCGGCGAGGCCGTTGATATCGGTGTCGTTGACCACGTCGACCGTGGTCTGATCACGGGTGTAGGTGATCTTGGCGGTGTTGCCCTGGTCCTGGTCCTCCAGCAGACTCTTCACCCACGTCTGCACTGCGGCGGGGTCGACGGTGACCACCGACTGGGCGCCGTCGTCGCTCCAGCCGTTCTCGGCGATCACCGGGATGGTCGCGAAGGCCACGTTGCCGCCGGCCAGTCGCTGCAGCTGCTTGAGGAAGTCCATGATGTCCCAGCCCGAGGAGATCACCACCGAACGCTGGATGGCATCCTGCAGCCGGTTCAGGGTTGCCGGACTCTTCAGCGTCTTGCCGGAGATGACCGCGTGGGCCAGGGACGCCATCACCACCTGCTGGCGCACCACTCGATCGAGGTCCCCGCGCGGCAGGTCGTGGCGCTGCCGGACGAAACTCAGCGCCTGCGGGCCGTCCAGACGCTGCCAGCCGGCCGGGAAGTCCGCACCCGAGAGTGGTTCGTAAACGGCGTTGTCCAGGCACACCTCGACACCACCGAGGGCATCGGTAATCAGCGAGAAGCCCAGCAGGCCGATCTCGGCGTAGTGGTCGACCGTCACCCCGGTGAGGTCGGAGACCGTCTTGATCAGCGCGTTGCGACCCGACTCCACGGCTTGCGGCTCGGCGACCGCGGGGTCCACGCCCTGGTTCTCGACGAGTTCCTTCATCCGGTCCAGCTTGACCTGGCCGTAGACGCCGTTGATCTTGGTCTTGTCCAGCCCGGGCGCTTCCACGTAGGAGTCGCGCGGGATGGAGATCGCGGTGGCCGAGCGGCCGTTGTGCGGGATCCGGACCAGGATGATGGTGTCGGTGTTGGTGGCGGTCTCGTCGCCGGCGTGCAGTTCGGCCAGTTCCTCTGCGGAGAGCGGGTTGCCGTGTGCGTCGGTGCGGCTGTCCATCCCGACCAGCAGGATGTCTGTGGCGCCGTCGTCGTCGCCATCCCGGCCGCCCAGCAGGGCGGTGGTGAAGTGGAAGATGCCGCTCTCGAAGTTACGGACCGAACCCCATGCCACCCCGGTCCCGAGCAGGATCATCACGGCCAGCAGCGCCATCACGGTCCGCGCCAGCGGACGGGCATGTGTCACTGCCGCCACTTCAGTCTCATCTGACACCCGCTTAGGCTACTGGTGACCCGGCCGCATCGGTGGGAGCCGCAACCGGCGTGCCAGACTCAACGCTGTGCGGATGCTGATCACCGGGGCCGGCGGCCAGGTCGGCCGATTCCTCGCCGGGGAGGCACCCCGGCACGGTTACCAGGTATGCGCCGTCACTCGCCGGGACCTCGACATCACCGACCCGGAGGCGGCCCGCCGGCGGATTCACAGCGGTGATCTGGTGGTCAACTGTGCCGCCTTCACCAATGTCGACGCCGCCGAGGCCGAACCCGAGACCGCCCGCGCCGTCAACGCGGTGGGTCCCGGCAATCTGGCCAGGGCCTGCGCCGCGGCAGGTGCCCGGCTGATCCACCTGTCCACCGACTACGTGTTCAGCGGCGATCTGGGGCGACCCTACGAGATCGCCGACCAGACCGGCCCGCTCAGCGTGTACGGCCGCACCAAACTCGACGGCGAACTGGCCGTGCACGCCGAACTGCCGGATGCGCACGTGGTGCGCACCTCCTGGGTCTACACCGGCGGCGCCGGCAGCGACTTCGCGGCCGTCATGCGCAGAGTGGCGGCGACCGACCGGACCATCGACGTGGTCTCCGACCAGACCGGGTCGCCGACCTACGCCAAGGATCTCGTCGACGCGCTGCTCCAGATCGCCGCCGGCGGAATCGACGCACCAATCCTGCACGTCGCCAACGCCGGTGCGGTCAGCCGATTCGAACAGGCCCAGGCGGTGTTCGCTCTGCTCGGCGCCGATCCGCGGCGGGTGCGTCCGGTCGGCACCGACGCGGTTCCGCGTCCGGCCCGACGCCCGGTGTTCTCGGCGCTGTCGATGGAAGGGTCGGTGCGCGCCGGACTTCGGCCGCTGCGGCCTTGGCGGGACGCGTTACAGGCCGCGCTTGCCGTCCCCGTCGACGATGCCCCGTTAGCCTCGACGCCGTGAACGAGTCAGCCCTCACCGTGGTCACGGTGACCTACTCGTCCGGGACGCATCTCGACCGGTTCCTGTCCTCGCTGACGGTGGCCACCGACTTGCCGTTGCAGGTGATCATCGCCGACAACGGTTCCACTGACGGCGCGCCCGAAGATGCGGTGCAGCGCTACCCGGGGACCACACTGCTGTACACCGGCGGCAACCTGGGCTACGGCACCGCAGTCAACCGGGCCGTAGCGACGGTTCCGGCCGATGGCGAAGGCAACGAGTTTGTGCTGGTCGCCAACCCCGACGTGGTCTGGTCGCCGGGCAGCATCGATGCCCTGCTCGAGGCAGCCGAGCGCTGGCCACAGGCCGGTGCGGTGGGCCCGCTCATCCGGGATCCCGATGGTGCGGTCTATCCTTCGGCCCGGCATCTGCCCGGACTGGTTCGCGGCGGGATGCACGCCGTAGTCGGTTTCGTCTGGAAGAACAACCCCTGGACCCGCTCCTACCGTCAGGAGCACATGGAGCCCAGCGAGCGGCCGGTGGGCTGGTTGTCCGGATCCTGTCTCCTGATGCGCCGCAAGGCCTTTGACGCCATCGGCGGTTTCGACGAGCGGTACTTCATGTACATGGAGGACGTGGATCTCGGCGACCGGCTGGGTCGGGCCGGCTGGCTCAACGTCTACGTACCGGGATCGGAGATCCTGCACGACAAGGGGCACTCAACCGGACGTAATCCATCGCGCAACCTGCGCGCACATCACGACAGCACCTACATCTACCTCTCGGATCGGCATACGGGGTGGTGGCAGGCCCCGTTGCGGTGGACGATGAAAGCCGCGCTGCGGGCCCGGGCGTGGGCGGCGGTGCGCAAGTCCCGCCGCGAGTTGCAGAGAGGTGCGCCATGAGTGCCGAGCTAACACCGGTCGATCCCTCCCGCGTCGACGCGGTCGTGCTGGTCGGCGGCAAGGGCACCAGGCTGCGCCCGCTGACACTGTCGGCACCCAAACCGATGCTGCCCACCGCCGGGCTGCCGTTCCTGACCCACTTGCTGTCGCGGATCGCGGCCGCCGGCATCGAGCATGTGGTGCTTGGCACCTCCTACAAGGCGGAGACCTTCGAAGCTGAGTTCGGCGACGGATCCAAGCTGGGTCTGCAGATCGACTACGTCACCGAGGAGACCCCGCTGGGAACCGGCGGCGGTATCGCCAACGTCATTCCGAAGCTGCGCAACGAGACCGTCATGGTGTTCAACGGTGACGTGTTGTCCGGCATGGATCTGGGCGCCATGCTGGTCAGCCATCACGAGCGCGACGCTGACCTCAGCCTGCACCTCGTGAGGGTCAGCGATCCCCGGGCATTCGGTTCGGTGCCCACCGACGCCGACGGAAATGTGGTGGCGTTCCTGGAAAAAACCGAGGACCCGCCGACCGATCAGATCAACGCCGGCACGTACATCTTCAAGCGCCACATCATCGACCTCATCCCGCGTGGCCGCGAGGTCTCGGTGGAGCGCGAGGTTTTCCCGGCGCTGTTGAGCGACGGCGCCAAGGTCTGCGGCTATGTCGACATGTCCTACTGGCGGGATATGGGTACCCCGGAGGATTTCGTTCGCGGCTCGGCTGACCTGGTGCGCGGCATCGCGCCGTCTCCGGCGCTCGGCGGGCACCGCGGAGAGAGCCTGGTGCACGACGGCGCCTCGGTGGCACCCGGGGCGTTGCTGTACGGCGGGACGGTGGTCGGCCGGGGCGCGGAGATCGGCGCCGGGGTCCGACTCGACGGCGCGGTGATCTTCGACGGCGTCCGCGTCGAGCCGGGCGCGGTGATCGAACGTTCGATCATCGGATTCGGCGCCCGGATCGGCCCGCGCGCGCTGGTCCGTGACGGCGTGATCGGTGATGGAGCCGATATCGGCGCCCGCTGCGAGTTGCTGCGCGGAGCCAGGGTCTGGCCCGGAGTGCTGATCCCGGACTGCGGGATCAGGTATTCAAGCGACATCTGACGGCCGCCACCAGTTGCGCAAGGCCGGTGTCCTCCGCGGGCGCCTCGTCCAGGGCCCACCAGCGCAGATCCAGTGACTCATCGCTGATGACCGGCTCGGCTCCTTCCGGGGCATGAACCAGGAACTGCAGATCGAGGTGGCGGGTGGGAACCCCCAGCGAGCACGTCACCGGATGAACGTGAATCGCCGCCAGTTCCGGGTCGATCCGCAGCCCGGTGATGCCGGACTCCTCGGTGGCCTCCCGTAGCGCGGCCTCGACGATCCCGTCGTCTACGGGTTCGCAGTGCCCGCCCAGTTGAACCCATCGTCCCAACCGAGGATGCAAGGTGAGCAACACCCGGGTGCCGGTGTGATCGACGACCAGGGCGGAGGCCGTGATATGCCCTGGGACACAGGCGCGTTCGCAGCCGTCAGGTCGGGCGAGCAGAAAGGCCAGTATCGCGTGGCGCAGCGCATCCTGTCCGGGGTCAGGTGCCGACCAGTCGGCGAGCGCGGACATCACCGACTCGTGCACGGTCATCGGCTCAGCAACCGGTCATCGGGCGTGGCCGGGTCGCGTGGGCCGGCATCCTCTTCCGGGTATCCGATGGCGATGGCGCCCAACGGCTCCCAGTCCGCCGGTAGTGCCAGAATGCTGCGGGCCACCTCGGGGGCGAAGATCGTCGAGCCGATCCAGCAGCTGCCCACACCGCGCACAGCCAGTGCCACCAGCAGGGCCTGCACCGCCGCCCCGACCGCGACGGTGAACATGGTGTGCTCGGCGGTGGTCCGGGCGGCGTCGGGGTAGTGGTGCGCACCGTCGGGCACCATGAACGGGATCATCACCTCGGGGGCGTCGTAGAGAATCTGCCCGCGTGCCACCCGCCGTTCGATCTGTTCGGCGGCCCTGCCGTCGGCGGCGAGGTCGGCTCGCCAGGCTTCGCGCATCGCATCGAGAAGTGCCCGGCGGCGCTGCCTGTCCTCGAGCCACACGAAACGGGCCGGCCGGGTGTGGTGCGGCGCCGGTGCGGTGAGCGCCTCGGCGACGGCGTCCTGGATCAGTTCCGGTTCGACCGGCCGGGCGGCGAACCGGCGAACGGAGCGGCGTAGCAGCTGTGCCTGCCGGCGGCCCAGATCGATCGCTTCGTTGGTGCCCAGCCAGAAGAGATCGTCTTCACCGCCGCGCAGTAACCGGGCCGCGGTGGAGCCGTCATCGGGCAACGCCAGTCCGCGCACCACCGCGACTGGTACACCGGTCAGCTTGCCCTTGACCAGATCGGCGGCCGCGGCGAGTTCGTCGGCGACGGCGACTTCGGTGACCAACAACTCGTTGCCGTGGCTGTCCTGGGCGCCGGCATAGCTGTGCAGAACCGCAAGGCCGGCCGAGCCGATCGCGGTGTCGGTCTGACCGTTGCGCCACGCCCGACCCATTGTGTCGGTGAGCACCACGGCGATTCCTCCCAGGGCGGCGCGCAGACGGGCCGCACTGGCATCGGGATCCTCAGGCAGCAGCGCCAGTTCGGTCGTGGTGACGTTGGATCCGTCCACTCCGGCCGCCGCCTGAATCAGACCATGCCGGTTCTCGGTGATCAGCGTGCGGCCCTTCCGCGCCAGAACACGAACCGCCTCCTGCTCGATGAGCCTGCGGCGCAGCGCATCCCGCTCTTCGGGGTCGTTCGGGGCAGCCACCACCCGGCCCTCGCACTTGGAGACCACCTTGCTGGTGACCACAACGATGTCGCCGTCGCGCAGCCAGGGTGCGGCGGCGCGGATGGCCGCCGCGAGATCGTCTCCGGGTCGGAACTCGGGTAGTCCGGTTATGGGAATGATCTCGATGGGCGCCGCGGATCCATGGTCGGCGCTCGGCGCCGCCGTCGGGCGGGGGTCGGCGCTCGGCGCCGCCGTCGGGCGGGGGTCGGCGCTCGGCGCCGCCGTCGGGCGGGGGTCGGCGCTCACGGCCGCAGCCCGGCGAGTTCGAATCCGGCGCGCACCATGTCGGCGGTTTTCTCCGGGGCCGACATGAGCAAGGGGATGGAACGCACTGTCACACCGGCCACATCGGCCTCATCGCTCTCGTGAATCAGCCAGTAATCCAGAAGCCCGGTGGCCGACCGGGCACCGTAATGCCGACCGACCGCCTCGGAACTGCTTTCCACCCCGATCACCGAGAGGCATTCGTCGGCCATGCCGCGCAACGGTTTTCCACTGACAATGGGGGAGTAGCCGACGACGGGGGCCGATGTGGACCGCAGCGCGGATCGGATGCCGCCGATGGCCAAAATGGACCCGACGCTGACCACGGGGTTGGATGGGGCCAGCATCACCACGTCGGCGCCGGTGATGGCCTCGACGACACCCGGTGCGGCGGTGGCGGTCTCGGATCCGACGAAAGCGAAACTGTGGGTGGGAATCTTGGCGCGGTACCGCACCCACCACTCTTGAAAGTGAATCGCCTTCTTCTCGCCAGTGTCTGGATCGGTCACCACGACGTGGGTCTCGCAGCGGTCGTCGCTGGCCGGCAACAATGAGGCGCCGGGGGCCCATCGGTGGCACAGCGCCTCGGTCACCTGTCCCAGTGGATAGCCCGCACGCAACATCTGGCTGCGTACCAGGTGGGTGGCAAGGTCGCGATCCCCCAGCCCGAACCAGTCCGGTTGAACGCCATAGGCCGCGAGTTCCGCCTTGGCGTGCCAGGTTTCGTCGCGATGCCCCCAGCCGCGCTCGGGATCGATACCGCCGCCGAGGGTGTACATGCAGGTGTCCAGATCCGGGCAGATTCGAACGCCATACATCCAGGCGTCGTCGCCGACGTTGACAACAGCGGTCAGCTCATGGCCGGTATCGGCATCCTCGGCGAACTGGCCCAGGCCGAGAAGTCGCTGAACACCGAGCAGAAAACGCGCGCCCCCGATACCCCCTACCAGAACGGTGACCTTCACAGCGACCGAGCGTATTCGGTCGGCCGCGCGGGCATGCAGGGGAGTCACAGTGACGTAACTCGCTAGACACGCCAAGGTTTCGACACGCCGAATCAGGTCACGAAAGTGGTAGGGAAAACGCGGGAACGGCTTGACCGGGGCACTGCGGCAATGTCTAATCACACCAGTGTCATTTCGCGGTGTACCTGCCGGTTTCGGTGTCGCAGACCGTGATTCGACCAAATGTTCGAACGCAGTCAATGCTTCACAGCGAAATCAGGTAAGGAGGTCGGGCATGTCGTATGAGAACTTTCTCGGGGCGCTGAGCGCACCCACCGCCACGCGGGCTCATCTGAGTGTGGTGCCGGATCTGATCGATGGACCACTGACTCCGGACGATCCGCTGTGGCAGGAGAAGGCTCTCTGCGCGCAGACCGATCCGGAGGCGTTTTTCCCCGAGAAGGGCGGTTCCACCCGCGAGGCCAAGCGGATCTGCCTCGGGTGCGAGGTGCGTGACGCGTGCCTGGAATACGCTCTGGCCAACGACGAGCGCTTCGGCATCTGGGGCGGCCTGTCCGAGCGTGAGCGCCGGCGCCTCAAGCGCGGCATCATCTGACGTCCGCTCTCGCCGGGACGCCTAGTCGTCGGGGTCCATACTCGGGTCGATGACTCCGGGTTCGACGCCCAGGTAGGTGGCGACCTGCGCCACCAAAATCTCGTGTAACAGATCGGTCAAATCGACCGAATCCTTCGCTCGCCTCTCGATTGGCTTGCGGAACAACACAATTCGGGCCCGCGTGGCGTTTCCGCGGACGTCCACCCCGGCCGCGATCAGCCGAGCCAGGGCGATCGGCCCGTCGGCCACCACCTCCGGCGGCCATTGCACACTGTCGGGGTCTCGTGGCGCGATTCGGGGTATCTCGTCGACGGCCACATCAAGTTCGGCGAGCCGCTCATGCCAGCGGCGTTCGATGGGCTCGTAGGCCTCCAGCACCGCCATGTCGAACCGTTCGGCGCGGCTGCGCCAGCCTGGCACGGTCGGCGGCAGCAGCGGCCCCCGCATCTCGCGTCCGCGGCGGGATCCGCCCGACCCGCCACCGCGCCGGGAACTGCGGGTGTCGGCCATGAACTGCAGATCGTAACGGTTCAACATCGACCGCCCGCCGACCGCGCGTGTCCGACGTCACGCCGCATTCTCGCCGCGATAGCCTCACCGGCGTGAATGTTCCCCGTCGCTGCATCCGGCCTGGATGCGCGCACTATGCGGTGGCGACTCTGACCTACGTCTACGCCGACTCGACTGCCGTGGTGGGACCGCTGGCCACCATCCGGGAGCCGCACTCCTGGGACCTGTGCCTGAGCCATGCCAGTCGGATCACCGCTCCGCGCGGTTGGGAACTGGTGCGTCACGCCGGGCCGCTGCCGACTAATCCGGATGAGGACGATCTCGTCGCTCTGGCGGAAGCGGTGCGGGAAGGGAAGGTCGCGGGCGGTTCGCCGCTGCCGGGTTTCTCCGACCCGATCGGATCCCCGTCCTTGGGGGACCGGACCCCGCTGAGCGGGTTCTCCCCGCCATCGCCCAGGGCCGGGTCGGCCGGCCGCCGGCGCGGGCACTTGCGGGTTCTGCCGGACCCGGGCGACTGACCCCCCTTCCGCGACGGTCCCGGCACCCTCGCTCCCCGAAGAGTCGGATTTCCCGCGCGCCCTCAGCGGCTAGGCTTGATGGCCAGTAGATCCAGGCGCCCAGTTCACGGTCCCTGTCCAAGGCCCCAAGGAGTTCTGCCATGTCAAGGCCCGCCGCCGACGTTCGTCGCGTGATCAAGGCCTACGACGTGCGCGGACTGGTAGGGGAGGAGATCAACGAGGCATTCGTGCGCGACGTCGGCGCAGCCTTCGCCCGGCTGATGCGCACCGAGGCCGCGGACGGCAGTTCGCGGGTGGTCATCGGCTACGACATGCGTGAAAGCTCTCCGTCGCTGGCCGGAGCCTTCGCTGACGGAGTGCGGTCGCAGGGCCTGGACGTCGTGCGGATCGGACTGGCTTCCACCGATGAGCTCTACTTCGCCTCCGGTCTGCTGGACTGCCCTGGCGCGATGTTCACCGCCAGCCACAACCCGGCCGCCTATAACGGCATCAAGATGTGTCGCGCGGCTGCCAAGCCGGTCGGCGAGGACACCGGGCTGGCGGTGATCCGCGAGGACGTCATCGCCGGGGTGCCGAACTGGGACGGGCCGCGCGGCACCATCGATGATCGCGATGTACTCGGGGAGTACGGCGCATTCCTCCGTTCGTTGGTCGACGTCGGTGCACTGCGGCCACTGCGGGTCGCTGTAGACGCCGGCAACGGGATGGCCGGGCACACCGCGCCGGCCGTCCTGGGCGCCGTCCCGGGGCTGACGCTGCTCCCGCTGTACTTCGAACTGGACGGCTCCTTTCCCAACCACGAGGCCAATCCGTTGGAACCGGCGAATCTGGTGGACCTTCAGGATTTCGTGCGCCGCACCGGCGCTGACATCGGACTGGCCTTCGACGGCGACGCCGACCGCTGCTTCGTCGTCGACGAGCGCGGCGAACCGGTGTCACCCTCGGCGGTGACCGCTCTGGTGGCGGATCGTGAACTCGCCCGCGAGCCGGGCGCGACGGTGATCCACAACCTGATCACCTCACGGGTGGTGCCCGAGTTGATCGCCGAACGGGGCGGAACGCCGGTGCGCTCCCGGGTCGGTCACTCCTACATCAAGGGCCTGATGGCCGACAGTGGCGCGATCTTCGGCGGCGAGCATTCCGCGCACTACTACTTTCGCGACTTCTGGGGTGCGGACTCGGGCATGCTGGCAGCGCTGCACGTGCTGGCAGCTCTGGGAGAGCAGGACCGGCCGCTGTCGGCACTGATGCGTGGCTACCAGCGCTACGCGGCATCGGGGGAGCTCAACTTCCGCGTCGAGGACGCACCGGCCTGCGTGGCGGCGGTCCTCGATTCCTTTGCCGCGGAGACGGTTTCGACCGATGAGCTGGACGGCGTCACCGTTGATCTCGGCAACGGATCGTGGTTCAACCTTCGGTCCTCCAATACCGAGCCGTTGTTGCGGCTCAACGTGGAGGCTCCCACCGCTGATGCGGTGCAGGCGATCGTCAAGCGGGCTGCCGACCAGATCGGCGCGCGCGGCAGGGCGGGAGCGTGAGCTCGGCGCAGGCGACGGTGGATCTCGACGACACCGAGGGCCTGCTGGATGCGGATCGCGACGGAAAGTTGCGCGCCGCGGCAATGGCCGGCGCCCAGGTGCGGGCGATGGCCGCCGCTGTCGAGGAGGGCGCGCTGGAGCCGATCGCCGGGAGCCAGCGTCCCCGAACGGTGATCTGGCTGGCCGGTCGTGGTCCGGCCCAGGCCGCCGGAGCAATGCTCGCCGCCGCGCTCGGTGGCTCCGCCGGCGAGCCCCTGGTTCTGGCCGCCGGCCCGCTGCCCTGGATCGGCCCACTGGATGTCCTGGTCGTCGCCGGCGACGACCCTGGTGACCCGACGCTGGTCTCCGCCGCCGCCACGGCCGTGCGCAGGGGAGCGCGCGTCGTGGTCGCCGCGCCCTACGAAGGCCCGCTGCGGGACGCCACTGCCGGTCGTGCCGCGGTGCTGGCGCCCCGGCTTTGGGTCCCCGAGGAGTTCGGACTGTGCCGTTACCTCGCTGCCGGCCTGGCGACGCTGGCGGCGGTGGACTCGGCGTTGGCGGCGGGCACTGATCTGAATGCGCTGGCCGACGAACTCGACGCCGAGGCGTTGCGTAACAGCGTGTCTCGCGAGGTCTTCACCAACCCGGCCAAGATGCTGGCCGAACGGATGTCGGGTCGGCCGGTGGTGCTCGCCGGAGACTGCCAGGCCACCGCCGTGCTGGCCCGGCACGCCGCGACGGTGCTGCTGCGGATCGCCGGTCGTCCAGTGGGTGCCACCGGCCTCGCCGACGCGATGGTGGCCGTGCGCAATGCCGCGGCCGCTGGATTCCACAACCCGGTTGATTCGCTGTTCCACGACGAGGAGATCGACGGTCCGCTGCCGACCCGCCCACGGGTACTGGCGCTGACACTCGATGACGAGCGCCCGGTGGTGGCCGCCCGGATCGCCGGCATCGACGGCGTCGATGTGGTGGGTGTCGAGGACGTCGGCGAGGCAGGATCCATCCCGCAAAGCAATGCCGGCATCGGCCAGCAGCTCGCCACCTTGGCGGTCCGCCTGGAAATGGCCGCGGTGTATCTGAGTTTGGCGGGGGGATAGTGAAGTCGTGCGGCTGATACGAGGAGCTGTTCGGACGTACGCGTGGGGATCGCGCACGGCGATCGCCGAGTTCACCGGCCGGCCGGCGCCGACCCCGCATCCCGAGGCCGAGCTCTGGCTCGGTGCTCACCCCGGCGATCCGGCCCGGCTGGAGGGTGCCGGCGGTGAGATCTCGCTGCTCGACGCGATCGCCGACGATCCCGACGGCGAACTCGGCCCGACGGTGCGGGAGCGTTTCGGTGACGTACTGCCGTTTCTGGTCAAGGTGCTCGCCGCCGACGAGCCGCTGTCGCTGCAGGCCCATCCCAGCGCCAGGCAGGCGGTGGAGGGATTCGAACGGGAGGACCGCGCCGGCGTGCCGGTCAATTCGCCGGTACGCAACTACCGCGACCGAAACCACAAACCCGAATTACTGGTTGCGCTCAGCGATTTCGCCGCCCTTGCCGGCTTCCGTCCGGCCGCACGGTCGGTGGCGCTGATGAAGGCACTGTCCGTGCCGGGGCTGGATCCCTACATCGCTCTGCTGGCCGACCAGTCCGATGCCGCCGGTCTGCGTGCCCTGTTCACCACCTGGATCACCGCCCCCCAACCCGATATCGACAACCTCATTCCGGCTGTCCTGGAGGGCGCTGTCAGCTACATCCGTTCCGGAGCAACGGAATTCGCTCCGGAGTCGCGAACCCTTCTGGAGCTCGGCGAGCGCTACCCCGGCGACGCCGGCGTGCTGGCCGCGCTGCTGCTCAACCGGATCGGCCTGAGCCCCGGAGAGGGAATCTTCCTGCCCGCCGGCAACCTCCACAGCTACCTGCATGGCGTCGCGATGGAGGTGATGGCCAACTCCGACAACGTCCTTCGTGGCGGGCTGACACCGAAGCACGTCGATGTGCCCGAACTGTTGCGGGTGCTCGATTTCGACCCGGTGCCCGATGCCCGGGTGGCCACTCACCGGGACGGACTCGAGCTGGTCTACGACACCCCGACGGCCGAGTTCGCGGCGTCGGTCCTGACGCTCGACGGGGACAACCTCGGTCACGAGGTGGATGCCCCGTCGCGCCACGACGGTCCGCAGATCCTGGTCTGCACCGAGGGTTCGGTGATCGCCCGGGCGAAGTCCGACGAGCTGCGGATCGACCGCGGCGAGGCGGCCTGGGTGGCCGCCGACGACGGCCCGATCCGGGTGGAGGCTTCGGTTCCGAGCCGGTTGTTCCGCGCCACGGTGGGCCTGTGACCTAGTAGCGTCTGCGCGCATGGCCGCCCCGCGGATGAGAGCCGTGCGCACGAAGTCGGTGGAACAGTCCATCCGGGACACCGACGAACCGTCCACCCGGCTCCGAAAGCAACTCACCTGGTGGGATCTCACGGTCTTCGGGGTTTCGGTGGTCGTTGGCGCGGGCATCTTCACCGTGACCGCGACGACCTTCGGCAACATCACCGGTCCCGCCCTGTCGGTGTCCTTCATCATCGCCGCCATCACCTGCGCGCTGGCCGCGCTGTGTTACGCCGAATTCGCCTCCACCCTGCCGGTCGCAGGCAGTGCCTACACCTTCTCCTACGCCACCTTCGGGGAGTTCGTCGCCTGGATCATCGGCTGGGACCTGATCCTCGAGTTCGCCGTGGGTGCGGCGGTGGTCGCCAAGGGCTGGTCGAGTTATCTGGGAACGGTGTTCGGCTTCGGCGGTGGGACGGTGAAGATCGGCGGATTCGACTTCGACTGGGGCGCACTGCTCATCATCACCGTCGTCGCCACCCTGCTGGCCGTCGGCACCAAAGTGTCCTCGCACTTCTCCGCCGTGATCACCGCCGTCAAGGTTTCCGTCGTCCTGTTGGTGATCGGCGTCGGCGCGTTCTACATCAAGCCGGAGAACTTCTCCCCGTTCATCCCGCCGACCGAAACCGGCAAGGGCGCGGCCGGAACGGGTATCGACCAGTCGGTGTTCTCGTTGATCACCGGCGGCGGCGGCAGCCACTACGGCTGGTACGGGGTGCTGGCCGGTGCCTCCATCGTGTTCTTCGCGTTCATCGGATTCGATGTGGTCGCCACCACCGCCGAGGAGACCAAGAATCCGCAACGCGATGTCGCCCGCGGCATCCTGGCCTCGCTGGCCATCGTCACCGTGCTTTACGTCGCGGTCTCGGTGGTGCTGTCCGGGATGGTCAGCTACACCGAACTGCGGGACAAGAGTGGCGGCCACGCCAACCTGGCCACCGCGTTCTCCCTCAACGGCGTGGACTGGGCGGCCAAGATCATCTCGATCGGCGCCTTGGCCGGCCTGACCACCGTGGTGATGGTGCTTGTCCTCGGCCTGTCCCGGGTGATGTTCGCGATGGCCCGCGACGGGCTGTTGCCCCGCGGCCTGGCGATGACGAACGAGCGCGACGCCCCGGTGCGGATCACCGTCGTCGTCGCCATCCTGATCGCCGTGGCCGCGACCGCGTTCCCGATGTCCAAGCTCGAGGAGATGGTGAACGTCGGCACGCTGTTCGCCTTCGTGCTGGTCTCGGCCGGGGTGATCATTCTGCGCCGTACCCGGCCCGACCTGAACCGCGGATTTCGGGCACCGTTCGTGCCCGTGCTGCCCATCCTGTCGATCCTGGCCTGCCTCTGGCTGATGCTGAATCTGACCGCCCTGACCTGGATCCGGTTCGTGATCTGGATGGCGATCGGCATCGCGGTCTACGCGTTCTACGGGTACCGGCACTCGGTTCTCGGCCAGCGACTGGCCGAGTCGGCGCCCGCCCGATAAGCGGAGTCCGTGGACCAGCAACGCGACAGCCTGCGTGACACCGTCCTGGACGCCATGCGTCAGGAGTTGCTGACCAAGGACTGGTCGGCGATCACCCTCTCCGACGTGGCCCGCACCGCCGGGGTCAGCCGGCAGACCATCTACAACGAGTTCGGCTCACGGAAGGGGCTGGCCCAGGGCTACGCGCTGCGGTTGGCGACCCGACTGGTCGACGACGTCTCCACCGCCATCGACGGTCACGTCGGTGACCTCCATGCCGCCTTCCTGGACGGCTTTCGATCCTTCTTCACCGACTCGGCCGCCGATCCGCTGGTCATGTCGCTGCTCTCCGGTGGGGCCAAACCGGACCTGCTGCAGATCATCACCACCGACAGCGGCCCGATCATCACCCAATGTTCGGCCCGCCTCACCGCGGCGATCACCGGCAGTTGGGTGCGGGTCGACGAGGTCGAGGCCGGTGTGCTGGCGCGGGCTATCGTGCGGCTTGCGATGAGCTACGTCTCGATGCCGGTGGAGGGTGACTCGGCGGCCGACCATGATGTGCCCGCTGACCT
Source organism: uncultured Mycobacterium sp. (assembly GCA_964483865.1). Classification (GTDB taxonomy): domain Bacteria; phylum Actinomycetota; class Actinomycetes; order Mycobacteriales; family Mycobacteriaceae; genus Mycobacterium. The sequence continues at coordinate 625 of CAZADG010000071.1, read as the reverse complement.
GGCCCGGCTGATGACGCCCTTTGCCGAGCGGTATGCGGGGGGAGGCAGGGGGGGAAGCACGGCGGCAAGCGCGAGGGGAAGCGCAGCGGGCGATCTCGGGGGTGCCGACCCGATTCCTTGATTGCGGCCCGGTCCGGTTACCGTAATCGCCATGACTTCTGCCCTGACCATGACCGCAGATTCCCGCAACGGCATTGACTTCAAGGTCGCCGATCTGTCACTGGCCGAGTTCGGCCGCAAGGAGATCCGGCTGGCCGAGCACGAGATGCCGGGTCTGATGGCGTTGCGCCGCGAGTACGCCGACGTGCTGCCCCTCAAGGGTGCTCGGATCTCCGGTTCGTTGCACATGACCGTGCAGACCGCGGTGCTGATCGAAACGCTTGTGGCGCTCGGTGCTGAAGTTCGATGGGCGAGTTGCAACATCTTCTCCACCCAGGACCACGCCGCCGCGGCGTGCGTCGTCGGCCCCAACGGCACCCCGGAGGAACCCCTCGGCGTGCCGATCTTCGCCTGGAAGGGCGAGTCGCTCGAGGAGTACTGGTGGGCGGCCGAGCAGATGCTCACCTGGCCCGGTGAGCCGGCCAACATGATCCTCGACGACGGCGGCGACGCCACCATGCTGGTG